>NZ_JBEXNC010000002.1:0-284464 GCF_040610935.1 Lentzea sp. NPDC003310
TCTTGGGAGTGGGGGGGTCTGGCGAATAGCCCCAACACCCACCCCCACCGCAAGCGCCCCCAGTCGGAACGATGCTCTGGCCGAGCCGCATTCGGCCGTGGCATCAAGGGCGCCCAGGATGGCCGTCGCCGCTGCAGGGGGGCGGCGACGGCAGGTTCCTAGACCTTCAGGAGCAGGTTCGGCGAACCCGTCCTGATGTCGGTCAGCTTGTTCGGCGTGGCGGCGCCGACCAGGGCGCTGCGCACCTGGGCGGGCGTCGCGGACGGGTTCGCGCTCAGGTAGAGCGCGGCCGCTCCGGCCACGTGCGGGGAGGCCATCGACGTGCCGCCCATGGACCGCGTGCCGGTGTCCGTGCTGTGCGAGGCGGAGACGATGTCGCTGCCCGGAGCCCAGATGTCGAGGCACCTGCCCCAGTTCGACGAGCCGGCGGTCCAGATCGACCGCTTGTCCGCACGGTCGGACGCGCCCACCGTGATCGCCTCCGGCGTGCGGGCCGGGGTGAAGTTGCAGGCGTCCTGGCCGCTGTTGCCGCCCGCGAGGACGTAGGTGAAGCCCGCGCTGATCGAGCGGCGGACCGCGTTCTCCAGCGAGCTGTTCGTGCCGCTGCCACCGAGGCTCATGTTGACGACGGCGGGCTTCTTGCCGTTGGCCGTCACCCAGTCGATGCCGCGGATGATGCCGTCCCACGCGCCGCTGCCGTTGCAGTCGAGGACGCGGACGCCGACGAGCTTGGCCTTCTTCGCGACGCCGTAGGTCTTGCCACCGACCGTGCCGGCGACGTGCGTGCCGTGGCCCTGGCAGTCCTGCGCGACGGAGTCGTTGTCGATGAAGTCATAACCGTCGGTAGCGCGGCCCTCGAATTCGGAATGCGTTTTCCTGATTCCGGTGTCGAGAACGTACGCCGTCACGTTCGACGCGGTGTTCGGGTAGGTGTAGGACTTGCTGAGCGGCAGGTTCGCCTGGTCGATCCGGTCGAGACCCCACACAGGGTTGGTCTGCGTCGCCTGGATCGTGGCGAACGTGTTCCGTTCGACGAATTGCACGTCCGGGTCGGCCGCGAGGCGGCGAGCCTGGCGTTCGGACATCCCGGTGACCGAGAACCCGTTCAGCGCGGCGCTGTAGGTGTGCTTGACGGTGCCCTGGTAGCGGGACGCCAACGCGCTGGCAGGGGTGCGCGCGCCGTCCTTCAGGACCACGATGTAGCTGCCCTCGACCGCCTGGACGCCGGCGCCGGGCAGCACCGCTTCCTCAGCGATCGCGGAGGGCGTCCACATCGCCGTGGAAGCGATGCCCAATGCCGCCGCGATGGCGACATGACGCCGAAGAGCCATGGGTTCCTCCTGGCAGGGAATGAACTGGGGAACACCAAGAAACTAACTCGACATGTGCTTCGGATAACAGGTTCGAAACTTCAAAAGTCAATACTGTCAAAACTGTGTTGTAAACCGTTTTCAGGCACACGTCGTGGTTGGCCGGGCCGGATTTGATCACTGCCCGTAGCATTGGGGAGTGGCGGGTTTCGCTGACGAGCTGACGCGGGCGGTGGAGGCGAGCGGCCTCAGCCTGGAGCGGATCCAGCACCACCTGGAGGCGCGCGGCGTGCAGGTGAGCCTGTCGACGCTGTCGTACTGGCGCCGCGGCCGCAGCCGTCCCGAACGCCCGGAGTCGCTGCACGCCGTGGCCGTGCTCGAAGAGGTCCTGGGGGTCGACCCGGGCACGTTGACGGGCCAGTTGGGCGAGCGACGCCCCCGCGGCCGCTGGGTCGAACGGGTGGCCGCCCTGGAGGGCATCTGGCAGGAGGCGGCGCTCGACCTGGGCCGCGCCATCTCCCGCGTGGACCAGCTGACCGCCGCACCGGCGAAGTACCTGGCCGTGCGGGACCTGGTGGTGATCGGCCCGGACCGCCGCGAGGTGGAGATGCGCTCCAGCGCGGTGATCGAGGCCTTCGACGACGGCGTCGACCGCATCCTCGTCTCGAAGACCGCCGACGAGACCGACCTGTCCGCGGGCGACATCATCGCCCTCAAGTCGTGCCGCATCGGCCGCGTCCGCCGCGACGAGGAGAACAAGCTGATCGTCGCCGAGGTCATCCTCGACCGCGTGCTGCGCGCGGGCGACACGGCGTTGATCGACCTGCGGATGACGGCCTCTCCGGGCGCCGACAGCTCGTCGGCCGACCGCACGTTCGTCCGCGCGCTGCGTGAGTACGTCCTGGAGGTGGAGTTCCACCCGGACGCCGTTCCGGTGCGCTGCACCAGCTTCACCCGCTCCGCCCCCGACGCTCCAGTGGTCGGCACCGGTGAACTCTGGATCGGCACCACCGCCTCGACGCACATGGTGGTGCACGAGGCCCAGGCGGGCCACGTCCACGGCATCAGGTGGGAATGGGAGTAGCTGGAGCAGCTCCACGTGGCGACAGCGGTTTTTTGGAGGCAGGGTGAATGGCATGGAGTACACCCAGCTCGGTCGCAGTGGCCTGTCCGTCTCCCGCCTGTGCCTCGGCACGATGAACTTCGGTCCCGAGACCTCCGAGGCCGACAGCCACGCGATCATGGACCGCGCCCACGAACACGGCCTGAACTTCTTCGACACGGCCAACGTCTACGGCTGGAAGAAGGGCGAGGGCGTCACCGAGAACATCATCGGCCGCTGGTTCGCGCAGGGCGGCACCCGTCGCGAACGCACCGTCATCGCCACCAAGCTGTACGGCAGCATGGGCGACTGGCCGAACGAGACCAAGCTGTCGGCCCTGAACATCCGCCGCGCCTGTGACGCTTCGTTGAAGCGCATGCAGACCGACTACATCGACCTCTACCAGATGCACCACGTCGACCGGGACACGCCGTGGGACGAGATCTGGGAGGCGTTCTCCGTCCTGCGGCAGCAGGGCAAGGTCATCTACTTCGGCTCGTCGAACTTCGCCGGCTGGCACATCGCCCAGGCCGCCGAGGCCGCGCGCACCCGCGGCTTCCTCGGGCTGGTGTCGGAGCAGTCGATCTACAACCTGATGAACCGCTGGGTGGAGCTCGAAGTCCTGCCCGCCGCCCGCCACTACGGCCTGGGCGTGATCCCGTGGTCGCCGCTGCAGGGCGGGCTTCTGGGCGGTGTGCTGCGCAAGCAGCGCGAGGGCGCCGCGTCGCGGTCGTTGGCCGAGCACCAGCAGAAGGTGCTGTCGCGGCACCAGGAGTCCGTTGAGGCGTACGAGAAGCTGTGCGCCGATCTGGGGGAGGACCCGGCCAACGTCGGACTGGCTTGGTTGCTGCACCAGGACGGGGTCACCGCGCCGATCATCGGGCCGCGGACCGGGGAGCAGTTGGACAACTCGTTGCGTGCCGCCGAGTTGAAGCTGGACGCGGATGTGTTGGCGAAGTTGGACGAGTTGTTCCCGGCGCCGGGGCCGAACGGGTCGAAGCCTGCGCCGGAGGCCTACGCCTGGTAGTCCCCGGTCGTAGATCACCCGCCGTCGGTGCGCTGTGCAAGTCGCCTCGCGCCGACGGCGATCCTCCGAAGCCTTTGCCTTCGGTCATGATCGCTCTCTGACGCGAGACTTTCAGGACGCCAAATGGTGATGGAGCGACCTGGTATCGAGAATGAGCGTTCGTCAGTTGGCTGCGAGCAGGATGGTCTCGGCCGCGTTGATCTTGCCCTGGGCGCGACGTTCCAGCCAACAAATGCCAGCAGCGATCCTCCGGAAGACCGCTCGATGAGTCTCGTCTGTCTCCATCGACAAACACATGGCCGCCAGGCGCAGCTCAGCCGCCAGCATGGGGTCGAGTGGCTTCCTGCGCCAGAACACCGCGAGGCACTCGTCGATGAAAGGAAAACGGGTTCGTGATCCCCATTGAGTCATTGGTGTTTTGCGAACCTTTTCGACTAGTGCCGATATTTCGTCGGGAGGCACTGCATAAGTGCGATCCTCGTTGAGGCGACTTACAACCTCGATGAAGCGCTGTCGAAACAGTTCCGGGGTCTCAGGTGAATAGTAGATCACTTGGAATAGTGCGTGACCAACTGCGTCTTCGTATCCGCTTGTTGTGAAAAGAGACAGGCTCAGTACTCGTAGGGTCGATGGCCTCGGCAAGCGTGTGGCGAAGCGTCCACCCAGGCTTGCAATTTTGATCTGCTCGCAGATGGCGGCTATCTCTGGTAGCTTTGTCAGGTCTGAATAAATATCTTGGTAGAGCAGTTCTGCTGGAATTCTGTAAGTATCGGGGTTTTTCGGCCAGGCTGAGTTTTGTGAGTCC
Organism: Lentzea sp. NPDC003310; assembly: GCF_040610935.1. Lineage (NCBI taxonomy): Bacteria > Bacillati > Actinomycetota > Actinomycetes > Pseudonocardiales > Pseudonocardiaceae > Lentzea > Lentzea sp. NPDC003310. The sequence continues at coordinate 4,245 of NZ_JBEXNC010000002.1, forward strand.
GCAGTCCACGCCTGAAGTCTGCCAAGTTTCCGCGCGACCCTTGAATTCTCAAGTTCGGAGATCAGTGGTAGACGGAAACCCGGCTCGCTGCCAGTGATGTCGTTAACCCATTCAACAAACGCGCGGGCGTCATCCGCTCGCACGCCAACAACTGGTTCGTCGAGGCGAGCGGGCACTGCGTCCGGGGCGCGATAGGGGTAGGACTCGCGGAATAGGCTGTAGATCCCGGCGTTGACAGGCTCCGCATTGAGGCGAGTTCCCTCAATGGTACGCACAAGCTTGCGGACGTGGCGTGTGACGACGACGTTGACCATGAGCCTGCGAATCGGTGAGTGAGCATTATTGCTGCGGAAGACTGTCTCTAGCAAACGGTCAAGGTGTGATCGGAGGTTTGCTGCCAGCTCGCTGGCTTGCTCGGCGCAGTCAAATGCCAATGAGAGGGCAACGACAGTATTTGCTTCCAGGCAAGCCTCGACGATCGGATCTGCGTTCGCACGAGCCACGTACAGGAGAGTGGTCTCCCTCCACCAGACGTCGTCGATGCGTTCAACCAGAACATGGGCTAGGTGCTTGTCGCGGATGTGGTGCGCTGAAAGAAACTCTTGGAACGTCAAGTGCGCGAACGAATACGTTGCGTGCTCTCGCTCGACCAACAAGCCGCTCGATGTCATCTCTGCGAGAAAGTCCTCCTCGGTCCTGCCGGGAGCCATGCGGCGTAAGAAGGGGCGGAATTCGGTTAGAACGTCCGTTCGGTCGAAGTCGCGGACGTGCTTACGCGTCATCGTGTAAGCCAAGCCGCTCAGTAGAGACATTTTTTGGTCGCCGGTGAGTTCAGAGGCGAGTTTTTTCGCTTCTTGGCGTCTCCACAGCAACACCTGGCAAATCTCGCTGTACAGGTCGACTCGGCTTCCGGGGAGCGCGCCGCGGAACTTGTGGACATTTGCGATCATGGTGAGCAGAAGCGGGTTCGCGGTCAGCTCGTACAACATGGGATTGTGATGCAAGCGTTCCAGTAGGTCGTCTGCTTCCTCGGCAGCGCGCCGACTGACATCCGCATTCTTTTCGCCGGTGCTGCGCTGTTCAAAGGCGAGGTACCAACTGTGTGCGAATCTTGTTACTTGTTCGTCGGAGAAACCGCGTACCTGTACGACACCGGCACCCTGGATCGGCGCTGAATGGTAGCCGTGTGGGCGGGACGTGATCACGAAGTCGTTCAAGGAGTATGACGAGATCTGGCGCTCAACCCAATCTGCGACCAGTCGACGGGTTACGGCATCTGCGACCTCGTCCAAGCCGTCGAGCAGTACAACACACGCTCCAGCACGTAACTTTAGAGAGAACCAACCGGTAGGCGCGTCAACGTGTACGAGGTCAGGCAATGGAACGTCGTTCATAATCGCAGTGACATGGTCGCGCAGGTACAGCAATACCGGGATTCGACGCTTGCGGCGGCGTTTGCGGCAAATGAGCAACGCGGTGTGGCGCAGAAGCGTGGTCTTGCCGCAACCAGGTGCGCCGATCACTGCTAGCACCACGGGTTCCGGTTTGTCGATCAGATCACCTATGAACCGACGGGTGGGATCGACGTGCGGCCGCTCGACTACGACCGGTATGGCTGGCGCCGGCTTGTCGATCAGGTCGCCGACGAAAGGTTGAGTAGGCTCCACCTGAGGCCGTTCAATCACGCCTGCCGGTACAGCCGAAGGATCACTGTAGACCAGGCTGACGTCAACGAAGACTTCGTCCAGTTGTGGGGTGTAGAACCCGACGGTGGCGAGGCCTTTCAGATCGATGTAGCGGAGGCTGCCGAGCACCGCCCTCAGATAGCGGCGGCGGAAACCAGACAGCTTCCGCAAGAGACCTTGGTCTATCCAGTTCGCGAGTCGAGTCTTCCATCGGGCACCCAACTCGTCTGCGGTGCCGCTGAGCACTTTGGCGATGAGCGCGATGCTCCAGAGAAGAACCTCGTAGCCTACAAATGCGGCGACAGCGAGCCATGGGTGCGCCTTCGCCCAGTTTTGCAGCAAGGCGAAGGCAGCAGCCGGCGGTGCGATGGCGGCGCTGGCGAGTCCCAAGATCTTGCCCATGCATCGGACATCGCGATTGGCGGTCTGTCCGTGACGTTATTCCACTGGACGTGTCAGTCCTCGAAGTCGTCGTCATCGCGGGCCAGGAACGTCGCGAAGCGCTCGATCGGCGTCTCGAACTCCGGGTTGGCGTCGACGAACTCGCGCAGCTTGTCGGCCAGCCAGGCGAAGGAGACCTCCTCCTCGCCGCGCCGCTTCTCCAGCTCCTCGATGCCGCGATCGGTGTGGTACATGCGCAGAACTCCTGTGGTGGCTCGAAAAACGAGCCGCCGGACCCCTGGGGAATCCGGCGGCTCGTCAGTTCACGTACTGGCCTACTCGAACGCGCGGGTGATGATCTCGCGCTGCTCGACCTCGTGCACCTTGCTCGAACCGGCCGACGGGGCGGCCATCGGGCGGCGCGACACGCGGCGGACGGTGCCCAGGTGCTCCGGCAGGAGCTCCGGCAGGGCCAGGCCGTAGAACGGCCACGCGCCCTGGTTCGCCGGCTCCTCCTGGACCCAGCGGACGTCCTTCGCGTTCGGGTAGCGCTCCAGGGTCTCGGTCAGCTTGCGGGCCGGGACCGGGTAGAGCTGCTCGACGCGCACGATCGCCACGTCGCCCGTGCCGCGCTTCTCGCGCTCGGCGTGCAGCTCGTAGGAGATCTTGCCGCTGCACAGCAGGACCTTCGTGACCGCGTTCGGGTCCTTGATGGTCGGGTCGTCCATCACCGAGTGGAAGCGGTCGTTGATGAACTCGTCCGTGCCGGACACCGCGGCCTTGAGGCGCAGCATCGACTTCGGCGTGAACACCACGAGCGGCCGGTCGACGCCGTCGAGGGCGTGGCGGCGGAGCAGGTGGAAGTAGTTCGCCGGGGTCGACGGGACGGCGACGGTCATGGAGCCCTCGGCGCACAGCTGCAGCCAGCGCTCGATGCGGCCCGACGTGTGGTCGGGGCCCTGGCCCTCGTGGCCGTGCGGCAGCAGGATCACGACGTCGGAACGCTGACCCCACTTCGCCTCACCGGACGAGATGAACTCGTCGATGATCGGCTGCGCGCCGTTGACGAAGTCACCGAACTGCGCCTCCCACAGGACCAGCGCCTGCGGGTTCGCGACCGAGTAGCCGTACTCGAAGCCGAGCGCGGCGAACTCCGACAGCACCGAGTCGTAGACCATGAACTTGCCCTGGTCCGGCGACAGGTTCTGCAGCGGCGTGTAGTCGTCGCCCGTCTTGCGGTCGATCAGGGTCGCGTGGCGCTGCACGAACGTGCCGCGGCGCGAGTCCTGGCCGGCCAGGCGGATGTTGCGGCCCTCGATCGCGAGCGAGCCGAAGGCGAGCAGCTCGGCGAACGCCCAGTCGATGCCGCCCTCGCGCGCCATCTTGGCGCGGCGGTCGAGCACCGGCTTGACGCGCGCGTGCGGCGTGAAGCCCTCCGGCAGGTTCACGTGGGCGTCCGCGATGTGCTCCAGCACCTCGCGGGTGATGCCCGTGGGCAGCTTCGCCGGGATCTGCTGCTCGGCCTCCACGGACGGGCTGACCGTCACCGGGTGCTTCTCGAGCTCGCGGACCTCGTTGAAGACGTGCTCCAGCTGGCTGGAGAAGTCCTGCAGCGCCTTCTCGGCCTCTTCGACCGTGATGTCGCCGCGGCCGATCAGGGACTCGGTGTAGGTCTTGCGCACCGAGCGCTTCTGGTCGATCACGTCGTACATCGCCGGCTGCGTCATCGAGGGGTCGTCGCCCTCGTTGTGGCCGCGGCGGCGGTAGCAGACCATGTCGATCACGACGTCCTTGTGGAACGCCTGGCGGTACTCGACGGCCAGCTTCGCGACCCAGTAGCAGGCCTCGGGGTCGTCGCCGTTCACGTGGAAGACCGGCGAACCGATCATCTTCGCGACGTCGGTCGAGTACTTCGAGGACCGCGAGTGCTCCGGCGCCGTGGTGAAGCCGACCTGGTTGTTCACGACGATGTGCACGGTGCCACCGGTGCGGTAGCCGCGCACGAGCGCCAGGTTCAGCGTCTCGGCGACGACGCCCTGACCCGCGAACGCCGCGTCACCGTGCAGGGCGACCGGCAGGACGGGGAAGAACTCGCCACCCTTGTCGATCAGGTCCTGCTTGGCGCGCACGATGCCTTCGAGGACCGGGTCGACGGCCTCGAGGTGCGACGGGTTGGCCGTCAGCGACACCTTGGTCTCGCCGTCGCCGAACATGCGGAAGTACTTGCCCTCGGCACCGAGGTGGTACTTCACGTCGCCGGAGCCGTGCGCCTGACCGGGGTCGAGGTTGCCCTCGAACTCGCGGAAGATCTGCGAGATCGGCTTGCCGACGATGTTCGCGAGGACGTTGAGGCGGCCGCGGTGCGGCATGCCGATGACGACCTCGTCGAGCTCGTGCTCGGCGGCCTTGTCGAGCACCGCGTCGAGCAGCGGGATGACGGTCTCGCCGCCCTCCAGCGAGAAGCGCTTCTGGCCGACGTACTTGGTCTGCAGGAACGTCTCGAAGGCCTCGGCGGCGTTCAGCTTGCTGAGGATGTACTTCTGCACGGTGGCCGGCGGCTTCTCGTGCGGAACCTCGACGCGCTCCTGGATCCAGCGGCGCTCCTCGGGCTCGAGGATGTGCATGTACTCGACGCCGACGGTGCGGCAGTACGAGTTGCGCAGCACGCCCAGGATGTCGCGAAGCTTCATCCGCTCCTTGCCCGCGAAACCGCCGACCGGGAACTCGCGGTCGAGGTCCCACAGCGTCAGGCCGTGGCTGAGCACGTCCAGGTCGGCGTGGGAGCGCTGGCGGTAGTTCAGCGGGTCCGTGTCGGCCATCAGGTGACCGCGCGTGCGGAACGCGTCGATCAGCTCGATGACGCGCGCGGTCTTGTCGACGGCGCCCTCGGGGATGTCCGCGACCCAGCGGATCGGCTCGTAGGGCAGGCGCAGCGACGCGAAGATCTCGTCGTAGAAGCCGTCCTCGCCGAGCAGCAGCTGGTGCACGCGCTTGAGGAACTCGCCCGACTCCGCACCCTGGATGATGCGGTGGTCGTACGTGCTGGTCAGCGTGATGATCTTGCTGACGCCCATGTCGGTGAGCGCCTGCTCGCTGGTGCCCTGGAAGTGCGCGGGGTACTCCATGGCGCCGACGCCGATGATCGCGCCCTGACCGGCCTGCAGTCGCGGCACCGAGTGGTTCGTGCCGATCGTGCCGGGGTTGGTCAGCGAGATCGTGGTGCCGGAGAAGTCGTCCGCGGTCAGCGACCCGGCGCGGGCCTTGCGGATCAGGTCCTCGTAGGCCTGCCAGAACTGCGTGAACGTCATGTTCTCGCAGCCCTTGACCGACGCGACGACCAGCGTGCGGCTGCCGTCCTTGCCGGGCAGGTCGATCGCCAGACCGAAGTTGACGTGCTCCGGCGTGACGACGAACGGCTTGCCGTTCTCCTCGGCGAAGTGGCGGTTCATGTTCGGGAACGCCTGCAGCGCCCGGACGACCGCGTAGCCGATGACGTGCGTGAAGGAGACCTTCCCGCCGCGCGTCCGCTTCAGGTGGTTGTTGATGACGATGCGGTTGTCGGCCAGCAGCTTGGCGGGCACGGCGCGCACGCTGGTCGCGGTCGGAACGGTGAGCGACAGCTCCATGTTCTTCGCGATCGCGGCGGCGGCACCGCGCAGCTGCTTCTGCTCGGGCTGCGCGCTCGGCGTGACCGGGGCGGCCTTCGCGGCCTGCTGCGGCGCCGGCTTGCCGGTCGACGGCAGGGAGGACGCCGCGGGCTTCGCGGGCTGCGGCGCGGCGGCCGGCTTGGGGGCGGCGGCGGGCGCGGGCTTGCCGGTGTCGGCGGCCGGCGGCGTCACGGTCGCGGTCGTGGTGGCGCTGCCGCCACCCGCGCTGGCCGTGGCGGCGGCACTGCCGTTGCCGCCCGCACGCTTGTAGTCGGCAAAGAAGTCATGCCATGCCGGGTCTACGGATGAAGGGTCCGCGAGGAACTGCTCGTACATCTCCTCGACGAGCCACTCGTTCGGCCCGAATTGTGACGCAGGACTGCTGCTGGACACGGCTGGCGCTCGCCTCTATCCATCTCGCTCTTGGTGGTGACTCATGCGGTAGTCAGGTTAGTCCCCCTCGCACGGGCCTTCACACGCTGGAGGCACCTGGCAAGGAGTGCTCTGTCACAGGATCGATCAGGACGGGCCCGTCGTCACCCGCAGTTGAGCAATTCTTGATGTGCGTCTCACTACGTCGCCTCCCTTTCGGGTAATGCTCGCTGAGCTGTTGGACGGGCATACGCACCGAGCGCACCGATCAGTTCACGATAGGTACACCGCGTTCGCCCTGCGGATTGATCTTGTTCAGCCCAGTGAACGCCGGATCGAAGCCGCCATCGCCTCGACGAACCGCGTTCTCGTGACCTCAGGTGTCCGGTCCAGCGACAGGTACGGGTTCAGGTCCTCCAGCTCGACCAGCAGCAGGTCACCCTGGCGCGTGCGGCAGGCGTCGACGCGCTGAATGCCGTGGTCCAGGGTGTTCCAGTCGATGAACCGCTGCGCGAATTCCAGGTCTGCACGGCTCGCTTCGTACGGCACGAGTTCCCAGCGCCGCGCCGGGTCGGGCGCGTTGAGCGCGTACTGGAAGTCGTGGTCCACGAAGTAGAACGAGACCTCGTACTCGAAATCGATCTTGGGCTGTACCAGGAGGTCGTCGCCCGCTTTCTCGGCGAGGACGCGTCGTAAATCGTTTTCGGGCACGAACTCCAGACCGTGCGAGTCGGCGCCGGCTTTGGGTTTCACGACGTACTCGGCCGCGGGCGGAAGGCGGTCGAGGTGGTTCGGGTCGTCGACCGTCGGGATGACCGGGAAACCCGCCGTCGTCAGATCGACCAGGTACTGCTTGCCGGCCATGTCGCCCTTGCCGGTGAGGGGGTTGTAGACGCGCTGACCCGTGGCCTCCGCCTGGTCGCGGAAGTGGTGGTAGGCGGGGGCGTAGTCGCTGATCGGGCCGCTGTTGCGGACCACCACGACGTCGTGGGCCCGCATCAGGGCCGCGGCGTCCTCCGGGTGACAGATGGCCAGGTCGAAGTGCTGCCTCAGGTCCGCGGTCAGGTGGATGTCCTCGTCGCAGTAGCGGCGGCCTCTGGCGGGGTAGGCGAGGTTGGAGACGTAGAGGAGCGAGGGGCGAGACGGCATGGGGCTCCTTCGACCTAGGCGGCTCGGAGGTGGTTTCTACGGGACGGGGAGGGGTGGGGACGGCGGGAGGGAGCGCTGTGCGGGACGCGTGGGTTGAGCCGGCGAGGGGTGCGGGACGAGGTGAGGTGGCCAGGTGGGGAGCGGGGGTAGCTGTTGGGGGTGAACAGAGGGCTGCCAGGGCCGTGAGGAGAGGGCGGCTGCCGGGTGTCGCGTAGCCCGGTGAGGAGGGAAGCGGAGCGCGGATGTGGGAGGCGGTCGAGAGCGTGGGCGATCGCCGGCCGCCGCGCGGGGCGGCGGCCTGCCTTGTCGGTGTGTGGTCAGGCTGCTTCTGGGGTGTTGCCGTGGTGCCAGAGGCGGGCGTAGGTGCCGTTCGACGCCAGCAGGGCGGCGTGCGTGCCCTGCTCGACCACTCGGCCGTTTGCCAGGACGACGATGCGGTCTGCCCTTGCCGCCGTGGCTAAGCGGTGGGCGACCACGAAGGTGGTTCTGGCGCCTGTCAGGTGGTCGCTGGCTGCCAGCACCGCTGATTCGGTGGCCGGGTCCAGGGCTGCTGTCGCCTCGTCGAGGAGTAAGAGGTCCGGGTTGACCAGCTCTGCTCTGGCCAGGGCGACCAGTTGGCGTTGGCCTGCGGAGAGGTGGTTGCCTCGTTCGCCCACCGGCTGGCGGAAGCCGTTCTGGAGGGTGGCGACCATCGGGAGGGCGCCCACAGCCTCGGTGGCTGCCTGGATCTCGTGTTCTGTTGCTGTGGGGCGGCCGTAGGCGACGTTGGTGGCCAGGTCGCCGCCGAACAGGTGGGCCTCCTGCGGGACCACGCCGAGGCGTTGGCGGTAGGCCGAGAGGTCGTAGGTGCGGATGTCCACGCCGTCGACCAGGACCGTGCCCTCGGTGGCGTCGTAGAAGCGGGCGATCAGCTTGACCAGCGTCGACTTGCCCGCGCCCGTCTCGCCCACCAGGGCGACGGTTTCTCCTGGGGTCACGTGGAGGGTCACGTCGTCGATGGCCGGGGTGTCGGCGCCCGCGTAGGTGAAGGAGACGTTGCGGAGCTCCACCTCGCCTCGCAGGCGGGGTGGGACCGGGGTCGGGGTGGACGGGGGTTCGACGGTGCTGGGGGTGCGGAGCAGGTCGCCGATCCGGCGCAGGCCCACCCTCGCCTGTTGGTAGCCGTCGAAGACGCCGGAGAGCTGCTGGATCGGGCTGAAGAACAGGCCCAGGTACAGCAGGAACGCCAGCAGGACGCCCGGTGTGAGGCTGCCGGTCGCCACTCGGTGCGCGCCCACGGCCAGGACGACGGCCTGGGCCACGCCGGAGAGCATTGCCACGAAAGGGAAGTACGTGGCGATGTAGCGCTGGGCCCGCATGCGGGTGCGGCGGTAGGCGTCGCTGCGCTCGGCGAACGCCTCGGCCGAGCGGCGTTCCCTGGTGTAGGCCTGGGAGACGCGCAGGCCCGAGACGTTCTCCTGCAGGTCGGCGTTCACGGCGCTGACCCGTTCGCGGGCCTCGGCGTACGCGGTGGACGAGAGGCGTTGGAAGACCACTGTCGCCACGGCCAGGACCGGCAGCACCGACAGGGCGATCAGGGCCAGCGAGGCGTCGGTGACGACCAGGGCCGCGGTGATGCCGAGGACGGTGATCAGGCTGATCACGGCGGTGACGAGGCCGGTCTGCAGGAACGTCGAGAGGGCGTCGACGTCCGTCGTCATCCTCGTCATGATGCGGCCGGCCATCTCGCGCTCGTAGTAGTCGAGGCCGAGGCGCTGCAGGTGGGCGTAGCTGCGGACGCGCAGCAGGTAGAGCAGGCGCTCGCCCAGGCGGGCCGCGAAGATCGTGCTGCCCGCCGTGGTCAGCCAGCCGGCCACGACCAGGCCGACGCCCAGGGCCACGGCCTGCCACAGCGCCGACTCGGCACCACCGACCACGCCGCCGTCGATGCCGAACCGCACGAGCGACGGCATGCCCATGCCGACGAGCGCGTCCAGCACCACCAGCGCCGCCACGCCGCCGAGCGCCCAGCGGACCGGACTCAGCAGCCGGGCCAGCCGGAACCCGGGATCGGGCGCCTGCGGGTCGTTGTGCAGCACTGGCACCTCGGTGGCCGGCGGCAACGCCCGGACCTGCGCCAGCAACTCGGGTGTGGGCGGGCCACCCGCCAGCGCGGCCATGCTCCCGCCGCCGGCGGCACCTCCGCCCCCTCCGCCGCGCCTGCTGGACGGGACCGAGGCCGGCGACGACGTCTTCGCCTCGGCGATCAGCTGGTCGTCGAGGTCCTGCTGCGACACCTCGGGCCACAGTTCGCCGGCCGTGACCGGTGCGGCGGACTCGATCGCCTCGCCAGGCCCCGCCAGCAGGTCGCGGTACAGGGAACAGCGCGCGGTCAGTTCGTCGTGCGTGCCGATGTCGACCACGCGGCCCGCGTCCAGCACCGCGATGCGGTCGGCCAGCGAGAGGGTCGACCGGCGGTGCGCCACCAGCAGCGTCGTGCGGTCGGCCGTGACCGACGCGAGCGTCGCGTGGATGGCCGCCTCGGTCGCGTTGTCCACCGCGGACGTCGCGTCGTCCAGCACGAGGATGCGCGGATCGGACAGCAGCGCGCGGGCCAGGGCGACGCGCTGGCGCTGCCCACCGGACAGCGTGAGACCCCGTTCTCCCACCACCGTGTCGTAGCCGAGCGGCAGCGCCTCGATGAAGTCGTGCGCCTCCGCCGCCTTCGCGGCGCGCTCCACCTCCTCGCGCGAGGAGTCCGGACGCCCGTACGCGATGTTCGCGAACACCGTGTCGGAGAAGAGGAACGCCTCCTCGAACACCACGCCCACCGCGCCGCGCAACGACTCCAGCTTCAGCGTCCGCACGTCCGCGCCACCGACCCGCACCGCACCCGCGTGCACGTCGTAGAACCGCGGCAGCAGCAACGACACCGTCGACTTGCCCGACCCCGCCGTGCCCACCAGCGCGAGCGTCTCGCCCGGCGCGACCGAGATCGTGAAGTCCCGCAGCACCGGCTCGCTGCGCGCGTACCCGAACGTCACGTCCGAGAACGAGACCCCGAGCGGACCGTCCGGCACCTCGCCGGGACCGTCCGTCACGTCCGGCTGCGAGTCGATCAGCTCGTAGACCCGCTCCACGCCGGCCCGCGCGAGCTGCGCGGACACCATCAGGCTCGACAGCAACCGCGTCGGCCCCACCAGGTTCGCCACGTACGTCGTGAACGCGAGGAACGTGCCCAGCGTGACCTGCCCGTGCAACGCGAGCCAGCCGCCCAGCCCCAGCACCGCCACCTGCCCGAGCAACGGCAGCGCCGTCACCGTGGCGAGCGGCTTCGACGACAACCGCGCGGCCCGCATCCGTTCCGCGAACAGGGACTTCGCGTGCTTCTCCAGCCGGGCCACCTCGCGCGCCTCCTGGCCGAAGCCCTTCACCACGCGGACGCCGGTGACGGTCTCCTCGACGTGCTGCGCCAGGTCGGCCGCCCGCTGCTGCGCCGACCACGTGGCGGGGAACAGCGTCAGCCTGGTGCGCCCGGCGAGCCACGCCACCAGCGGCAGCACGATCACCGCGATGATCGTCAGCGGGATCGACAGGTAGATCATCGCCGCCAGCGCGGCCACCGCGAACACCACCGTGCCGATGGCCAGCGGCGCCATCATCAGCAACGACTGCACCAGCTGCAGGTCGGTGATCGACCGCGACACGATCTGCCCGGTGCGCAGCTCGTCCTGCTTCGCGCCGTCGAGCCGCTGCACCGACGAGAACACACCCAGCCTCAGGTCGTGCTGCACGCTCAGCGCCAGCCGCCCGCCCAGGTACCGCCGCGAGAACGCCGACCCGAACGTCAGCAGCTCCAGCACGATCAACGCCACCATCAACGGCCACAACCGGTCGGTGCGGCCCGCCGTCGAGTCGTCGATCGCCGTCTTGAGCAGCAACGGCCCCGCCGCCTGCAGACCCACGCCGACGACCGCGGCGAGCACCGACAACACCACCAGTCGGGGGTGCTGCCAGCACGCTGCGGTCAGTCGGCGGATCCAGCCCTTCGTCACGGGACCCACAGTACGTTCGGGGTCCGACATAAAATCGTGACGTCAGTTACCGCAGGTCAGGTGATGTCCTTCTGGGTCATGCGCGCCCAGCCGCCACCGAACGCGGCGCCGACCCAGGCCAGGAAGATCAGGCCCGACAGCCACCACGCCTGCGCGCCACCGGCACCCGCGACGACCCGCAGCCAGTAGACGCCCTCGTCGGGGATGACGCCCGCGTCGGCCAGGAACAGGTCGACCGCGACGGACCCGGTCAGCCCGTTCACCGACCCGTTCGGCAGGAACCCGACCGCGGTCTCCGGCACGCCCGCGATGCGCAGGCCGAGCTGCAGCGCGTTCTCGATCACCAGGAAGTACATGATCAGCAGCACGACCACGCCGGCGGAGTTCGAGATCAGCGCCCCGAGGCCGACGCCGAACATCGTCATGAGGATCGAGGCCAGCACGCAGACCAGCGCGAGCATCGCCCAGCCGCCCGCGTCGGGCATCTGGCCGGACTTGCTGGTGAGCACGATGCCGAGCGCGGTGAACCCGATGATCGCCAGGCCGTAGATCGCGCCCCACAGCGCGTAGACCATCAGCTTGGCCGCCATCGCGTGCACCCGCGACGGCGCCGTGAGGAACGTCGTCGTGATCGTGCGCGAGCCGACCTCGTTCGCCACCGCCAGCGCACCGAAGATCAACGGGAACAGCGTGGCCAGGTTGATCGTCCGGCCGATGCCGAGCACGCCGAACTTCCACTGGTCCGGCGTCACGCCGAGCGCGTCCGAGAGCTGCTCCGCCTCCGACGAGGAGAAGACCTCGACGAACGACTGGCCGAGCAGACCGGACAGCAGCCCGCCGCCCAGCGCGATCAGCACGGTCGGGATGAGCAGCGCCCACCACAGCGTGGTCGTCGTGGTCTTGCGGAGCTCTGCCTGCACGAGGTTGCCCATCAGGCCCAACCACCCTGTTGCTGCTGGTACGGAGCCGGCGCGGGCGCGGCGTACTGGCCGCTGGTGAGCCGGAAGAAGATCTGCTCCAGGTCGGCCTGCTCCTCCTGGATGCCGTACACGGACACGCCCGCGCGCAACGCGGCGTCCGCGACGTGCTTGGAGTCCACTCCGGACACCGCGAGACGGCCGTCCGGCAGCTGTTCGAGGCCGTGGACGCCCTCCGCCTGCAACGCCGTCGCGAGCGCGCCGATGTCCGACGGCTGCACGAAGACGCGGCGCTGTTGCTGCTGGCGCAGGTGGTCCAGCGGGCCGTAGTACATCGTCTGCCCGCGCGAGACGATCACGACCTGGTCCACGGTCTGCTCGACCTCGGCCAGCAGGTGGCTGGAGATCAGCACGGTGCGGCCCATGCGCGCGAACGACTGCAGGAAGTTCCGCAGCCACGCGATGCCCTCGGGGTCGAGGCCGTTCGCCGGTTCGTCGAGGACGAGCACCTGCGGGTCGCCGAGCAGCGCGGTGGCGACGGCCATCCGCTGCTTCATGCCCAGCGAGAACCCGCCGACGTTGCGGTCGGCGGCACCGGAGAGGCCGACCAGTCCGAGGACCTGGTCGGCCTGCGCGTCCGGAACGCCGATCGCCGCCGCGTAGACGCGCAGGTGGTTGCGCGCCGTCCGGTTCGGGTGGAAGCCCTGCGCCTCCAGCACCGCGCCCACCACGCGGGCGGGGTGACCGAGCTGGTGGAACGGCCTCCCGTTGATCGTCGCCGTGCCGCTCGTCGGCTTCACGAGCCCCAGCAGCATTCGCAGGGTCGTCGTCTTGCCGGCGCCGTTCGGGCCGAGGAAGCCCGTCACGCTGCCGGGTGACACGGTGAAGCTCAGGTTCTGCACCGCGGTCACCGGACCGAACTGCTTGGTCAGGTTCTGCACCGCGATGAGGCCGCTGCCGTCATGCATGCGGCCCATCCTGCCTGATGGATCAGTCCGGCAAGGCGTGCTTGGGACGAGTCACGACGGGTGCGCGGTGCACCACCGGGTGTTCGGCGGTCAAGATCGGCAGCTCGGTGGTCATCTCGGCCGGTGTCTCCTCCGGCAGTTCGATAACACCTGATCGAGTGAAGGGGTTGCGCAACGGCCGCCGCCGTTCGCGGTGCGGCAGGCCCTCGCCGATCAGGTGCTGGTGCGCCATGTTCCAGATCTGGCAAGGCCACCGGCGGCGGCGCAGCCAGCCGGGACAGGCCTTGCAGCGGCCGTCCTCGTCGGGCTGGTGGACCGTGAGCAGGAGCCGCCAGCCGTCCGCGAGGCGGTGGATCTCCGCTCGGGCCAACGGGACCAGCGCCTCGGCCTCACCGTGCTCCGCGACCTTGTCCAGCAGTGCCAGGCGTTGCAGCACCGCGTCGCGCAGGGTCTCGTCCATCACATCTTCGCCGTGGCCTGGTCGAGCAGAGAGCCCAACCGGCGGGTCTGGGTGGCGGACATCACAGCGGTCTCGCCCGGTGGCGTGACCAGCAGGACCCGGTCGTTCTCCACCAGAACGGTCATCGACCTGTCACGACCGAACGGGTCGTGGCAGTGGATCCATCCCTGTGGTTCAGCCATGGAATCTCCCTTCGAGGGACACCCGACTCCGTCTTCATCGGCCGAAGCCCCTGCTCGCCGCACCGCGCGATCGGGAATTCACTCGTTTGCTGGACGGGCCGGACACGGGCAGTGGTCCACTCGGGGAAACTTTTGGGTCGCGTTTCGGCGGGGGTGCTGGGCGCGCTCGGCCAAAGCCCGCTATATTTGGTGACGGCGGCCCCGCTCCCAGTGACCCCCAGGCTGGTTGAGCGCGGCCGCCCTTTCTTTTCTCCCCGTCTGTTCCTCTTCTGTTCCGAGCGAAAACCGCTTGCGCCCTGCGGTCTCGTACGCTGTAAGTTCCTCGTACACCGTAAGGGGGAGGAACGATGACTTCGACGACCGAGAAGGCCGTGGTGCACCCGCACCCGCAACGCTGGGCCGTGCTCGGCGTGCTGTGCCTGTCCGTGATGGTCGTGGTGCTGGACAACACCGTGCTCAACGTGGCGATCCCGTCCATCTCCACGGGCTTGGACGCGAGCACCGCCGACATCCAGTGGATGATCAACGCCTACTCGCTCGCACTGGCGGGTCTGCTGCTCACGACGGGCTCGTTGAGCGACAGGTTCGGCCGCAAGCGCGCTCTGCTGGCCGGCCTGGTGCTGTTCGGCACGGGCAGCGCGGTGGCGGCGTACGCGGGGTCGTCCGAGGCGTTGATCGCGGCCCGCGGCTTCATGGGCATCGGCGCCGCCGTGCTGATGCCGGGCACGCTCGCCGTGCTCATGCAGTTGTTCGACGACAAGGAGCGCCCCAAGGCCATCGGCATCTGGGCCGCCGTCACGAGTCTCGGGTTCGCAGCGGGGCCGGTGATCGGCGGCGCGCTGATCAAGCACTTCTGGTGGGGCTCGGTGTTCCTGATCAACGTGCCGGTGGCGCTGCTCGCGATCGCCGCCGTCGCGTTCCTGGTGCCGGAGTCGAAGGACCCGACCGTGCGCAGGCCCGACGTGCTCGGCTCGGTGCTGTCGATCGTCGGCATGGTGTCGATCGTGTACGCGGTGATCGAGGTGCCGGAGCACGGGTTCGGCTCGGCCGAGTTCGGCGTGCCGGTCACGATCGGCCTGGTCGCCATGACCGGGTTCGCCCTGTGGGAACGGCACACCGCCGACCCGATGCTCGACCTCGGGTTCTTCCGGAACCGGCGGTTCACCGGCGCGGTCGCCTCGGGTGTGCTGGCCGCGTTCGGCATGGCCGGCTCGCTCTTCCTGCTGACGCAGCACCTCCAGGGCGTGCTCGGCTACAGCCCGCTGGAGGCCGGCGTGCGCGTGGCGCCGATGGCGATCGCGTTGCTCGTCACCAGCAACACGCTGGGACAGCTCGTCGTCAAGCTCGGTGCGGGCCGCGCGATGCTGCTCGGCATGACGGTCGTCGCGGCCGGTGTGCTGCTGCTGTCGATCGGCGAGACCTACCCGCCGACGCTCGCCGGCCTGGTCCTCATCGGCGTCGGAGTCGGGGTGTCGCAACCGGTCGCGGTGAACGCGCTGATGGGTTCGATCCCGCCGGAACGCGCCGGCATCGCGTCCGGGTTGTCGGGCACGTTGACGGAACTGGGTTCCTCGTTCGGCATCGCGGTGCTCGGCGCACTTCTGTCGGCGCGATTCGTGGCCTCGCTGCCGGACGGCGTTCCCGGCCGGTCGTTGAGCGAGGCGCTGCACAGCGGCGCGGACGTCGCGGTCGTGCGGGAGGCGTTCTCGAACGGCATGAGCGTGAGCCTCGTGATCGGCGCGGTCGCCGTGTTTATGGGAGGTGTTGTGGCCAGCGTGTTGCTGCGGCGTGCCTAGGATCGCGATGTGGAGAGCGTGTGGTTCGGCAAGCCCAGGCCCGGCAGCGGCCAGCCCCTCGGCCTGAGCCGGGAGGCCATCGTCCGCAAGGCGATGGAGATGCTGGACGCCGACGGCCTGGCGAAGCTGTCCATGCGCAAGCTCGCGGCGGCGCTCGGCGCGGCGCCCATGTCGCTGTACTGGCACGTGCCGACGAAGGACGCGCTGATCGAGCTCTGCCTCGACGAGGTCTACGGCGAGTTCCCGCTGCCGGGCCCGGACGACGACTGGGAGACGGCGGTGCGCGGGATGATGCACGCGATGCGTCATCTCGCGCACAAGCACCCGTGGTGGATCCGCGGTCAGGGCGAGTTCAACAGCATCGGCCCCAAGGCCGTGGCGATGAGCGACGCGATGCTCACGACCATGCTGGGGGCCGGCCTGTCGCTGGGCGCGGCGGCGCAGTCGATCTCGACGATCTCCAGCTTCGCCGTGGGGTACTCGATCGCGGAGGTCAACTTCGTCGCCCGCGGTGGGATGGACTCGCCCCCGCCCGACCTGGCGAAGATCGCCGACCTGCACCGGGAGAAGCACCCGAACTACGTGAAGATGCTGGACGTGCAGGAGATCTGGACGCTCGAGGGGCAGTTCGAGTTCGGGCTGGACTGCGTGATCGACGGCATCAAGGCGCGCGTCGCCGCCCTCAGATAGGCGAAACCCCCGCAGCGATTCACGCGTGCGGGGGCTTCCTCATTCAGTTGGCTTTCAGATCACGGACTCGAGCGGCGTGTGCGGCAGGCCGGTCGCCTCGGCCACCGGGCCGTTGGTCAGCTTGCCGGCGTGCGCGTTGAGGCCCAGGGCGAGCGAACGGTCGTCCTTGAGCGCCTTCTCCCAGCCCTTGTCGGCCAGCGCGACCGCGTACGGCAGCGTCACGTTGGTCAGCGCGTAGGTCGAGGTGCGCGGCACGGCGCCCGGCATGTTCGCGACGCAGTAGAACACCGAGTTGTGGACCTCGTAGGTCGGCTCGGCGTGCGTGGTGGCGCGCGAGTCCTCGAAGCAACCGCCCTGGTCGATCGCGATGTCGACGAGCACCGAGCCCGGCTTCATCTCGGCGACCAGCGCGTTCGAGACCAGCTTCGGCGCGGCGGCACCGGGGACGAGCACGGCGCCGATGACCAGGTCGGCCTCGCGGACGGCCTGCTCGATCGCGAACGAGTTCGACGCGAGCGTGCGCAGGCGGCCCTGGAACTGGGCGTCGATCTGGCGCAGGCGGTCGACGTTGGTGTCGAGGATCTGCACGTCCGCGCCCATGCCGACGGCGATCGTGGCGGCGTTGATGCCCGCCACGCCGCCGCCGATCACGACCACGCGGGCCGGGGCGACACCGGGGACGCCACCGGGCAGCACGCCGCGGCCGCCGGAGGGCTTCATCAGGATGAACGCGCCGACCTGCGGGGCGAGCCTGCCCGCGACCTCGGACATCGGGGCGAGCAGCGGCAGCGCGCGGTTCGGCAGCTGCACGGTCTCGTACGCGATGGCCGTCGTGCCGGACGCGAGCAGCGCCTCGGTCAGCGGCTTGTCGGCGGCGAGGTGCAGGTACGTGAAGAGGGTCTGGCCGGCGCGCAGGCGGGGGTACTCCTCCGCGATCGGCTCCTTGACCTTGAGGACCATGTCACCCTCGGCCCAGACGTCGTCGGCCGACGCGAGGATCTTCGCGCCCGCGGCGAGGTACTCCTCGTCGGTGATCGCGGAGCCCAGACCGGCGCCCTGCTCGACGAACACGTCGTGCCCGCGGCTCGTCAGCTCGTGCGCACCGGCAGGGGTGAGAGCGACGCGGTACTCGTGGTTCTTGATCTCGCGGGGAACTGCGATCCGCACGATGACTCCTCCGTTCGGTGGCCGACATCTCACAATGTGGGGCAGTCGGAAGGTCATGTCACTGTGCGGATCGCACTATCCGGGCACCCCGCGATTGTTCACTTGGGACAGAGCGACCTGAGCGTGGTTCGCGTTCCACTCGACGGTCTCGCGTTGACACTCGGCGGGGGCCGCACATAGCGTTCGGCCCGGACAACTGAACACCGGCCGCGGCGCGCGAGCGCCAGAACCCGCGTGGGAGAGACCTCGACGAGCGCAGTCGGGGCGCCGAAGGGGCAAGCTCCCGCACACTCTCAGGCAGCAAGACCACTCGGGGTAGGCAACTCTGCACGGCGGAGGGGGCGCAAGTTTCCTGCATCCGTCACAGCCAGAGGAGTCGCCGTGGAGTTCCCCGACAACCTGCTCTACACCGTCGAGCACGAGTGGGTCGACTGGACGCCGGGTACCCAGGACCCGCTGACCTGCGGAATCACCGAGTACGCCGCCGACGCCCTCGGCGACATCGTGTACGTGCAGCTGCCCGAGGTCGGTGCCAAGGTCGTCACCAACGCCGTCTGCGGCGAGCTCGAGTCCACCAAGTCCGTCAGTGACCTGTTCTCGCCCGTCACCGGCGAGGTCATCGAGGTCAACGACGCCGTCGTCCAGGACCCGGCGATCGTCAACAGCGACCCGTACGGCGAGGGCTGGCTGTTCAAGGTCCGCGTCGACTCGGCGGAGAACCTGCTCACCGCGGCGAAGTACGCCGAGCTCACCAACACTGACTGACCGCCCCACCACCACGAAGGACTGATCAGTGGCGATCAGCGTTTTCGACCTGTTCTCCGTCGGCATCGGACCGTCGAGCTCCCACACCGTCGGCCCGATGCGCGCGGCCGCGATGTTCGTCGACAAGCTCGGCGACCGCCTGTCCACAGTGGACCGCGTGCACGTCCAGCTGTTCGGCTCGCTCGGCGCCACCGGGCACGGCCACGGCAGCCCCAAGGCCGTGTTCCTCGGCCTGGAGGGCAACCTCCCCGAGGAGGTCGACCCGTCCGTCGCGGCGGAACGCGTCGAGGAGATCATCTCCGGCGGCCGGCTGAAGCTCGGCGGCACGCACGAGATCGGCTTCACGCACGACCGCGACCTCGTCATGCACCGCCGCAAGTCACTCCCGTTGCACCCCAACGGGATGAGCTTCGAGGCGTTCAGCGGCGGCAAGCCGGTCGAGCACGCCGTCTACTACTCGATCGGCGGCGGCTTCGTCGTCGACGAGAACGCGAGCGGCACCGACCGGATCAAGCCGGACACCACGCCGTTGCCGCACCCGTTCCTGACCGGCGACCAGCTCCTCGCGCGCTGCCGCGAGACCGGCCTGTCGATCAGCGAGATCATGATGGCCAACGAGCTGTCGTGGCGCACGGAAACCGAGGTGCGGGAAGGACTCCTGCACATCTGGCACGTCATGCAGGAGTGCGTCGAACGCGGCTGCACCGAGCACGGCACCCTGCCCGGCGGCCTGAAGGTCCGCCGCCGCGCCGCCGAGATGCGCAAGCGCTTGGAGAGCGAGCACTTCGTCACCGACCCGCTGCGGGTCATGGACTGGGTCACGCTCTTCGCGCTCGCGGTCAACGAGGAGAACGCGGCGGGCGGCCGCGTCGTCACCGCGCCGACCAACGGCGCGGCCGGCATCGTCCCGGCGGTCCTGCACTACTACACGAAGTTCGTGCCGGGAGCGAACGACGACGGCGTGGTCAGGTTCCTGCTCACGGCGGGCGCGATCGGCGTGCTGTTCAAGGAGAACGCCTCGATCTCCGGCGCCGAGGTCGGCTGCCAGGGCGAGGTCGGCTCGGCCTGCTCGATGGCCGCGGGCGGCCTGGCCGAGGTGCTCGGCGGCACCCCGGAACAGGTCGAGAACGCCGCCGAGATCGCCATGGAGCACAACCTGGGCCTCACGTGCGACCCGATCGGCGGCCTGGTGCAGATCCCGTGCATCGAGCGCAACGCCGTCGCGTCCATCAAGGCCATCACGGCGGTGCGGATGGCGTTGCGGGGCGACGGCTCGCACTTCGTGTCGCTCGACAAGGTCATCAAGACCATGCGCGACACCGGCAAGGACATGTCGGTGAAGTACAAGGAAACCGCTCGCGGCGGACTCGCCGTGAACGTGATCGAGTGCTGACTCAGCGAGCGTCGTAGGCGGCCTGCGCCGCCAGCACCTCGGGCATGCGCGCCTCCAGCAGTTGGATGAGCGCGAGCAGCCTGTCCGCCGTCTCGCGCCCGAGCGGCGTCAGGCTGTAGTCGACACGCGGCGGGTTCGTGTTCTGGGCTTCCCGGTGCACGAGCCCGTCGCGTTCGAGCGCCTGCAACGTCTGGGACAGCATCTTCTCGCTGACCCCGTCGACGCGGCGGCGCAGTTCGTTGAACCTCAGCGGGCCGTCCACGAGCACGCCCAGCGTGAGGCCGCCCCACCTGCCCGTGACGTGCTCCAGCGTGGGACGTGACGGGCACGCCTTCGCGAACACGTTGTAGTCCATGACGGCATCATAGCTGGTCAAAACGCTAACTGATAGTAAGTGTGAGAGCTCTCCACGTCAGGGAGAGCTCTCACACCGTCAGAACGGCCAGTCCGCGTTCCGGCCCGCCTCGAGCAGGGGGATGGCCCGGAACGTCGCGTCGGACAGGCCGCCGAACTCGTGACGACCGGCCGTGCCGGTGGCGTACGCCGCGCGCTGGTACCCGTTCAGGTTGAACCCGTAGACCGGCACGTGCGCCGGCACGACGTCCGAGACGCCCTGCCCGTACGGCCCGGAGATCGTCTGCATGTCCGAGATGATGAACACGCGGTCGTGCCCCCGGTAGGAGCGCTTGAGCGACCCGATGATGTCGGTGCCGTGCCCGACCTCGCCGACCCTCTGCAGGAACCGCTCCACCCCGCGCAGGACCGACGAGCCCTGCTTGACGTCGTGCCGGAACGTGCCGTCCGCGAACCCGACCACGTCGACCTGCTCGCCCTTCGCGCCCAGGGCGACGCCGAAGATCGCCGCGGCCTTCACCGGGCTGACCTTCGAGCGGGCCGAGAAGCCGAGGCCCGTCATCGACCCCGAGGTGTCGACGAGGACCAGCGAGCGGCCCGGCAGTGCGGGCAGGTTCCGCAGCGACAGCTGCAGCGCCTGGTCCAGGGCGTAGCCCCAGCGCAGGGTCGGTGCCGCCTCGTACGCGGAGAGGAAGCGGAACGGGAACTGCCGCGAGCGCGCTACCTGGCCGGGGTCGGCCAGACGTGCCGCGACGGCTGCCGCTGCCTCGTCGGACATGCCGGCCTCGTCGAAGTTCCTGAGGTTTCGGAGG
This sequence comes from Lentzea sp. NPDC003310, assembly GCF_040610935.1. NCBI lineage: Bacteria > Bacillati > Actinomycetota > Actinomycetes > Pseudonocardiales > Pseudonocardiaceae > Lentzea > Lentzea sp. NPDC003310. The sequence continues at coordinate 25,017 of NZ_JBEXNC010000002.1, forward strand.
CAGTTGCCGGTGACCAGACCTGCCGCCACGAAGACGTTCGACGGCTCCACCGTCACGCAGTAGGTCGGGCGCTCACCTCCATCCTCGATCGACACGATCCGGTCCAGTGCGACCGCTTCGTCGTAGCCGTGCATTTCACTGTGCGCGGGCGCCACGTGCGCCAGCAGTTCCGCGAGTCGTGCGAGCTTTGCGGCCTTGTACCCGATGCGCAGGTCCAGTAGTTCCGCGAGCCGAACCAGAGCGGTGGCGCGGTTCACCTCGACGATGTGGATCGGGTGCCGGCCCTGGATGTGTCCGGTGCCCACACGTACCGAGCGCTCGCGGACGATGTTGGTGACACCGAGCCGCAGCAACGCGTCCGAGACCTGCTCCGCCAGTCGGCGGGACACCGTCCCGTACTCGACCGCGCCGTGGACCGTGCCCTTCGCGTTGACGCGCTCACGCACGCAGCCGTCCGTGTCGATCAGCCCGGAGAGCGCACCGATCCAGAACTCGCGGCTGAACGGCCGGGTGGGCAGTGCCTTGACCTCGCACCGCTTGCCCCACACGTCGTAGGCGCGCAGGACCTCCGTCAGCGGGTTGCGCTTCCACTGCTTGAACGGGAACCGCAGTCGAACGATCTTCCCGTTCGCGGTCTCGGTGACGCCGCAACCGTGCTTCGCCGCGTATTCACGTAGGAAAGCGACCGCGCCGTCGTCAGGATCTCCGTGGAACTCGGGGGTCAGCGCCGTCATGCCGCCGTCGCCGAGCATCGCGCCGACGAAGTACCCGTCCCACGCATCGCCCTCGTCACCGAAGTAGCCGGCCGTGAGCGGCGCAGGGATGCGGTCACCTGGTCGGAGTTCGGCGGACGTCGTCCACTCCCACGCCTGGCGCCCGGCACGTCGCTGTCGAATCCACCGGTGGTCCGTCGTGGCATCGACCACGCGGCCGGACGCGAACCGGATGGACAGGACAGGCCGGATGCCGGTGTCGAGCCAGGCCGACGGAACGGTCGGGACGAGGGTGCCCACCGAGTGGTCGCGCGGCCCCTGGTTCGCGCCGTACTTGACCGGGCGGGTGTCCCACGCCTTGTCGTACGAGAGAACCGGCAGCCGACGGGCGACGACCTCCTCGATCGGCGCGGTGGTGCCGTCGGCGAGCCAGACCGGGGTGCCCTCGGCGAGGCAGGCCATGTACCCCATGGACGGCGCGAGCGCCTCCCACACCTCACGCGTGAGCGGCCCCTGCAGCCACCCGGCCACCGACTCCCACGTCATCCCCGCCGACCGCAGCACCTCGACCGCGTCCGGACGCGAGAAGAGCGCACGCCGCTGCTCCACCGGCCACGCCATGAGCTCCCGGCGCGCCGCGAGAACGCGCAGGTCGGCGGGCACGGGGGTGTCCGAGGACCGGCGCACGTCCAGGACGTGCTGGAACAGCGCGCCCTGCCACGGTGCGACGGGCGAGGGGTGCGCGAGGTTCAGCACGTCGGCCATGCGGAAGCCGCGGGCGTCGCTGTCCCACTTGGCGACGGCGCGCTCGTTGTAGAGGCGGCGGACGGCGTCGGCGATGCCGCGCTTGATCGGCTTCGGGACGCTGCGGCCGTACCTGCTGGTCCAGTACGCGAGGAGCTCGCCCGGCTCGTCCGCCCGCTGCAGCACCGAGTCCACGACGGCGCGGTTGGTGACGCCGGCGCTCGACTCGAAGAGCAGGCGCGCGTGGACGAACTCGGCCGCGCCCACGAGCGACGCGGTGCGCATGTTCGCCTCGCCCCGCAGCCACGCGAGCAGGCGCGCGGTCCACTCGGGATCGGACAGCGCCGCGGTGTGGACGAGCTGCGCGAAGCGGCTGTCGCGCTGGTCGGCGGACTCGTAGAAGGTGGCCTCGCCGCCCATGTTCGCCACGGCGAGCAGGAACAGCTCGGACCTGGTGTCGCGCGCGTAGCCGTCGCCGCCCTCGTGGGTGACGTCGGTCGGAACGGGCGCCGTGGCGACCGGGCTGGTGCCCGCCGGACGTGCGCGGAAGATGTTGAACTTCGCCATCGGCTCTTTCCCCCTCGAAGAAAACAAAAGGGGAGCCCACAGACCCCACACGTGTCCGAGATCAAGGTCGCGGAAGGTACGTTGCTGCTCTGCCAGATTGAGCTACAGCCGGTTGCCCGCCTGGCGGGATTCGAACCCGCAACCCGCCCATTAACAGTGGAAGTAACCCTCTGCTTCGCACCGGACACGTGTGGAGTTGTGCGCTCCCGAGATCAAGCCGCCAACGGCACAGTTGCGTTTTGAAGACGAAGTATCCGTTGGCTTCGCACCGGGTGCGATTTCTATGCAACCACACCGCGCCAGTGAATTAATTCCGGCGGAATGTGGAGTTGTGGACGCCCGAGATCAAATCGCGGAAGGTGACGTGCTCACCGGGGTGAGCGAGACCGGCCGAGACCGGCCTCAGGAGTTGAACCTGAGTAATCACCGAAGTAACCCTCCGCTGCGCACCGGGCGCCCATTAATACAACCACGGCGCGCAACGGGTTTTTCTACGGCGCCGTCTTCACGAGCCGGCGAAGGAGGTAGAAGAGGCCGACGGTGAGCAGGAATCCGACCGCGCTGATCATCACGATCTGTTCCACGGTGTCCGCCTTGGACCCCGCGAACACGTAGGCGGCGCAAATCGGCAGGGTGCCGATGAGCGTGAACGACATGAAGGTCCGGAAAGACACGCGGGAGACGCCGGCGGACACGGACACGGTCTCCGCCATCATCGGGATGCCGCGTGCCACGCCGAAGAACCACGGCCCGAACTGGCGGCCCCAGCGCCGCATCTCGGTCAGCTCCTCGATGGTCACCACCCGGCGCACCAGCCACGGCCCCGCGAACCGCCCCAGGGCGTACCCTGCGGCAGAGGAACCCAGGGATCCGATGACCGCGAGTGCCAGCCCGAGGGGCAGGCCGAGTGCCGTTCCCGCCAGCACGATGAGCGGAGTGGACGGCACGGGCAGCAGCACGTCCACGACGAGCAGGGCGAAGATCGCCACCGCCGCCCACGCCGGGTCGATGCCGCGCACCCACGTCACGACACCGTCGAAGTCGATGAGGTCGAGTGCCTCGAACACGATCCAGCTCAGCAGCACGAAGCCGAGCACGACGGCCGGTATCCACTTCCACCGGACGCCCGTCTCATAACTCATCGGGTGATGGTCGCCCACGTCGATCCGCCGGACAATCCGCCAGTGGCGCAGGTTCCGCGAAGGGACACTCATGAGTGACGATCTCGTGCCTTTTCTGGGGCACTGGGTGCTCGACCCGGCACGCTCCGCATACACCGGCGGCACCCCGCCGCGCAGTGGTCACTACGACCTGAGGCTCGAGAACGACCGGCTGGTGGTGAGCATCGAGGGCGTGCTGGGGTCCGGCGACCCCATCCGCACCGGGTACACATTGGACCTCTGGCAGGACACGCCGATGAGCGTCGGCCACGTCGACCGCGTGCGGACGGTCGTCGAGCCGCGCCGGTTCTGCACCATCGCGTACGCGGGCGCGCAAGCGGTTGCGCGCGCCTGGCGGGTGCTCGGGCACCTCAACGAGATGACGGTCGTCCAGTCCGCGCCGGACGTGTTCGGCGTGTGGCGCGACGACGTGTCCGTGTACCGCAGGCAGTTCTAGGACCTCGGCCTCAGCACCGTCACGACGACCCGAAGGCCCAGCAGCACCGCGATGATCAGCAGGTTGTAGCCGAGCACCTGGTGCAGCCCGACGTCGGACGAGATCCGCGGCCCGCCGGACGAGCCGAGCAGCAGCACCGCCATCACCCCGGCCGTCGCGCCCAGCGCGGTCAGCATCAGCTGGTGCAGCAGGCCGGTGATGAACGACCTGTCGCGTTCGTCCGCGAAGAGGCGCATCGACATGCTGAGGCGGCCCTGCTCCACCGCGCCGGTGATCCGGTCGATCCGCCGCGGCAGCCGGCGCAGCATCGGCAGCACGGCCTGCAGCTCCTCGGCCATGGTCCGCTGGACCGACTCCGGCGTGAGCCGTTCGGAGATCTGCTCGGTGGCGAACGACCGCGACTCCACGACGATGTTGAAGCCCGGCGCGAGCACCGCGAGCGTGCCCTCCAGGGTCGCGAGGGCCCGGAACACCGCCGCGATCTCCGGCGGGATGCTCAGGCCGAAACGCGACACGATCAGGAACAGGTCGCCGAACATCTCCACGTCCGGGCGCATGCCCGCGCCGAGGTGGCGGGCCATGAACTGCCCGAGGGCGCGTTCGAGTCGCTGTTCGTCGATGTCCTCGGGGCGTGAGGTCAGCTCCAGCAACGCGTCGGTGAGGCCGGCCGGGTCGCTGCGGTCGATCGCGAGCAGCAGCCGTTGCAGCGCCGAGCGCAGCGCGGAGTCGATCCGGCCGACCGAGCCGAAGTCGAGCAGGCCCAGGCGGCCGTCGGTGAGCAGCAGCACGTTGCCGGGGTGCGGGTCGGCGTGGAAGACGCCGTCGAGCATCACCTGGCGCAGCACGAACCGCAGCAGCGTCCGGGCGAGGCCCTCGTCCTGGGCGGCGCCGCGCAGCGGGACACCGTCGAGGCGGTCCATGACGAGCACGCGCGAGGTCGACAGGTGAACGTGCGGCAGGCCGACCGTCGAGTCCGACGCCGCCGCCACGGCCGCGAGGTTGCGCGCCTCGATCCGGAAGTCGAGCTCCTCGCGCAACGCCGCCGCGAACCCGGCCGCCAGGTCGCGGACGCCCAGCGCCGAGCCCCACCGCGTGCGCTGCAGCTTCTCGGCGAGCCGCGTGACGATGTCCAGGTCGCCCTCGGCGGTCGCCCGCACGTCCGGGCGTTGCACCTTCACGACGACCTCGGCGCCGGAGGCCAGCACGGCGCGGTGGACCTGCGCGATCGACGCCGCCGCGAGCGGTTCGGGATCGACCTCGCGGAACGCGCCGAGGCCCACCTCGGCGTCGAGCACCGCCCTGACCTGCTCCCACTTCGCCGCGGGCACCTTGTCCTGCAACAGGCTCAGCTCGTCGACGAAGTCCTGCGGCAGCAGGTCGGCGCGCGTCGACAGCACCTGTCCGAGCTTCACGAACGTCACGCCGGCGTCCTGCAGCGCGAGCCGCAACGACCGCGCCAGCCCGGTGTCGGTGCGCTCCCGGCCGCGCAGGTACGGCCCGAGTCCGTGGCGGACCGCGATCGCCGTGATGCGCGAGTACCGCCGGGTGCGCGCGATCCGGCGGCGCAGCACGCCCCACCACTCGGTGGGCGGCGGGATCGAGCCGGTCGGCACGATGACCTCGGCGAACGCCAGCACCGCGATCACGGCGAGGATGGACAGTCCGAGTTGGACCGTCACCAGTGCGGCGGACGGCTCGGCGGTGGTCTCGCCGAAGACGCCCTGCGCCACGGCCATCGCGAGCAGGCACGCGAGCGCGGTGCGGACCAGGCCGACGCGCAGGCCGAGAATTCGCCGTGCTGCCAGGGACATGCCCAGGACGAGCAGCAGGAACGTGATCGGGAAGCCGATCGTGTAGACCAGGAAGTCCCCCATGGTCCGCACTCTAGGCGCAGGAACCTGAACGCCACCGGCGTTCCAGCACGACGGCGGTGCGCTGGAACGCCGGTGGCGCGGTCGGGAGGATCAGAAGTCGAAGACCTTGCCGGTGTACGCGCGCAGCACGCACGGGTTCGAGAACACCTGCTGGAAGTCGATCCGCTTGGTGCGCCACTTGCCGCGCAACGTGGCCTTGGTCGGGTTCAGCTCCATCGTGCACATCGCGCCGGTGTCCCGCAGTCTGCGGAAGTCGCCTTCGACGGGCATGAGCTGGTCGCACGCCTGCTGGGCGTGCTTGTGCAGTCCGCCTGCGGGTTCGCAGTTCAGCTGCGTGGTGCTGAGCGTGCCCATCTCCGGTTGCACCGACAGCACCAGGCCGGATGCGGGGAGCAGGGGTGCCGCCTGCGCTGTCGCCGGGAAGAGCGGGGCGGCGAGCGCGAGACAGGCAAACAAGATTCGGGTCCTTGCCATGCCAACACTGTGGCGCGGCAAGGACCTCGAATTCCAACCAACTGAGCGGTAAGCACCGGATCGTGTAAACCGCCGGAAGAGCGTGCAACTAGACGCCGCTCAGTTCCGTCCCGGCGAGCGCGGCGGCCACCTGCTTACCCACCGCTGCCATGCCTTTGGCATTCGGGTGAACCGGGAACGCGAGACTCGTCGGGATGATGCCCTCGACCCACTTGTCCCACGGTGCCGCGCACGTATCGCGACCGGAACTGATGTCGTAGGGGTTCACGAACGTGGCACCGGCCGCCTTCGCCTGGGCGCCGAGCATTCCGTTGAGCTGCTTCTGCACGCCGTCGAGGTACGGCACGTCGCCGCGCGAGATCGGCACGATCGGCCAGCAGCCGCCGGAGGACGGCAGGATGCGCAGGTAGCCGACGACGACGATCTTCGCCTTCGGGCTGCGCTGCTTGATGCCCGCGAGCACGGCGGCCACCTTGGGCGCGGTGGCGTCGACGCGCTGGGTCAGCGAGTCGCCGTAGTTCGCCTTGCAGGGAGCGCCGTTCGGGTCGAGCACGCTCTTGCCGGCGCAGGTCAGGATGATGTCGGAGAACCCGATGTCGTTGCCTCCGATGGAGACGGTGACGAGGTCCGTGTCGGCCTTCAGGGCGGAGAACTGCGTGACGGACTGGCCGGGGATGCCGGACTGGACGCCGGCCATGTCCTTGGTCTGCGCACCACCGCAGGAGATGTCGGTGAAGTTCGCGACGCCCAACGACCGCGCGAGCACCGACGGGTAGTTCTGGGTGGACTTGAAGCAGCTCAGCGGATCGAGCCGCTGCAGCGGGATGAACGGTCCCGACACGAACGAGTCGCCGAGCGAGACGTAGTTCCGGTACTTCGGGGCGGCGCTGGCGTGCGGTGCCAGCAGGGCCGCGAACAGGGCCGCGAGCAGGGAGACAACAGTCACTCGGCGCGTCATTGCTACCTCGTTACTGAAGAGTAGGAACGTAGGACGAAGGGTGACCGGACCATTGCGCAGTGTCAATCCCTCGACCAGGCTGGAACGATGACGGGGGCGCGCAGGGCGGCGGTGGCTTCGGCTGTCGGCAACACGATCGAGCTGTACGACTTCCTGCTCTACGGCACGGCGTCCGCGCTGGTGTTCGACAAGATCTTCTTCCCGCAGTTCGACTCGCGCGTCGGCGTGCTGCTCGCGTTCGCGACGTTCGGCGCGGGCTTCCTCGCCCGGCCGCTCGGCGGCGCGGTGATCGGGCACCTGGGCGACCGGGTCGGGCGCCGCGCGATGCTGGTGATCACGTTGACGGTCACGGGTGTCTCGACGGCGATGATCGGCCTGCTGCCGACCTACGCCCAGGTCGGCATCCTCGCGCCGGTGCTGCTCGTGCTGCTGCGGCTCGTGCAGGGCTTCTTCATGGGCGGCGAACAGGGCGGCGCGTCGCTGATGGCCGTCGAGCACGCGCCGCCGGGGCGGTGGGGCTGGTACGGCAGCTGGGTGTTCATCGGGTCGCCGGTCGGACTGGTGCTCGCGAACCTCGCGATGTACGTGTCGTCGCGCGCGTCCGGTCCGGACTTCCTGAGCTGGGGCTGGCGGTTGCCGTTCCTGTTCTCGGTCGTGCTGGTCGGGATCGGGCTCTACATCCGGCTGCGCGTCGCCGAGTCGCCGCGGTTCGCCCGCGTGGACAAGGCACGGCTGCCGATCGCGGAGGTGCTGCGGGACCGGTGGCGCGTCGTGCTGCTGGGCGCCGGCGTCAACCTCGGCTTCACGATCTTCATCTACGTGCTGAGCGTGTTCATGATCGGGTACGGGCGCACGGCGTTGAAGATCTCCGCCGACGACCTGCTGATCGCGACGGTCGTGGGATCGCTGGCGCAGGTGGTGGCGGTGCCCGCGTTCGCGTGGCTGTCGGACCGGATCGGCCGGTTGCCGGTGATGTTCGGCGGGGCGATCTTCCAGGCCGCGTTCGCGTTCCCGCTGTTCTGGCTCACGGACTCGGGCTGGTTCACGTTCGCGATGGTGCTCGGGTTCGTGGGCTCGGCCGCGTTGTTCGGGCCGTCCGCGGCCTACTTCGCCGAGCTCTTCCGCACGCGCGTGCGCTACACCGGGGTGGCGTTGAGCTTCCAGCTCGGCGCGGTGCTCGGTGGCGGGCTCGCGCCGCTGGTCGCGCAGTCGTTGCTGCGCACCGGAACCTGGGCCGTCGCGCTCTACCTGATCGCGGGCGCCGTGCTGTCCGGCGCGTGCCTGCTGGTGATCGGGTCAGCGCACGAGGCGGAGCCGGCGGGCGGCGAGCCCGATGCTCAGCCGCTGACCCCAGCCCAGTCGTAGCGCGTCGCTCTCGATGCCGTCGCCGAACGCCACCAGGCCGTCCGACTCCACGTCGATCTCCAGCGGCGCGTCGGTGATCTCGCCCTCGGTGTGCTCGATGCCGGTGGTCGGCGACGGCCAGGCCTCGCGGACGAACCAGACCAGCCGGTGCTCGGTCGGCGCGGGGAGGGCGAGCGGGCTCCTGCGCTCGCGGTGGGCCGAGCTGCACCAGCCCGTGGCGCCGGTGCCGGTGCCGACGAGGATTCCGGACGACGCCTGGCGTTCGCCCTCCACCCGGTAGCGGCTCGTCTGGTGGCTCGGGTGGCCGACGTAGACCTCGTTGAGCGCGCAGAGGACCTGGCCGTCGTCCGACCGGGCCTCGACCATCGTGCGGTCCTCGGTGTTCCCCGTGCTGTGCAACAGTTCCGCGGCGTCGGAGGGGGCGTGCTTCGCGAGCACGCCCCGGTCGGGGTTGATGCCGATCACGGGCTGGCCGTCGAGGTACTTGGCGACGTTGGCGACCAGTCCGTCCTGACCGACGATGACGACGACGTCCTCGGGCGCGAACAGGAACCGCGACAGGTCTTCCCGCTCGACGACGCCGCGGCGCCAGTCCAGCGGGATCGCGGCGCCGACGTCTCCCAACGCCCTCCGGGCCTGCTGGTCACGCTCCACCACCTCGTCCAGGGTTCTGTTGCGGGACTTGAGGAAGAACTCGACCTGCCCTCGCGTCCCGTGTCGTGCCAGCAACTCTGTCAGCTCGGTGCGGCGGTGCACCAGCACAATTCGCGGGGCGAGGCTCATCGCGCGAGCCGCTGCAGGATCGGCTGGATGACGTCCGGCGTCAGGGTGATGCTGCCGATCTCGGGCAGGTTGCCCGCGAGTTCCTTGGCCGCCAACGCGAGCAGCGTCGCCTGCGGCACGTCGCGGTAGGCCTCGAGACGCGCCTTCTCGCCCGCTGCCTCGGCTTCCGCGAGCTTGCGGATGCCGTCGGCCTTGGCGTCGTCGGCGACGCGGCTCGCCCGCGCGTGGTCCTCGGCCTTCTTCAACGCGTTCGCACCGCGTTGCACCACCAGGAGCTCTTCGCGCTTCGCGAGCTCGATCTGGTTCTGCAGCTCGTTCTCGCTGATCGCCCGCTCGCGCTCGACTGCGATGGCGCGGCGTTCGTAGGTGGCCTTGTCGGCCTCCTGCTGGACCTTCTCGCGGATGGTCGTCTGCAGCGCCTTCTCCATGTCGGCGTCCGGGCGGATCGCGACCACGCGGACGTCGATGATCTCGAGGCCGATGTGGGCAGCGGTCAGGTTGCCGGCGACGGCCTCCTTGACCCGTTCGACGCCGGTCTTGATGGCGGTCTCCAGGTCGAGGCCGCCGAGCGTCTTGAGGGCGTGCTGCTGCGTGCTCTCGGTGAGGGTGTTGGCGATCTGGCTCAACGGGTCCTGCCGCCAGGTGCCGGTGTCGGGGTCGATCGAGAAGTCGATGCGCGCCGTGGCCGTCTCCGGGTCGGTGCAGCGGTAGGTGATGGTCAGCTGGACCGTCACGTCCTGGTAGTCCCGGGTTCTCGCGTGGAAGAGCATCGGGAGCTCCCGGTCGTCCACCGGCACCTCGCTCAGCACCGCGGTCCTCGGGCGGAACCAGAAGCTCAGCCCCGTTCCCTCGTGGACGACCGCGCCCTTGCGCACGTGTCGCACGTGGACGGTCGGGGCGCCCCTGAGGTGGCGGAGTCCGGGGTAGGTGCTGATGTCGGCCATCGGGAAGTGCTCCTCGTCAGTGGGGATCGGGGATGGACGACAAGCGCTCGACCCCCCGATCGCGTGCTTGTCGTCCATCTGACGATAAGCCTATACTTCGAGGCGTGTACTCGCCAAGTGATTTCCCTCCCTTCGCGGTCACGGTCGACCTCGTGGTGCTGACCGTGCGGGCGGACGCCCTGTGCGCGCTGCTGGTGCGCAGGGGGGAGGCGCCGTTCAAGGGGCGGTGGGCGCTGCCCGGCGGGTTCGTGCGCGTCGCCGAGGCCGTGGACGCCGCGGCCGGGCGGGAGCTCGCCGAGGAGACCGGTGTGTCCGGCCTGCACCTGGAGCAGCTCGGCACCTACGGCGAACCGAAGCGGGACCCGCGGATGAGGGTGGTGTCGGTGGCCTACCTGGCGCTGGCGCCCGACCTGCCGGTGCCCGTGGCCGGCTCCGACGCCGCGGCCGCGTCCTGGGTGCCGGTGGACGAGGTCGGCGCGCTGGCGTTCGACCACGCGCGGATCCTCGGCGACGGGGTGGAGCGGGCGCGGGCCAAGCTCGAGTACACGCCGCTGGGGACCGAGTTCTGCGGGGCGGAGTTCACGGTGGCCGAGCTGCGGCGGGTGTACGAGATCGTCTGGGGGGTCGCGCTCGACCCCCGCAACTTCCACCGGAAGGTCACGGGGGTCGCCGGGTTGCTGACGCCGACGGGGGAGAGCACGAGCCGGGACGGGGGACGTCCGGCTGCGCTGTTCCGGCGGGGTGCGGCGGAGGTGCTGTTCCCGCCGCTGGTGCGTCCCTAGAGGCGAACCGAGGCGCCGGTGGCGGCCGACAGCTTGGCCGCCTCGATCACCTCGAGGCCCGTCACCGCGTCGTGCGGCGACACGGGCGCCACGCCGGCCGCCACCGACGCGTAGAAGTCCTGGTAGGCGCCCGCCTCGGTGCGCAGGGGTTCGCCGCGCAGCGTGCCCCAGGCCGACTCCGGCTCCTCGCCCCAGCCGGGACCGGCCGGTGCCTCGCCCGCCTTCAGCCGCTCCTCCTGCGGGTCCATGCCGTACTTCACGTACGCGGCGTCGTGGCCCAACACGCGGAAGCGCGGGCCGAGGTCGGCGGCCAGCGCGCTCATCCACAGGTGGGAGCGCACGCCGCCCTCGTGGGTCAGCGCCAGGAACACGTCGTCGTCGGCCTTCGCGCCGGGACGGACCGTGGCGATCTCCGCGTGCACCGCGGTCGGGCGGCCGAACAGCGCCACCGACTGGTCCACCAGGTGCGTGCCCAGGTCGAACAGGATGCTGCCGAGGTCCGCCGGGTCGCCGGACTCCTTCCAGGACGACTTGATCTCCGGCCGGTAGCGCTCGAAGCGGGACTCGAACCGGTGCACGGCGCCCAGCGCGTTCTCGGCCAGCAGGCGCTGGACCGTCAGGAAGTCGCCGTCCCAGCGGCGGTTGTGGAACGGCACGAGCATCAGGCCCTTGGACGAGGCGATCGACGCGAGCGCCCGCGCCTCCATGGCCGAACCCGCGAACGGCTTGTCGACCACCACGTTGATGCCGTGCTCGAGCACCTGGCGGGCGTGGGTGGCGTGGAACCGGTTCGGGGTGGTGATCACCACGAGGTCGAACGCGCCGGTCCAGACTTCGTCCAGAGAGGACAGCAGGCGGGCGTTCGGGTAGCGGGCCGCCACCTCGGCCTGGCGCTTCGGGTTCGACGTCACCACGGCGGAGAGGTCGAGGCCTTCCGTCGCCTCGATGAACGGGGCGTGGAACGCCGCCCCACCAAGTCCGTAGCCGACCAGAGCTGTGCGCATGCGATCAGCCTAAGCGTTCTCACCTGGTGGACGGGCTGTCGGTGGGGCCGTCCGGACCCCTACGTTCGTCAACCATGACCACGTTGCTGGTGAGCCGACGCCACGTCGACTTCGTGCGCGTCACCAGCATGGCCTGTCGTCGCTCTCGTTGATCCCCAACCCCCCTCGCATCAACGAACGCTCTGGAGCACAGCCATGTCCTGGTCCTTCGAAACCGCTCAGATCCACGCGGGCGCCGCGCCCGACCCGGCCACCGGCGCCCGCGCCACGCCGATCTACCAGACCACCTCCTACGTCTTCCGGGACACGCAGCACGGCGCGGACCTGTTCTCGCTGGCCGAGCCCGGCAACATCTACACGCGCATCAACAACCCCACCCAGGACGTGCTGGAGCAGCGGGTCGCCGCGCTCGAAGGAGGCGTGGCGGCGGTCGCCTTCGCCTCCGGGTCGGCCGCGGAGACCGCCGCGATCCTGAACCTCGCGCGGTCCGGTGACCACCTGGTCTCCAGCGCCTCGCTCTACGGCGGCACGTACAACCTGTTCCACTACACGCTGCCCAAGCTCGGCATCGAAGTGTCCTTCGTGGACGATCCCGACGACCTCGACGCCTGGCAGGCGGCGGTCCGGCCCAACACCAAGCTGTTCTTCGCGGAGACGCTCGCCAACCCGCGTTCCCACGTGCTGGACATCGAGGGCGTGGCCGGGGTCGCGCACGCGAACCAGGTGCCGCTGATCGTCGACAACACCGTGCCCACGCCGTACCTGCTGCGGCCGTTGGAGCACGGGGCGGACATCGTCGTGCACTCCGCCACCAAGTACCTCGGCGGGCACGGCACGGCGATCGCCGGTGTGGTCGTGGACGGCGGCAAGTTCGAGTACGGCGCCGAGAAGTTCCCCGACTTCCACGAGCCCGACCCCAGCTACAACGGTCTGCGGTACTGGCCGGTGCTCGGGCACGGCGCGTTCGCCGCGAAGCTGCGCGTGCAGGGTCTGCGGGACACGGGTGCGGCCATCGCGCCGCTGACCAGCTTCCTCGTCATCCAGGGCATCGAGACGCTGTCGCTGCGGATCGAGCGGCACGTGCAGAACGCGCAGGCGCTGGCCGAGTGGCTGGAGGGCCGCGACGAGGTCGAGAAGGTCCACTACGCGGGCCTGCCGTCGTCGCCGTTCCACGCCAACGCCCAGAAGTACCTGCCCAAGGGTGCCGGCGCGGTCGTGAGCTTCGAGCTGCGCGGCGGCGTCGAGGCCGGACGGGCGTTCGTCGACGGCACCAGCCTGTTCAGCCAGCTGGTGAACATCGGGGACGTGCGCTCGCTGATCGTGCACCCGGCGTCGACCACGCACAGCCAGCTCACGCCGGAGGAGCAGCTCGTCACGGGTGTCTCGCCCGGTCTCGTGCGGCTCTCGGTCGGCCTGGAGGGGCTCGAGGACCTCAAGGCGGACCTGGAGGCGGGCTTCACCGCGGCGAAGTCCGAGTTGTAGTGGGCGGCTGGCGGTTCGGCGATCCGAACGGTCGGCGGAAGTGGTTCAGCCACGCCGAACCGTTCGGGGACCTGCCGGGTTTCCAGCTCGCGTACGAGACGTGGGGGACCTTGAACGCGGAGGCCTCCAACGCGGTGCTCGTGCTCCACGCCCTCACCGGGGACAGCCATGTCGCCGGGGGCGTGGAGCCGGGTCACCCCACGCCGGGCTGGTGGGACTCCCTGGTGGGACCGGAAAAGCCGCTCGACGGGTTCTTCGTGGTGGCGCCGAACGTGCTGGGCGGCTGCCAGGGCAGCACCGGGCCCTGGCAGTACCCCGGTTTCCCCGCGCTCACCATCCGCGACCAGGTCGCGGCCGAGGCGCACCTCGCCGACTACCTCGGCATCGGGCGCTGGGCCGCGGTGCTCGGCGGGTCGATGGGCGGCATGCGCGCGGTCGAGTGGGCGGTGAGCGCCCCGGACCGGGTGGACTCGTTGCTGTTGCTGGCGACCACGGCCGCGGCGTCGGCCGAGCAGATCGCGCTGGCGTCCGCGCAGCTGCACGCGATCAAGGCCGATCCCCTGGAGGGACTGGGGATCGCGCGGCGGATCGCGCACATCAGCTACCGCAGCGAGCAGGAGCTGCAGGCGCGGTTCGGCAGGCAGGAGCAGGGTGACGGGCGGTTCGCCGTGGAGTCCTACTTGGACCATCACGCGGCGAAGCTGACCCGGCGGTTCGACGCGGCGAGCTACGTCACGCTGACGGAGGCGATGAACTCGCACGACGTCGGCTACCGGCGTGGTGGCGTCCCCGCGGCGCTGAAGAAGGTCACCGCGCGCACGATCGTCGCGGGCGTCGACTCGGACCGGCTGTACCCGTTGGCGCAGCAGGAGGAACTCGCCGCGGGCATCCGTGGAGCGGACGGCCTGCGGGTGATCGAGTCGCCGCACGGGCACGACGCGTTCCTCATCGAGAGCGACCAGGTCGGCGCGCTCGTCAGGGAGCTCGTGCCGCCAGGTACTCGTGCAGGCGGGCGGACGCGGCCAGCATCGCCAAGCCCCGCGCGGTGAGGCGGGAGCGCCAGTCGGCGAGGGCGGCACCCAGCGTGTCGGTGCCGCCCGCCGTGCGGATCTGCTCGACCACCAGGGCGATGCGCGCCAACGGGTAGCCGCCGCGGCGCAGCAGGTGGGCGAGCTCGGCGTCGCGGACGTCCTCGGCGCGGAACACGCGGTAGCCCGTCGCTTCCCTGGCCGGCACGAGGATTCCGGCCTCCTCCCACGCGCGGATCGTCGCCGGCGTCACGCCGAGGCGCCGCGCCAGCTCGCCGATCGAGCGCGGCTCCGGCACCGGTTCGAAGTCCGCGAGGTCCTGCACGGCCCTGCTGACCGAGTCGAGCGTCGCGCGGTCGCGCAGCAGCTGCTCGTGGCCGCGGTCGATCCGCCTGAGCACGTCGTCCAGCGCGTCGTCGTGGACCGCGTTCATGATCTGCCCGGCGGTGGCGTGCCCGAAGGCGGGGACCAGCGCGACGAACGCGCGCAACGCGGCCGCGTGTACCTCGGTGTAGACGCGGTAGCCCGCGTCCGTGCGGTCGGCGGGCGGGAGGAACCCAGACTCCTCGTAGTTGCGCACCGCCTGGGTCGACAGGCCGTGCTCGCGGGCGAGGTCAGCTGGGCGCACGGTTGAGACTCTAGTGGCCGTAAACAGGCAGGTTCGCGGCAAAGTCTCAACAGAGCTTTCAATGTTACGGTTGAACCACATGAGCCAGGACATCCGCGAGTTCATCAGCCCCTTCACCGAGCTCCTCGGCTTCGGGGAGCCCACCCACCTCGAGCACGCCCACACCTGGGTCCGCAACGAGCTGTTCGAGCAGCTCGCGGGCCTGGGCTTCCGCTCGATCGCCCTGGAGAGCTGCCGGATCAGGGGTCTGCTGGTCAACGACTACGTGCACGGCGGCCCCGGCGACCTCGACACGGTCCTGAAGGAGGGCTTCTCCCACACGTTCGGCGAGAACTGGCCCGCCAACCGCGAGCTCGTCCAGTGGATGCGCGAGTACAACGCGGACAAAGCGCCGCACGACCGCCTGTCGTTCCACGGCTTCGACTTCCAGACCGAGACCGCCAGCGCGCCCAGCCCGCGCCCGTACCTCGAACACGCCCGCGACCACCTGGGCGAGGACGTCGACCTCACGATCGACGACGAGCGGTGGAGCCGCGACGAGGCGATCCTGTACGCCGACCAGTCACCGGGGCAGTCGGAGGAGGCCGTCCGGCTGCGCGAGATCGGCACGGGCATGCTCCGGCGGCTGCACGAGTGCAGGAGCACCGACGAGGCGTGGGCGCGCGCCGAGACCTACCTGACGGCCGGGCTGAGCCTGCTCCGGTACCACCGGGAGGCCGCCGAGCCGAACCCGCTGGGCGTGCGCCTCACCCGCCTGTGCCAGATGCGCGACGGCGTGATGGCCCGCAACCTGCTGGAGATCCGGCGCGCGGAGGCCGCGAACGGACCGACGTTCGTGTTCGCGCACAACGCCCACCTGCAGCGCACCAACTCCTCGATGGAGATGGCCGGCGAACGGGTCGAGTGGTTCTCGGCGGGCGCGCTCGTGGCGCCGCTGCTCGGCGACCAGTACACCGTGATCGGCGGCACGCTCGGCCGCAACGACTCGATCGGACTGGGCGAACCGGACAAAGCCACCCTCGAAGGCCGGTTGCAGAGCCGGTTCACGACCTGGGGCATCACCGCCGACAAGCCTGAGGGCGTGCGGCGCACCGACACCGGCGCCGATCCGATGCTGGCGATGGCGTACTTCCCGCTCGACCAGCACCTGATGGACGGTGTGGACGCTCTGCTCCACGTCAGGGTTGGTCGTCCAAGGACGCCGTGATCCACGGCGCGACGGGCAGGTCGCGCGTCTCGCACTCGATCGCCAGCTTCAACGTCCACCGCAGGGCTTGCAAGACGACCGTCGCGAGCTCCTGCGGCTGGCCGTTGGCCAGCGCGATCTCGATCTGCTCCGACGCCGCGTCCTGGTCCCCGTGCACCTCGGCCAGCAACGCGCGGATCGCCGTGCGGACGGGCGGGTCCGCGTCGTCGATCTGGACCTCGTTGCCCTCCTCGTCGAAGACCTGCATCTTCACCGGGGTGGCGCCGCCGGAACCGAGCGCGCTGACCATGCTGCTGCACTCCGCGAAGAGCAGCAGCACGAGCTCACGGATCTCCTCGTTGCCTTCGGGCGACCCGCTCAGGTACCCGGTCACGAGGTCCACCGCCACAGCGTCTTCCCCGGCCCTGGCGGCAGCCAGCGCCTCACCGGCCACGGCCGTCAGCCGTGACCAGCGATCTGGATCCTGTGGTGGTCTCACAGGTACTGCCTACCGCGCGGTGTCACGCATTCGCAATGCCCCATCTTGATCAGAGTCATACCTCGGTATGTCACTCCGCAGGTCAATGTGCGATTTCCCGGATCCGCCTAGCATCGGCTGGTGTTCCGCGCGTTGTACCGAACCGTTCTCGGTTCCGATCGCACCCGAGTGCTCGCCAGGCCGCTCGGCCGGTGGCGCGTTCCGGTGCACGCCGCGCTGATCATCTACGCCTTCGTGTGGGCGGTCGTCGCCAGTGCTGGTTACGTGCGCCAGCAGGACTCGGACGGCTGGTGGGTGGTGGTCTTCCTCGCCACGGTGCTCCCGTACGTCCTGCTGATCCGGTCGCCGCTGTACGCCTGGCGGCTGGCGGCGCTCGGCTTCCTCCCCGTGAGCCTGCTGTGCGCGGGCGAGGGCGGTGCGCTGTTCCAGTACTGGACCGCGATCCCGCTCCTCGTGGCGGTGGCCGCCTTCTACTCGCGGCCGATCGTGATCACCGCCACGGTGATCAGCATGGCCGTGGTCGTGGCCTCCGAGCCCCAGCACGCGGACATGGCGCTGTTCACGCCGATCATCTGCACGGTCGTCTACCTCGTCGGCGCGCGCGGCAGGGCGGAGAAGGAGCTCGAGGAGGAACGCGACGCCAAGGCCGCGCTGGAGGAACGTGCCCGGATCGCGCGCGAGATGCACGACGTGGTGGCACACCACATGTCGATGGTGGTGGTCAGGTGTGAGACCGCGCCCTACCGCCTCAAGGGGTTGAACGAGGAAGCCGAGAAGGAGTTCGCCGAGCTGGGCGAGGCCGCGCGCGAGGCGATCACCGACATGCAACGGCTGCTCGGCGTGCTGCGGACGAACGGCGAGGCCCCGCAACGCGAACCGCAGCCGGGCATCAGCCGCATCCCGGAGCTGGCGAGGCCCGGCGACGAGGCCGAGGTGGACGTGGACGACGTGCCGGAGGCGGTCGGCCTCACCGCCTACCGGATCGTGCAGGAGGCGCTCACGAACGCCACCAGGCACGCGCCCGGCTCGAAGGCGTCCGTCCACGTGCGCCGCGACGGCGACCGGCTGGACGTGCTGGTGCGCAACACCGCGGGAGGTCCGTCGCGCGGCGGCGGCAGCGGGCAGGGGATCGTGGGCATGCGGGAACGGGTCGCCGTGCACGGCGGGACGTTGACCGTGAAGTCGACCGAGGACGGCGGGTTCGTCGTGCGGGCGAGAATTCCGTTGGGGGACAAGTGATCAGGGTGGTCGTGGTGGACGACCAGGAGATGGTGCGCGAGGGCTTCTCCGCGTTGCTGGCCGCGCAGGACGACATCGAGGTCGTCGGCTCCGCGGGCAACGGCGTGCAGGGCGTCGCACTGGCGCGTACGGTCAGACCGGACGTCGTGCTGATGGACATCCGGATGCCCGAGATGGACGGTCTGACGGCGACGAGGTTGTTGCTGGACGGTTCCGACGAGGTGAAGGTCCTCGTGCTGACCACGTTCGACCTCGACGACTACGTCTACGAGGCGTTGCAGGCCGGGGCGAGCGGGTTCCTGCTCAAGCACGCGCCCGCCCGCGAGCTGCTCAACGCCGTGCGCGTGGTGGCGGCCGGCGAGGCGCTGCTCGCACCGTCGATCACCAAGCGGCTGATCGAGGACTTCGTGCGGGCCCGGCGTTCGGAACGCGTGCGGCCCGCCCAGCTCGGCGCGCTCACCGACCGCGAGACCGAGATCCTCGTGCTGATCGCGCAGGGCCTGTCGAACGCCGAGATCGCCGCGCACCTGGTGCTGGCCGAGCAGACAGTCAAGACGCACGTGAGCCGGGTGCTGATGAAGCTCGGGCTGCGCGACCGCGCCCAGGCCGTGATCGCCGCGTACGAGAGTGGGCTCGTGGTACCGGGGTAAGGGCTCCGCGGGGTGACGATCCGGTGGTCGTCACCTCCCTAGCTTTCGATTCATGCGCCGAGCCGTCCTGTTCCTCCTGCTGATCGCCCTGCCGTCGATCGCGCCGTCGATCGCGCAGTGGCGCACCGACGTCGCCCGCCGGGTCGCGGTCGTCGGCGACCTCGCGACCGCCCGCGACGTCGTGGTGGTCGTGCCCGGCTCCGACGTGGACGTCGACCGGTTCGACCGGACGGTCGGGCGGATGGCCGGCAACCTCTACGAGCAAGCCCACCGCGACGACCTCGCGGTGATCGCGTGGCTCGGCTACCGGACACCGCAGGGCCTCGGCGTGGACGCGGTGACCGGGTCGCTGGCACGGCAGGGAGCGGTCGCGCTCGTCGACTTCGTGCGGGCGCTGGACACGCCGGGGCGGATCCACGTCTTCGGCCACAGCTACGGGTCGGTCGTGGTCGGGCTCGCCGCGCACCAGCTCGACGTGGCGGACGTCGTGTTCACCGGAAGTCCCGGCGTGCGCGCGGATTCCGTAGCGGAACTGGGGACCAGCGCCCGCGTGTGGGCGCTGCGGTCGAGCGAGGACTGGATGCGGTTCGTGCCCAACGCGCGGCTGTTCGACCTCGGGCACGGCACCGATCCGGCGTCCGACGACTTCGGCGCCACGGTGCTGCGGTTCGAGGGCGGCAAGCACGACACCTACTACGAGCCCGGCACCGAGACGCTGAAGGCGCTCGTGGGGATCGTTGCGAACTCTGGGGAGAAGCTGTGAGGAATCCGTTCATCGATGCCGTGCGGGCTCTCGCCGTCGTCACCGTCGTGCTCGGCCATTGGCTGGTGACCGCACTGGTCGACACCCCGACCGGGATGTACGTCGACAGCCCGTTGAAACACCTGCCGTCGCTCACCCCCGTCTCGTGGGTGCTGCAGACCCTCGGCCTGTTTTTCTTCGCCGGCGGGTACGCGGCCGCGCACTCGACGACGCCGTTCTTCGCCAGGCTGCGGCAACTCGCGGTCCCGACACTGCTGATGCTCGGCTGCTGGGCCGCTGTCCTCTTCGGACTGGTCCTGCGCGGTGTCGACCAGGGCACCGCCTGGAACATCGGGTTCCTGGTCACGACGCCGCTGTGGTTCTTCGGCGTCTACCTGGTGCTGCTGGCGATGAAACCGTTGGTGCGCAGGCTGGACGAGTACTCGTGGGGTGTGCTCGTCCCGGTCGTGCTCGTGCTCTTCGTCCCGTACGCGGTGTGGTGGGCGGCCTGGCAGCTCGGTCACTCGCTGGCGCGCAGGCGGATTCCCGGGCCACCGCTGCTGGTCCTCGGCGTGCTCGGGTACGCGCTGCTGACGACGTTCGGCGGCTACCCGCCGGCGGCCGTCGGCATCCCCGGCGCGGCCGTCTCGAACCTCAACCCGCCGAACTACGCGACGCTCGCGCTGGCGTTCGCGCAGATCGGCCTGGTGCTCACGATCGCACCGCTGCTGACCCGGCTCGGCACGGCGAAACCCGTGGTGTGGCTGAACAAGCGCGCACTGGGGATCTTCCTGGCGCACCAGAGCGCGCTGATCACCGTGGCGCTGACGCTCAGCGCGTGGGGGCCGTTGCCGGGGCTCCAGCAGCCACCAGATCATCCGGACTGGGTGTGGCAGCGGGTGCTGTGGCTGCCGGTGTGCGCGGCCGTGACCTGGGGATGGCTCCGAGCACTGCGAGGCCGATCGCCGCGGCGTGCAGCGCCACCACCGGGGGAGCCGGGTCCAGCGCCAGCATCGGCGGCACGCACGCCAGTGCCGTGAGCAGCCACGGCAGCCGGGTGTCGCAGCTGCCGGTGCGGGCGGTGTGGATCAGGTACCAGCCGAGCAGCAGGTGGATCAGGTTCTGCAGCGGGTCGACCGGCAGCAGCACCAGCACGCCGTCGCCGAGGAACCCGCTCACCACGAACCCGAGCACGCCGAGCACCCCGAACGACACGCCCATCGCGGTCGCGAGCCGGGTGCGGTGCGACTCGTGCGCGAGCCTGCGCACCTTGACCAGGCGCCGTTCGAAGCGGTGGAACAGCAGGATGAGCGGCACCAGCGCGACCACCAGCCAGACCGGCGCCTGCGTCAGCCCGAGCAGTCCGACCAGCGCGCCGACCCCGGCGAGGTACGCGAGGTACACCGTCATCGGCGCGCGGCGGGCGAAGTCGACGACGTGCCACGACCGGCCGTCGAGCCACGCGGTGAGCCGGCCGCGGGCCAGCAGCGCGAGGCACACCTGGGCCACGCCGAGCACCATCATCGAACGCGGGTAGTCGCTGAAGAACACCAGCGCCGGCAGCGTGATCGCGCCCAGCGCGGCCAGCAGCCGGCGGGAGAGCCGGGTCAGCGTGCCGTCCGCGTAGAAGAAACCGATCTGCTGCATCAGCAGGGCGCCGACGACCAGGTTCGCGTACCCGCCCGTCTGCCAGTCCGTCGACGTGCGCGCGACCTCGACGCCGAGTGTCACCAGCGCCAGCACGAACGGCGTGGTGCGGCGGTAGCGCCGGTGCAGCCACGCGGCCGCCGGTGTCGCGGCCACGGCGAACAGGTAGACCGCGAGGAACCACAACGGGTGCGTGATCAACCGGCTGTACGCGTCGACCTTCACGTCCAGCAGGTTCAGCGCCGCGAACAGCACGACCCACAGCAGCACGAACGCGAGCACGGGCC
Source organism: Lentzea sp. NPDC003310 (assembly GCF_040610935.1). Classification (NCBI taxonomy): domain Bacteria; kingdom Bacillati; phylum Actinomycetota; class Actinomycetes; order Pseudonocardiales; family Pseudonocardiaceae; genus Lentzea; species Lentzea sp. NPDC003310. The sequence continues at coordinate 46,230 of NZ_JBEXNC010000002.1, forward strand.
GCAGCAGCCAGGACGTCCGGCTCGACACCCAGCAGCCGAAGCCGCCCTGGTGCGCCTGCCAGCTGCGCAGGTTCGCGTGCCCGCCCGCGAAGAAGAACAACGGCACGGCCTGCAACGCCCACAGCCACGGCGTGCCGGAGCCGTGCAGGTGCGCGAGCGTCGCCACCGTCTCGCCGAGCACCAGCAGGGCGAGGCTGAACAGGCGCAGGAACGTCGCGTACCGGTCCTGCTCGGCGTGGGCCAGCACCGGCGGCAACGACTCGTCGGGGTCGCGGCGCCGTCCGTGCAGCCGGGCCAGCAGGAGGAACACCACCACCGCGCTGCCGAACGCCCACGCCACCACGGGTTCGTGGCCCGGCGCGCTCCAGCGCTGCCGCCAGGAGTTGAACTTCAGGCCCATCGCGTAGGTCTCGGCGACCGCGTGGCAGCTCCCCTCGGAGCCGCGCGGGTTCAGCCGGCACTGCGCGTGCAGGTCCTCGGTGAGCCGGTCGTCCAGCGCCTTGCGGGCCTGCGGGCCGAGCGGGTCGCCCTTGTGGTCGGCGTAGCGCAGCAGGTCGTAGCCGAGGTCGTGCGCGCGGCACGCGACGCTGAAGTCCCACTCCGTGTCCCCGGCCGGACCCGAGCACCCGCCACCGGCGTCGACGACCCGGAGCGTGCCGTCCGGTGCCGTCACGGTCTGGGGGTCGCGGCCGGTCTCGCGCGCGAAGTCCGACGGCAGGTTCAGGTACGGGTCGTGTGTCGGGGACGGCGCCGCGAACGCGTCGACGGCGTTGGCCGCGGCGATCACGTCGGCACTGGGCGGGATCCCGCTGTCGCCGGTGGCCGGACGCGAGGCGACGACCCCGCAGACGAACACCGCGAGCGTGATCACCGTGAACCGGAACCAGGCCGGGAGTCGGAGGAGGAGTTTGCGCGCACCCATTAGCGCGTCAGGTTACGGAAGGGTCTCGGCTGATCGCCAGTTCGCCAGGTCAGGCGCACGCCATCCGTCGATCGGCGGATGCGGGCCGATGATGCGGACGATGCCGCGCTTCCCCCGCCGCTACGACGCTCGGATCATGAAGCGCCTGCTCACACCAGACCTCGCCCGCGGCGGCATGCTCGCGTTGATCGCGCTGGCCAACTCGGCCGTCTACCTCTACGACCGCCCCTACGGCGTGCGGCAGCACATCGTCGAGACGGACCTGCTGGACCGGCTGGTCAGCGCGTTCGTCGTGACGTTCGTCGACGCCCGCGCGTACCCGATGTTCGCGTTCCTGTTCGCGTACGGCGTCGCCCGCATGGCGCCGGAACGGGCGAGGTCGCGCAACGTCTGGCTGATCGTGTTCGGGTTCTGCCACGCGCTGCTGCTGTTCCCCGGCGACGTGCTCGGCCTGTACGGGCTGCTCGGCTTCGCGGTGATCGCGATGAGCCGGTTGAAGGACAGGACGTTGCTGGTCAGCGCCGCTCTGTGGCTCGTGGTGACCGCGCTCGTGCAGGGGCAGGCCTACGCGACGCCGCCGAACGGGCAGCGGGCGTTCTTCCTGTCGTTCGAGACGGCGGACCCGCTGGCCGCGCTGGCGCTGCGCCCCCTGGAGTGGCTGCTCGTCCCGTTCGGGCTGGTCGGGGTCGGTGCCGCGGCGTTCGTCGGCGTGTGGGCGGCCCGGCGCGACGTGCTGGCTGCTCCCGACCGGCACCGGCGGTTGCTGCGGCCCGTCGCCGTCGGGGGGATCTCGCTGGCGGTGCTCGGCGGGCTGCCCAGCGGTCTCGCGGTCGCGCACTTCTGGGAGCCCGGCGGGTTGTGGGGTCTCGCGGCGCTGCACGCGGTGACCGGCGTCGCGGGCGGACTCGGGTACGCCGCGCTGATCGCGTTGATCTCGTTGCGGGTCAGGGAGTCCGGTGCCGTCGTGCGGGCGGTCGCGGCGTGCGGGGAGCGGTCGCTGAGCTGCTACCTGTTCCAGTCGGTCGTGTTCGTGCTGCTGTTCGCGCCCTACACCCTGGGGCTGGGGGCGGTGCTCGGGTCGGCGGCGACCGCGCTGGTGGCGCTGGCGACGTGGCTCGTCTCGGTGCTGCTGGCGGACCTCCTGCGGCGCCGGGGTGTGCGCGGACCGGCGGAGACCCTGCTCCGGCGCGCGCGGAAGCTGCAAAGCTCACCGGCGTGACGTCCATGGTCGAGCAGGAACGCCGGTGGAACCTGGTGTGGGCGCTCGCGCCGTACGGCCTGCTGGCCGTGGCGACGGGCGTCTACCTGGTGACGCGGCCGGTGGAGTGGGTGCCGCCGGTCGTGGTGGCCTTGCTCGCGGGGTGGCACTGGTGGTTCGTGATCGCGCACCCGTCGTGGTGGGAGCGCCGGACCGGGCTGATGCTGCTGTACTTCGGCGGCGTGCTCGCCGGGACGGCCGTGCTGTTGCTGCACGACGGCGCGTTCGCGATCTTCGTACCGGCCTGCTACGGCCTCGCGTTCCTCGCGCTGCCCGGCTGGCTCGCGTACGCGGGCGTGGTCGTGGTGAGCGGGTTGTGGCTGGTGCCGCCGGGCACCGACGTCGTGGGGACCCTGCTCGTCAACGTCGGCGTCACCACCCCGATGGCGGTCCTGATCGGCTGGATCATCCGCGTGATGGAGCGCGAGGTGATCCGCCGCCGGGAGATGAACGAGCGGCTCACCGCGCTGTCCGCCGAGAACGCCCGGCTGCAGGTGCTGGCGGAACGGGCGCGGGTGGCGCGCGAGATGCACGACACGGTCGCGCAGGGCCTCACCGGCATCGTGACGCAGCTGGAGGTCGCCGAGGAGCTGGGTCCGGAGGAACCGGTGCGCGGCCGCATCGCCACCGCCCGGCGGCTCGCGCGGGACAGCCTCGTCGAGGTGCGCCGGTCGATCGAGGCGTTGCGGCCGGGCCCGTTGCGCGACGCACGGCTCGGCGAGGCGGTGGAACGGGCCGTGGCAGCGTGGCGCGAGGAGCACGGCGTGCCCGCGACGTGCACGGTGACCGGCGACGCCCGCCCGCTGTCCGCCGAGACCGAGGTGGCCGTGCTGCGGGCGGCGCAGGAGGCGCTGGCCAACGCGGGCAGGCACGCTCGGGCGTCCCGCGTGGACGTCACACTGTCGTACATGGAGGACCTGGTCGTGCTGGACGTCGTCGACGACGGCACCGGCTTCGACCCGTCCGCGCGCGGCTTCGGCCTGACCGCGATGGAGGAACGGGTGGCGCTGCTGGGAGGCACGGTGACCGTGGAGTCCTCTGCGGGACACGGCACCGCCGTGAACGTCACCCTGGACGCCCGGTGATCCGCGTCGTGGTCGTCGACGACCACCCGGTGGTGCGCGACGGCCTGCGCGGCATGCTCGGCACGCAGGACGACTTCGAGGTGGTCGGCGAGGCGGCGAGCGGCACCGAGGCGCTGACCGTGATCGCGGCCGTGCGTCCCGACGTGGCCGTCACCGACCTGCGCCTGCCCGCCCCGAGCGGTGCCGACCTGGTGCGGCAGATCCGTTCGCGCGCACCGGAAACCCGCGTGCTGGTGCTGACGACCCACGACACGGACGCGGACGTCCTGCCGACGATCGAGGCGGGAGCCATCGGTTACCTGCTCAAGGACACACCGCGCGAGGAGCTCTTTCGCGCCGTGCGTGCGGCGGCGCGTGACGAGACCGTGTTGTCGCCGTCGGTGGCCGCGCGGCTCGTGCGACGCGTGCGCACGCCGGTGCCCGTGTCGGCGTTGAGCAGCCGCGAGCGCGAGGTGCTGACGCTGGTAGCTGCTGGGAGGACGAACCGCGAGGTGGCCTCGGCGTTGCACATCAGCGAGGCGACGGTGAAGACGCACCTGCAGCACGTCTACGCGAAGCTGGAGGTGCCGGACCGGGCGTCGGCCGTGTCGGCCGCGCTCCGGCGGGGGTTGATCTAGGAGACGACCACCGAGGGCGTGAGGCTCGCCAGCGCCATCCGCGACAACAGCGCGGCCATCTGGTCGCGGTCGAGGTGCGCGCTGTGCGGCGTGGAGTTGATGAGCCCGAACACGGCGTGCGCGGCGGCACGGGCGGTCGGCTCGTCGAAGTCCGGCACGGTGCGGCGGATCGTCTCCACCCACACCTCGACGTAGCGCCGCTGCAACGCGCGCACCCGCCGGCGGTCCGGGTCAGTGAGGTTCGCCAGGTTGCGCATCTGCACGGTGATGAGCGCGGGGTCGTCGAGCGCGAAGTCGACGTGCCAGCCGACCAGTTCGCGCAACGCCTCCTCGGCGTCCGACGCAGCGTCCACGCGCGCCTGGCCGCCGTCGAGCAGCCGTTCGGAGATCGACGTCAGCATCTCGCCGAGCATCGCGTCCTTGCTGCGGAAGTGCCGGTAGAGGGCGGGACCGGAGATGCCCACGGCCGCGCCGATGTCGTCGATGCCCACGCCGTGGAAGCCGTGGCGCGCGAAGAGTTCGGCCGCGGCGTTGAGGATCTGGTCCCGACGTGAGGGTTTCTCGACCACGGAAGGAGGTTAGCAGGCGTTTACCTGACGTCGTGTCCCAGAAAATCCCGGCCGGACACGGCGCTCGCGGCGGACAACCGCGCCGCCGTGGCGCGTCCGCTCGTCACCCGGCCCTGCCGCCATCGGAGCACCGCTCCTCCAGTCGGGCCAACCGCCGCGCGCCCACACCCACTCCGCGCACCCGCGTCGCACGCCGGCCCGGCTCCCGCAGTCCTCCGTTGGGTGGAATTTCCGCAGGTACGAGCTCCAAATGTTGACTATTGACCAATACTTCACACAGCTCTTACCCGTGAGTAACCATTGCTGTGCACTGCATCACCCCTGCGGCCCCTTCGGGAGTCTTCGATGCGTCCTGCCCACTTCCTCGCCTCGGTGGTCACCGCCGCCGCGGCCGTCATCGCACTCGCCAACCCCGCGAGCGCCGCCCCGATCAACTACGTCGCGCTCGGCGACTCCTACGCGTCCGGGCTCGGCACCGGCAGCTACGACGGGTCGAGCGGCGGCTGCAAGCGCGGTCCGTACGCGTACCCGGCCCTGTACGCGGCGGCGACAGCGCCCGCGAGCTTCAGGTCCGTGGCCTGTTCCGGTGCGCGAACAGGGGACGTCCTGACCCAGTCGAACACCCTCACCTCGGCCACCAACCTGATCACCGTGCAGGTCGGCGGCAACGACGCCGGCTTCACCGACGTCATCACCACCTGCACGTTCGGCTCGGACCAGGACTGCGTCAACCGGGTGAACCAGGCGAAGACCTACGCCGCCAACACCCTTCCCGGGCTGCTCACCAACGTGTACGGCACGATCAGGTCGAAGTCCCCGTCGGCACGCGTGGTCGTGCTCGGCTACCCGCGCATCTACAAGGTGCCGGGCTCCTGCAACGTCGGCCTGAGCGACACCAAGCGCGCGGCCATCAACTCCGGCAGCGACGCGTTGCACAACACGATCAGCGCGCGGGCGGGTGCGGCCGGCTTCACCTACGTCGACGTGCGCGGCGCGTTCACCGGGCACGAGATCTGCTCGTCGAGCTGGTGGCTCAACAGCCTGAGCTGGCCGGTCGACGAGTCGTACCACCCGAACCGCGCCGGTCACCAGAGCGGCTACCTGCCCGCTCTGCGGGCGGTCGTCGGCTGAACCCATTCCGGAACGTGAGAGTGTCTGAACCACTGCTTGACCTGCGTTCGGGTCACTCTCGAGGCGTTCCTGTGGACCGCTAGGTGAGCGGGCGTTAACATGGCCTTGTTAACGCCCGCTAACCTGAGGTCTGGGGAGCATGGACGCACCTGTCCTGCGCAGCGCAGCCGAGCCGTCGGACCGCTACGCCAAGGAGCACACCGCGCTCGTCGACGAGCTGCGGAGCAAGCTGGCCGCCGCCGCGCTGGGCGGACCCGAGAAGGCCCGTCAGCGCCACGTCGACCGCGGCAAGCTGCTGCCGCGCGAGCGCGTCGACACGCTGGTCGACCCCGGTTCGCCGTTCCTCGAGCTGTCGCCGTTGGCCGCCAACGGCATGTACGGCGACGAGGCGCCCGCCGCGGGCATCATCACGGGTGTCGGGCGCGTGTCCGGCCGGGAGTGCGTGATCGTCGCGAACGACGCCACGGTCAAGGGCGGCACCTACTACCCGATCACGGTCAAGAAGCACCTGCGCGCGCAGGAAGTGGCGCTGCAGAACAACCTCCCGTGCGTCTACCTGGTCGACTCCGGCGGCGCGTTCCTGCCGAGGCAGGACGACGTGTTCCCCGACCGCGAGCACTTCGGCCGGATCTTCTACAACCAGGCCACGATGTCCGCCCGCGGCATCCCGCAGATCGCGGCCGTGCTCGGCTCGTGCACCGCCGGTGGCGCGTACGTGCCGGCGATGAGCGACGAGGCGATCATCGTGCGGAACCAGGGCACGATCTTCCTCGGCGGCCCGCCACTGGTGAAGGCCGCGACCGGCGAGGTCGTGTCGGCTGAAGACCTCGGCGGTGGCGACCTGCACTCGCGCACGTCCGGCGTCACCGACCACCTGGCGGAGAACGACGCGCACGCGCTCAGGATGGTGCGCTCGATCATCTCGACTCTCGGCCCGCGCGCCCAACGCCCCTGGGACGTCACGAAGTCCGAGCCGCCCGCGGTCACCGACGACCTCTACGGCGTCGTGCCCACGGACTCCCGGACGCCCTACGACGTGCGCGAGGTGATCGCGCGGATCGTCGACGGCTCGAAGTTCCAGGAGTTCAAGAAGGAGTACGGGCAGACGCTCGTCACCGGTTTCGCGCGCATCCACGGCCACCCGGTCGGCATCGTCGCGAACAACGGCATCCTGTTCGGCGAGTCGGCGGTGAAGGGCGCGCACTTCATCCAGCTGTGCGACAAGCGGTCCATCCCGCTGGTCTTCCTGCAGAACATCACCGGGTTCATGGTCGGCCGCGAGTACGAGGCGGGCGGCATCGCCAAGCACGGCGCCAAGATGGTGACGGCGGTGGCGTGTGCGCGCGTCCCGAAGTTCACCGTGATCATCGGCGGCTCGTTCGGCGCCGGCAACTACTCGATGTGCGGCCGGGCGTACTCGCCGCGGTTCCTCTGGATGTGGCCCAACGCCCGCATCTCCGTGATGGGCGGCGAGCAGGCGGCGTCCGTGCTCGCGACCGTGCGGCGCGACCAGCTCGGCGACGAGTGGTCCACAGAGGACGAAGAGGCGTTCAAGGCGCCGATCCGCCAGCAGTACGAGGACCAGGGCAACCCGTACTACTCGACCGCGCGGCTCTGGGACGACGGTGTGATCGACCCGCGCGACACGCGCACGGTGCTCGGCCTCGCGTTGTCCAGCGCGGCCAACGCCCCCATCGACGATGTTTCCTACGGCGTCTTCCGGATGTGATCATGTTCGACAGCGTTCTGGTGGCGAACCGCGGGGAGATCGCGGTCAGGGTGATCCGCGCGCTGCGGTCGCTCGGGATCCGTTCCGTCGCCGTGTACTCCGACGCGGACGCCGAGGCGTTGCACGTCAAGCTCGCCGACGAGGCCGTGCGGATCGGACCCGCCGCGGCCCGCGAGAGCTACCTGTCCATCGAGAAGATCGTCGCGGCCGCCGTGTCCACGGGCGCGCAGGCGATCCACCCCGGCTACGGCTTCCTCGCCGAGAACACGGCGTTCGCCGCGGCCTGCGACGAGGCCGGGATCGTGTTCGTCGGGCCGCCCGCGTCGGCGATTGACGCGATGGGCGACAAGATCCGCGCGAAGCTGACGGTGTCGGCGGCGGGCGTGCCCGTGGTGCCGGGCCGCACCCGCTCGGGCATGTCCGACGACGAGATCGTCGAAGCGGCCCTGGAGATCGGTTTTCCCGTGCTGCTCAAGCCTTCCGCAGGCGGTGGCGGCAAGGGCATGCGGCTGGTGCACGAGGAATCGGCGCTGCGCGAGGCCATCGAGTCGGCACGGCGGGAAGCTCGCGGGTCGTTCGGTGACGACACGCTGCTGATCGAGCGGTTCATCACGAACCCGCGCCACATCGAGATCCAGGTCCTCGGCGACCGCCACGGGAACGTGATCCACCTCGGTGAGCGCGAGTGCAGCCTCCAGCGCCGCCACCAGAAGATCATCGAGGAAGCGCCGTCGCCGTTCCTCACGCCGGAAGTGCGCGAGGCCATGGGTTCCGCCGCCGTCGACGCCGCGAAGTCCGTCGGCTACGTCGGCGCGGGCACCGTCGAGTTCATCGTGGACGGTGCCTCGGGCGACTACTTCTTCATGGAGATGAACACCCGGCTGCAGGTCGAGCACCCGGTGACCGAGATGGTCACGGGCGTCGACCTGGTCGAGTGGCAGCTCCGCGTGGCGTCCGGCGAACCGCTCGACCTCGACGTTGAGCTGACGGGGCACTCGGTCGAGGCACGCGTCTACGCCGAGGACCCGGCGCGCGGCTTCCTGCCGACCGGCGGCCGCGTGCTCGCGCTGAGCGAACCGGCCGACGTCCGCGTGGACTCCGGTCTGTACGAGGGACTCGTCGTCGGCTCGGACTACGACCCGATGCTCGCCAAGGTGATCGCGCACGGCCGCACTCGCGAAGAGGCGCTGCGCAAGCTCGACCACGCGCTCGGCAAGATGGTGCTGCTCGGCGTCACGACGAACATCCCGTTCCTGAGGGCGCTCCTGCGCGATCCCGACGTGCGCGCGGGCGCCCTGGACACCGGTCTCGTCGAACGGAAGCTGGACGCGCTGACGTCCGCCGAGGTCCCCGACGAGGTGTACGTGGCGGCCGGCCTGGAGCGCTCGCTGCAGCCGCACGGCGACGACCCGTGGGACCAGCCGGGCGGCTGGCGCGTCGGCGAGCACGCCTGGACGACGTGGCGGATCAACGACGTCGACGTGCGCGTGCGCGGCGAGGAAGTCGTCGTGGGCGCTGGAGAACCGGTTCGTGCCCGTGCACGTCGGGAAGGCGCCGACCTGCTCGTCGGCTCGCGCCGCTATGCGATGGCCCGCGACGGTGACGTCCTGTGGCTGGGCCACGACGGCGCCTCCTGGGCGTTGGTCGAGGCGGAGTTCCTGGTGGGCGCGGCCGGCGGTGCCGCGGCTTCCGGTGGCCCGGTGAAGTCGCCGATGCCCGGCACCGTGCTCGTCGTGCGGGCGCAGCAGGGCGAGGAAGTGACCGCCGGTCAAGCGTTGTTCGTGGTCGAGGCCATGAAGATGGAGCACACCGTGACCGCACCGGTCGACGGCGTGCTCGCCGAAGTGAACGTGCAAGCAGGCCAGCAGGTCGCACTCGACCAGGTACTGGCCCTCGTCGTCTCTCACGAGGAGTGACCGCAATGTTGGACTTCAGGCTCCCGAGCGAGTACGAGGACCTGCGCAAGACCGTCGAGGAGTTCGCGCGCGACGAGGTCGCCCCGGTCATCGGCGACTTCTACGAGCGCTGCGAGTTCCCGTACGAGATCGTCGCGAAGATGGGGCAGATGGGCCTGCTCGGCCTGCCGTTCCCCGAGGAGCACGGCGGCATGGGCGGCGACTACTTCGCCCTGTGCGTCACGCTGGAGGAGCTCGCGCGCGTCGACTCGTCCGTCGCGATCACGGTCGAGGCCGCGACCTCCCTGGGCGCCATGCCGATCTACCGCTTCGGCACCGACGAGCAGAAGGCCGAGTGGCTGCCCTCGCTGACGTCCGGCGAGAAGCTCGGCGCGTTCGGCCTCACCGAGCCCGGCTCCGGCTCCGACGCGGGCGGCCTGACCACCACCGCGCGCCTCGACGGCGACGAGTGGGTCATCAACGGCACCAAGGCGTTCATCACCAACTCCGGCACGGACATCACCGGCCTGGTCACCGTCGCCGCCGTCACGGGCACGCTGCCCGACGGCCGCAAGGAGATCTCCTCGATCATCGTCCCGTCCGGCACCCCGGGCTTCACGGTGTCGAAGAAGTACTCCAAGGTCGGCTGGAACGCCTCCGACACCCGCGAACTGTCCTTCCAGGACTGCCGGGTGCCCGCCGCGAACCTGCTCGGCACCCGCGGCCGCGGCTTCGCCCAGTTCCTGCGCACGCTCGACGAGGGCCGCGTCGCCATCGCCGCGCTGTCCGTCGGCCTCGCCCAGGGCTGCGTGGACGAGTCGCTGCGCTACGCCCACGAGCGCGAGACGTTCGGCAACAAGATCGGGACGTACCAGGCGATCCAGTTCAAGATCGCCGAGATGGAGGCCCGCGTGCACACCGCGCGCCTCGCCTACTACGAGGCGGCGTCGAGGATGCTGCGCGGCGAGCCGTTCAAGAAGCAGGCGGCCATCGCGAAGCTCGTCTCCTCCGAAGCCGCGATGGACAACGCCCGCGACGCCACGCAGATCTTCGGCGGCTACGGCTTCATGAACGAGTACCCGGTCGGCCGGTTCTACCGCGACGCCAAGATCCTGGAGATCGGCGAGGGCACCTCCGAGGTGCAGAAGATGCTGATCGCCCGCGAGCTCGGCCTGAGCTAGACGGCGTGGCGGGTGTCCGACGCCCTGAGCTCAGGACACCCGCCTGCTCCGCCGCCGCGCCCGCTCGGGTCCTAGACCTTCGGCACGGCCCGGTCGATGATCGAGGCGAAGTCGGTCGACCTGGGGAGCGTGCCGAACGCGACTCCCCAGTCGCCGCCGAGCCGTGAGCCGAGGAACGCGTCCGCGACCGCGGGGTGCCCGTGCTTCACCAGCAGCGCGCCCTGCAGGATCAGGGCCATCTTCTCGACGACCCGGCGTGCCTGCGACTCGTCCACATCGGACAGCGCGGTGCCCAGCTCGTTCAACGCCCTGTCGACGCGCCGGTCCACCCCGCTGACGGCGGCGAGGAACTCCTGCACCGACTCGGGTTCCTTCTTCATCGCGCGCAGCACGTCGAGCGCGGCGACGTTGCCGGAGCCCTCCCAGATCGACATCAGCGGCGACTCGCGGAAGAGCCGCGGCATGCCGCTGTCCTCGATGTAGCCGTTGCCGCCCAGGCACTCCAGCGCCTCGGCCGCGTGCACCGGGCCGCGCTTGCAGACCCAGTACTTCGTGACGGCGAGCGCGAGCCGGGGGCAGTGCTGGGCGAGCCACATGGCGGTCGTGGTCGCCGCCTCCGACTCGATCGCGAGGTCCGCCAGCACGTTGCGCATGGCAGGCTGGTCGACCAGGTAGCTGCCGAACGCCTTGCGGTGCGCGGCGTGGTGCGCCGCCTGGCGCAGGCCGAGGCGCATGCCCGCCGCCGTGCCGAGGACGCAGTCGAGCCGGGTCATGTTGACCATCTCGATGATCGTCCTCACGCCGCGGCCCTCGTCGCCGACGCGGTGCGCGAACGCCTCGTCGTACTCGATCTCGGCGGAGGCGTTGGACTTGTTGCCCAGCTTGTCCTTCAGGCGCTGCAGGAAGAACCGGTTGCGCGTGCCGTCCGGGAGCACCCGCGGCACCAGGAAGCACGTGAGGCCGCCGGGGGCCTGGGCCAGGGTCAGGAAGACGTCCGACATCGGTGCCGAGGTGAACCACTTGTGCCCGGTCAGCACGTACCCGTCCGGGACGGGCCGAGCGGTGGTGGTGTTCGCGCGGACGTCCGACCCGCCCTGCTTCTCCGTCATCGACATGCCGGCGATCAGGCCCTGCTTGGTCAGCGGGGCACGCAGCCCGAAGTCGTAGTTCCGAGCGGTGAGAAGGGGTTCGTAACTATCGGCCAGTCCCGGCTCGGCGCGCAAAGCGGGCACTGCAGCGTAAGTCATCGAAATCGGACATCCGTGGCCCGCCTCGACCTGGGACCAGACGTAGAACTTGGCTGCCCGCTGCAAATGCGCACCGTCGACATAGGCGTGCAATCCGTGCGTAACGGCCACGTTCATCAGTTCGTGCCAGGCGGGGTGGAACTCGACCTCGTCGATCCGGTTCCCGACCCGGTCGTGGGTGTGCAGCACCGGCGGGTAAGCGTTTGCGAGCCTGCCGCGCTCCTGCCACTCGTGGCTGCCCGCGAGCCTGCCGAGGTCGTGCAGTTCGGCGTCGTCGACCCAGCTGAGCAGGGCGGGGTCGTCCGCGACGTCGTGACCGCTCAGCGGCGGAACCTGGTTGGTCACCTCGTGCGTTGCCATGCCCCGCACGTTACTACTCGCAAGTAACTTCGGACAGGGTGCCGCGGAAGATCGCTGGCCCATTCGGGCTTTTGGGCGCGACAACTGCGGTGACGAGGAATAACGTCGAACCCGTGAGTGACCATGGGCACAGCTCGGCCGTGGCTGCGCTGAGCGCGCAGTACGCCGCGATGCGCGAAGGTGCGCCAGTGCGGCTCGCGAAGAAGACGTCGAACCTCTTCCGGTTCCGGGCCGACCAGGCCGGCGGACTCGACGTCGGCAGGTTCGACCAGGTCCTGTCCGTGGACCCGGTCGGACGCACCGCACAGGTGCAGGGCATGACCACCTACGAGAACCTCGTCGCCGCGACACTTCCCCACGGCCTCATGCCGTTGGTGGTGCCGCAGCTCAAGACCATCACCATCGGCGGAGCGGTAGCGGGTCTGGGCATCGAGTCCACCTCCTTCCGCAACGGGCTGCCGCACGAGTCCGTGCGGGAGCTGGAGATCCTCACCGGCGACGGCGAGGTGGTCGTCGCGAAGCCGGACGACGACCTGTTCCGCGCCTTCCCCAACTCCTACGGGACGCTGGGGTACGCGCTGCGGCTGGAGATCGAGCTGGAACCGGTGCGCCAGTACGTCCGGCTGCGGCACGTGCCGTTCGGGTCGTTCGAGGAGTGCGCTGCCGTCATCGAGAAGGTCTGCGAGGACGGCTCGGCGGACTTCGTCGACGGCACCGTGTTCTCCCGCGGCGAGATGTACCTGACGCTGGGCCACTACGCGGACATCGCGCCCTACACGTCGGACTACACCGGCAACCAGATCTACTACCGGTCCATCCAGAAGCGCCGCACGGACCACCTGACGATCCACGACTACCTGTGGCGCTGGGACACCGACTGGTTCTGGTGCTCGCGGGCGTTCGGCGCGCAGAACCCGGTCGTCCGTCGCATGTGGCCGAAGCGCTACCTGCGTTCGGACGTGTACCGGAAGCTCGTCGCCAAGCACCGGCAGCTGCGGCCGCGCACGGACGTCGAGCCGGTGATCCAGGACGTCGAGATCCCGGTGGGGGGACTAGCCGACTTCCTCGACTTCTTCGACCGCGAGATCGGCATCGCGCCGGTGTGGCTGTGCCCGGTCCGCCTGCGCGACAGCACGGGCTGGCCGCTCTACCCGATGGACGCGGACACGCTGTACGTGAACGTCGGCTTCTGGTCGGAGGTCCCGGTGCGTCCGGGGGAGAAGATGGGTGACCGCAACCGGCTGATCGAGCGCGAGGTGGCGCGGCTGGGCGGCCACAAGTCGCTGTACTCGGACTCCTACTACACCGAGGACGAGTTCTGGCGGCACTACAACGGTTCGCACTACCGGTCCGTGAAGGCCCGGTACGACCAGACGAACCGCCTGCCTGATCTGTACGCCAAGTGTGTCAGGGGACGATGAATGCTGTTGGCCTCCATTTTCCAGCGCATCACGGGCGGCGACGACGTCCGCTTCCAGGCCTACGACGGCAGTACCGCCGGGCCGACGTCGGCGCCGGTGTCCATCGACATCAAATCGCCGGAAGCCCTGTCCTACCTGGCTTCCGCGCCGGGTGAGCTGGGCCTCGCCCGCGCCTACGTGACGGGCCAGCTGGAGATCCTCGGCGACGTGCACGCCGGCCTCTCCCAGCTGTCCGACTTCTCGCTGCGCGCACTGCCCGTGCTGCAACGGGTGGAGCTGCTCCGCTTCCTCGGCCGAATACGGCTCGCGCACAAGGTGACCCCGCCGCCGCAGGAGACGAGACTGCACGGCCTGCGGCACTCGAAGGCCCGCGACTCGCAGGCCATCGCCCACCACTACGACGTCTCGAACCAGTTCTACGAGTGGGTCCTCGGCCCGTCCATGGCCTACACCTGCGCGGTGTACCCGACTGTCGAGTCCACTTTGGAACAAGCCCAGTTCGAGAAGCACGACTTGGTCGCCCGCAAGCTGGGCTTGAAGCCCGGCATGAGACTGCTCGACGTCGGCTGCGGCTGGGGCGGGATGGTCATGCACGCCGCCCGCGAGTACGGCGTGCGCGCCATCGGCGTCACGTTGTCGCGCAACCAGGCCGAGTACGCGCAGAAGGCCATCGTCGAGGCGGGCCTCTCGGACCTGGCCGAGGTGCGCCACCTCGACTACCGCGACGTCCGCGAGACGGGCTTCGACGCGGTGTCGTCCATCGGCCTGACCGAGCACATCGGCAAGGCGCAGCTCCCGGCGTACTTCTCGGCGCTGTACCGCAAGCTCAAGCCGGGCGGCCGCCTGCTCAACCACTGCATCACCCGTCCGGACAACAAGCAGAAGGCGCTGTCCGGCCCGTTCATCAACCGGTACGTGTTCCCGGACGGCGAACTCGTCGGGCCGGGCCACCTCGTCTCGCAGATGCACGACGCGGGGTTCGAGGTGCGGCACGAGGAGAACATCCGCGAGCACTACGCCCTCACCCTCGCCGCCTGGGGCCGCAACCTGGAGGCGCACTGGGACGAGGCGGTGGAGGAGGTCGGGGAGGCGCGCGCTCGGGTGTGGCGGCTGTACCTGGCGGCGTCGCGGCTCGGGTTCGACCGCAACAACATCCAGCTGCACCAGATCCTCGGGGTGAGGCTGGACGGGACGACGTCGCACATGCCGTTGCGCCCGGACTGGCTGTCCTGATCTTCGGCAGATCTGCAGTCGCCGACTCGGCAGATGTGCAGTCAGAGGTTCGGCAGATGTGCAGTCGATCAGTGCGATGAGGTGGTGGCGGGAAGCTTCGGCAACGGGATGACCTGCCTGCCGATCTCCGCCCTCTGGACCACGTGACGAAGGGCCGCGGCACGGTGCCGCGGCCCTGAGTTCCGAGAGCTGTCAGCTCAACTGACCCACGATCTGCTTGGCCGTGTTGGACGGGATCGCGAACCCGATCCCCACGCTCCCGGCCTCCCCGCTGCTCGACGCCGGCGAGTAGATCGCCGAGTTGATCCCGATCAGCTCACCCGCGGCGTTCACCAGCGCGCCACCGGAGTTGCCGGGGTTGATCGAAGCGTCGGTCTGGATCGCCTGGTACGACACCGGTTGCGAGCGACGGGTCTCGCCCGGCACGGTCACCTTGCGGTCTAGAGCGGACACGATGCCGGTCGTCACGGTGCCCTGCAGCCCGGACGGCGAGCCGATGGCCATCACCGCGTCGCCGACCTTCACCGAGTCCGAGTCCGCCCACTTGATCGGGGTGAGGCCCGAGGCGCCGGACACCTGCAGCACGGCGAGGTCCGAGGTGGCGTCGGCGTTGACGACGGTGGCGGGGAGTTCGCGGCCGTCGTTGAACTTCACGGTGATCTGGCCGCCGGCCGCGGCGATGACGTGGTTGTTGGTGAGGATCTTGCCGTCGGCGGAGAGGATCACGCCGGAGCCGAGGCCGTTGCCGACGTTGACCTGCACCACCGAGGGCAGCACGTTCGACGCGACGCCGCTCCAGTCCAGTGTGGACGTGTTGGAGATCGTCTGCGCGGTGACGGAGGACGAGGCGGCGGGCGAGTCGGGCTGGGCGATCACCGCTCCGGTGACGCCGCCGAAGAGGCCCGCGACGAGTGCCGCGGCGGTGAGCATGGGGGCCGTGCGGCGCCAGAACTTCGGCGCCGGGGTAACGGCGGGCTGCGGTTCCACCAGTGACCCGCTCATGGCGGGGAAGCTCTGCTCGGTCATGACTCCACGATGGACCCCGACCTTGTGAGCAACCTGTGCCGAAACCCTCGAAAACCCTGATAAGAACTAGCTGAGAAGCAGCTGGGAGACCTCTGAGGCCGACAGCGCGTGGCCGAAGAGCGGTCCCTGCGCTCCCGTCACGCCCAGCTCGGCGAGCCGCGACGCCTCGCCCTCGGTGCGCACCCCGTCGGCGTACAGCGGCAGCCGCAGCATCGCCGCCCACCGCAGCAGGGCGACCGCGGCGGTCTCCTCCATGCGGGTCGCGTCGGTGCCGAAGGCGTGGGCGACGGCGCTGTTGAACTTCAGGCCGCTCCACGGCAGCACGCGCAGCCGGCCGACGCCGACGTTGCCGCCGCTCACCTGGTCGACCACCAGGCCGATGCCGTGTTCGGTGAGGATCGTGAGCTCCTCGAGCTGGTCGTCGTTCAGCGACGGGGGCACCTGCTCGTGCAGCTCGAAGCGCAGCAACGACGCGGGCAGCCCCGTCCGCTCCAGCACGCGGACCACCTCGGCGACGAGCTCGGGCTCCTGGCAGAGCCGCAGGGGCAGGTCGACCGTCAGCTGCGGCGTCCGGGAGCCGAGCGCCCGGTGCCACTCGCTCAGCTGCGCGCACGCCTCCTCGAACGCCCAGCGCGCGAGCCGCACGATCATGCCGTTGCCGGTGGCCTGGCCCAGGAACATCTCGGGGCACAGCACGCCCCGCGAAGGGTGGTCCCAGACGATCTTGGCTTCCAGCGCGAGCACCGAGGAGTCCGCCAGCGACCGGACCGGCACGTAGTCGATGCGGAACTGGTCCTCCTCCAGCGCGCCCGGGATCGACGCCGCGAGCGCGTACCGCTCCTTGTCGAGCTGGTCGCGTTCGCGGTCGTACAACGCCCACTGCGCCTTGCCGTCGCGCTTGGCCCACGTGACCGTCACGTCGGCCGCGCGCAGCAGGTCCGCCGCGTCACCGCCGCGGGCCGTGCGCGGGACGATGCCGACGCTGGTCGTCACGCCGACGCCGTGGCCGTCGATCCAGATCGGCTCCTCCAGCAGCGCCGTGAACTCGTCGACCAGCGCGATCACCGCGGTCGTGGTCTCCGGGTCCCTGATCAGGACGCCGAACTCGTCCTCGCCGATCCGCGCGACCCTGGCGACCTCCTCGCCGAACACCGCCCGCAGCTGCGTCGCGACGTGCATCAGCACCCGGTTGCCGGTCTGGTGCCCGAACGCGTCGTTGATGCCGCGGAACCCGTCGATGTCGACCTGCACGAGCGCGAGCGTCTCCGGCCCCTTCGACCCGACGGCGCCCTCGAGCCAGCCGAGGAACTGCGCGCGGTTCGGCAGGCCGGTCTGCACGTCGTTGAGGCTCTGGCGGACGAGCTGCGACTGCAGCGCGCGCATCTCGCTCATGTTCTCGATCATCGTGACGAGGTACGGCGGCGTGCCGTCCTGCTCGCGCACCACCGAGATCGCCATGTGCGTCTGGATCGTCTCGCCGTCGCTGCGCACCATCCGCTTCTCGACGCGGACGTTGTCGTGCTCGGACGCGATCAGCGCGACGGTGAGCTCTCGCAGCCCCGCCCGGTCGTCCGGGTGCACGAGGTCGCGGCCGCTCATCCGGCGGACGTCCTCGTGCTTGTAGTCGAGCATCGCGAGCAACGCCTCGTTGACGTCGATGATCTCGCCCTTGAGGTCGCTCACGACGATGCCGAACGCGGAGCTCTCGAAGACCGCCCGGAACTTGGCCTCGCTCGCCCGGACCGCCGCCTCGGCCCGGCGCATCGTGTTGATCGCGGCCGTGCGGGTGAGCTCCTGCTGGTCGAGCGTGCGGTCGCGCAGCCCTTCCGCGTACCCGGCGGCGAGCGCGGCCAGCTGCGCGGGCGTGGTCCTGGTGCGCTCGCTCAGGACCGTGAGGGACTGCTCCAGGGTGGCCGAGGCGATGAAGTCGCGCTCGACCATGGACCGGCCCACCTGCCGTGCCTCGTCGACGCCACCGCTGTGCAACTGCTCGACGTAGGTGACGAGCAGCTGCACGAGCTTCTCGCGCGTGTAGTGCGCGACGAGGGTGGTGGAGATCGCCGCTGCCCAGGCGGCGGCGGGCTCTCGGCTGTCGACCATGTTCATTCAGCTCGGGTGGCCAATTCGTGGGACCGGGAAGATCTGCTTCGATCGCTTGACGCGGTACCACCACCAGGAGTGGGTCCAACGGGCAAGCTTACTGATCAGTCATAACCTGTCCAACCGAACCTCGAAACCCGGTCAGGAATCGACGGATCTGCCCCTAATTCACTCGTTTGAACTAATGAATCACCTTGCTGAAGGCCAGCGGGCCAATTGTCAGGGGGTCTGTCTCAACATCGAACAACGGTGTGTAACCGGTCGCGAGGTACAACCCTTTCGCCTCGGGCTGGCGCGGCCCCGTCGTCAGGTAGATCCTGCTGTACCCAAACGTTCTGGCCTCGTTCTCGAGTTCCACGAGAACCCTTCGCGCCAATCCGCGCCGGCGGTGTCGGGAATGCGTCCAGATCCTCTTCATCTCCGCGGTTTCGTCGTCGTACCGCATGAACGCACCACCCGCGACCGCTTCGCCCGATTCGACCAGGAGCAGGAACTGTCCGTTCGGCGGTTCGAACACGTCCGCCGGTCGCCGCATCTCCTCTGCGCCCATCGGCCCGTAGCGAGTCGTGTATTCGTGGGTCAGTTCGGCGACCAACGGCGCCGCCTCCGGATCCGACTGCCGGACGCGGCGCACCTCGAGAGTTGTCATGCGGGGTTGGCCCGGTCGCGCTTGGCGACCTCTTCGCGCACGATCGGGATCACGTACCGGCCGAAGTCGATCGCGTCGTCGAGCAGGTCGTAGCCGCGCGCGGACAGGATGTCGACGCCGAGGTCGTAGTAGTCGAGCAGCGCCTGCGCGACCGTCTCCGGGGTGCCGACCAGCGCGTTGGAGTTGCCCGCGCCGCCCGTCGCCTTCGCGGTCGGCGTCCACAGTGCCCGGTCGAACCGCTCACCGCGCTCCGCGACGGCCAGGAGTCGCTGCGAGCCGGTGTTCTCCGGGTTGGTGAGGGAGTGGCGGCGGCTCAACGGCCCGTTCGCCTTGCGCGCCTCGATCCGCTCGACCGTCCGGTGGGCCTTCTCCCAGGCCAGTTCCTCGGTCGGCGCGATGATCGGCCGGAACGCGACCTGGATGCGGGGGACGTCCGTGCGCCCGGCGTCCTTCGCGGCCTGCTTCACCGACTCGATCTGCTGCGCGGTCTCGGCCAGCGGCTCGCCCCACAGGCAGAAGATGTCGGCCTCCGCGCCGCCCGCCGCGTAGGCCGCGGGGGAGGAGCCGCCGAACGACACGTTCGGGCGTGGCTGCTGCACGGGGAAGACGTCGCTCACGAAGTCCGCGAAGTGGTAGTGCTCGCCGTCGTGGTCGAACGCGGACCTGCTCGTCCACGCCTTCTTGACGATCTGGATGTACTCGCGGGTGCGGGAGTAGCGCTGGTCCTTGGTGAGGTAGTCGCCCTCGCGCTGCTGCTCGTGGTCGGTGCCGCCGGTGATGAAGTGCACGGTCAGCCGGCCGTCGCTGATCTGGTCGAGCGTCGCGAACGTCTTGGCGGCGAACGTCGGGTAGCTGACGTTCGGCCGGTGCGCCAGCAGGATCTGCAGCTTGTCGAGCTTGGTCGCGAGGTAGGCGGCCGCCGCCGACGGTTCCGGCGCGCCCGACCCGTAGGCGAACAGCACGCGGTCCCAGCCGTGCTCCTCGTGCGCCCTGGCGAGCCGGAGCGTGTAGTCCTTGTCGAACGCGCCGCTGGACGAGCGCGGCGTCGTTTCGGAGCCGTCGTTCGTGGCGGCGATCCCGAGAAACTCAACTGGCATGACCGATTCCCCAGAACTGGTAGTGGGAGTGAGGTGTGCGTTGAGGGAGACGCCCTTCGAGTGCACACCTCGGGATGGCCGGGTGCAACGACGTCCACAGTGCGGGATTTGCTTGCACACGCGGGGTACCGTGGTGGTGTTCGCGTTGAGGGGCGCGGCTCGTTTCTCGTTGCCCTCCAACGGAAAGACGCGCATGCGCTCACTCGTCGTGATCGGTGGCGGACCCCGTGCCGCCGGCCTGCTCGAACGCATCGCCGCCCAGTCGCCGACGGTGCCGCTGGCCGTGCACGTCGTCGACCCGTTCCCGCCGGGCGCGGGACGGGTGTGGCGGCACGCCCAGTCCCCCTTGCTGCGCATGAACTCCATGGCCGAGGACGTGACGGTCTTCACCGACTCGTCGTTCGACGGCCTCGGTCCGGTCCGCCCCGGCCCGTCGCTGGCGGAGTGGACCGACGTCGACCCGACGTCGTTCCCGTCCCGGCAGGTGCAGAGCGGGTACCTGGAGTGGTTCTTCGACCACGTGCGGAAATCTCTGCCTCCGAGCATCTCTGTCACCGTGCATCAGGCGAAGGCGCTGAAGGTCGTCGGCACGTGGGTCTGGCTCGACAACGGGGAGTCCCTGAACGCCGACGTGCTCGTGCTGGCGCTCGGCCACCTCGACGCGGAACCCGAGCCCGAGCACCGCAAGCTCGCCGAGCACGCGGCGGAGCACGGCCTCGTCTACGTGCCACCGCTGTACTCCGCGGACGCGGACCTGTCGGCCGTGCGCGGAGACGTCGTGCTGCGCGGGTTCGGACTCGCGTTCATCGATCTCATGGTGCTGCTGACCGAGGGACGCGGCGGTCGGTACGTCCGCGGCCCGGAAGGCCTCTCCTACGTGCCTTCGGGCTCGGAACCGACGCTGTACGTGGGGTCGCGGCGCGGGGTGCCGTACCACTCGAAGACCGGCTACCGGTTGCAGGGAACGCGGCCCGCGCTGCCGCGGTTCTTCGTCGCGGACGAGCTGAAGGGGCGAGAGCTGGACTTCCGCGCCGACGTGTGGCCGTTGATGGCCAAGGAGATCGCCTGGGGCCACTACCACGAGCTCTTCACCGGCCACCCCTCACTGGTGCGCATGCCGTTCGTCGAGTTCGCGGCGTCGTTCACCGTGCTTCCCTGGTACAGCGCCGAGATGCGCGAGCTGGAGGAGCTCGCCGTGCCCGACCCGGCCGACCGCATCGACTTCGAACGGCTCGACCGGCCGTTGACGGGCACCACCTTCGCGGCCGCCGAGGAGTTCCAGGAGCACCTGCGCGCCTACGTCGAGGCGGACGTCGCCCGGCGTTCGGATCCTCGGTACAGCGCCGATCTGGGCGCGTTCCTCGCCCTGCTGTCGGTCTACGGCCAGCTGGCGGGCCTGATGCCGTTCGACGGCTGGTGGCACGGCTACTTCAGCTACCTCGCGTCCGGCCCGCCGCCGGACCGGCTGGAGGAGCTGCTCGCGTTGTCCCGCGCGGGCATCGTGCGGTTCCTCGGCGCGGACATGT
Organism: Lentzea sp. NPDC003310; assembly: GCF_040610935.1. Lineage (NCBI taxonomy): Bacteria > Bacillati > Actinomycetota > Actinomycetes > Pseudonocardiales > Pseudonocardiaceae > Lentzea > Lentzea sp. NPDC003310. The sequence goes on from NZ_JBEXNC010000002.1 coordinate 67,276, forward strand.
GGGTCGAGGCGGAGGACGACGCGTTCGTGGCCGGCAGCGCGACCACGCCGGACGTGGTGCGCGCCAACGGGTTGATCGAGGCCCGGCTGCCGACGCACGCGCTGTCGCGCACGGCCGACCCGGTGCTGCGGTCGTTGCGCGCGGTCGGGGACGTGTCGGAGGACGAGGCCGGGCTCGTGCGGGTGTCGCCGGTGGGGCGTCTGGTCAACGAGGCCGGCGAGGAGGACCCCGTGCGGTTCGCCGTGGGGCCGTACACGACGGGGAAGGCGTTCGCGGCGTTCGCGCGGCCGAACACGAACGCCCCGGCGTTCCGGCAGAACGACGTGATCGCCAGGGCGTTGCTGGACCAGCTAGGCGACTGAGGTGTAGCGCCCCTGGTGCCGCACCAGGGGCGCGGCGATGTCCGCGTGCGTGATGTCGAGCGGCTCACCGACGAGCGCGATGTGGTCGCCGACGGCGATCCGGCGCGCGGTGCGGCAGCGCAGCCGCACGGGTGCGTCCAGCAGAACGGGCACGCCGTCGTCGTCGTGCTGCCACCGCGTTCCCGGCCCGAACCGGTCGACGCCCTTGGTGGCGAACAGGTCCGCGAGCCCGGTCTGCTCGGCGTGCAGCAGGTGCACGGCGAACAGCGGCGCGGTCCGCAGCACCGGCCACACCGACGCGCCCTCGCCGATCCACACGACGACCAGCGGCGGCTCGAACGAGACGGACGTGAACGACGACACCGTCGTGCCCACCGGACCGTCGGACCCGGTGGCCGTGACGATCGTGACGGCCTGGGCGTGGTGCTTCAACGCGTTGCGCAGCTGTTCCTTCACCGCAGCACCTTCAGGGCGTCGAGGTCGAAGTCCGCGGCGTCGGCCGGCAGCGCGGCCTCGTTGAGGAAGACGGCCTGGGGCACCACGGCGCCGAGCTCGGCGAGCACCGGCCGCAGGTGCACCTCGACGGCGAGCGCGTGCTTGTCGGCGGCCGCGATCTGCAGCGGCACCACCAACTTGCCGCGCAGCCACCCCGGTGGCGCCTGGTCCAGCACCGCCTTCAGCAGACCGGTATACGCGGCCTTGTACGTCGGCGTCGCGACCACCAGGACGTCGGCCTGGCCGAGCGCCTGCAGCGCGGCCTTGATCGTGTCCGGCTCGGTGAAGACGGCGGGGGCGAGCTCCGCCGCCTCGATGACAGGCCCGTCGACGGGCACGCCCAGGGTCGAGGCGACGGCCTCGCGCAGGGCCAGGGCCGCCTGCAACGTGCGCGAGGCGGGCCGCGGGTTGCCGACCAGAACACCGATCTGCGTCATGCCTCCCAGCACAGCCGCAAGCCGGGGGACCGTCAACCCGCGTCCACCACGCGGGAGCTACTTGACCGCGTCCGCCGCCGACCGCCCGGCGACGCGGCCGGAGAACAGGCAGCCGCCGAGGAACGTGCCCTCGAGCGCCCGGTAGCCGTGCACGCCCCCGCCGCCGAACCCGGCGGCCTCACCGGCGGCGTACAGGCCGGGCAGCACCGCGCCCGACGTGTCGAGCACGCGCGACGACAGGTCGGTGTGCAGGCCGCCCAACGTCTTGCGGGTGAGCACCGAGAGCCGCACGGCGATCAGCGGACCCGCCTTCGGGTCGAGCAGCCGGTGCGGCTCGACGACGCGGATCAGCTTGTCCGTCAGGAAGTTCCGGGTCTGGCGGATCGCGTTCACCTGCGCGTCCTTGCTCAGCCCCGCGGTGACCTGGCGGTCACGTTCGACGATCGTCTTCTCCAGCGCGGCCGCGTCGATGCGCGAGTCGCCGGTGAGCGCGTTCATGCCGCGGGCGAGGTCCGCGACCGTGCCCGCCTGGATGAACTCCTTGGACTTCTGCGCGAACGCCTCCACGGGCGCCACCGCTCCCGGCAGCGCGCGCTTCAGCACCGCGCGCGTGTCCTTGCCGGTCAGGTCCGGGTTCTGCTCGGAGCCCGACAGCGCGAACTCCTTGCCGATGATCCGCTTGTTCAGCACGAACCACGAGTGCTCGTGGCCGTGCGAGGTGATGTGCTGCAACGCTCCCAGCGCGTCGAAGCCGGGGAACAGCGGGATCGGCAGGCGCCTGCCGTCCGCGTCGAGCCACAGCGGCGACGGGCCGGGCAGGATGCGGATGCCGTGGCGCGACCACACGGGCGCGTAGTTCGCGATGCCCTCGGGGTAGTGCCACATGCGGTCGGCGTTGATGATCGCGCCGCCGGCCTTCTGCGTGATCTCGAGCATCGAGCCGTCCACGAAGTCCGGCACGCCCGCGAGCATGAACTTCGGTGGCGTGCCCATGCGCTCCGGCCAGTTCCGGCGCACCAGCTCGTGGTTGCCGCCGATGCCGCCGGACGTGACGATCACGGCCTGCGCCCTGAACGCGAAGTCGCCGACGACCGTCCGCGAGCTCGGTTCGGCGCGCTGCACCGAGGACGGCTCCAGCACGTCGCCGGACACGCCGTCGCACACGCCGTCGGTGATGCTGATGGCCGTGACCTTGTGGCGGAACCGCAGCGTCACGAGCCCTTTCGCGACGCCCTCGCGCACGCGCCGTTCGAACGGCTCGACGACGCCCGGCCCGGTGCCCCAGGTGACGTGGAAGCGCGGCACCGAGTTGCCGTGCCCGTCCGCGAGGTAGCCGCCGCGCTCCGCCCACTGCACGAACGGGAACCAGCGGACGCCCATGTTGTGCAGCCACGAGCGCTTCTCGCCGGCGGCGAAGTCCACGTAGGCCTGCGCCCACAGCCGGGGCCAGTGGTCCTCGTCGCGGTCGAACGCCGCCGAGCCCATCCAGTCCTGCAGCGCCAGGTCGTGCGAGTCCTTGACCCGCAACCGGCGCTGCTCGGGGGTGTCGACCAGGAACAACCCGCCGAACGACCACCACGCCTGGCCGCCGAGCGACGCTTCCGGCTCCTGATCGAGGAGGATGACCTTGCGGCCCGCGTCCGCGAGCTCTGCGGTCGCGACGAGACCTGCGAGGCCCGCGCCGACGACGATGACATCCGCGTCATGTGCCATCGGCCGAGTTTAGGACGGGTCCTGGCCGCGCACGAGATCTGAGCAAACTTCACTTCTTTGGGGGACGGGAATGACTTTCCGGCCGGTTTCCGAGGTGGGTTTCACCACCAAGACCGCTCGTTTCGTGGCACCGGGATCGGTGACGAACGGCGAGTTCGGCCTGTTCGAGTGGCGGATGGAGGCCCGGCAGCCGGGCGCCCGCCCGCACTTCCACAAGACGTTCTCCGAGTCGTTCTACGTCCTCGAGGGCGAGATCACGCTGCTCGACGGCGAGGAGTGGATCAAGGGCGGCGAGGGCGACTTCCTGTACGTGCCGCCGGACCGCCCGCACGCGTTCCGCAACGACAGCGACGCGCCCGTCCGGATGCTGATCCTCTTCTCGCCGGGGATCGCCCGCGAGAACTTCTTCCTGGAGGTCGGCGCCGCGAAGGGGCTCTCACCGGAGGAACTGGTCGCGTTCTACGAGCGCCACGACCAGTACAACCTGTAGAGGGCGCCGCCGACCGCCACTACCGGTGAGGGGGGTTTACCGGAGTGCCGGTCGACGGCTGGGTCGACCGCACGGCGCGAGCACGCAACGCCTGCGGAAGGGCTTCTCCGACCTGGGGGTGTCGGATCGCCCCGGCCTGCAGCTCGAGCGCCGGCGGCCAACCACTTTGTTGAACGTACAACCGGACCTCTGTGTTCCGGTCGGCTTTCACTGTGACCAGGCTCAATTCCTTCAGGTTTCCTTCAGGTTCGGCAGGGTACGTCACTTCACGTGCCCGACCGGCTGCCCACGATCACCACCCTCGCCGAGCTCGTCCGGCTCGTCGCGGACGACGTCTACGTGCGTTGGTCGAGGGGCCCGGAGGCGGACGCCGTGTCGCGGTCGCGCGACTCGTTGACCGGCGTGGAACTGCCGGGCCTCTCCGCGTCGCCGCTGCGCGTCGAGCCGTGGTGGGACGACCGCTCGCGCGAGCTGTGGGTGGCCCGCCGACTGTTCGACTACCGGCACCTGCGCGAGCTGCGGGGCTCGGACGTCCGCGCCTGGGTGCTGCGCGGCGAGGAGGTGGGCCGGGGCCCGGACAACGAGCCGCTGGTCCGCTGCGCGGAACCGCTGGCGTGGGTGGCCGACAGCGCGCTGCGCGAGTGCATCGCGCTGGTGGACGCCCAGCACTCCACCGAGTGGGGACCGCTCGACCGCTCTAGTTCAGGTCGCTGAGTTTCCGCTCAGCGGCCTTGCGGGCCTTCTCCGCCGCCGACGTCACCCGTTTGGCATCCTCCAGCCGCTCCGCAGCACGATCGAACGCCCGTTGCGCGGCCAGCTGGTCGGCCTGCGCCTCGCCGAGGGCCTGCTCGGCCTCGTCCAGCGCCTGCTGCGCCTCGGCCCGCTTGCGCTCCTGCCGTTCCCGCCGCTTGCGGGCGAGCGCGTCCTCCCCGTCCGGCACCGGTTCGGGCGCGGGCAGCGCGAACCCGAACCCCGAGTACTCGAGGCCCTTGGTGAGGTGCCCGGCGCGCACCTGCTCGGCGGACTCCGGGTCGGCCATCGCGGCCGTCAACGTGTTGCGGACCTGCGTGACGGCGTCGTCCGCGAGCGGCCCGGTCAGCTCCAGCGTGCGGTAGACCAGCGCCTCCATCAGCTCCTTGCGCTTGCGGCCGAGCTCGCGCATGGTCAGCTCCGCCGTGGAGAGGCCCAGCGCCTCCTCCAGGCCCTCCGGGGCGTCCCGGACGAGCTTGTTGACCGCCCAGGCCCCCACGGTGGGCTTGCGGAGCTCCTGGATGGCCCTGGCGAGGTCCTTGTCGCCGGCCTGCTTGGCGGCGGCGTTGCGGGCCGCGGTGAAGTCCTTCGGAGGCAGGCCGTAGAGCTCGTCGGCGACCGGCTTCAGGTCCATGGGCGCAAGGTAGCGCCTGATCGGGTGTCAGGCGTCCCGAATGATCTGGAGCGCCCCTCGCGCGGTGGTGACGATCAGGTGATCGGGTCCGAACAGCTCGGTCGCGATGGCGCACACGACCAGGAGCAGGCTGCGCGCCAGTTCGGGCTCGCCGGCCATGAAGAGGGCCGTGCCGAGCTTGCCGCCGGCGAACAGGGTCAGGGGGTGGTCGGGACCTTCGGTGCGCCGGTACCCGTCCCACACCTCCTCGCACACCCTGCGCTGGTCCTCGAAGCGGTTGAGCATTCCGTACGCCACGCCGAGCACCGAGAGCGTGTAGAGCACCCCGGGTCTCGCGGCGAGGGACTGCTCCAGCACGGTCACCGCGTCCTCGGCGCGACCCGCGAGCGAGTAGGCGTGCGCGAGGTCGTCCAACGCGCCGAAGTGCACGTCGTCGTCGAGCGGCCGGTCCCGCCACGGTTCGAGTGCGGACTCGAGCACGGCGACGGCTTCCGGGGCCTGGCCGGTCCTCAGGCAGTACTGGCCGAGGACCCTCGCGGAGCCGAGTGCGGCAGGGTGGTCCGCGCCGTACTCCACCCGGCTGTCGGCGAGGTCGCCGCGCAACCGGTCCAGCAGGTCCTCGGAGCCGGTCATCGCGGCGACCTGGCGTGCGGCGAGGAGGAAGTCCACGTCGTCGCCGAGCCGGGCGAGACCCACCGCGTACACCTCCTCCGCGATCGCGCAGGCCTGGGTGGAACGGGCGGTGCTGCCGAGGAAACCCGCCTCCCACATCCGCAGGAGCAGCACCGGCTTGGTCACCTGGCGCTCGTCGGTGTTGGCCCACAACGCCTCGATCTGCCGGACGAGCTCATCGCCGGAGTGCCGCCGCGGCCAGAGGTCGCCGAACTCGCAGTGGTCGAGGAGCAGCTTCGCGCCGAGCGCCACCCAGTCGCCCTGGTCGCGGATCACACGCTGCACCAAGCGGTGCATCCGCACCGCCGAGCCGCCGGCGAACTCCACGAGCGACGCCTCGTGCAGGTCCACCAGCGCACCGTCGTCGCCGAGCAGCCGTCGCGGCACGCCGTCCGGGGACAGCACCGACAGCACGTGGACGAGTTCGCTGTCCCGGAACGGTTCCAGCGCGAGCCGAATCGCGGTGGCGGCACTGAGCGGGTGCCGGTCCCCGTTGTGGCGCACGAGGTTCTCCACCGCCGGGAAGGTCCGGAACTCCTCCAGGTACCGCGCGAAACTCCACGACGACCGCCGGATGCGCGACGCGGCCTGGGCCAGTGCCAGCGGCAGGTGTCCGAGTTCGGCGGCGAGCTCGGACGCGTCGGCGTCGATCCCGGTGGCCTCGCGCAAGAAGCGGGACGACGCCTCTGGGGAGAAGAGCTCCACCGGGACGTCGACCCCGAGCTCCGAACCGCGCACGGTGCTGGTGACCACCACCTGGCAGGTGCCGCCGGTCGGCAGGTGCGGCCGGATTTCGTCCAGCGACTCGGCGTTGTCGAACACCAGCAGTGCCGGCCCGGTCCGGGCTCGCAGGTGGTTGCGCACCCGTGCGACGACCAGGCCGGTCGGGTCCTCGGGCCGGTACAGGCCCAGCGCGTCGGCCAGTTCGACCATCCCCGCCTCGATCAGCGCGGGGGTCTCCGCGGCGATCCACGCGACCAGCCAGCCGTCCCGCTCCCGTCGCTTGGCGTAGGCCGCGGCCACCTGGGTCTTGCCCACCCCGCGCGGCCCCGTGACGACGCACACGCGCTCGTTCAACAGATCGAGCGCCGCAGGCGTTTGGAAGTGGAGGGACGGTTCCGGGATCGCCCCGGTGACCACCTGGTCCACCGGGTCGGCCGGAACGGCGGGCAGCTCGCGGTGTTCCGCGCGCACCGGCATCCGGCCGTCCTCGTTGGGCACCGAACAATGCTAGACCCCGAATTCGGGTAAACAGGAGGGAGACATGCACACCAGGTGGAGATGGGTCCTGTTCGGCCTCGGCATCGCCGTGGCCGCCATCGGTCCGCTCGCGGCCAAGGAAGGCCCTTGGTACGCGTACGTGTTCGGCGGTCTGTGGTTCCTCATGGGCGCGACCGTCGCCTGGCAGACCGTGCACCTCGGCGTGAAGCTGACCGACGAGGGCATCACGTCCCACGGGATCGACCGGCAGCAGACGATCGAGTGGTGCGACGTCGAGGCGGTCGAGCCGCAGCGGCGCCGGAACCTGGTCTTCTTCCACACCATCGCGCCGACGCTCCGGCTCCACCGGGGCAGGCACGTGCTCACCGAGCTCAGCCTGTGGTCGGTCAAGAAGGACTCCGTGCCCGAACGGACCGCGAAGCACGTGACGGAACTCCAGCGGGCGCTCGCCGGGCACCGCAAAACCTGTCACAAGTGCGGAGCGCAGCCCAAAGCTCTCGCCGCGCCGCAGGGGATCGTCGGTCGCCTGCGGTCGAGATTGCGCGAGCTAATGGGCGGGAATAGCGATCAATCCATCGTCCGGTGACGGGAAGCTGTTACACGGCAAGGTCGTTCACCGTTGACGGAGCCCTTGACATTCCCCTCCATCAGCTCTTGACTGGAGGGCGGTTGCTCGTTCTAAAGCCAATGGGAAACGCGCAGCACTAAAAGCGCGCCAAAACAAGCCGCTGAACAGTCCAATGTGGAAACAACAATTGGGCTGTTCCGACGATTGCCCCTCGCGAGGCGAAGAGATGTGCTTCGGAGCACTCTTTACCCCACGAAGGGCACATGCGCCGTGAAGAACTGGAGACGCCGCACCGGCACGGTCTTGCTGACCGCGGTGCTGGGCACTACCGGGTTCGGCTTCGCCGCCACCCCTGCCATCGCGCAGAACGCACCGCAGCAGCAGCCGGCCGCTGACAAGCAGCTGGACAAGCAGGACCGCGCACTCGTCGAACAGGCCGCCCAGGAGGGCAAGCCGACCGTCGACCTGCTGGTCGCCGCCGAGGACGGCAAGACCGACGCCGCGGTCAACGACCTCAAGGCGCTCGGCGCCACGGTCCAGAAGACCGAGAAGGACGTCGACTACGTCAAGGTGACCATCCCGCGCGAGAACGCGGAGAAGGCCGCCAAGCTCAAGTCGGTCAGCACCGTGGACGTCGACGGACTGGTCGCGCTCGACGACCCGCGTCCGCAGGGCATGGAGCAGCCGGCCCCGCAGAAGGCGCCGGACGCGAAGACCTCGCGCACCAACCCGTACATGCCGACGCAGGACACGCAGGCGGCGCAGTTCGCCACCGCGCACCCGAAGTGGGACGGCCGCGGCACCACGATCGCCGTGATCGACTCCGGCATCGACCTGGACACCCCGGCCCTGCAGACGACCAGCACCGGTGAGCGCAAGATCATCGACTGGTACAACGCGAACGCCACGAACTCCGGCGACGGCACTTGGGTCACCATGACCAAGACCGGCAAGGTCGGCAAGTTCACCGACAGCGGCCGCGAGTGGACCGCCCCGGCGACCGGTGGCCCCTACTCGTTCGGTCTCTTCCGCGAGACCGCGGGCGACCTGAACCTGTCCAACAGCGAGACCGGCGGCGACATCAACCGCGACGGCGACCGCACGGACGCCTTCGGTGTCATCCAGGACATCACGACGAAGGAAGTCTTCGTCGACGTCGACGGTGACGGCGACTTCACCAACAACAAGCGCATGATCGACTACAAGGTCAAGCAGGACGTCGGCTACTTCGGTGTCGACAACCCCGCGACCCCGGTCATCGACCGCATCGCGTTCGTCGTGCAGACCGACCGCTCGATCTACGACAACGCGGGCACCCCGTACGTCAACCTCGGCATCTCGGGCGCCGCGCACGGCACGCACGTCGCCGGCATCACCGCCGCCCACAAGATGTTCGACGGCAAGATGGCAGGTGCGGCCCCCGGCGCGAAGCTGATCGCCATCAAGGCCTGCCTCTCCACGCCGTCCTGCACCAGCTCCGGCCTCATCGACGGTGTCCTCTACGCCGCGCGCAACGGCGCCGACGTCGTGAACATCTCCATCGGTGGCCTCCCGGCCCTCAACGACGGCAACAACGCCCGTGCGGAGCTCTACAACCGCACGATCAACGAGTACAACGTCCAGCTGTTCATCTCGGCGGGCAACTCGGGCGCGGGCGCCAACACCGTCGGTGACCCGTCGGTCGCCACGGACGCGGTGAGCGTCGGTTCCTACATCACCAAGGAGACCTGGCTCTCCAACTACGGCTCGAAGACCGCGCAGAAGCAGAACCTGCACGGCTTCTCGTCGCGCGGCCCGCGTGAGGACGGCGGCTTCAAGCCGAACATCGTCGCGCCCGGTTCGGCGATCTCCACCACGCCGCGCTGGCAGCCCGGTGGCCCCGTGGCGGGCACCTACGCCCTCCCCGCCGGCTACTCGCAGTTCAACGGCACGTCGATGGCCGCCCCGCAGGCGACCGGTGCCGCCGCGCTCCTCGTGAGCGCCTTCAAGGCCACGCACAACGGCCAGCGGCCGACCAGCGCCGAGCTGCGCTACGCGATCCAGCGCAGCGCCTCCTACGTGAGCACCCTCGGTGCCTACGAGCAGGGCGCGGGTCTGTTCAACACCAACGCGGCGTGGAACCTGCTGGACAAGCACTCCACCCCGGACCAGGTCACCACGTCCGTGCCGGTCAACACCGTCCTCAGTGGACTGCTGGCCACCCCGAACGTCGGTGTCGGCATCCACGACCGCGAAGGCGTGACCGCGGGCCAGGAGTACACCCGCACCTACACGCTGACCCGCACCACGGGCCACGACGACGAGACCTACAACGTGTCCTGGAAGGGCAACGACGGCACGTTCACGGCGGCGAAGAAGGTCCGCCTGCCGCTGAACACGCCGGTGCTGTTCCCGGTCAAGGTCAAGGCGAAGACCGCGGGCGTGCACAGCGCCGTGCTGCAGCTCGACAACCCGGAGACCCCCGGCGTCGACCAGCAGACCCTGAACACCGTGTTCGCGGCGGAGAACTTCAACGCCGCCAACAAGTTCTCGGTCACCAAGTCGGGCACGATCGCGCGCAACCAGTCGACCAGCCTCTTCGTGAACGTGCCCAAGGGCACGAGCGCGCTGAAGGTCGACATGGCCGCCGGTGGCGCCGAGGCGGGCAAGGGCCAGGTGCGCTTCCTGCGCTACACCCCGCAGGGCGTCGGCTTCGACGTCAACTCGTCCACCAACTGCTACAACCCGGACGCGGGCGCCGGCTGTGCCGGTGGCACCCCCACCAGCCGCACGGTCGCGAACCCGATGGCCGGTGTGTGGGAGATCGTGATCGAGGCGCGCCGCACCTCCGACGCCGACGTGGCGCCGTACTCGGTGACCGCGTCCGTGCTCGGCACGTCGGTCAGCCCGAACCCGGACGTCATCGCGTCCGCGGCCCTGGGTGCGCCGGTCGAGCGCAACTACACCGTCACGAACACGCAGGCCGTCTTCAACGGCCGGCTCGCGGCGGGCCCGGTCGGCAGTGCCAAGACGGACCGCCCGACGATCGCGAACCTCGCGTCCCAGCAGTACCCGATCGCCGTCCAGGCCGGCTCGTCGCGGCTCACCGTCACCATCGGCAACACCGCCGACCAGGGCGCTGACCTCGACCTGTCCGTCTACAACTGCACGTCGGGCAGCTGCGTCCTCGCCGGACAGGCGGCGGACGCCGACTCCGAGGAGTCGGTGACCATCACCAACCCCGCCGCCGGCAACTGGCTCGCGGTGGTCGACGGTTACGCGGTGCCCGCGGGCACCACGGCCTACGACTACTTCGACGTCTACACCGCCGCCGGTCTCGGCACGCTGACCGTCGCGGACAGCAACGCCGACCGCGCCGCCGGTGCGTCGTGGAACACCACGGGCGTCATCACGCCGCTGGGCCAGCCCGGTGCCGGCCGCGTGCTGCGCGGTGAGCTCGAGGTGCGCACGTCGGACAACACCCTCGTGGGTGGCGGCGCCGTGATCATCCAGGCAGTCAGCTAGTCAGTCGGTTAGACGTAGAAAGCCCCAGAATCCACGAGATTCTGGGGCTTTCTACGGTTCCGGCAGCCTGTTGTGCAGAGGCTCGTCCAAGTCCACCTTGGACACGCCGATGATCAGATACGCGTCTTCCACCTTGTCGACCGGCATCTCGGCGCGCAGGTAGCCGATTCTGGGATCCCGCGACTCGACGGTCGCGCCCAGCCTCTCCAGTGCCTGCTCGACCTCCTCGTCGCGTCCCGGCTGCACGGAGATCATCAGTGGCACTGTGAGGTGGCCGTCGCGCTTCGCCTGCTCGACCCGGAGCTTGTCCGGTTTCGCTGAGGACACGGTGGGCACCTCCGCCAAGGGCACGGTTGGAGACCCGTTCGTACCACAGCTGCCGAGAGCCAGCGCGCAGAACGCGACGGCGAGCGGTCTTCTCATGTGGCTAGGACGGAACGGTCTCAGCGGACGGTTGCAACGATCTCGGCGAGAAGTTCCGGGTGCGTCAGATGAGCCACGTGACCTGCGCCTTCGATCGTGACGACGGTGCCACCGGTGTCGCGCGCGACGTCCCGCGCCGCCGGCCCGAACAGGTGGTCCGTGTGCTCGCCGACGATCACCGTGACCGGGATGTCCAGCTTCGGCGGCTCGTACCGGTAGCCGACGACGGCCTGCAGCTCGAGCGACGTCGAGTCGAGCAGCTCCTGCGCCTCGATCCACCGCTGCGGCGCGGTGTCGCGGAAGACGGGTTCGCCCGCGAGGTCGCGGACCATGATCTCCAGCGCGAGGTCGCGGTCGCCCGCCTCCAGGGCCTGCTGGAACCTCGCCACCACCGCGACGTCCAGTCCGATCGCGGGCTCGTACAGCACCAGACCGTCGAGGTCGTCGCGTTCCTGCGCCGTGAGCAGCGCGACGAGACCGCCGTAGCTGTGCCCGAACAGGGTCGGCCGCTCGTGCCGGTCGAGCACGGCGTGCAGGTCGTCGATCTCGGTGCGCAAGCTGTAGTCCGCAGGCAGCGGCACGCCGTTGCGGCCGCGCCTCTCCGGTACCTCTGCCGGCTCCAGCAGTGCCTTGACCTGCGTCCAGTCGGCCGCGGTGCTCTGCGCACCGTGCAAGATCACGTTCATGCCGCCGAACGTAGGGCTTGACACCAGTGTCAAGGTCAAGACGTGTTGATCGGTGAACTGGCCGCCGCGTGCGGCGTCTCCGCCCGTTCCGTCCGCCACTACGAGAAGTGCGGCCTGCTCACCTCGGCCCGTTCGCCGAACGGCTACCGCGTGTACTCACCGGCCGACGTCGAGACCGTGCGGCGCATCAAGGCGCTGCTGAACGTGGGCCTGCCGGTCGCCACCATCGCGCGGCTGCTCCCGTGCGTCGTGGACGCCTCACCGCGCCTGGACCCGTGCGACGACCTGATGGCGACGTTGCGCACCGAGGTGGCCAGACTGGACGCCCAGGCGGCCGAGATCGCACGCTGCCGAGGCCTCATCGCGGAGATCGTGGACCGCTCTACGGCTTAGGCCCCGCAAACGCTTGCTCCCGCAACGCCCCGTCCGCGCTCTCACCGAACACGCGCGCGTCCGTGTGCTGGTCGCCAGTGGGCTGCGCCCGCTTCACCGCGGTCACCGCCTTCGTCCTGACCTGCGGCAACGCACCACCGTGCTGACGCTGCACCCAGTCCACCAGATGCTCGCGAGTCAGGCACCGCAGATCCCAGAGCTTCCCGGCGTCCGCCGCACTCACCAGCGCACGCAACCGCACGAACCCCTGCGTCGCCTGCGTGACCTGCAGGACCGACACCCGCCCGTCCCAGAGGTCGCTGCCCTCCAGCATGGACCGCATCTCCTGTCGCATCGCCTCCACCGGCACCGTCCAGTCGAGGTCGAGCTCCACGGTCCCCAGCAACGCGGACTGGGTGCGCGTCCAGTTCTCGAACGGCGTCTTCAGGAAGTACGAGGTCGGCAACACCATCCTCCGGTCGTCCCACAGGTGCAGCACCACGTACGTCAGCGTGACGTCCTCGACCCGCCCCCACTCACCCTCGACCACCACGACGTCGTCGAGCCGCACCGCGTCGCTGAACGCGATCTGCAACCCCGAGATCAGGTTGCCCAGCAACGACTGCGCGGAGAACGCCGCCACCGCACCGATAACGGCAGCGGAAGCGAGCACAGTGGACCCGACAGCGCGAGCACCGGGAAACGTCATCAGGATCGCGCCCACGGCCAGCACTCCGATGACCACCAACACCAGCCGCCGCACCAGCACGACCTGCGTGTGCACCCGCCGCGCATGCCGGTTGTCCGTGACGTCCGTGCGGATCCGCGACAGCGACACGTCCACCAACGTGCTGATCAACGCGGACAACAACCAGGCGCCGGCCAGGATCAGCGCGATCCCCAGGACGTGCAACGTGACCGGCGCGTCAACGGGGTAGGCGCTGAGGCTTATCTGGGCGGCCAGCAAGGCGCCGAACACCTGGCCGGGGCGGTACATCCGGCCGGTGTGGGGGAAGCGGCGGACCAGCCGGTGGACCACCTCCACCACGAGCAGTGCGAAGGCCACCGAGCAGCCCATGACGACGAACAGCACGTTTCCTCCCTCCGGGTATCGAGAGCGGGTACCCGGAGGGTTCGAGGAGGAACACCATGAGCCCGCTCACGCGAACGGGGCGGACAGCCGCAGCTGTCCGCCCCGTTCGCACTACCTCAGAGCTCGGCCCTCGGCGGGAAGTCGTTCACCGCCTCGGCCAGGTACTCGGCCAGCCTGCCGTGGTAGGCGTTGTTGGGCGCCCCGTTCGTCAGGTACCCCGCAGCCACCTTGCCCACGTCACCCGAGTCGCGCACTGCGGCGTCGAAGTCGACAATGTGGTCGGCGTCGTAGTTGCGGTAGTTCACCAGCATGTCGGCGTTGAGCTGCCGCCGCTGCACTTCACGCTGGTCGTCGGCGGCGAGCCCGAGCGGCGGGATCGTCGTCAACACCACGTGCAGCGCCGTACCGTCCTGTCTGAGCTGCTTCTTCAACCCGGTGCGTGAGTTGATCAGGTCGGTGAGCGTGGCGCGGACCTGGTCAGCGGACTGCCCCCGGAGGATCTCCGTGCTGCCGAGCGCCACCAACGCCGTCCGAGCGTTCGCCGAACTGAGCACCGAACGCTCGATCTCGGTCTTGTAGTCGGGCCCGAGCAGCACACCCGTGTTCGGGAACGGCGCCGCCGTGGTCGGCTGCTGCACGGACAGGAGCGTGTCGTTCGGCGACAGGGTGCGCTGGTGCGCCCGCACGTCAGAGACGAAGCCGTTGAACCAGTTCACGGCGTTCGCGTTCGACCGGGACCGGCCGATCACGAACTTCCCGGTGGCGGCGAACGGGACGACGTCGTAGGCCGCTCCGTTGAGCACCCCGTTGACGAACAGCCTGGCTGTTCTCGTCTCCGCGTCGAACGTCGCGGTGAGGTGCGTCCAGTCCAGCGTCGCCTCACCCCAGGCCGGTACGTCCTTGACCCACGGCGTGGTGGTGCTGTCAGCACCGCGGAGTGTGAACGTCCATCGCTTGGTCGCCGGGTTGTAGTGCAGGGCGAAGCCGTCGGCGGCGGTGCCCTCCTGGCTCACCGCGGTCTGGGCGGTGGACAGGGAACGGGTCTTCACCCAGGCCGACACGCTGAAGTTCCTCGTCGTGTCGAGCACCTTCCCGCTCGTCGCGAGCGATGCACCGCTGCCGCTCAGCAGGACGCTGCCGTTGTGGTCCGGGCTGAACATAACGTTGCCGCTCGCCGTGGCGGGGAAGTTACCGCTCGAGTCCTGAGCCACGACACCGCTGTTGTCGTTCAGCTTCCACCGCGCTACGTCCTGCACGCCCGCTCGGCTCGCGTTCACCAGGCCGCCTGGCAACGCCTGTCCGACCGAGTTCAGCTTGCCGGGCAGGAGGTCGACCCACGTATCGCGCTGCGCCGAGCCCGGAGGTGCGGTCGCAGACAGGGAATCGCCCAGCACCACCACGGTGCCGTGACCGGCGTCCGTCGTGGACACGTCGACGGAGGACACGAAATAGCTGCCCGTCAACGTAGTGGCGAACGGCGTTCCCGTGGAGTCGGTGACGTTGTTGTTCCACGCCAAGAACGTCGGCGCCGATGCTCCTCCGTGCACTGGTGCCAGCGTGGTGCCAGTGGGGATGTGGAGGCTCACCACGAGGTTGCCGTTGCCGCCGGACGGCATCGCGATCGGGTCGCTGTAGATCTCCGCACCTGCGGCCAGGGTGGTTCCGGAGTTGCCCGCGAACTTCAACGTGGTCGGCGTGCCTACCGTCGCCGCTTCCGTGCCCGACTGAGCGGCCACCGAGGCCGCGCCGATCTGGACAGGGGAGTCGTTGCCCACATTGGAGAACTTGACGCGTACTTGTGCTCCCCGCACGGTCGGCTTCAGCACCGTGCGCAGCGTCCTGTCGGTGAACCAGTGACCGTCCGGCGGGACGACGGCCCCGTCGGCGGGCGCTGCCCAGGTGCCGACCCAGCCGACGTCCACCGGCCTGGGCGCCATCGCGAGGACGTGCAGTGAAGTCGTTCCCACACCGGGCATCAAACTCGCGCCGGAGTTCGGCAGGGTGATCGACTTCAACGTCTTGTTCGGATCCGTGGGCAGGAACACCGGCCTGATCACGGGCCGCCGGCTGCGGTCGACAGCGCTGAGGACCTTCCAATAGGGCAGCACGATTTCATCGACCTGCTTGGGAGCGGCGGTCCAGTCGCCGATCAACGGCATCGTCGGATCCGAGGTGGTGCCGTCGGTGTACGTGATTGTCGCGTTGCTCGCGGGTGTCTCACCTGCCGTGCTGAGCACGAGCAGCCCGACCGAATTCGCCTTCACCTGCTGAGTGGCGGGGAACGGGATGGTCTGGCCGATCGCCACGACGTTGTCGTTCCCGGTGGTGGAGTTGCGCGCCGGCATCGTGAACGTCGCGCCGTTGACGGTCAGGACGGAACCAGGGGCGAGACCGGCGGCGGCCATGGCCTCGATCGACAGGCCTGAGTTCACGTAGTCCAGCGCCGCGGTAGGACCGGTGTCGTTGCCGATGCCCCTGTTGTTCATGGCGTCGGTGAAGCTCGACGCCACGACGTTGTTGATCGGCAGGAACGTCAGGTAGTCGAGGCCGATCCGGTATCGGGCGTGCGTCGAGTTCGGATCGGTGCCCACCGCGGTGAAGGTGATCCTGTGTTTGCCTGCGGTGAGGTGCACACCGTTGAGAGGCACGAACTTCGCCACAGCGTTGGGGTCGTAGCCGTTTACAGGAGAGTTGTCCGTCTTGCCGATCGGCTTGTCGTCGATCTTCACCGTGAAGTTGCCGTAGTGGAACGCCGCGGTCATGCCGAGTCCGACGGAGTAGTCGGCTTCGATCGGCGTGCTGAACTCCAGGGTGAAAGACTTGCCGAGCTCGTCGTTGTCGAAGCGGCGTTGTGCGCCGCTGTTCCAGGCGGGACCACAACAGTCGGGCATGTGGTTCATCGGCTTGTCGGAGGCCAGGACCGGCATGGTCTCGGCGTCGAGCTTGACGGTCGGCGAGAGTTCGAGAAAATCGAACCCGGCTTTAAAGGTGGTCGCGGTCGAGCCGGCCTTCTTGTTCATGGTCACCTTGAGCTGGTGCCATCCCTCGGTCAGCTGGATACCTGCGAGCTTCTGCTTGTCGTACCGGGGTGTCGTCGAACTGGAGATGAACGGCTTGCTCACAGGGGTCCCATCGAGGGCGAAGGTGAGCTGATCTGGCCATGAGGTCGTGCTGTTCATCAGACCTGCGGTGACGTCGTAGTCGCCGTTGGCAGGCACCCGGAAGGCGAATGTCGCCCACGCGCCATCTGTGGTGGACTGCATCGACAGGTACTTGCCGCCTGACGCCGCAGCGTCCGAAACGAAGTTGAACTCCATCCCCTGGGACTCCGGCGAGTACACGTCAGGGGTGTTCTCGAACTCGTACTTCGCGGTCGGCGCCGGTGTCACGAACGCGGGCGAGACGTAGAACTCGAACGCCTGCGACTCGGGCGAGAGCTTGTGTGCTTCGTCGAAGCTGCGCACGTGCAGCGTGTGCCGACCGGGTGTGAGGTTCGAGGGCACTGTGATGGACGCGGTACCACCGGAGGCAGCGACCCAACCACCGTTGGAGAACGTTCGGTTGTAATCGCAGTCCGTTGTGGACGGCAGGGTCGCGGTTCCGGCACCGGCGAAGGTGTAGGAGAAGCCAGCCAGGTACTTGGCGCCGTTCGCGTTGAAGGTGAACTTGCCCGGCTGGTTCTGCGGTCGTGACCAATAGCCGCGCTCGTAGTCATCGCCGGTGATGGTGGGAACTTGGGTGATCGGGGCGGCACGGACGTTGAAGTCGTAGAAAGGAGAATCATCCGACTTCAGGGAGTAGCCCGGTTGACCAGGGTAGAGGTTCACGCCCCAGGCCTTGAACTTGTATCGTCCATCGGCCAGAGTGTTGTCACTCTGGAAGCTGCCGACCGCACCTGAGGAAATCTCCGTGGGGATCGTGGTTTGGGAGACGGGGGTCCCGGCTTCGTTGCGGATGTCGTGGTACAGGTTCAGCTTGAGCGGTGGGTTGTTGCTGTCTTCCATCGTCGACGAGACAGTGGGACGTGAGTCAGGGGTGAACACCGAACCGTTGCAGATCACAGCGTTGCTGACCGAATAGGGCTTCGGGTTCTGCGGCCGGAAGGAGAACTTGATGTCCAGTCGCGGGTTGTTTCCGAACCGCTTCCAGTGGTCCATCGTGTTCTCGTAGTCGGGAGCCCGCAGACCGAGGTTGAGCCACTGGTAGTCCCACCGAGCCGCGTCCCTCGCCACGCCCTCGACCTCGAATTCCACCTCGCGCGCACCACCGCACTGGTCACCGGCGTTGGACCACTTGGTGTCGATGTCGACAGTGCTGGCGGGCCCCGGCCACACGGTTCCGGAGTTGATGCCAGATCCGATCATCGCGACGGTCGGCTGCGCGGTACAACCCGTGGCGGCGTGCGCCTGGGTCACCCAGAAGCCGGCGTCGAAGATCGTGGCCTCGTAGCCGAAGCGGTGGTTGAGCTCGCTCACCGGGAAGTCGAAGTAGGACCTGGCCTTGAAACTCTGCGTTCCGCACAAGCTGTCGCGACCTTTGTCGCAGTAGCCGACCTTTGCCCAGTCCGAGGTGTTCCAGGTCTTCCAGCCCGCGCTGGTGACAGTGACCCAGTTCGTCCGGTTCTTGGACAGAGGCGGGTCGATGTAGACCGGGTACTTCACATCAGGACCGGTCAGCGCGTCTGGTGCCGGCTTGATCTCCACCTCGGTGGAACCGTCGTCCGCGGGCTTTGCCGTCACGTCCAACTTGGAGACCTTGCCGTTGACGGGATCGATCTCCTTCACCGAACCGGGTTTTCCCGCCCTGGAGGAGTCCCACATGATCGGTGACGAGCCACCGAAGGTGACTTTCCCGTTGCTGTCGCTTGCCTTCAGCAGATCGTTCGACTCGGAAAGCTGGACCCCCTTGCCCGAGAGTCGGTACCTGATGGTGGCCAGCTCGGGGTTGGCGGCGGCTTCCGCGTTGTGTACGACGAGGACGTGCGAGTAGCCCAGGTTGTTCGCCTTGACCTTGAGATCGACGCCGGGAAGAACTCCCGCATAGGTAGCCGAATCCCCCTCGAGGACGGGCTTGGGCAACGGTGTGTCCCAGTTGAGCGAGACTGACTTGTCACCGTCTTTCAATGTCGCAAGCGGACCGTCACCACCATTCGAGAACGTCAAGTCCGAAGTAGACGCTTTAGGGGTGATCCGGCCATCTGCCCGCTGCGTGAGTGAGTTGTCCGTTGGGATCCATCTCCCGTCGCGCTTCACTCGAACTGGTTGGTTGTGGACGCTGAGCGTCCTCGTGCCGTCGGGATTGGCGCGTACGACGGAGCTCTCCGTCGTCTTTTCGGGGATCTCCACGGGCTGGCTGGTGCGCTGAGCCTCAGCTGCAGCGTTCGCCTCGCCCGGCGACGCGGCGACAGGCTGCGGCGCGGTCTGCTCAGGCCGTGGCGCCGCCATCGCAGGTTGGGTAAGGCTCAACGTCATCGCTGTGGCGAGCACTGCCGCAGCGAGCCGGGTTCTGGACCCTCTCGCAGAGAGCGATTTTGGACGCACTTGTACAACCCCCCAGGTCTGACGACTCGCGAGATGCGAGCGAGGCGCACGATAACTCCGTGGAGCTTCAGAGGCCAGAGGGATGTTGGCCACTCGGGTGACGTGGCAGGCAACATCTGAAATGCCTCTTTCCGAACCGGCGGTCGCTGGCTTACAGTCCCGGTCGCGGTACTCCGTGCGGGGTGCCAGTGCGCTGGGGGGTGTACGTGTCGGACGGAGATTTCGCGCGTTCTGAATCGGCCGGATCGGGCCTGAGACGCAGACGCAATCGAACCAGGATCGCACTTCTCGCGGTGCTCGCCATCCTGTCCTCGACCGCTGTGGCCATCACGGTGACCAGGTCGTCGACGCAGGAGACGGGCACCGCTTCCGCACGCGTGCTCGACCACGTCGATCTCCCCGTGGCACAACGGGAGGAGCCTCCCGCGCCAGAGAACGGCGAGCTGCGCGACGCGCGCTGGCCCTCGGGCGCCCGCGGCACCGTGCTGGCCACGAGCACCCCTCGTCAGGTCGCGAAGACCCCAGTCACCGTCGCGAAGAAGTCCGGAAAACCACAGGTCGTCGCGGTGACGGTGATCGACCAGGAGCAGAGCCGCAAGGCCGGTGTCTCCGGTGTCGTGCTTGAAGTCCGCCCGACCGGCGCAGCCAAGCGCGAGGAAGACCCACTCTCAGTGGGTCTTTCCTATGCGGAGTTCGACAAGGCGATCGGCGGTTCCTTCGGTTCACGCCTGGGCCTGGCCAGGCTGCCGGCCTGTGCACTGACCACTCCGGACCGCCCCGAGTGCCGCGTCCAGGAACGCATCCCGTCGCACAACGACCGCGCCAAGCGCACCGTCTCCGCCGATGTCCCCGCCGAGCCGATGCTCCTCGCTGCGGTAGCGGACCAGTCCGGCCCGCAGGGCACGTTCAAAGCGAGCTCGCTCGGCCCTGCCGGCAACTGGTCCGTGTCCCCCGGCACGGGTTCGTTCAGCTGGTCCTACCCGATCGACGTGCCGGCTCCCGCCTCGGGCAAGGTTGCTCCGAAGTTGTCGCTTGCCTACAACTCGTCCAGTGTGGACGGAAGGACGTCCGCCACGAACGGCCAGGCGTCGTGGATCGGCCAGGGCTGGGACTACACCCCCGGCTTCATCGAGCGCTCGTACAAGCCGTGCGGTGACGACAAGACGCTCCCGCAGGCTCAGCAGACAGCGGACAACTGCTGGCAGGGACACGTCGTCACGATGAACCTGGGCGGTCAGTCCAACCAACTCGTGCGTGACGACAACACGGGCGTCTGGCGCACCTCGGGTGACCACGGTGCCAAGGTGCAACTCGTGCAGGGTGCGAACAACGGCCTTGCCGAGGGCGAGCACTGGAAGGTCACCACGACCGACGGCGTGAGCTACTACTTCGGCCGCAACCGGGGTGACGGCTACAACGGCCAGGAGGAGACCAAGTCCGCCTGGGGCGTGCCGGTCTACTACCCGAAGGCCGGAGACAGCTGCTACCGAGCCACTTTCGCCGACTCGTGGTGCAAGCGTGGCTGGCGCTGGATGCTCGACTTCGTCGAGGACCCGCACGGCAACGTCAGCTCGTACTACTACACCCCCGAGACGAACTTCTACGGCGCCAATGGCAAGAACACGGGTGTCGAGTACACCCGCGGCGGTGTTCTGAGCCGCATCGACTACGGCCTGCGCAAGGTCGGCGGTTCCATCTACACCTCGCCCGCGCCGAACCAGATCGTGTTCGCGCCTGCCGCCCGATGCGTCCCGGCCGACGGCTACAACTGCGACCTCGGGCAGCTCGACGAGTCCAAGGCCAAGTACTGGCCGGACCTGCCCCAGGACCAGATCTGCAAGCAGGGTGCGACGTGTGAGAACCACGGACCGTCGTTCTTCTCCACCCAGCGCCTGACGAAGATCACCACTCAGTACACCGTCGGCGGCACGACGAAGCCGGTGGACGTGTTCGAACTGGGGCAGACCTACCCCGAGCTGGCGGACAAGGAACTGCGGCTCGATTCGATCAAGCGCACCGGACACCACCCGGACGGCACGTCGATCGCCATGCCGCTCATCACGTTCGAGAGCCAGGCGCTCGCGAACCGCGTCGAGGGCTACAACTCGATGGGCGCGTACTTCCACTGGCGACTCACGAAGGTCAACACCGACACCGGCGGCCGGATCAACGTCACCTACAGCGACCCGGACTGCACCGCGACCAGCTACCCGACGAACTTCGCCCAGAACGACCGGCTCTGCTACCCGGTGTACTGGACGATGCCGTTCAACAGCGACCCCGTGCTCGACCTGTTCCACAAGTACGTCGTGCGCAAGGTCGTCGTCGAGGACAGCAACAGGGTCGGTGACACTCCGCCCCGGCCGGTCTCCCCGCAGCAGGTCACGACGTACCGCTATCTGGGCACGCCGGCCTGGCACTTCGACGACAACGAGCTCGTCAAGGCCGAACACCGCACGTACGGACAGTTCCGCGGCTACGGGAAGGCCGAGGTTCTCAAGGGCGACGGCGATGGCCCGGAGAAGGAGACCCTGACCCGGTCGACGTTCTACCGCGGCATGGGCGGCAACATCACCGACTCCCGTGGACAGTCCGTTGTGGACAACAACCTCTTCGCCGGCACCGTGCGCGAGGAAGAGGTCTTCGACGGAGACGGCGGCACGCGCCTGTCGTCGAGCTTCTCCACCCAGACCGTGGTCGGCACCCCGACTGCGAGCCGCGTTCGCCGCGGTCTGGACCCGCTGACCGCCAACGTCGTCGAGGTCGCCGGCACCGAGTCCATCACCTACCTCGCCGCAGGCGGGCAGAAGAAGGCGTCGACGGTCAACCGGCACGACGCCCTGGGCCGCGTGGTCGCGAAGACCGACTCCGCCGATGGTCTCCCGGACCTCTGCACGACCAGCAAGTTCGCAGAGAACCTCGCACTCGGTATCCGCGACCGGATCTACGAGGTCACCCAGTCCCAGCAGGCCTGCCCGGCGGACGGCGTTGAGCCGGGACCGGTCACCAAGCGCGTGCGCACCTACTTCGACGGTTCGGCCACCCTCGGCGCGATGCCCGGCGTGGGCAACCCGACCAGCACCGCGGAGGCGGTGCGCGCCACCGACGGCTCGCTCACATACCAGCCGAGCGCCACCGTCACCTACGACTCGTCGGGCCGGCCCAGCAAGACCGTCGACGCGTTCAACCGCACCACCGTCACCAGCTACACCCCGGCCGACGGCGGGCGCCTGTCGAAGATCGTCTCCGTCAACGCGAAGAACCAGACCAGCACCGTCGAGTTCGAGCCGTCGCGCAACGCCACCGTCAAGACCACCGACGTGGGCAACCGCGTCACCGAGGCGACCTACGACGCGCTCGGCCGGCTGACCGCGTTGTGGAATCCGGGCCAGGCCAGGGCGATCAGCGATCCGTCCGTGAAGTACGAGTACCTGCTGCGCTCCGACGGGCCGCTCGCGGTCACGTCGAAGGCGCTCGTCGACAACGGCACCAGCAAGAACTACGTGACGGCGGTCAGCCTCTTCGACGCGTTCGGTCAATCGCGTCAGACGCAGTCGGAGGCGCTCGACGGATCGGCCAATCGCGTGGTCAGCGAGACGTTCTACGACTCGCACGGCTGGGCGGTGTCGAGCAACAACAACTACCTCGTCGCGGGCGCCCCGAGCACGACGCTCGTCGACGTCGCTGAGGCATCCGTCGACAACCGCACCATTACCCAGTTCGACGGCTCCGGTCGCGGCGTGCAGGCCACGTCCTACAAGGGCCTCACGGCGGTCGAACAGACCAAGACCGTCTACGGCGGTGACCGCACCACGACGTTCCCGCCGACCGGTGGCGTGATCAACGAGCAGCTCAACGACGCCCGCGGCCAGGTCGTGGAGACCCGTCAGTACACGACCGCGCCCGCCGTCAACGGGTCCGTCGTCTCCGGCGGCGCCTTCCAGGCGACCACTCGCCGGTACACCGCGAACGGCCTCCTGGACCAGATCAAGGACACGGCCGGCAACGAGTGGTCGTTCACCCACGACCTGCGTGGCCGCATCGTCAGCCAGACCGACCCCGACGCGGGCACGGTGAGCACCACCTACGACGCGCTCGGCCAGATCGAGTCGACCAGCAACGCCGCCGGCCAGAAGTTGTTCTACGAGTACGACGAACTCGGCCGCAGGACGGTCGAGCGCGCCGACTCCAAGACCGGCGCAATGCTCGCGCAGTGGCGGTACGACGGTGCTACCAACGGTGTCGGACTTCCGTTCTACAACACCAGGTACACGGCGAACGGCAACTTCGACTCCGGCCCCAGCGCCTACGACGGCGCCGGCAACGTGACCGACCTGATCCTGCGCGTTCCGACGTCGGAGCACGGCCTGGCCGGTACGTACACGACGAAGACCGCTTACACGACGACCGGCCTGCCGAAGACCCTGACGCTGCCGGCGAAGGGCGGGCTTCCCGGAGTCCCGATCGCCACGTCGTACACGAAGTACGGCCTGCCGGAGAAGACCGAGGGCTACAACGCCTACGTCTCCGCGTCCACCTACACGCCGTTCGGCGAACCGCTGAAGTACGTGCTGGGCGCCAACAACGCGGCCACCGACCTGTCCTTCGACTACGACGCCCACACCCGCCGCCTGGCACTCACGAAGCTCTCCGGCGGGCCGTCACCGTTGATCGACGAGACCACGTACAGCTACGACCACGCGGGCAACCTGCTCAAGCAGATCAACAACCAGGGCGACCGCGGTGTCCGTTCGCAGTGCTTCGCCTACGACGCGCTGCAACGCCTCACCGAGGCTAGGACGTCGACCGACGCCTGCGCCACCGCGGCGTCGAAACTGACCCTCGGCACCCTGTCGCCGTACTGGCACTCGTGGACGTTCGAGCCGACCGGCCTGCGCAAGACCCAGGTCGCGCACAGCCTGACCGCGGGCCAGCCGGACAAGACCACCACGTACGACTACCCGGCCGCAGGCACCGCCCGTCCGCACTCGCTGACGAGCACCTCCGACGGAACCTCGTACACCTACGACGCCTCGGGCAACACCAAGACGCGCACTCTGCCCACAGGCGTCCAAACCCTCGACTGGGACTACTCGAGCAGGCTGAAGTCCGTCACTGCGCCGGAAGGCACGACGTCGTACATCTACGACGCCAACGGCGACCAGCTGATCCGCCGCGATCCGGACAAGACCACCCTGTTCGCCCCGGGCCAGGATCTCGTCCGCAACCACGAGTCCGGCATCGTCACCGGCACCCGCTACTACGCGCACAACGGCACCAAGGTCGGCATGCGCATCGCCGGCGGCAACTTCAAGTTCGAGGTGTCCGACCTCCACCAGACCGGCCAGCTGACCGTCGACTCGGTCTCGCGCGACGTCACCCGCCGCGCGTCAGACCCGTACGGCAACGTGCTGGGCGAGATCACCGGTGGCCCATGGCCGTCTGGTCGTGGCTTCCTCGACAAGCCGGTCTCCACCGTTACGGGCCTGACGGACATCGGCGCCCGCAAGTACGACGCGTCGACCGGCCGTTTCATCTCGGTGGACCCGCTGCTCGACCTCACCGCCCCGCAGACCTGGACCGGTTACACCTACGCGAACAACAACCCGACCACGTTCGCGGACCCGTCCGGCCTGTTCTGCGACGCCTGTGAGTACTCGGACATGCAGATCGGCAACCACCATGGCGTTGGTTGCTCGTACGACCCGACCGGCTCCTGCCGCTCCAAGGAGGAAGTCGACCTCTCGCACCAGATCCGCACGGGTCGCAACGAGGACACGACGAAGCAGCCGACGATCGGCGGCCGGCGAGTGCCCACGTTGAAGGAGCTCAACAGCCGCGTCGTCTACGGCACCTTCGGCCACAACGACTACCTGGAAGGTGTCGAGGCGTGGGCTAAGCAGTCCTGTCAGCGGGCTAGTGCTGCGGACCGGGACTTCTGCAGTGCCGCCGACGCGATGGGGTTGCTTGAGCCGAACTCTGTCGGCAAGGCCATCCTCGAGATGGCGTTCCACTTCGTGTGCAACAGGTTTGCGCCTTGTGCGGTCGCTTCCATGGCCGTCGGGTTGTTGATCGCGATGAACGACGGGCCCGAGGCTCAGGTCAACGCAGCGATGGACACCAAGGGGCCGCGTTCGCCTGGCAGGAAGAGCAGCGGGTCCTGTCCGGTGCCGAACAGCTTCGTCGGCGAAACGCTGGTGTTGATGGCAGACGGCTCCACGAAGCGGATCGACGAGGTCAAGGTCGGCGATCAGGTCGCGAACAGCGACCCGGAGAGCGACCACACCGAACAGAACGAGGTCGTTTTCGTTCACGTCACCGACGCCGACAAGGACTACGTCGATCTGGAAGTCGCCGGTTCATCCGGTGAGCGAAAGGTGAGGACGACCGCGCACCACCCGTTCTATCTCGTGGATGAGCGAGCCTGGGTTGATGCGGGTGACCTGACGGTCGGCGATCAGCTGAACACGCCGGAGAACGGCCGGGTGGTCGTGTCGGCGGTGCGTCACTTCCGTGCCGAACTTCGCACCTACAACCTCTCTGTTGCCAATGTCTTCACATATTATGTACTCGCCGGAGAAACTCCGGTGTTGGTGCACAACACCCCGCCGCCACCGCCCTCGCCGACTGACGGGGTCGTCTACCTGCGCACGGACCGAATCACCGGCGACGAGTACGTGGGACAAGCCAAGAACTGGAGCCGTTACCTCAAGCGCCAGCGCGAGCATGCTAGGGATCACCCCAACGCTTCATTCACGTTCACGGTGCTCGGACGGGCGCCAAGCGGCACGCCGCTCGATGTTCTGGAAGAGAGCTGGATGCGTGCGGGAGGCGGCAAGAGAACAATTCCTGGTAGCGTTCTGGTGAACGACAGGGTTCAGATGAGTGAAAAGCGTTATCGGGCAGCTGGAGGTGATGTCTCATGTCCGTGAGGTATAAGCAGGGCGACGTGTTCACCGTCCCTATTGACGGCGAATCCTTCGTGCTCGGACGGGTCGTGCGTGTGCTGGGCGGCAACGTTCTGATTGCTGTGTATGCGGAGTCGCTGAAGTCGGTGCGTGAGATCGATCTAGATGTCCTGGACAGGGCCGCTCCGATCTTTCTCGCGGTGACCATGGATCTACGGCTGATCGATGGACAGTGGTCCTTGGTGGGAGAGTGGAGCCCGGAGATCGAGCTTCGCCTTCCTCGGTACAAGGTTCAGGCGGGTGATGGTGCCTTCTACGAGCAGCACCTCGACGGAAGCATGGGAAGGTCCCTGACCGCAGCCGAAGCGGAACGTCTGCCCAACTATTCGTCGTACTCACCCGCGCTGGTCGAGATGGCGGTGCGTGCGCACTTCGGCCATGAGACTTGGCGCCCGGTTTTTGACGAGATCCGGATCGAAGGGTCTGCCTGA
The DNA here is from genome assembly GCF_040610935.1 of Lentzea sp. NPDC003310. Taxonomy (NCBI): domain Bacteria; kingdom Bacillati; phylum Actinomycetota; class Actinomycetes; order Pseudonocardiales; family Pseudonocardiaceae; genus Lentzea; species Lentzea sp. NPDC003310. Next base: position 93,635 of record NZ_JBEXNC010000002.1, read on the forward strand.
GTCGATCGTGGTGACCAGTGAAGGCCTCTGAGTCTTCGCTGGTCACCGCATCCGTGTCGGTAGTGCGCTGTAGCCACGACTGCTGCTGTGCAGTGTTGCGGTGTCAACCTCCTTGCATCCTGGGTTTGAGTCTGTAAGACTCAAACCATGTTCACTGCAGCGGAGGCCCTGAGCCTGGTCGAGAGCGCCAGGTCGGCCGAAGACCTGTTCGGGCCGCGCAGCACCGACCCGGACCAGCGCAAACAGGCGAAACGCCGCTACCACGCGCTGGCCTCGGTGCTGCACCCCGACGTGGTCGGACCCGCCGACACCCGAGCCCACGCCGCGTCGGCGAACCTCACCCGCCTGCACCACGAGTGGACCAACGAAGTCCGGGTCACGCTCAAAACCAGAACCGGGACCTACCGCATAGGCGAGCCGTTCGCGAAGGGCAGCATCGCCAACCTCTACGAGGCCGAAGGGCCGCACGTCGTCAAGGTGGTGCGCAACCCCGCGCTCAACCCGCTGCTGCACGGCGAGTGGCACGCCCTGCGCCGGCTCGAACGCTTCACCGACCGCAACCAGTGGCTGCGCCCCTTCTACCCGCGCCTCCTCGACACCTCCGGAGACGTGGCCAAGGGCAGCAGAGCGTTCACGGTGCTCGACCCGCTACGAGAAGGCTTCGTCACGCTCAAGGAAGTCCGGAACGCCTACCCGGACGGACTGGACGGGCGCGACTACGCGTGGATGCACCGCCGGCTGCTCAAGGCGTTGGCCGGCGCCCACCAGATCGGACTGGTGCACGGGGCCGTCACCGCCGAGAACGTGCTGGTGCACCCCGAACAGCACGGCATCGTGCTGGCCGGCTGGTCGTTCGCTGTCGAGACGGGCCAACGACTTCTCGCGACCAGCAAGACCATCGCCTACCCGCCGGAAGTCCAAGAGCAAAAACCGGTCACCGCCGCCTCGGACGTCCACATGGCACACATGCTGATGCTCGAACTGCTGAACACCAAGGAAAAACGGCAGATCGCCTTCGCTAGAGGCTGCACGCAGGACCGCCCGGAACGCCGGCCGGACGCCTCCGACCTGATCGACGAGTACGACGAACTGCTCGAAGAACTCTACGGGCCAAGGGTTTTCCGCCCGTTCACACTTCCCCGGACAGGAGAATGACCATGGGACACGGCAAGTGGGACGACAACGCCTACGCCGCGGCGAAGACCTTCCGCGCGGCCAAGGGGATCGCGGACTTCGGCTACACCGCCGCGGTCAAGTCGACGCCCGCCTCGGAGTGGAAGGCCGCGCCGAGCCTCGACCCGCTGAACGTCGCGCACCGCGAGTGCCGCGACTCGCCCGACCACGCCGACTCGACACCGATCGCGGTGCTGTTCGACGTGACCGGCTCGATGGGCAGCGTGCCGCGGATCATGCAGGGCAAGCTCGGTAAGCTGCACGGTTTGTTGCAGCGTAAAGGATATCTCGCGGACCCGCAGCTGATGTTCGGCGGGATCGGGGACGCGGACAGCGACCGGGTGCCGTTGCAGGTCGGTCAGTTCGAGTCGGACAACCGCATGGACGAGCAGCTGCGCGACATCTTCCTCGAAGGCAACGGCGGCGGGCAGAAGAGCGAGTCGTACGAGCTCGCCGCGTATTTCGTCGCACGGCACGTGGTCAGCGACGCGTGGCAGAAGCGCGGCCGCAAGGGCTACCTGTTCATCATCGGCGACGAGCTGAACAAGCCGCGGCTGGAGGCCCGGCACATCCGCCGGGTTATCGGCGACGACGTCCGGCAGGACATCGACCCCGTGTCGGTGTACCGCGAGCTCGCCCGCAAGTGGCACGTCTACTTCATCCTGCCCAACCAGTCGTCGTACTACAACGACGACGCCATCGGTGAGCACTGGCGGGCCATCCTCGGGCAGAACTTCCTCAAGCTGGACGACCCCGGCGCGGTGTGCGAGCTCATCGCCGCGACGATCGGCATGGAGGAGCAGGTTGTCGACCTCGACCAGGCGCTGGTGGACCTCGCCGAGATCGGTTCGGCCGCCGAGAGCAAGGCCGTCGGCAAGGCGCTGGTCGCCGTCGGCTCGGGCAAGCGCGCTGTCGTGGCCGCCCCGCGCGGCATCGACGGGCCCGACGACGTGGCGCTGAGCTGATGAACGACCACGTGATCGTCGTCGGGCTCGGGTTCGGCGACGAGGGCAAGGGTGCCGTCGTCGACGCGTTGTGCGCGGACGGGAGCGTGTCGGCCGTCGTGCGGTTCAACGGCGGCGCGCAGGCCGCGCACAACGTGATCGCCGACGGCCGGCACCACACGTTCAGCCAGTTCGGGTCGGGCACGCTCGCGGGCGTGCCGACCCGGCTGTCGCGGTACGTGCTCGTCGAACCGATCGCGCTGGCCACCGAGTCGCGCGAGCTGGAGGCGCTCGGTGTCGCGAACCCGTTGTCGCTCATGTCGATCGACGCGGGAGCGCTGCTCACCACGCCGTTCCACGTCGCCGCGAACCGGGCGAGGGAACGCGCCAGAGGCGACGGCCGGCACGGCTCGTGCGGCAAGGGCATCGGCGAGACCGCCTGGTACGGCCTGCTGTCCGGGGCGAAAGCGGGAGACGTCGTCGAAGGGCAGCAGGTGCTCGGCGAGCCCGGCCCGGCTCCCAGGGTCGGCGACTGCCTCGACCCCGCGGCACTGAGGCGCAAGCTGGACGCGCTCGCGAGGTTCTACGAGCCGCTGATCGGTGCCGGTCCGAACGTGGACGAGCTGGTCGGGCTCTACCGCGCGTTCGCCGACGCCGTCCGAATCATCCCCGGCGACGACGGGATGTTCGACTCCGGGCGGGTCGTCTTCGAGGGGGCACAGGGGGTGCTCCTCGACGAGACCTACGGCTTCCACCCGCACACCACCTGGTCGACGGTCGTGCCGCGCAACGCGCGGGAGCTGCTGCGCGGACGACCGGCACGGGTGCTCGGCGTGACCAGGACCTACCAGACGCGGCACGGCGCGGGCCCGCTGCCGACCGAGGACCCGGCGGTGCTCGCCCGGTTCCCGGAGCGGCACAACGGCACGGGGGAGTTCCAGGGCGCGTGGCGGGCCGGGCACCTGGACGCGAACCTGCTCCGCTACGCCGTGGCGTGCTGCGGGGGCGTGGACGGGCTCGCCGTGACCCACCTGGACGCCCGCGAAACCATGGTCGCCACCGGACAGGGGCTGGAGGACATGCCTGATCCCGTGGCGTACCTGGAGGAGTTGCTCGGCGTCGGCGTGCTCGTCACCGGGGCGGGCGCGACCAGGGCGGACTACGTGGTGCGGGAGAATCGACGACATGATCGAGTCGACGTTGGTGTCGGTGGACGTGATCGTGCTCCGGTTTGATCCGGAGGCGCGCGCGGTGCTCGTGGGGGTGGCACCGCGCGAACAGGAGCCGTTCGCGGGCGAGCTGGCCCTGCCCGGCGTCCTGCTCGGCCGGGGCGAACGGCTGCGCGACGCGACCACCAGAGCCGTCACGGGCAAGCTGGGGCTCGCGCAGGAGTCCGTGACGGCGACCGGTCAGCTCGCCACGTTCGACGAGCCCTCCCGCGACCCGCGCGGCCCGACGCTGTCGATCGCGCTCTGGGCCACGGTGACCGGGCCGACCGGGGAGGTGGCGGTCTGGAACCGGCTCGACGCCGTGCCGCCGCTCGCGTTCGACCACGACCGGATCGTCGCCGACTGCCGGCCGCTGCTGGCCGACAAGCTGTGGCGCGACGTGCCGTTCACGGCGGGGCTGCTCGGGCGGGAGTTCACGACGGCGCAGGCGCTGGACGTGACCGAGTCGCTCACCGGCGACCGGCCCTACCCGGCGAACCTCGGCCGCACGATGGACCGCGTGCCAGGGCTCGGACGCACCAGCGAGCACGCCGCGGCGCTGCCCAAGGGAGGCCGGCCGCCGCTCGTCTGGAAGTGGACTAGCGAGGCAGTTCGGGCTTGAACAGCCAGCGGTCGAGCAGGTCCCGGTGCCCGGCCAAGGAGATGAAGTCCTCGGTCGTCACCACGCCGTGCCGGTGGCGCGCGCACCACTCCCGCAGCAGCGCGAAGAACGAGTCGTCGCCCATCTCGCGGCGCAGCGCGTGCAACGTGAGCGCACCGCGCTTGTAGACCCGGTCGTCGAACCAGTCGGCGCGCGGCGGCCGTCCGATCACGAGGTTCTGCGGCAGCCTGCGCAGCAGGTCCCTGGCCCCGGCCGCGCACGCGTCCGCGGACCGGCCGCCGGACGCCTCGGACCACAACCACTCCGAGTAGCAGGCGAAGCCCTCGTTGAGCCAGATGTGCTCCCAGTCGGCGATGCCGACCGAGTTGCCGAACCACTGGTGCGCGAGCTCGTGCGCCACCAGCCGTTCCGCACCCCGGCGCCCGTCCACGTGGTTGGCACCGAACGTCGAATGCCCCTGCGCCTCGACGGGAACGTCCAGCGCGTCGTCGGTCACCACGACCGAGTAGCGGGCGAACGGGTACGGACCGAAGAGCGACGAGAACAGCTCGATCATCTGGTTCTGCCGGCCGAAGTCGTGTGCCACCAACCGCTTCAGCCGCGACGGCGCCCACACGCCCGGCAGCGCCTCGACGTACTGTCCGATCTGGACGGTCGCCAGGTAGGTCGCCATCGGGGAGGCCATCGAGTACGTCCAGCGGGTCGTGCTGCCGGAGACCTTGCCGTCCACCAGCACCCCGTTGCACACCACCGTGTACGGCGAGGGCGCGGTGACCTCCAGGTGGTACGAGGCCTTCGACGACGGTACGTCGAGGCACGGGAACCACGACGGCGCGCCGATCGGCTGCGAGGCCACGATCGAGCCGTCCGTGAGCTCGTCCCAGCCCAGGTCGCCCCACTCCGGCGTGGAGATCGGCCGGGGTGTGCCCGAGTACCGCACCTCCACCGTGAAGGCCCCGCGCACGGCCGCCCGGACGTTCAGGACGCCACCGGCGTGCCCGTACCGCGCCGGCCTGCCGTTGACCAGCAGCTTCGAGATCCTCAGGGAGCCGAAGGACAGCGAGAACGACGACAGGGGAGTGGCGCAGGAAGCCTGCAGCACCGCGCGCCCCGAGAGGCGCGCGGAGTGCGGCTTGTAGTCAAGCTCTAGCGCGTAATGGTGTACGGAGAAGCTCATGTCCACGCGGAGATCGGGTTGCCCAGCCAACGGGTTCCCGACGGTACATCCTCTCCGCGCATGACGAGCGAGGCGGGTCCGATCGTCGTGTGGTCGCCGATCGACGCGCCCGGCAGCACGATGCCGTGCGGGCCCAAAGTGGACCCCGCACCCAGCTCCACCCGGTCCATCCGCAGGATCCGGTCGTGGAACAGGTGCGTCTGCACGACGCAGCCCCGGTTCACCGTCGCGCCGGCGCCCAGCCGGACCAGGTCCGCCTCGGGCAGCCAGTACGACTCGCACCACACGCCGCGGCCCACGGACGCGCCCAGCGAGCGCAGCCACAGGTTCATGATCGGTGTGCCGCCGGAGAACCCGATCAGCCACGGCACCGCGAGCACCTCGACGAACGTGTCCGCCAGCTCGTTGCGCCACACGAACGCCGACCACAGCGGGTACTCCCGCGTCTTGAACCGGCCCACGAGCGTCCACTTGGCGACGACCGCGACCAGGCAGGCCAGGACACCCGCGCCGAGCAGCACGAGGCCGGAGGCCCAGATGCCGAACTCCTTCAGCGCGAACAGCACCAGCACGACCAGCGCGACGTTCAGCATCACCGGCACGAACCGGCACAGCTCGACCAGCGCCCGTGCCCACATCAGGTGCTTCGGCGGGTCGAACGTGCGGGACTGGTCCGACACCTCGGCGGCGCGCGGCAGCTTCATCGGCGGCATGCCCAGGTACGACGACCCGGCCTTCGCGCGTTTCGGAGCGGCCGACAGCACGCCGACGAGGCCGCCCTTCGGCACCGCGCGACCGGGCGCGGTCATGCCCGAGTTGCCCAGGAACGCCCGCTTGCCCACACGGGCCGTGGCGATGCGCAGCCAGCCGCCGCCCAGTTCGTACGACGCGACCATCGTGTCGTCGGCGAGGAACGCGCCGTCGCCCACGCGGGTCATCTTCGGCAGCGCCACGACGGTCGAGGCCTCGACGCGGCGCCCGACCTTCATGCCGAGCAGGCGCAGCCACACCGGCGTGAACAGCGACGCGTACAGCGGGAACAGGGCCGAGCGCGCGTTGTTCATCAACCGCTCGGTGGTCCACGCGGCCCACGCCACGCGGCTGTGCACGGGGTAGTGGCCCTCGCGCATGCCGATGCCCAGCAGGCGCACCGCGACCAGCACGATCAGCGCGTACGAGCCGAACCAGATCGCGGAGGCGACCGGCACGTCCCACAGCGCCGACGTCAGCGTGACGGGCCGGCGCAGCACGTACAGCAGGGCCGGGACCGCCGCGAGCAGCGGCAACGCGCCCAGCAGGCCGGACGAGACGCCGTACATCAGGTTCCAGAAGCGCGACCGCTCCGGACGCCGTGACGGGTACGAGCGCGCCGCCTTGCCCTCGCGGATCGCCGGGACGCCCGCCCAGCGCTGCCCGGTCGGCACCGAGCCGCGGACACCCGAACCGGGCGCCACCTCGGCCCTCTTGCCGATCCGCGCGCCGGGGAACAGCGTGCTGCGCGCACCGACGGTCGCGCCCGCGCCGATCCGGACGCGGCCGATGCGCAGCCGGTCGCCGTCGAGCCACCAGCCGGACAGGTCGACCTCGGGTTCGACGGCGGCGCCGCGCCCGACCTTCAGCATGCCCGTGACGGGCGGCAGCGAGTGCAGGTCGGCGCCTTCACCGATCCGCGCGCCCAGCGCCCGCGCGTAGTGCGTGACCCACGAGCCGGAAAGTTCGGTGGCGCGCGACATCTGCGCCAGCATCTCGGCGGTCCACAGTCGCAAGTGGACGGAGCCGCCGCGCGGGTACGCACCGGGCTTCACGCCGCGCAGCAGCAGCCGCGCGCCACCGGCGGAGATCGCCAGACGGCCGGCGGGGCTGAGGAACGCCACGAAGCCCGCGGCGACCCACCACCACGACACGGACGTCCAGCCCAGCACGTTCGACAGCGCCGTGAGGGCCACGACGTACCGCGCGCCCGCGACGGTGAGCAGAGGGACCATCAGCAGCGTCTGCACGACGCCGGTCCAGCGGGGCGTCGGCGCGACCTCGCGCACCTCGGCCGTCTCGCCGTACGACTCGAGCCTGCGCGCGAGCTTGTACAGCGTGGGGTTCTGGTAGACGTCCTGGACCGACGTGCTCGGGTAGCGCGTGCGGATCAGCGAGACCAGCTGGGCCGCGCCGAGCGAGCTGCCGCCGGAGGCGAAGAAGTTCGCGTCCTCGGACGCCGGACCCGACCCCAGCACGGAGGACCACTGCTCCGCGAGCCAGCCCTCGAGCCCGCTGAACACCACGTCCGCGGTGTCCATCGACTCGAGCGGCCACGGCAGTGCGGCGCGGTCGACCTTGCCGGACGTGCGCGTCGGCAGCGTGTCGACGACGGCGATCAGCGGGACGAGCGCGGCGGGCAGCTCGGACCGGAGGCGCTCGACGGCGGCCTCCTGGTCGAACTCGCCGTCGACCACGACGTAGCCGACGAGGATCTGGTTGCCGCCCCGCGTGGTGCGGACGGCCGCGGCGGCACCGGCGATGCCCGGCAGCGCGGCCAGCGCGGCGTCCACCTCGCCCAGCTCGATGCGGCGGCCGCCGAGCTTGATCTGCTCGTCCGCGCGGCCGAGGAACACGAGGCCCTCCGGCTCGGCGCGGACCATGTCGCCGCTGCGGTACGCGCGGTCCCAGCCCATCGAGGGCAGCGGCGCGTACTTCTCGGCGTCCTTGGCCTCGTCGAGGTAGCGCGCGAGGCCGACACCGCCGATGACCAGCTCGCCGGACTCGCCCATGGGCACGACCTCGCCGCGGGCGTCCACGACGACGAGCTCCCAGCCGTCGAGCGGCAGGCCGATGCGCACGGGACCGGTGCCGGTCATCTGCGCGGCGCAGGCGACGACGGTGGCCTCGGTCGGCCCGTAGGTGTTCCAGACCTCGCGGCCGGGGACGGCGAGCCGTTCGGCCAGCTCGGGCGGGCAGGCCTCGCCGCCGAAGATCAGCAACCGGACGTCGTCCAGTGCCTCGACCGGCCACAGCGCGGCCAGCGTCGGCACCGTGGAGACGACGGTGATCTCCTGCTCGACGAGCCACGGCCCCAGGTCCATGCCCGTGCGCACCAGCGAGCGCGGCGCGGGCACCAGGCAGGCGCCGTAGCGCCACGCGAGCCACATCTCCTCGCAGGAGGCGTCGAACGCGACCGAGAGGCCCGCCAGCACGCGGTCCTCGGGACCGATCGGCTCGTCCCGCAGGAACAGGCCCGCCTCGGCGTCCACGAACGCGGCGGCGCTGCGGTGCGTGACGGCGACGCCCTTGGGCTTGCCGGTGGACCCGGACGTGAAGATGATCCACGCGTCGTTGTCCAGGCCGGGTTCGCCGGGCACGCCGAGCGGGGTCCCGTGCGGGACAAGGGAACGGCCCTCGCCCAGCACGGCACTCACTTGTGCCTCACCGAAAACGAGCTCGGCGCGCTCGTCGGGGTCCTCGAAGTCGACGGGCACGTAGGCCGCGCCGGCCGCGATGGTCGCGAGGATCGAGACGTAGAGGTCGACGGTGCCGGACGGCACGCGGATGCCGACCCGGTCGCCGACCCCGATGCCCTCGGCGGCCAGCTTCTCCTTGAGTTCCAGTACTTCCGTGATCAGTGCGCGGTAACTCAGCGCGGTGGTGCCGTCGTCGACGGCCAGCGCGTTCGGGTGCTCTTCGGCACTCGCGCGCAGGATGTCCAGGAGGGTGCGCGGTGTCGGCGCCTGCCCTGCGGTGAACATCGATGGGAGGACAACGGGTTCAGCCGCGATCGTCACTTGTGCGTCACTTCTCACCCTCTCGGCAACTGGTAGCCGAGCAACTTTACAGTGGCGTAACGAATTACCTCTCGCTGAAGTACCCGCTCTCACAGGTGACCTCAGTCACCGCAACACTTTCGAGTGACTTGCGAGCGTTGTGGCGGGCGAGGTTCCACTCCCGCCAGTCCTTCTCCGGCGTGCGGTTCTTGACCCACCGCAGGGAACACGAGCGCTCGTACTCCGGCAACCGCACCAGCGCGGGCACCGCGTCCTCGGACAGCTGCGACAGGTAGTACGTGTCGATCTTCTTGGTGGCCTCGAACCGCGACACGTTGTAGTCGGCGACCACCCGTTCGGGGTTCATCGCCACCACCGCGAGGAAGAACCCGGTGCCGGTGGCGACGATCGCCTTGGGCAACCAGTTGGCGCGCAACGAGATCCCACTCGCGATGACCATCAGGTACACGACCGCCAGCCACACCTCGCACGACGCGACGAGCAGCCGCAGCACCGTCCACCCGTACGCCTGCTGGTAGAACCACATGCGACTGAGGGCACTCGCCACGATGACAAGTGTGAGAACAGCCAGCGAACCGAGCAGGACCCGCAGCCACAACTGGTCCCGCTGCGTCTTCTTCACCGCGAACCGCGCGACACCGGCGATCACGCCGAGCGTGAGGATCGTGACCCACAGCAGCTGCCAGAACCCGGACCGCGCGTACTCGGCGAACGTCACGCCCGCCGTCTTCATCACGTACGCCTCGCCACCGAACAACACCGCGAGCTGCGTCCCCACAAATCCGGTGAACAACACCACGAGCACGCCGACCGGCAACCCGTAGTCCTTGAGCCGCAACGACCCCGGCTTGCCCGCGGCGTCCTCGTCGATCTCCGGCGGCGCCGCCACCAGGTAACAGGCGCCGAGCGCCCCGAGCGCCGCGACACCGCCGAAGAATACCTGCTGCACGTAGTCGTCGACGTCGAGCTCGGGCACCAGCCCCTCGAGGAAGTCGCTGAACCCCTTGTCCGCCCCGGCGAGCAACGACCCGAACACCAGCAACAGCACCAACGCCACACCGACCGAGATGAACGGCCGGATCCCGATCGGCCCCCGCCGCCGGAACCCCTTGGCCACCCACGGAATCGACCGGAACGCCCCCAGCCCGACCCCGACCGCGCCGAACACGAGCCCCTTGACCGACCGCCCACCGCCCATGGCGATCGACCCGCACAGCATCGAGGCCAGCAGGCTCAGCGGGAAGATCCACTCCGCGGCCCGCAGGAACCCCATCGCGAGGAACGCGAGAGCCGCGGCCAGCCACAGCGCCCGTTCGACCGTCGGCTTGCCCGCGAAGAACAGCACGGCACCGACCCCCACCAGGCCGGCCAGGAACCAGCCGACGCCGTTGTTCGGCACGGCGAGGAACGCACCGCCGAGACCCGCGACGAGACCCGCGAGCATGGCCTTGGCCGGCGCGCCCGTCGTGGGTGGGCGCCACCAGGGCAGGAAGGGGACGCCGGGGGCGGTCGTGGCGGCGGCTCCGGCGGGGTAGCGGGGTGGGCCCTGCCACGGCGACGGTGGGGGGAGGGTGGCGGTGACGACCTCGGCGGGCTGGACGGGTGGGGTGGGCAGCGGGGAGGCGGGCTTCTCGGCCACCGGCTTGGCCACGCTCTCGGCCTTCGCCGCGGCCACCGGCTTGTCCGCGCCCCCGGCCTTGGCCGGCTCCTGTTCCGAAGCCGCCGCCTGGCCCTCGCTCGCCGGCCGATCTTGTCGGACCTCGCCGCTAGGTTCAACGGTGGGGGTTCCCGACTCGGGGGTACCCCTGCGAGAGCCTGCCTCCACAGCGTCCGGCTCCTCCTTCGAGGCCTCAGCCTTCAGCCCAGCCGGCTCCTCGTCACCGCCGGGCTTCCCCGCCACCGGCCGGTACCCCACCTTCCGCAGGTGCCGGTACCGCCCCCGAGCCGCCTTCCCCTCGGGCGAGGCCTTCTCCCCAGGCATGTCAGTCGAGTCAGTCATCGTCTCTCTCCCAAGCCCGAAAACGGGCGCGCTTCACCGCCGCACCAGCCAAGCCGGTGCGGACCAGAGTCAGTAAGAGGCTTAAGTCAGCGAGGCAACGTCACCCGGATGCACGACCCGGGATCCACCACGGCGATCGTCCCGCCGTGCAGGTCCACCACCCACCGGGCGATGGCGAGCCCGAGCCCGGTCCCGCCACCGCCCGCCCTCTCCCCTCGGGTGAACCTCTCGAAGATCCGGGACCGGTCGGCCGGCGCGATGCCCGGCCCCTCGTCCCGCACCTCCAGCACCACACCGGACGCGGACGCGTACCCGGCGACGGACACCAACCCCCCGGTGGGTCCGTGCCGGGCCGCGTTGTCCACCAGGTTCACCAGCACCTGGTGCAGCCGCTCCCCGTCGGCCAGGACCGTCAGGTCCCCGGCCACGTCGATCGAGAACGACGCCGCAGGAGCCGCCACCGCCGCCTCGGCCACCACGTCGGCGACCAGGGACGAGACCGACAACGTCTCGCGGTTCAGCGAGAGCACGCCGGCGTCGATCTTCGACAGGTCGAGCAGCTCGGTGACCAGTCGCCCGAGCCGTTCGGTCTGGGCGAGAGCGGTCTTCATCGTCTGCGAGTCCGCCTCCGCCACCCCGTCGACCACGTTCTCCAGCACGGCCTGCAGCGCCGAGATCGGCGTCCGCAGCTCGTGCGACACGTTCGCGATCAGCTCCCGCCGCTGCTGGTCGGCGGCGGCGAGGTCGGACGCCATCACCGTGAACGCCTCGGCGAGCTGGCCCACCTCGTCCGACGACGTCGCCCGGACCGACCGCGAGTAGTCCCCGGACGCCATCGACCGGGCGGCCGAGGTCATCTCGCGCAGCGGCGAGGTCATGCCGTGTGCGAGCAGCTGCGAGGTCAGCAGGCCCAGGACCAGCGCGATCAGGGTCGTCCGCGGCGGCAGCCACCCCGTCACGTATCGGAAGTAGGCGAACGAGACGCACCCGGACACCACGATCACGATGCCGAGCTTGAGCTTGATCGACCGCACCGAGTCCAGCGGACGCGGCAGCATGTCCAAGACCTCCAGCAAACGCCTCACGGCGCCACCTGCCGCGGTACCTCCAGCGCGTACCCGATCCCGTGCACGGTCCGGATCAGGTCGGCACCGAGCTTGCGCCGCAGCGCCTTCACGTGCGAGTCCACCGTCCGCGACGACGCGCCCTCGTGCCACCCGCACGCCTCCGCCAGCAGCCGTTCCCGCGCCTGCACGGCGGACGGGCGTTCGGCGAGGAACACCAGCAGGTCGTACTCGGTGGGCGTCAGGTGCGCCTCGACGCCGGACCGCGACACCCGCCGCGAGGACAGGTCGATCAGCAGGTCGCCCAGCTCCAGCGACCGGGACGACACCGACCTCGACACCCGCCGCAGCAGCACGTGCACGCGTGCCGCCAGCTCGCGCATCGAGAACGGCTTGGTCAGGTAGTCGTCCGCCCCCACGGCGAGCCCGACCAGCAGGTCGGTCTCGTCCCCCCGCGCGGTCAGCATCAGCACCGGCACCGACCGCGACGCCTGGATCCGCCGGCACACCTCGAGCCCGTCGTACCCCGGCAGCATCACGTCGAGAACCACCAGGTCCGGCAGGAAAGCAGCCGCGGAGGCCACTCCGGACGGCCCGTCGTGCGCCACCGCCACCTCGAACCCCTCCGCCCGCAGCCGCGCGGCCACGGACTCGGCGATCGTGATGTCGTCCTCCACGACGAGCACCCTGCGCTGACCTGTCATGACGGCGACTTTATGGGTACGACGTGGAGGACGCCGGGACAAGTTGTGAAGATCGTGTGCAGAAGCGCGAGGTAGGTTCTCGACATGAACGTCCTCGAAGCGGTCCTGGAGAGGATCACCTACGCCAACGAGGACAACGGCTACACCGTCGCGAAGGTCGACACCGGCCGCGGCGACCTGGTCACGGTCGTCGGCGCGCTGCTCGGCGCGCAGCCGGGCGAGTCCATCCGCATGCGCGGCACGTGGGGCTCGCACCCGCAGTACGGCAAGCAGTTCCACGTCGACGACTACACGACGGTCCTGCCCGCGACGATCCAGGGCATCCGCCGCTACCTCGGCTCCGGCCTGATCAAGGGCATCGGCCCGGTGCTCGCGGACCGGATCGTCACGCACTTCGGCGTGGACGCGCTGGACGTCATCGAGAACGAGCCGCAACGGCTCATCGAGGTCCCGAAGCTCGGCCCCAAGCGCACCAAGCTCATCGCGGACGCCTGGGAGGAGCAGAAGGCCATCAAGGAGGTCATGGTCTTCCTCCAGGGCGTCGGCGTCTCCACCAGCCTCGCCGTCCGCGTCTACAAGCAGTACGCGGACCAGGCCATCGAGGTCGTCCGGAACGAGCCGTACCGCCTCGCCGCCGACGTCTGGGGCATCGGCTTCCGCACCGCCGACGTGATCGCGAAGGCCGTCGGCATCCCGCACGACAGCCCGCAACGGGTCAAGGCGGGCCTGCAGTTCACGCTCTCCGAGGCCACCACCAACGGCAACTGCTACCTGCCCGAACAGGCCCTCATCGCGGACGCCATCAAGATCCTCCAGGTCGACACCGGCCTGGTCATCGACTGCCTCGCGGAGCTCGTCGAGGAGGAGGGTGTGGTCCGCGAGGAGCTGCCGGACGACGAGATCGCGATCTACCTGGTCCCGTTCCACCGCGCGGAGATCTCGATGGCCGCGCAGCTCAAACGACTCCTGCACGCCGACACCGACCGCATGCCGAGCTTCGCGACCGTCGACTGGGACAAGGCCCTCGCCTGGCTCGGCACCGACCTCGAGGAGCACCAGGCGGAGGCGGTGAAGCTCGCCCTGACGCAGAAGGTCGCCGTCCTGACCGGCGGTCCCGGCTGCGGCAAGAGCTTCACGGTCCGCTCGATCGTCCGCCTCGCCCAGGCCAAGCGCGCCAAGATCGTGCTGGCCGCCCCGACCGGACGGGCGGCGAAGCGCCTCACCGAGCTGACCGGCCACGAGGCCCGCACCGTCCACCGCCTGCTCGAGCTCAAGCCCGGCGGCGACGCGGTGTACGACCGCGACCACCCGCTCGACGCCGACCTCGTGGTCGTCGACGAGGCCTCGATGCTCGACCTGCTGCTCGCGAACAAGCTCGTGAAGGCCGTCCCGCCCGGCGCGCACCTGCTGCTCGTCGGCGACGTCGACCAGCTCCCGTCCGTCGGCGCGGGGGAGGTGCTGCGGGACGTGCTGGCGCAGGGCAGCCCGGTCCCGAACGTCCGCCTGACGCACATCTTCCGCCAGGCCCAGGAGTCCGGCGTCGTCACGAACGCGCACCGCATCAACAGCGGCGACTACCCGATCGTGCAGGGACTCCCGGACTTCTTCCTCTTCAGCACCGACGAGGCCGAGGACGCGGCCGCGCTGACCGTGGACGTGGTCGCGAACCGCATCCCGCGCAAGTTCCGCCTCGACCCGCGCAAGGACGTGCAGGTGCTCGCCCCGATGCACCGCGGCCCGGCCGGCGCGGGCGCGCTCAACACCGTGCTGCAGGAGGCCCTCACGCCGTCACGCGACAACCTGCCCGAGAAGCGCTTCGGCGGCAGGGTGTTCAAGCTCGGCGACAAGGTCACCCAGATCCGCAACAACTACGACAAGGGCCGCAACGGCGTCTTCAACGGCACCCTCGGCGTCGTCATCGGCCTCGACACCGTCGAGCAGAAGCTCACCATCCGCACCGACGAGGACGAAGAGGTCGACTACGAGTTCTCCGAGCTCGACGAGCTCAGCCACGCCTACGCGATGACGATCCACCGCTCCCAGGGCAGCGAGTACCCGTGCGTGGTCATCCCGATCACGACCAGCGCGTGGATGATGCTGCAGCGCAACCTGCTCTACACCGCGGTCACGCGCGCCAAGAAGCTCGTCGTGCTGGTGGGCAGCAAGCGCGCGATCGGCCAGGCGGTGCGCACGGTCGGGGCGGGCCGCCGCCACACGGCGCTGGCCCACCGGCTGCGGACCGCGTGAGAGCGGTTTCGTCAGTCCAGGCTGCGGACGATCACAGGCTCCAGACCCTCGTCGTCGTCCGCGAGAGAACCGCGCCAGGGGAAGGAGATCTCGGCGACACCGTCGTTGTAGAGATGATCCATGGCTGGGACTCCCGCTTCTGCTCAGACTTGGTCGTGGGCGAACCTCGCTGTCCGTCGAGTCGGTTTCGGCCTCACTGCACAATAACCGCTGCGGTGCTGACCCAAATGGTATTGATTTTCGTCACAGCGCGCCAAGTGGGCGGTTCGCGCGTCCCAAAAACCGGACGGTAATCATCCGGTCGGTCGAACGGACTGGCGATGATCGGCCGAACGGCCCATGATCGACGATCATGCGGACCGCCGTCGCCCTGCTCGCCTGCCTGGCCCTCCTGCTCAGCCCCGCGCCCGCCCCCGCGGAAGGTCCACAAGAGACGTTCGTGCTGCGCGTGCCCGCCCCGAAGGGTGATTCCGCGCAACGGTTGCTGGGCCTCGGCTACGACGTGCTGGAACAGCGCGACGGCGACGACCTGTTCGTCCTCGGCGACCGGCGGACGTCCGGGAAACTCCGCGCGGACGGGTTCCCGTCCACCGTCGAGAAGACGATGCCGCCGCCGCGGTGGGAGCCGCGCTCGCTCGCGGACCCGACGTACTACGGCGGCTACCGCACCCTCGCCGCGCAGTACGCCCACCTCGACGAGGTCGCGCGGGCGCACCCCGACCTCGCGACCGTCGTCGACTACGGCGACTCGTGGCGCAAGACCCAGGGCAGCGGCGGGTACGACCTCAAAGCCGTCTGCATCACGCGGAAGACCCCCGGCGACTGCGCGTTGACGCCGACCGCCCCGAAGCCGCGCCTGTTCGTGATGGGCCAGCTGCACGCCCGCGAGATCACCACCGGCGACATGGCGTGGCGGTTCGTCGACGACCTGGTCGGCTCCGACCTCACCGCGATGCTCACCGACCTGGAGGTCTGGGTCGTCCCGATCGCCAACCCGGACGGCGTCGAGATCGTCGAGTCCGGCGGCGACTCACCCGTGCTGCAGCGCAAGAACGCCAACGGCACCTGCACCTCCGGCCCGCGCGGCGTCGACCTGAACCGCAACGCGGGCTCGCACTGGGGCGAGGTCGGCTCGTCCACGAACAAGTGCAGCGAGACCTACCGCGGCGTGCGCGCCGACAGCGAGGTCGAGGTCCAGGCGCTGGAAGCGTTGTGGCGCAAGCTCTACCGCGACACCCGCGCACCCGGCGACACCGCGGCCGCCTCCGCCGACACCACCGGCGCCGTGATCTCCATGCACAGCTACGGCAACTACGTGCTCTTCCCGTGGGGCTGGAGCACGCAGAAGACCGGCAACGACGCCGCCCTGCGCAAGATGGCGAACGACATGGCCGCGCTGTCGGGCTTCAAGGCCGGCCAGCCCGGTGAGGTGCTGTACAACGCCTCCGGCGCGACCGACGACTGGGTGTACGACGACCTGGGCGTGCCGAGCTTCGTCTGGGAGATCGGCACGAACTCCGGCAGGTGCGGTGGGTTCCTGCCGCCGTTCTCGTGCCAGCAGGACGTGCATTGGCCGAAAGTGCGTCCCATGCTCGTTTCGGCCATGAAGGCAGCGAAACGCCCCTACTGACGCGTTGTGGGGCCATGGGGACACGTTTACTGGCCACCGCCGCCGCGTTCAGCCTGCTCTTCACCGGGACCGCGGTCGCCGACGACACCGCTGTCGACCGCCGGATCGTCCAGGAAGGGCTGGACGAACTCGCCGCCATCGGAGTCGCCCAGGGCACTCAGGCGCACGTCACGGACGGCCGGACCCGCTTCACCGCGCGGTCCGGAACCGCCGAGAGGAACTCCCCGCGCCCGGTGCCGCCGAACGGCCGGTTCCGCGCCGGCAGCATCACCAAGTCCTTCACGTCGACCGTCGTGCTGCAGCTCGCGGGCGAGGGGAGGCTCGACCTGGACGCGCCGGTCGTCCGGTACCTGCCCGGCCTGGTCGACAGCCGGATCACCGTCCGCCACCTGCTCCAGATGACCGGTGGGCTCTTCAACTACACCAACGCGCTCTCGTTCGACCCGCAGGGCTTCGAGCCCATTAGGTTCCGGCGGTGGCAGCCGGAGGAACTCGTCGCCATCGCCACCGCGGAGCCGCTCGACTTCGAGCCGGGCACGAAGTGGAACTACTCCAACACCAACTACGTCGTCCTCGGCCTTCTCATCGAGAAGATCACCGGCAGGCCCTACGAGAAGGCCGTCGCCCAGCGGGTGCTGAAGCCGTTGCGCCTCGACGACACCACGTTCCCGGGCGACGACGTGGAGATCCGCGGACCGCACGCCCACTCCTACGGCATCGTGAACGGGCAACCGGTCGACACCACGCGCTGGAACCCGTCGGTCTTCTGGGCCGCCGGTGACGTCATCACGACCACCCGCGACCTCAACGCCTTCTACGCCGCGTTGCTCGGGGGCAGGCTGCTCGAGCCCGCCCAGCAGGCCGAACTGACCAGGACGACCTCGGTGAGCACCGACTACGGTCTCGGCGTCTTCGTGGAGAAGGCCCCGTGCGGCACCACGATCATCGGGCACCCCGGCGGTGTCCCCGGCTTCGCGACCTATGCCTACTCCACCCCGGACTTCCAGCGCCGGGTGGAGCTCTCGATCAGCTCTGGCGTCGGTACCGGCGATCCGACGAACGCGTACGCCAAGCTGATCAACGAGATCTTCTGCTGACGACTCTCAGCAAAACCCCTAGGGACTCCGTGCGACCTGAGGAGGATGCGGCCCACCCCGGTTCCTCGATTAGCTGGGACGCATGGGGAAACGATTGGTAGCCACAGTCACCGCCGCGAGCCTGCTGGCACTGACCACCGGGGGAGTCGCGTCGGCGGACACGTCGAGCGTCGACCGCAAGGTGATCCAGCAGGCTCTGGACCAGGTAACGCAGAGCGGGGCGGCGCTCGGCGTGCAGGCGAGGGTCACGGACGGGCGGCAGCGCTTCACCGCCACCTCCGGCAAGGCCGAGCTGAACAGCGACAGGCCGGTGCCGGACAACGGCCGCTTCCGCGTCGGCAGCATCACCAAGACGTTCGTGTCGACGGTGCTGCTGCAGCTCGCGGGCGAGGGGAAGGTGGACCTGGACGCGCCGGTCGTCCGCTACCTGCCCGGCCTGGTCGACGGGCGCATCACCGTCCGCCAGGTCCTGCAGCACACGAGCGGGCTCTTCAACTACACCAACGCGTTGCCGCTCAGCCCGGACGAGTTCGAGAAGATCCGCTACAAGCACTGGTCACCGCAGGAGCTCCTCGCGCTCGCGACGTCGAGGCCGCTCGACTTCGATCCCGGCACGCAGTGGAGCTACTCCAACACCAACTACGTCGTCGCCGGCCTGCTGATCGAGAAGCTGACCGGCAGGCCCTACGAGAAGGCCGTCGAGCAGCGGATCCTGAAGCCGTTGCGCCTGAACGACACCGAGGTGCCCGGGGACAACCCGAACATCAAGGGCCCGCACGCCCACGGGTACTGGACGGTCGCCGGCAAGCCGTCCGACATCACCCGCATCAACCCGTCGGTCGCCTGGGCGGCGGGCGAGATGATCTCGACGACCAAGGACCTCGACACGTTCGTCACCGCGCTGTCGAGCGGCAAGCTGTTGCGGCCCGCACAGCAGGCCGAGATCAGCAAGACCACGGCCGTCAGCCCCGGCTACGGACTCGGGCTGCAGGTCGAGACCCTGCCGTGCGGCACGAAGGTGTGGGGCCACGGCGGCGGCATCCCCGGCTACTCGTCGCAGCTGCTGACGACGCCGGACAGCAAGAAGCGCTTCGAGCTCAGCGCGACCAGCGGCCCCACCGAGGGCGACCCCGGTGAGGCCTTCAACAAGATCCTGACCGAGGTCTTCTGCTAGGCAACGCAAAAGGGGAGCTGGGTTGACCCAGCTCCCCTCCCGGCGTTCTAGAAGAACTAGTTGAGACCGTTCTTCATCGCTGCGACCAACTCACCGTTCGTGGTGTCTCCGGACATCTCCCAGAAGAAGGCGCCACCGAGACCCTGGGTCTTCGCATACCCCATCTTGCCGTTGATGGTGGCCGGGGTGTCGTAGCTCCACCACTGGTCACCGCACTTGGCGTACGCCGTGCCCGCGACCGTGCCGTTGGACGGGCACGAGTTCTTGAGCACCTTGTAGTCCTGGATGCCCGGCTCGATGCCCGGCGCGGGGCCGGTCGCCGTGCCGCCAGGAGCAGCCTGCGTCACACCCGTCCAGCCGCGGCCGTAGAAGCCGATGCCGAGCAGGAGCTTGTTGGACGCGACGCCCTTGCCCTTCAGCTTCTGGATCGCCGCGTCGGAGTAGAAGCCGGCGGTCGGGATGCCAGCGTAGTTCGTCAGCGCCGAGTGCGGAGCCGTCGGGCCCTGGGCGGCCCAGGCGCCGAAGTAGTCGTACGTCATGACGTTGTACCAGTCGACGTACTGCGCGGCGCCCTTGTAGTCCGCGGCGTCGATCTTGCCGCCGTTGGTGCCGTCGGCGGTGATCGCCGAGGTGACCAGGTAGTTCGGGCCGAAGCGCTCACGCAGCTTCTGCATCAGGATCCGGTAGGAGTCGAAGCCGCTGGTGTCGCAGGTGAGACCACAGGCGTTCGGGTACTCCCAGTCGATGTCGATGCCGTCGAACAGGTTCGCCCAGCGCGGGTCCTCGAGCAGGTTGTAGCAGGAGTCCGCGAACGCACCCGCGTTCCTCGACGCCTCGGCGAAGCCGCCGGACCAGGTCCAGCCACCGAAGGAGTACAGGATCTTGATGTGCGGGTACTTCTTCTTCAGCTTCAGCAGCTGGTTGAACGCACCGCGCACCGGCGCGTCCCACACGTCCGCCACACCGTCGACCGACTCGGCCGCCGTGTACGACTTCTCGATCGCCGGGAACGACTCGCCGATCACGCACTTGCCGCCGGTCACGTTGCCGAACGAGTAGTTGATGTGCGTGATGTTCGCGGCCGTGCCGGAGGTGTCGATGTTCTTCGGCAGGTAGTTCTTCGCCGGGTAGGTGCCCCACTCGGTGAAGTAGCCGAGGTTGATCTTGCCACCGGGCTGCGGGTTGCCCGTCGTGGTCGTCGTCGTGGTGGTCGTCGACGTCGTGGTCGACATCGTCGTGGTGGTCGTCGGGTTGGTCCCGCCGGCCTCACACGAGCCACCGTTGAGCTTGCAGTTGGTCGGCGCACCGAACGTGCCGGTGTACGCGCCGTTGAAGCCGAAGCTCACCGACCCGCCGACACCGATGCTGCCGTTCCAGGTGTTCTTGACCGTGACGGTCTGGCCGCTCGTCGTGTACGAGCCGTCCCACAGCGAGGTGACCCGGTGGTTGGCCGGGAGCGTGAACTCCACGGTCCACGACGTCAGGGCCGCCGCGCTGTTGTTCTTGATCGTGTACTTGCCCTCGAAGCCCGTTCCCCAGTCCGAACCCTTGGAGAACGTGGCGGAAACGCCACCGGCACCGCTCGCGGCGGGCACGACGACGATTCCGAGGACCAACGCGGACAGGGCCGCGAAGAGAGCAGCTAGATGCCATCGGAACTTGGACATCGGTCTCCTCAGTCGCAGGGGGTACCGGAACGATGTGGTTTAGACCACTCGAAGGTCAAGGTCTAGACCTCTGCCGTCACTCGAATGGAGCAGTCCGAAAACGATTTAGTAGGCCCGGAATGTCTCGGTTCGGTCTACTTGATTAACTATTTTTAAGGTTGCGCGCGGTGGATCTCGCGGTCGAGTTCCAGCAGAGCGACCGCTCACAATGGACGGTCACGACTTCGTTCTGCGTCAAAGGGTTTCCTCGTGGCGTGGGCTCGGCCGCGGTCGCACGTTCGGGTAGAACCGAGTGGTCCGCCGCGCATTCCGCCCGCGCCCGAGCCGACGATGGGGACGTGACCCTCCTCGCGACGATCTTCGACCTCGACGGCACCCTCGTCGACAGCGCCGGCACGTGGCAGGAGGTGGTCGGTGCCGTCACCGCGCGCCACGGCCGCACGCCCGAGCGCTCGTCACCGGAGTGCGTGGACGGCATGGTCGACGCGGTCACGCGCGGCGCGTTCGGGATGATGCCCGGCGCCGCCGAGCTCGTCGCCCAGGCAGCGGAGCTCGGGCCCGTGGGACTCGTGTCGACGGCGCCCCGCCGGTACGTGCGGGCGGTGGCGTCGGCGTCCGGGCTGCGGCGGCACGTGGAGGCCATCGTGACGGGTGACGACGTTGTCAACGCCAAGCCCGCGCCGGACCCGTACCTGCTCGCCGCGCGCAAGCTCGGTCTCGACCCCGCCCAGTGCCTGGCGGTCGAGGACTCGCGCTCCGGCATCCGGTCCGCACACGCCGCAGGGCTGACCGTGCTCGCGATCCCCGGCGCCGCCACCGCGCGGGACACCGAGGTGCTGGCGCTGGCCGCCCGCGTGGTGCCCGACGCCCGCGTGGCGGCGAAGGAGATCTGCCGGTTGTGGGTGAACGTCTACGCGCTCAGCCGATAGCGCGTTCCGCACCCCAGGCCGCGATGTCCTCCCGGCTCTGCAGCCCGAGCTTGTCCCGCAAGCGTTGCAGCCGCGACGCCACGGTCCGCACGGACACGTTGAGGCGGTTCGCGATCTGCTGGTTCGTGAGGCCCGTGGAGAGCAGCGCGACCACACGCCGTTCGTGATCGTCCAACGAGTCGAACGCGGCCTCCGTGCGGTCCAGCCACACCTCGTCCTGGATGAACGCCTCGGTCTCTGTGGCGGTCAACGGCGTGGAGGCGGCTTCAGCGCGCGCAACGGACAGCATCAGCCGTGCGGTTCGCATGGCTCCAGCGACTTTCTCCGCCCAGAACGGGTTCGGCACCACGCCGACAGAGCGGCGCATGGCCCGTCCGGTCGCTTCGAGCCGTAGCGCGCGCTCGGCCTGACCGCGCGTCAACGCGACCACGGCGAGACCTTCCAACGCGTCGGGAGCGGTCAAAGGGTTGAGTCCGTCCATCCGCAACGCTTCCTGGAAAGCGTGGGTGGCCTCGTCGAGGTCGCCCTGCACCAATGCGACCGCACCGCGCGTGTTCAACGCCGAAGCAATGCGCGCGGGAACACCTGACGCGCGTGAGATGGGCAACGCCGACATGACGTTCTTCTCGGCGCGTTCGTGCTTGCCCAGCGACAGCTCCGTGCGTGCCAGATCGACCAACGCCGTCGCACGGGCCAACGGCTCACCCAGCAGTTCCGCGACCCTCAAGCACTCCGTGTTGCTCACATCCGACGCCTCCCACTCGCCGGACGACTGCTGCACCGCGGCGAGCGTGCTGCGGCTGCTCATCACCAGCGCGGGGTGCCCGATCCGCCGCACCAGCCGGGACGCCTCGGCCGACAGTTCTACGGCCTCGCCGTGATCGCCCTGCTCGGCCGCGAACCGCGCGGCGTGGTTCAGCGCGACGCAGCGGTAGTCGTCCCGGGTGGACGGTCGCCGCAGCGCGTCCCGCAGCATCACCCGCGCCTGGCCGAGCCTGCCGCGGCGCGCGGTGCAGTCCGCGAGGGCCGAGGTGAGCAGCAGCAGCCGTTCGTCCCGGCGGTCGGCCGCCCACTCGACCGTGCCGAGCAGGCTGTCGACGTGGTTGTCGAGCTTGTGCTGCACGTCCGCGGACATCGACAGCGGCGCGGTGACCATCACGTCCGACAGGTCGGTGAACCAGCGGGCGAGCGCCTCGTAGGCGACGTCCAGTTCACCCGCCGCCAGCAGCTTCTCCCTGGCGTGCAACCGGATCGTCTCCAGCTGCCGGAACCGCGTCGTGCCGGGGATGGCCGCCAGCAACGACTTCGCCTGCAACCGCGACAGCACGTCCAGCACGGGCTCGGCCGACCGCTCCGACGAGCAGACCTCGTTGGCCGCGGCCAGGTCGAAACCGCCGTCGAAGACCGACAGCCGCCGCAACGCGAACTGCTCGTCCGGCCGCAGCAGCTGGTAGCTCCAGTCGATGGCCTCCCGCAACGAGCTCTGCCGCGACGGCGACTTGCGGCACCCCAGCGTCAGCAGTTCGAGCGGCTCGTCCATGCGGTCGCAGATGTCCGCGACCGGCAACAGCTGCACCCAGCGCGCGGCCAGCTCGATCGCGAGCGGCATGCCTTCGAGCCGCGCGCACAGCAACGCGACGGCGGCGGTGTTGTCGACGGTCAGCCGGAAGTCGGGCTTGCGCTCGCGAGCGCGGTCCACGAACAGCCGCACGGCCTCCGACCGCGGCGCCGCCGTCGTGACGAGGTCGCGGTCCGTCGACGGCACCGGCAGGCCCTCGACGTGGAAGCTCACCTCGCCGGTGATCCACAGCGCCTCGCGCGACGTCGCGAGCACCCGGACGCCGGGGCAGCGGCTGAGCAGCGTGTCGGTCAGCTCCGCGCACGTGTCGAGGAGGTGCTCGCAGTTGTCGAGGACCACGACCACCTTCATGTTCACGAGCGTCTCGACGACGGTGTCGCGCAACGGTTCGTCGGTCACCGCGGTCACTCCGAGCGCGTCAGCGAGGGCCGGCATGACGTCTCGGGCAGCGGTGATCTCGCCCAGCGCGACCAGGAGCACCCGGTCCGTCCGCCCGCGCCGCAGCCGGCCGGCGGCCTCCAGCGCGAGCCTCGTCTTGCCCGCACCCGCACCACCGACGAGCGTGACGAGACGGTGCCGGCGCAACAGCTGGTCGAGCTTCGACAGCTCCTGCTGGCGGCCGACGAACGTGTCGCGCGCCGCGGGCAGGTTCGAGAGCACGCGCAGGTTCTGCCTGGTCGCGGGGGCGGTCGAGGACACGGTGACCCGGCGGCGGTACGCCCGTTGGCGGCAGGCGTTGGAGCAGTAGGACCTGCGTTGCTCGGAGGTGGCGGGAGGCATCGTGCCGCCACACGACGCGCAACTCCCGGTGGTTGTCATCAGTCCCTCTCCTCAAGCCGTAACGCCAGGCCGGTGCTGTCTCGGTGCGGCGTTCTCGCAGGTCGTGTGCTGTGACCTGATACGTGCGACCCGTTACGCCTTCGCCTGCGCGAGACGGTTCGCAACCTCTTCGTTATGCCTGCCTTCCAGTAGTCCTCGTTCGGGAACAAACTGGTGACTGGTCCGGTCTGACAGGGAGTGCGCATGACGTTGACGACGAGCACCTCGTGGGCGAGCGCAGGTCTGCAACTGGTGGACAAGCCCCGCACGATCACCGTCGGCATCGCCGACGACGAGGTCCTGATCCGCACGGGCGTCCGCGGCGTGCTGGAGCGTTCGGGCAACGTCGTCGTGGTCGGCGAGGCAGGCGACGGAGGCGCGGCCCTCGAACTGGCGCGACGCCAACGCCCGCAGGTGCTGCTGATGGACGCGTCCATGCCCGGCATGGAGGGCCTCGCGGCGGTCCGGATGGTGCGCAGGCACGTGCCGGGCACGCAGGTGATCATGCTGTGCACCCAGCAGACCGAGGAGATGCTCTTCCCCGCCCTGCGCGCCGGCGCCGCCGGATTCCTGTTCAAGAACGGCGAACCGGACGCCCTCGTGAAGGCCGTCCGCGCGGTGGCCGCCGGAGAGGCGATGCTCTCGCCGTCCGCCACCCGAGCGTTGATCGACCACTTCACCGGCGCCGACTCGGAACGCCGTGACGCCGCACGCAGCCGCATCAGCCTGCTCACCCGACGCGAGCAGGAAGTGCTGGTGTACCTGGCGCAGGGCATGGCGAATGCACGGATCGCACGGCTCATGTACCTCTCAGAAGGGGCGATCAAGGCCCACGTCAGCCGACTGCTGACGAAACTCCGGTG
Source organism: Lentzea sp. NPDC003310 (assembly GCF_040610935.1). NCBI lineage: Bacteria > Bacillati > Actinomycetota > Actinomycetes > Pseudonocardiales > Pseudonocardiaceae > Lentzea > Lentzea sp. NPDC003310. Next base: position 118,301 of record NZ_JBEXNC010000002.1, read on the forward strand.
CGACAACCGCGTCCAGGCCGCTCTCATCGCACGCGACGCCGCCCTTCCATGCTGAACCCGACAACTGCTGCAACGGCGCGAAGGCCAGCCTAGCCACGGATTTTCGCGCCGCGAAGCAGGTCACCCGGTTGGCCCCGTCCGGAATGATGTCGCTTTCCCGCCAGCGTCTCGGTAGGAATGGCGTCATGCTGGCCGGTATGCCGCCGGCCACCTTCTCGAAACGCTTGCCCTTTCAACCACCCCTTTGTCCCGACAACCTGTTCGGCCACCTCATCGCCACCGCCGTACCGGGCGTCGAGGAGTGGCGAGACGGCGTCTACCGGCGAACCTTGCGACTTCCCTGCGGTTTCGGCACAGCCTCTTTACAACCGTTCCCCGACCACATCGCCTGCACCCTGGAACTGGCCGATGCCGGCGATTTGGCCACTGCTCTAGACCTTTGCCGCTTCCTGTTGGACCTGGACGCCGATCCATTAACAGTTGATGCGGCACTCTCCGCAGACCCTCTTTTGGCGCCACTGGTTTCCGCCGCCCCAGGCCGCCGAGTCCCGCGCACGGTCGACGGCGCCGAGTTCGCCATCCGAGCAGTCCTGGGCCAGCAGGTCTCGACGAAGGCGGCCCGCACCCACGCCGCCCGCCTGGTAGCCGCCTTCGGCACCCCGGTGGGCGACCTGCGCGCGTTCCCGCTGTCGTTCGACGTCTCAGCCCTCGCCGTACCCCAATCCCGCCGCCGCACCATGGCCGCGCTGCTGGAAGCCCTGGAGTCCGGTTTGGACCTGTCCGCCGGCGCGGACCGGACCGTTGCGCGCGAATGGCTTTCGTCGTTGCCGGGGTTCGGTCCGTGGACCGTCGAGACGATCCTGATGCGCGCTTTGGGGGATCCGGACGCGTTCCTGCCTTCGGATCTCGGCATTCGGCTGGCTGCCGAGGCTTTGGGGTTGCCGTCGACGCCTGCGGCGCTGGTGCGGCGGGCGGAGGCTTGGCGGCCTTGGAGGGCTTACGCGGTGCAGCACCTGTGGGCGACGGGGGATCACGAGGTGAACCGGATACCGGCTTGACCGGCGCCGCGGCGCACCTGCTCAGCGGCGCGGCACCGATCGCGGGCTCGCTGCACCGCTGCGCGGCCGCGGCGCCTTTGCGGCGGTTGCTGTCAACCGGGCTGCGCTGCCGACCGAGCCGCTTTCACCGCGGTGTTCCGCCGGCCGGCCGCGTTCGCCGCGCCCGCCACTCTGCCAACCGCATCGCGTTCGCCGCGCCCGCCGCTCTGCCAACCGCATCGCGTTCGCCGCGCCCGCCGCGCTGCCAACCGCATCGCCAACCGCATCGCGTTCGCCGCGCCCGCCGCGCTGCCAACCGCATCGCCAACCGCATCGCGTTCGCCGCGCCCGCCGCTCTGCCAACCGCGTCGCCAGCCACGGCGCCCGCCGCACCCGGCCAGCCACGATGCGTCCGCCGCCCCGCCGCCCCGCCGCCCCGCCGCCCCGCCGCCCCGCCGCCCCGCCGCCCCTCATCCCACCTCGCCGACCAGGGCACCGTCGCCCCACCTCGCCGGCCACGCCGCGTTCACCGCGCCCACACCACTAGGGCGTGCAGCGAGCCCCAGCCCGATCCGCCCGCTCCAGACCACCCCGAGCCGCCCCGAACCCAGGCCTGACCTGCACACTCGAGTACATCGCCGTCGACCCGTCCCGCACGAACCCGGGCAACGCCGGCGGATCCTGCGCAAACCCCTGCAGCTCCCCGAAAACCTCCAGCGCGGTCCTCGGCCGCCCCTCCGGTTCCTTGGCCAGCAAGCGTTGCACCAGCGGGTCGAGCGCTCCCGGCGCCGGCCGCGGCGGCTCCTTCACGTGCTTGTCGAACACCGCGTAGGCCGTCGGGCCGGTGAAGAGTTGTTCGCCCGTCAGCATCTCGTGCAGCACGCACCCCAACGCGTACAGGTCGCTGCGGGGTTCGGCGGTGCCGCGCTGGATCTGCTCGGGCGCCATGTAGCTGGGGGTGCCGAGGATCTGGCCGGCCCGGCTGAACGGTGCCACGTCGCTCTCGCGCAGGAGGGCGAGGCCGAAGTCCAGGACCTTCACGGCGCCGTCCGGGCCCAGCATGAGGTTGGTGGGCTTGAGGTCGCGGTGGCAGATGCCGTGGTCGTGCGCGGCGGCGAGGACCGCGGCGGTCTGGGCGGCGATGTTCGCGGCCCAGGCTTCGGGGAGCGGGCCGAACTCGCCGACCAGTTCGTCGACCGTGACGCCGTCGACGAACTGCATGACCTGGAACAGGCGCTGCTCGAACGTCCCGAAGTCGTACAGGACCGGCACGCCGGGGTGCTCGAGCCTGGCCACGATCCTCGCTTCGCGCGCGAAGCGTTGCGCCACCTCGTCGTCGCTGCCCGGCAGGCGCAGCAGCTTGACCGCCACGCGGCGGTCCAGGCGCAGGTCCCGGCCCTTGTGCACGGCTCCCATGCCGCCCCGTCCCAGCGGCAGGTCGTCGATCTCGTAGCGGTCGGCGATCAGCACCAGCGCAGCCTAACCGCCACGACCTGTTCGCTGGCCCCGCGCGCTTCCTCGTACGCGAGGGATTGGTAACAGCGTTTCAGGACATCTCGATCGGGTGAACCTTGCCTGGTCACGTCGGCCTGATCTGCCCGCTCAGCAGTCCATGATAGCCCAGACGGACCAGCTCGGCGGCCTCCTCCAGGCCTGCTTCCAGGGCCTTGAGCTGCGCGAACGCTGCTCCGTACCGTTGTTGGTCGGCCATCGGGAGGGACGGGACCTGGGTGCGGCGGACGTCCAGGCGGGTCGAGCCGGTCGGGGTCCTGGCGAACGCCGCGCGCAGCACCCCCTCCAGGAAGTCCGGGTCCACCTTGCGCGGATCGATCTCGTACGTGGCGCCGGTCGGGGACGTGACGACGTGCGTGCCGGCGCCGGCGCGGACCAGTTCGCCGATGGTCGTCATCGGGGGAGGTGGCTGGTCTCGCAGGCCAGGCAGTGGAGGCAAGGCGAACGTCGGCTGCGCCGTCAGGTAGGCGGAGGCGTCGGTGCCGCTGCGGCGGGCCGGGCTCAGGTCGACGTCGTCGTCCAGCAGGTCGATGACGCGCGTGTTCGGGTCGAGCGGGCCGGGGGTCTCGAGCAGCGCGATGTGTTCCGGTGCGCGGCCGATCGGGTTGCGCAGCAGCCACAGGTCGCGGCCCGGCTGCACCGTCATCACGCCGCGCACGGCGCCCGCGCGCAGGAGGTTGCCGCGGATGCGCTTGCCCGGACGGCGCGACGCCGCGGCCGACGGCAGCAGCACCGCCACCAGGCCGCCCGGCTTCGCCAGCGACAGGGCGTGTTGCAGCCAGGCGAGCTCCGGTTCGGAGCGGGGTGGCAGGCCGTACACCCAGCGGGCATCGCCGACCAGCTCCTCGTGGCCCCACGTCCGGTCGTGCCACGGCGGGTCGCACACCACCGCGTCCGCCTTCTCCTGGACCCCGTTGTGCCGCAACGAGTCTCCGGTGTAGATCTGCGCGTGCGGCATCCGGCGCCGGGCGATGACCGCGGACACCGGGTCGAGCTCCTGCCCGATCTTGTTGCGGGCCTTCGACGCCTTCAGCAGGCTCCCCGTGCCGCACGCCGGGTCGATCACCGTGTCGCCGTCCGTCGTGGCCAGCACGACCTCGACGACCTCGGGCGGAGTGGGGTTGAGCAGCCGCGAGTGGGCTTCCAGGTAGCGCTGGTGCAGGAACTCGAACGTCCGCTCGTCCGCCTCGACGGCGGCCAGCGCCTCGCCGAGCTTCAGGTCGTCGACGGTGCGCAGCTGCGTCCACAACCGCTCGGCCGGTGAGACGCGGAACGGCTTCCCGTTGCGCCGAAGCCATGACTCCACGTCCCGCAGCAGGTACAACGGACTGGAGGCGGTCCCGCCGACCGGCGACGGGAAGTCCTCGAACCGCCGCCGCCAGTTCGACACGGCCGCCCGCCCCACGTCGGCGAGGCGCGCTATGTCACCGGCGTTGACAGTCTCATCCATGGTTCACAACCGTATTGCTTGTGAAGTGACTTCACAACTGGTCTACTGATGACATGACACACGAGCTGCGCATCGCCGTGGCGACCGATCCTGGGCTCGTCCGCGAGCACAACGAGGACTCGGTCTACGTCCGCCCGGACCTCCAAGCGGTGGCGGACGGCATGGGCGGCCACGAGCACGGTGAGGTGGCCAGCGCGCTCGCGGTCAACGTCCTCGCGGACTGGCAGGGCGACCTGGGCCCGGCGGTGGCCGAGATCGCGCGCAGGCTCGACGCCGAGACGCCCCAGGGCGCCGGCACCACGCTGACGGCCATCCGCTGGGAGGGCCTCGCGTTCCAGCTCGCGCACATCGGCGACTCCCGCGCGTACCTGGTCCGGGAGGGCGAGCTCCGCCAGCTCTCCCACGACCACACCATGGTCCAGGCCCTGGTCGACGCCGGCCGCATGACGCCGGAGGAGGCACTGGTCCACCCGCGCCGCGCGTACGTGCTGCGCGCCCTGCAGTCCGGCAACTCGCACGAGCCGGACCTCTCGTGGCACCAGGCGAAGGTCGAGGACCGCTACCTGCTCTGCAGCGACGGCCTCACCGACTACACCGACCTCGAAGAGGTCCACGAGATCCTGCTGTCCACAGAGGACGGCACGGAGGCCGCCTGGCAGCTGGTCGCACTGGCGAACGGCAACGGCGGCCCGGACAACATCACGTGCGTCATCATCGACGTCGTCCGCAAGAAGTGGTGGCAGCGCTAGCGGATCTCTCTACCATCCCGCTTGTGAAGAGTGGTGGGGAACTGGGGATCGCGGCCGCGCGCCGCCTGGCCGAGCTGAACTGCTGCGAGATCGCGCCGGGCTTGACCGACGCGGAGTTCGCCGCCATCGAGGCCGAGCACGGCTTCGAGTTCGCCGACGACCACCGCGCGTTCCTCGCGGCCGGACTGCCGGTCAACACGCCCTTCGAGCCGGAGGAAGGCGTCATCCACACCTGGACGCAGCCGTGGCCGGAATGGCGTGACGGCGATCCGGATCAGCTCCGCAGACGCGTGGACTACCCAGTCGTGCGGATCCTCGACGAGGTGCGGAGCGGCGACCACTGGAACGCGATCTGGGGCGAACGGCCGACCTCGTCCGACGACGCGGTGGCCTTGGCGCGCAGGGCGATGCGGGATGTCCCGAGGCTGGTCCCCGTCTACGGCCACCGGTTCCTGCCCGCGGGCCGGGGCACGTCCGGCTTCCCGGTCCTGTCCGCGTGGGGGACGGACATCGTCATCTACGGCCTCGACCTGGCCGACTACGTCGACCAGGAGTTCGGGAACCCCGTGCGTGACAACCGCTTCGCGCGGAAGTCCATCCCGTTCTGGTGGGACTACCTCTAGCGCCGATGGAAACGGCCCCCGGCACATCGTGCCGGGGGCCGCAGCTCTCAACGGGTGTTACAGGTTGGCCGGCATGCCCGACTCGTCGGCCGCCGCCGTCGAGGACCCGCTCAGCAGGTCCTTGACGATCTTGTTGGCCTCCTTGACGGCGGGCGTGATCATCTTGATCTTCACCTTGCCGTTGGTCAGCTTGCCGCCGACGTCGAACGTCTTGTCCTCACCGGGCAGCGGGAGCGCCTGGCAGCCAGTGAACTGCTTGCGCGGGGTCGCACCGGTCTGGAAGAAGAACGTGATCGGGTCGTCGACGCAGTCCGTGTTGTACGGGAACAGGCCGTGCGAGCCCTCGTTGTCGACGCTGATCATCTTGGCGTTCGGCAGCGCCTTCGCGGTGGCGAGTCCACCCTCGTAGGCGGTGGCGGCGTCCAGTTCGGACTGTGCGACGAGCAGACGCGGGAACGTCTTCTTGTCCGGCTTCGGCATCGCGTTCTTCGTCGGCCAGTAGGCGCACAGCGGCGTCGACATGAACGGCGCGATGAACGGCGCGTTCACGGTCAGGTCGGCCAGCCAGTAGTTCCAGTAGTGCAGGTTCTGGTTCCACTGACCGTCCTGGCAGCGGATCGCCTCGAACGTCGCGTCCCAGGTCTCGACCTCGGCGGCGGCGGTCGTGGTCTTCACCGCGACGCGCTCCTTCTTGGCGATCGCGGCGAGCGCGTTGTCCTTGGCCTTCGCGATGAACGCCGTGTTCTCGGCGGACAGGCCCGGGACCGTCAGCATCTTCGCGACGATCTGCTCGACCTTCTCCGAGTCGGTGCCGGTGGCCGGCGTGCCGATCACGGCGGACACCGCGGCGGCGGCGGTCGGGTACTGCGAGGTGTCGTACATGGCCGGGATCACGAACCACGCGACGAACAGCTGACCCACGAACTCACGGGTGCCGCCGACCTTCTCCCAGTTGCGGCGGATCTCCATCGGGTCCGTGCCCTGGCCGTACTCGGCGTCGTTGCGCGCCATGTACGGCAGCAGCGCCTCCTGGAACTGGCGGTCGCGCGTACGCGGCTGTAGGTCCCAGGTGTTCTCGAGGGTGGTCTGCGAGGCGTCGACCGCGGAGTCGAGCAGGAAGCGGTGCGCCTTGCTCGGGAACGTCGCGGCGTACCAGGTGCCGAGCCACGTGCCGTAGGAGTAACCGATGTACGAGGTCTTCTTCTCGCCCAGGACGACGCGGATGAAGTCCATGTCGTACGCGGTCTGCTCGGTCGTGATGAACGGCGTCAGCGGGTTCGCGCGGCAGCCGTCGACCTTCGCCTTGTTGATCACGTTGATGTCGGTGCTGCTCGGCACGGTGTAGCTGCAGGTGAGCGGCGTGGAGAGGCCGACACCGCGCGGGTCGAAGCCGATGAAGTCGTACTGGCCGGCGAGGACCGGCGCGCGCAGGGCCATGGCGGCACCCCACGGCAGGCCGGAGCCGCCGGGGCCACCGGGGTTGACCAGCGCGATGCCCTGGCGGCTGGTGCCCTTGTAGGCGGTCTCGGTCTTCGAGACGCGGATGCCGATCGTGTTGCCGTCGGCCGGGTTGTGCCAGTCGCGCGGGACCTGGATGGTCGCGCAGGCGAGGCCCTTGACGGTCTTGAACTTGGCGACGGTCTCCGGTGCGACGCCGGGGAAGGTGCACTCCTCCCAGGTGACCTTCTGCGTCGCGAGCGCGCCGGCCAGAGCCTGCGTGTCCGGGTCCTGCTTGGCGGCCGCGTTCGCCGCCGGCGTGAGCACGATGCTCGTTGCGATCAACGCCCCTGTGACCGCGGCGATGCCGCCTCTGAAGTACTTCCGCACTGTGGATCCCTTCCTGCCCCCGCACGGCCTGGGTGAGACCGCGCTTGCGACAAAGGAGAAGGGGAAAACTCCGCGTTTAACACTCCTGGGTGATGGCAGAAAGTCGCCATGTCTGGAAACCGTCACCGATCGTGCTCACAGAGTGATGAAGATCAGCGTCTCAATTACCAGGCGTGATTAGAGCCAACCTCGGCGTGATGCCTGGACACCGAGCTGGAACCGGGTCTGCGCACCCAGCAACTGCTGCAGCCGGCTGACCCTGCGGTGCACCGTGCGCTCGCTGACGCCGAGCTCGCGCGCGATCGACTCGTCCGTCAGACCGGCGCTGAGCAGCGCCATCAACCGGCGCGTCGCCGTGGTCGGCTCCTGGTGCGTGTCCTGCTGGCCGCCGGGCGTGATCGACACCGCCATCCGCCAGAACGCCTCGAACAACTCGATCAACGCACTCAGTAGCACGGACGGGTGAATGAGAAGCGCCACCACGTTCCCGCCCGTGACGGTCGGCACCGCGATCAACGCCCGGTCCGAGTCGGCGATCACGAGCTTGAGCGGCACACCGGGGAACGTCCGCGCCTGCTCGCCGACCGCGATGCTCTCCTGCACCGACGCGAGCCCGCGTTCGGTCTGCAGCAACGCCGACTCGTAGACCACCCGGTAGGCGATGCCGCGGGCCAGCGCCGGAGGCTGCGCGGGACTCGCCTCCGGCTGCGGGCTCAGGTACGAACCGGGGTCGAGCGCCCGGATCTCGGACTTCGCCTGGCTCTGCATCTGCTCGAACGCGCTGATCACCTCGTCCGCGTCCTTGAGGACCTCGACGAAGTCGACCTCCCTTGCGCCGCGCTCGGCGTACGCGGCGGCCAGCACCTCCGCGGTCTCGCGCGCCCGCACGGCCGCGGCCTCGTGGCTCGTGGCGATCGCGACCAGCGCCGACCGGGGCGGGCGCACGTCGTCGTTGCGGATCAGTCCGAGCCGTTCGAGCTCCTCGCGCGCCCCGCCGGCCCCGTTGTCGGCGTCTCCGCGCAGCAGCGCCAGGTAGAGCTTCTCCGCTTCCGGCGACAGCCCCTCGTGCACACGACTCCCCTCGGTGGTTCTGAACCGAAGGTACCTGGTCAGACGGTAGGAACCGGCGTTAGGCGAACCGGCGCATCGCGCCGAGGAACATCGCGTCGAACGCCCGGTCGGACAACACCCTGCGCGCGAACAGGATCGGCCGCGCCCCGAACCCGGCGGCGTACCGCGTGCGCGGCCGGCGGGCCTGCGCGGCCTTCACGATGACGTCCGCGATCACCTTGGGCTCGCTCGCGCGCTCCATCTGTGAGAAGAACCCCGCCAGCTGCTTGACCTGCCCCGCGTACGCGCCGCCGCCGGACGTCTTCTTCAGGTTCTCGACCGCGATGCCGCCCCACTCGGTCTTGATCCCGCCGGGCTGGATCACCACGACGTCGATGCCGAACGGCTTCAGCTCGAGGCGCAGCGAGTCGCTCAGCCCCTCCACCGCGAACTTCGTCGAGTGGTACCAGGCCCCGAGCGGTTCGTAGATCCGCCCGCCGATCGACGAGACGTTGATGATCCGCCCGCTCCCGGTCTCGCGCATGTGCGGCGACACCAGCTGGACCAGTCGCGCCAACCCGAACACGTTGACCTCGAACTGGTAGCGAGCCTCGTCCAGCGGCACGTCCTCGACCGCGCCGTACGAGCCGTAGCCGGCGTTGTTGACCAGCACGTCGATCCGCCCGGCCTCCGCGACGATCTTCTTGACGCCCTCGGCCATCGACTCGTCGCGCGTCACGTCCATCTCCAGCACCCGGATGCCCCGCGCGGCCAGGCCCTCCATCCGCTGCACCCGCCGGGCCGCGGCGTAGACGGTGTAGCCCGCTTCGTGCAGCGCGACCGCCGTCGACTCGCCGATGCCCGACGACGCGCCCGTGACCAGTGCGACCTTCATGACCTGCTCCTGACTGACCGGTTGGCTGGACTAACTAACTGTTTGGTTGACAGGACTCAGGCAACCACGTTCGCGGCCGCCTGTCAACTAAACGGTTGGTTGCTATGACCAACTGGTTGGTTAGGATGGGGGAGTGGCGAGGGACAAAGAGGCGACCAAGGCGAAGCTGCTCGAAGCGGCACTGGACGAGTTCGCCGAGTACGGCATCGCCGGTGCGCGCGTCGACCGGATCGCGGCCAAGGCGGGCTGCAACAAGGCGATGATCTACGCCTACTTCGACAGCAAGGAGGGGCTGTTCGACGAGCTGCTGAAGATCCAGATCGACCGCGTCGTCAGGTCGGTGCCGATCACGCCGGACGACCTGCCGGGCTACGCGGGCAGGCTGTTCGACGCGTACCAGGAGGAGCCGAGGCTGCTCCGGCTCGCGGCCTATCACCGGCTGGAGAACGGCTTCGAGTCGGTTCCCGAGCCGGAGGTCGAGGCGCATCGGCACAAGGTCGAGGCCATCGGGCAGGCGCAGCTGGACGGCAAGATCACCGTCGCGTTCAACGCCACCGACCTGCTGGACCTGGTCGTGCACATGTCGATCCTGGGGTTCAGCACCCCGAACGCGAACCGCGACCTCGTCGTCCGCTCGGTCGAGCGGCTGATCGCGGAGTAGTGGTCAGGGCCTGCGCAGCAGGTAGGTGTCCATGATCCAGCCCTTGCGCGCACGGGCCTCGTCGCGCACCTCGCGGATCTGCGCCGCCACGTCCCCGACGCGGCCCGACACCAGGATCTCGTCCGGCATCCCGAGGTACGCGCCCCAGTAGATCCACGTGTCCGCGTCGACGCCCTCGAACGAGTACGTGGCGTCGAGCATCACGGCCACGTCGTCCACATCGGACGGCCACCCGGCGGCCAGGCGGCGGCCGGTCGTGATCTGCACCGGCTTGCCCACCTGGTTGAGCGCCACGCGGTGGCCCGCCGTCAGGGCGGCCACCGACGTCACGCCGGGGACGACCTCGACGGAGAACGACTCGCCGCGGGCCAGCAGGTCGTCGAGGATCGCCAGCGTCGAGTCGTAGAGCGACGGATCGCCCCAGACCAGGAAGGCGCCGACCTCGTCGGGACCCAGTTCCGCGAGCAGGCCCTGGACGACGTCCGCGCGGTCGCGGCGCCACTGGTCGATCGTCGCCCGGTAGTCGGCGGGGGTCCGGTCGCGGTCGGGGTCGCGGCCCTCGACCCAGCGGTACGGGCGCGTGACGTGCTCGGCCAGGATCGACGCGCGCAGGTCGACGAGCTCCTGCTTCACGGAACCCTTGTCCAGCACGAAGTACACGTCGACCGTCTGCAGCGCCTTGACGGCCTGCACCGTCAGGTGGTCGGGGTTGCCCGCGCCGATACCGATGACCAGGATCTTTCGCACCGGCCCACACTAACTACAGGGGGCGCTCGTCGAGGAGCCGCACGGTCTTGCCTGTGCGGGGGCTCACCTCCAGCGCGGGGACCCACTCCACGGCGAGCGGCGCGACCACACCGCGCGCCACCTGCAGCTCGAAGCGCGGACTGATCACGTGCACCTCGTCCCGCAGCGCCGTGACGTCCTGCTCGGGGCCGGCGACGCGCAGCACCAGCTGGTCGCGGGCGTCGACCCGGCGGATCACCACCTGCACGCCGCGGTGGCGCACGCCCGCGCGGTCGACGGCGGCGCGGAGGTGGTCCAGATGCAGCGTCACGGGGCCGACCCGCGCGCCCTCGTCGGCGCGGCCGAGCAGGCGGAAGATGCCGTCCTCGGCGTCGACCCACTCGGCCAGGTCGCCGACCGGGTAGCGGATCATCGGCTGGAGCCTGCGGGTGAGGTCGGTCTGCAGCAGCCGGCCCGGCCGGCCGGACGCGGTGATCGGCTCACCGGTCTCGGCGTCGACGATCTCCAGCACCGAGCTGTCCACAAAGGATCTGAACACCCTCGGGTCGTCGTTGCCCAGCACCGCCGTGCCGATGATGCCGCCGTCGACGCTGCCGTAGACGAACGACCGGAACTCGGCGCCGGGGAACGCCTCGGCGAGCAACGCGCGCTGGTCGTCGTACAGGGCCTCACCGCTGAACAGGACCAGCCGCACGGAGGGCAGCGCGCCGGTCGAGGACACGACGTGCGAGGCCAGGCGGCAGAGCGTGGTCGGGAAGCCCGCGACGACGGTGGCGTCGAAGTCCTGCATGGTGGTGAGCGTGAACTCGACCGGCGCGCTGCCGGTGATCGGCAGCTGGACCAGGTCGATCGGTGAGTGCTGCAACGAGTTCAGCGCGAAGATGAAGCTCGAGTACAGCTCGCCGGCGGCGAAGAGGTTCGCGATGCGGTCGCCGTGCCGCAGACCCGCCGCGGGAAGGGTCTCCGCGTACGTGCGGCACATCGCGTCCCATTCCTCGTTGGTGTAGAACGAGACGCGCGGCGCCTTGGTGGTGCCACCGGTCTTGAAGATCACGCCGTCGGTGTGGGCGCGGGTCAGGACCTGGTTGTCGCGGACGGTGTTGGCGGCCCAGAACGCGGCCTGGTCGACCACCGGCAGTCCGGCCAGCGGCGTCGCGGAGTCGTAGCCGCGGTAGAGGTCCCGGTAGAACGGCGAGTGCGTGCGGGCGTAGCAGATCAGGTCGAGCACGGACATCGGTCACACGCTCCTGCTGCCGCGGCGGTCGACGACGGCGATCAGCTTGCCGCTGCTGCGGGTGCGCGCGAAGTCCGCGAGCGGGACGGTCTCGACGCGCACGGTCAGCAGCCGGTCCTTCTCGACCGCCTCCGCGACCTCGGGGTACCGCGCGAGCACCGCGGCCGCCGTGGAGGTGGCCGTCTGCTCCAGCCGCAGGACCAGTTCCTCGCCCGACGGGTTCTCGTTCAGCTCGATCTGCACCGCGCCCGAGTAGCCCTCGTCCTCCAAGATCGCGAGGAACCGCCGGTGGTTCAACGTCTGCGCGGCGACCCGGAACACGTCACCGGTGCGTCCGAGCAGCTCGAACCGCGGGGTCTGACGGCCGCACGGGCAGTCGCCGGGCACCCAGCGGCCCAGGTCGCCGATCTCGTAGCGCTCCAGCCGCTGACCACGTCGGGTGTGCGTGGTGACGACCAACCGGCCCGACGCGGCGGGGGAGTCCGCCTCGTCGAGGATCTCCAGCGTGTGCAGGCCGGTGAGCAGGTGGTGCACCCTGCCGGTCGACGCGAGGCACTGGTAGCCGACCGGTCCGGCGTCGACGGTCGCGTAGGCCGCCGAACGGATGACCTCGATGCCGAACTCGTTCCGCAGCCGCGCGACCGCGGCCTCCCCGAAGTGCTCGCCCGCGTAGAAGATCTTGCGGATACCGCCGTACTCCTTCAGCAACGGCCCGTGCTCGGCGAAGAGCCGCTGCACGAACGACGGCGCGGTCAGCAGGGTGTCGACGCGGTTGTCCACGATGGCCTGGGCGATCGCGTCGAGGTGACCCCACTCGCCGCCCATCGGGAACTGCACCGCGTTCATCCGCTCCAGCGCGGCGAAGAAGCTGACGAAGCTCGCGTACATGTGCCCGTTGAAGAACAGGTTCATGATCCGGTCGCGGCGCGGGTCGAGCCCGGTGGCGAGCAACGCCTCCGCGCCTGCCCACATCTGCTCGTCCCAGTCCTCCCAGGTGTACGCGGACAGCTTGGGGGCGCCGGAGCTGCCCCCGCTGCGGAAGTACACGTCCGCCGGGCGGTCCTGCAGCACCTCGAAGTCCGACTTGGGCGTCACCGGCACCGGCGGGACCGGGAGCTGCCGGGACTCGGTCAGGTCGTCCAGCGCGGCGTCCTCGGCGAACCTGTCGTCGAGCCGCACGGAGACCCTGTTGCTGTAGCGCTGCAACGCGTACACGCCGTCGTGCGGCTCGCCGCTGTAGCCGCCGAGCATCGAGCCCAGCGTCGTGATCCGCTGCACGCCGACCGACACGAACGCCCGCGCCAGGGCGGCGGTGTCGGGACGGTCCGCCGCGAGGCCCGCGGTCTGCAGGTAGCGCCGCATCGGCCGCAGCACCGAGGTGATCTGCTTGCGCGGCAACGGCTTCACCCACACCGTCCGGAACAGCGGGGAGGTGCGCGGCGCGAACCGCACGTCCGCCAGCACACGCCAGTTCGCGCCGGAGTGCACCTTGGTGAACCCGAGGTGCTCCTCCAGCCGCGTGACGAGCACGGTGTTCGTGATCTCCGCCCACTCGGCCTGGGACGGCTCGCGGGTCGGCGGACCGGTGCGTTCCAGCACCGCGGCGAAGCGCTCGGCGAACGCGAAGACCTGCGCCGGGTCCTCGGTGTCCAGGTAGACCACCTGCGGGCTCGAACAGGCCTGCTGCTCCACCCGGCAGACGTCCACCGCCAGCGCGTTCAGAGCGTCCACATCGGACCACGAGTCGCGCGTCAGGTAGGCGAACGACAGCTTCGGTCCCCAGTCGATCACCCGTGAGCCGGGCTTGGCCAGCTCGGTGACGCCGGCGATCGCCTCCTCGCCGCCCCAGACCGCGACGGCGTCGGCCGCGCCGAGCACGAGGGACATCCAGTCCGTGCGCGAGGACGAGAAGTGCAGCACGACGAGCCGTGCGGCGATCTGGCCCGTCTCGTCGTGCGACGCCAGCTGGGCCAGCACCTCGGCCGTGAACCCCGAGTCGTCCGACGCGACCTTGACGACGTTCAGGTTGCCCGACAGCAGGCCCTCGACGGCGCTCAGCACACCGGCGGCCGGGGCGTTGCCCGCCGTGACGTGCGCGAGCAGGCCGAGCGGCACCCACGCCTCGTACACCGGCGTGCGGAAGTCGAAGCGCACCATCCGCGCCGGGTCGAGCGAGCCGAGCTCGCGCAGGAGCTTGCGTTCCAGCGCGGGCCGGCTCAGGGCGTCGCGCAAGGCGTCCAGCGTCTCGTCGACCTCGGCCGAGTCGAGCCCCCAGGCGACCAGTGCGGCGCGGTGCCGTTCGAGGTCGAGCTTCTCGGCGGCCGCGAGCACGACGAGCGGGGTGAGGGGCGGCCCGGAGATGATCTGCTGGGTGAGGTCGTCCAACGCCTCCAGGCGCGGACCGGCGGCGGCGTCGTCGATCCACGAGCCCTGCCAGAGGTGCCGGTTCATGCCTTGCCCTTCAGGAGTTCCGCGGCGGCGATCGCGCAGGAGCGGTTGCGGGAGACGCCGGCGCGGCCGAGGACCTCGAACCACGGGGTCTCGGTGCCGCACCCGCACTCCTGCGGCGCGTGCAGCGCGGCGAGGTCGCCCATCAGCACGCTCTGCGCGGGGGACGAGGTGATGTAGGGCGAGAGGAACTGGAGGTAGCCGGACTCGCCGTGCGGCAACGGTTCCAGCGTCCGCACGTCCCGGACGATCGCCCGCGACCACGTCGGCACGTGCAGGTTGTGGCGCTCACACTCGACGTACGGCACCGAGTGCTCGACCGAGCCGTAGCTGTCGCGGATCCGCACGTCGGGGATGCCGAGCATCCCGGTGACCTTGGCGCGCAGTTCGGCCTTGGAGATCTGCTTGTCCGCGTTGCCCTTCCAGCCGCCGCCGAACCACACCATCGACCGTTCGTTGAGGCGCAGTGGTTCCACGCCCATCGCCCGCATCCGGTCGAGGGTGAAGCTCAGGAACGCCGGGAAGCCGAAGATCCGCACCGGGCGCCCGCTCTCCGCGAACCGGCGCAGGGCGCGGACGCTGCCGAACGCGTCGAACTCGTGGCCCGCGCCGGTGTGCGCGAGGCCGTAGTCCACGGACTCCACCGGGGCGAAGTCGGTCATGAACTGCCCGGTGAACGAGCTGCCGAGCTGAACGGACGGCGCCGGCTGGTTCAGGTTGATCAGGTAGTGCGCGGGTTCGCGGGTGATGAACCCGTTGTGGTCGTAGATCCGCGCGACCATCCGCTGACCGGCCCGCACGGTCCACGCGTCCCAGAACATCTGCGACTTCTGCCCGGTCGTGCCGGACGAGGTGGCGTGCACGACGACCTCGCCGCGCGGCACCGACAACACCTCGTGCAGCTTGAAGAAGTTGGCGTGCACGAACGGCTGCTCGGTGATGTCCTTGATCGGCTTGCCGTTCCACAGGCTGCGGAAGAACTCGTTGCGCTGCGCGTGCCAGCGGTTCGACTCGTTCATGGCCTCCAGGAACAGGTCGGTGTCGCCGTGGTCGTACGGCGCCGCGATGTCGCAGAGCGCCTGGACCGCGCGCAGCGATCGGTCAGGCACCGTTGCCGGACCTAAGTGCGGGTTCATGCTCGAAAGACTCCGTTGGTGTTGAGGAACTTCTGCGTCCACAGCTCGATGTACTGCTCGGTGAACGGCCGGAACGCCTCGTCGATCGCGAGGCCGCGGAAGTCCGGCGGCTGCGGGGTGTGCACCATGACGACGTAGTCGTGGTAGACCTCGCCGTCCTTGCGCATCGCCGGGTA
Source organism: Lentzea sp. NPDC003310 (assembly GCF_040610935.1). Lineage (NCBI taxonomy): Bacteria > Bacillati > Actinomycetota > Actinomycetes > Pseudonocardiales > Pseudonocardiaceae > Lentzea > Lentzea sp. NPDC003310. The sequence goes on from NZ_JBEXNC010000002.1 coordinate 133,846, forward strand.
CAGCGCCACCGGCAGGAAACCGAACGTCAGCAACGCGCTCAGCTCGTCGAACTCGTGCAGCGGCACCAGCGTCTCGACGTGCGGCGCGCCCAGCCCGGCCAGCGCGTCGATCACGCTGCCGAGGTGCGGGAGCAGCGCCTGGGGACTCGGCGTGGCGCCGAAGATCGTGCAGTAGCCGTCGTGCCGGTTGAGGTGGCCGTAGATCTGGTGCTCGCCGCGTTCGTCGGCCAGCAGGACGTTCGGCCGGTGCAACGGGTAGAACCGCCGCGCCGGGTCGTTGATCGTGCGCTCGAAGTGCCGCTGGACGAACCGGGGCGCCTCGACGACCTCCAGCCGTGACGACTCGCGCGCGCTGAACCCGTTGTCCTCGACGAACTCCGGCAGCGTCGGCAGGCCGATCGCCGTGACGAGCTTCTCCAGGCTCGCGGGCACCTTGTGCACCTCGGCCCGCTGCTCCAGGACGCCGTCGCGGTGCCTGGCCAGCAACGTCATCGTCTCGCGCCGCGCGTGCCGGAACAGGTTCGGCACGAGCCCGAGCGGGCGGAAGCCGTTGCGCAGGCACACCCGCTGCGGCGCGAGGTGGACCGTGCGTGCGGTGCCGTAGACCGAGTCGACGTCGCCGCTCGCGAGCATCAGGCCGGTGATCTGCCCGACCGCGTGGTGCGCGATGCCACCGCCCTGCGCGGCGGGGTCGACGACCAGCCCGGCGATCTTGCCGAGCCGGTCCGCGCTCTCGACGTGCCCGGTGATCGACGCGACGACCTCGCCGCCCCGGCGCCACACCAGCCACGTGGTGTCCGCGCACTCGATCTCGCGGGCCATGACGTCGGGATCGGTGCCCATCGCGATGGGGTAGTTCGCGCCGTGCGCCCGCCGGTAGAGCCGGAGCAGGTCGTCGACGTCGTCCAGTCGAGCCGGCTCGAACTCGGGTACCACTTCCAGTGCCTCCTTTGACCGGAAATCAGGCTACTGAGCGGTACAGCCGCCATTCAGGCGATGAAGGCGCGAGAGCTGCGGAATTGATTGCGGAGGGCGAGCGGGATCACAGCGAGAATCAAATCCGCCTTAATTCATGATGGTGCATTCGGGGTAATATCCGCTGGTAGGACGTGTGATCGAGATCGCCCGCCGGAATTTCGGCACAGCAAAATGGTCGCCGTTTCAACAAAACGGCGACCATTCGGAAAACGAGCAACTAGCGCGCGAGCACGTGCAGGATTCGGACCGGCTTCTTCGGCGCACCGTCGAGCAGCCCATCCGGCTGCGGCACGATGCCGGCCTTCACGATCCGGTCGAGCGTGTCCATGCCGTGCGTGACGTGCCCCATGACCGTGTAGACCGGCTTGATGTTGGCGAACGAGTGCACGATGAAGAACTCGCTGCCGTTCGTGCCCGGCCCCTGGTTCCCGTACGCGATGGTGCCGCGCGGGTAGGTCTCCCGGCCGGTGACCTCGTCGGCGAACCGGTACCCCGGCCCGCCCTCCTCGGCGCGGTAGATGTCACCGCACTGCAGCACGCCGAGGCGCGTGGTGTCGGTCAGCCGCCAGCACTGCGTCATCGTGTAGAACCAGCTCCGCGCCAGGTGGGCGAAGTTCTCGACGCCGCACGGGGCGTTGGCGCGGTCGAGGTCCGCGAGCACCACGCCGTAGTTCGTCACGATGGTGACCTTGACCGTGCCGCGGGCGGGCACCACGGCGTTCGGCGGCTGGACGGGACGGGCGGCCGGGTTCTCCGGCGTCGGGACGAACTCGCAGCGGGCAGTCGGCGTGGCCGGTGCGGCGTGGGCGACCGGGGCGAGGACGACCATCATCAGGACGGCGAGCAGTAGCCTCATGCGGACCGACCGTAGTCGCCGCGTAACAGCTTGTCAGCCCACGCTGACGGCCTCGCGCGGTGACGTCGCCGGCGCCTTCCGCCGAGGCTTGCGCTCCAGCCACCACTGCGACAGCAGCAACGGCACCACCCACCCCGTCCACGTCGAGATCCCCGCGATCGTGTTGGGCAGTTCCGCCTCCGGCACCCGGTCCGCCAGCAGCACGAACGCCAGCACGCCCCAGATCCGGTTCGTGATGATCGAGACGGTCAGCACGAAGCTGCGGATCATCCACTTGCGGTGGTCGCGGAACTGCCGCCGCCGCGCCGCACGCCACGCCAGCCCGGTGAAGACGAGCCACAGCACGGCGAGCAGCACGTTGCTGACCATCGCCACCGGGCCGAACGGCGTCATCCAGCCGATCACCAGACCGGACAGGCCCGCGGGCAGCACGCCCGCCAGCACGTAGACGCGGCCGAGGCGGCGGTGCCACGCGGGGAACCGGGAGCGGAACCACGGCCAGATCTGCACCACGCAAGTGACGATCGCGATCGACGAGCACACGACGTGCACCACGAGCAGGGGGTAGTGCGGTCCCCAGTCCGACTGCACGCGGGCCTGCAGCCGATCACCGGTCAGGTAGGGCGGCAGCGAGAACGCCACGAACGCCACCACCACGAACGCCAACGGGCCCACCCAGGGCCTGCGCAACCACGTCATGGCGCCAGCGTGACCGGCCCCGCTGACCGCTCGCGCACCGATCGCTGACGCGCGTGATGCCCTGCCGCCCTGACACCGCGCTGACACCTGACCGACTCCGCCTGTCAGGTCGCTGTGAGCGGCGGTGAGCAGAGTCGGTGCCATGAAGTCGAGCGCTCGTCGAGGGGACACACCGTGACCGGCTACATCACCGACTGACCCGGGAACGAGCGCCGACTCGACCACGCATGTCGTCCTCTGTTCGGGCGACACCAAGGTTCTCGAAGCCTCGCCGCCACGTGACGGCACGAGCATTCGGATCAGTGAACTCACGCAACGCAGTGCACGAAGGTCCACCGGATCTTCGGATGACGAGGGGAAAACCATGAACGTCAAGAGAATCGTCTCGGGGGTCGCCGGTCTCGCGATCGGCCTGGGTGTGCTCGTGCTGGGCGGTCCGCAGGCCAGCGCCGCCACCAACTTCGAGCTGCCGTTCCCGTGCGGCCAGACCTGGTCGGGCCAGACCCGCACCGGGCACAGCCCGCAGCTCGCCATCGACCTGAACCGCAGCGCCGACGAGGGTGACGCCGTCGTGGCGTCCGCGTCCGGCACGGTCAGCAAGGTCCGCAACGAGGGCAGCACGAGCTACGGCCGCTGGATCGAGATCGACCACGGCAGCGGCTGGACCACCCGCTACGCCCACCTGTCCGCGCAGCGCGTCTCGGTCGGCCAGAGCGTCGCGCAGGGCCAGACCATCGGCAACGTCGGCAACACGGGTGGCTCGACCGGTGCGCACCTGCACTTCGAGCAGCTGCTGAACGGGACGCCGCAGAAGATCAAGTTCTCCGGGACGACGATCCTCTACTACGGCACCAAGGACTACAAGTCCAACAACAAGTGCGGCGGCGGTGGCACCACCAACCCGTACACCCCCGAAGAGGCCTGCGGCGACGGCTACAAGGTGATCGACGGCGCCAACGTGACCGGCGGCCGCGTCTCGCTGCTGTACAACGCGTCCAACGGCTACAACTGCGTCGTCACCATCAAGACCACCAAGATCGGCGCGGCGTCCGACGTCGGCGCGTTCCTCGAGGTGCAGGGCGAGACCCGCACGACCGACCGCGGTGACTACGGCTACTACGCCGGCCCCGTGAAGAAGAAGGCGCCCGGCAAGTGCGTCAAGTGGGGCGGCATGGTCGGCACCTCGACCTACACCAGCGCCTTCGAGCACTGCGGCTGAGCTAGCTGATCAGGCCGTCCAGCAGGGTGTCCCTCCGCAGACCGGGTGTGCCGAGCAGTTCGGCCGCCCGGTCCGCGTGCTTTCCCGGGTCCACCTTGGCGAGCACGAGGTGTGCGACGCCTTCGCCGTAACGGTCACCACGGGCGCTCGTGATCTCCAGGCAGCGCTCGGCGTCCTTTGTGGCCAGACCCGGTTCTCCCAGAGCCAGCAACACTTCCGCGCGGCACAGCAACGCCTGCCACTCGTCGTTGTGCTCGCCCGTCGCCCGGCACAGCTCGATGCACTCGCTCAGCGCGGTCTCGGCCTCGGCCAGCCGTCCGAGCTGGAACAGCGCCTGTCCCCGCGACGCCAGCGCGTACGCCGTCCCGGCCGCGTCGCCGTGCTCACGGGCGTGCGCGAGGCTCGCGGACGCGGCGTCGAGCGCCTGCTCGTACCGTCCGGCGACCTGGTGCACCTGGGCCAGGGCGGACAGCGGAACCCGTTGCGCGCCAGCGGGTCCGTGCTCCGAGGTCAGCTCCACGGCCCGCGTCAACGTCGCCGTGGCGGCGTCCAGCTCGCCCAGTTCGCGCTGGATCGTGCCGATGCCGGAGAGCGCGCGGCCCTGTCCGAACGGGTCGGCCGCGCGAGCCTCCAGCACCTCCTCCAACTGGGCGAGGGCGATCTCGAACGCCCCGATCCGCCGGTTCGCGGCCGACCGCACGAGCAACGCCGTCTGGACCGCGTCCGACGTGCCGATCGTGCGCGCGGCCTCGTCCGCGATCCGGCCCAGTTCCACCAGGTCCGCCACTCTGTCCTGCTTGAACAGGTGCGGGTAGAGCATGTGCGCGATGGCCAGCCCGTGCTCGGCCAGCGCCGGGTCGGCGACGGCGGACCGCGCTGCCGCCAGCAGGTTCTCGGCCTCGTCCGTCAGCCACCGCAACGGTTCGTCGACATCGCCGGCGGGCGAGTGGGTGAGCGCGCCGTAAGCGTGCGGGCGCAGCTTCTTCAACGCCGCGGCGAGTGTGGAGCGGTAGTGCGTGAACGCGCGGACGAGTGCTTCCTGCCGCCCACCGTCGACCTGCTCCGCGCCGAACAACCGCAGCAGGTCGTGCACCCGGTACCGCTCCGGCCCGCACGGTTCCACGAGTCTCGCGTCCACCAACGGGTCCAGTGCGCGGTCCACGTCGTCCTGGCCCAGCAACGCCCGCGCCACCGGCTCGCCGACCGTCGGCACGGCCAGGCAGCACAGCAGGGTGAACGCGCGGGTGGAGGCGACGCCGAGACCCTCGAAGCCCACCTGGAAGCTCGACCGCACCCCCAGGTCGTCGAAGTCCAGCTCGTCCAGGCGGTGCCGCTGGTCCGCCAGCCGCTTCGCCAACGTCTCCGTCGTCCAGTCCGGCCGCGACCGCAACCGCGCGGCGGCGATCGTGAGCGCGAGCGGCAGGTGGTCGCACGCCCGCGCGACCTGCTTCGCCGCCTCGCCGTCGTCGCCCAGCACCCGCAGCGCGTCGGCCTCGGGCAACGGGTCGAGCCGCACGTGCCGGGCGCTCAGCGTCGCGAGCATCCGCCGGCTCGTGACGAGCACGGTGGAGCCCGGTTCGCCCGGCAGCAGCGGGCCGACCTGCGCCGCGTCCACCGCGTTGTCCAGCAGCACCAGCACTTTCCGCCGCGCGAGCGCCGACCGGTAGAGCGCGGCGGCCTCGCTGACGTCGGTGGGCACGGCCAGCGGCGGCGTGCCGAGCGCGCGCAGGAAGCGGCGGACCACCTCGGCGGGGGAGAGCGGCGCACGGCCGGGCGTGGCGCCGTGCAGGTCGACGTACAGCTGTCCGTCCGGGAAGAGTTCGGCCATCTCGTGTGCGGCGGCGACGGCGAGCGCGCTCTTGCCCTGACCGCCCGGTCCGTGCACGGCGATCACGGTGTCCGGCGCGCCGGTGATCGCCGCGATCTCCGCACGCCGTCCCACGAACGGGTCGGGGGTCGCGGGCAGCTCCCGCGGCACGGCGGGGACGTCGCCCTGCAGGATCGCGGCGTGCAGGTCCCTGAGCTCCTGGCCCGGGTCGAGCCCGAGCTCGTCGGCCAGCAGCCGGCGGCCCTCGTCGTAGCACCGCAGCGCGTCCGCCTGGCGCCCGCTGCGGTGCAGGGCGACCATCAGCGCGCCGCGCAGCCGTTCCCTGGTCGGGTGCTGGGCGACGTACCCGGTCAGCTCACCGAGGACCTCGTGGTGCCGGCCCGCCCTGATCGCCTTGTCGACGCTCCGCTCGACCGCGCCCAGCCGCTCCTCCTCGAGCCGGCTCGCGAGCTGCGTGTCGGTCGTGAGCTCGGCCAGCGCCGGTCCCCGCCAGCACGCCAGCGCCTCGTCGGGGTCGCGGGCGGCGCGGAAGCGGTGCAGGTCGAGCGACAGCGCGGGGACGTCGAGCCGGTACCCGTGCCGCGCCCACTCGAGCGACACGCCGGGCAGGTCCTTCAGTGCCCGGCGGAGCTGCGACACGTGCACCTGCACGGCCTTGCGCGCGCTGAGCGGCGGATCGCCGTCCCACAGGACCGACATCAGGTGCTCGACGCTGACGGTCTGACCGGTGTGCAGGAGCAGCAGCACCAGCACCTGCTGGGGCTGGCCTGCGGGAACGCGGACCTCGCGACCCCCGTGCGTGACGAGCAACGGGCCCAGCACCCCGAACCGGACGTCGTTCACCACCTCACGATAGTCCGTTGATCCACACGCAACTTGCACACCAGCAACGGTCAACGACGAACGTCGAGCAACCTGTTTGCCGACCAGCAGGTCGGAAATATCAGTGGCACAAGGTGCACGAATCGACGTCGAGCAGGGAAAAGTCGTGCGAAAATCGAGCGGGGCACCACCTGTCGCGGTGGGTGGAAAACAGAACAGGGATTTCCGGTGACGTCCGTAATGGTGGGTCACCTCATTGGAGTAACGACGGTGCCGCGATCATCCCGAGTCGGGCATCATCACCTGGCTCGACCGATGTCGTAGAACGAGGGGTCTCGTGTGACCATCTTCCGTGCCGGCCGCACCGGAGCGTGGTGGATGTACCTGGTGGCAGGTCACCTGCTGCTGGGTCTCTACTACCTGATCCCGGTGAGCCCTGCCGGGACAACGGGGCAAACGGTACGGGTGGTGCTCTACTGCACGATCAGCGCTTCCGCCGCCATCGCGACATTCGCCGGTGTCAAGCGCAACCGTCCCCAGTGGAGGCGGCCGTGGCTCTTCCTCGCACTCAGCCAGGTCGTTTACGCGATCGCCGACCTGACGTTCTACGCATCGCACTACATCTTCGACCACACGGTTTACCCCTCGTACGCCGACATCTTCTACCTCGGCCATTACCCGTTGATGGTCGCGGGCGTGATCCTGCTGATCCGGCGCCGCACTCCGGGCCTCGACCTGCCGAGCCTGCTCGACGCCGCGGTGCTCGCGGTCGTCGCGGGCATGGCGTCGTGGCTCTACGTGATCGGCCCGCAGGCGCGCCTCACCTCACCGGTCCTGGTGAAGATCGCCTCGCTCGGCTACCCGATGATGGACCTGGCGCTGTTCGTGGTGGCGCTGCGGCTGATCTTCGGCGCCGGACCCCGGCCGCGCGCGTTCGTCCTGCTGACGTGCAACCTGCTCGGCATCCTGACCGCGGACACGATCTACGTGCTGCAGCGGCTCGACGGCAGCTACCACGCGGGCAACTTCCTCGACGCCATCTGGCTGTCGGCGAACCTGTGCATGGGCGCGGCGGCGCTGCACCCGACGATGGCGCGGCTCGTGGACCGCGCGCACGTCAAGGACGTCGGCCTGAGCCGCGGCCGGATCATCGCGCTGTGCTCCGCCGTGCTCGCCGCGCCGGTCCTGATGCTGGTGCACGACGTCGGCCAGTCGTCGCAGGACGTCCTGGTGATCGCCGTGGGCAGCGCCGTGCTGTCGTTGCTGATCATCGCGCGCCTCGCCGGACTGGTCGCGGACCAGCGCAAGCTCGCGATCACGGACAGCCTCACCGGACTGCACACCCGCCGGTTCTTCGAGGCCCAGCTGCCGCTGGAGATCTCCCGGGCGCGCCGCAACGACGGGTCGGTCGCGGTGTTCATCATCGACGTCGACCGCTTCAAGTCGATCAACGACAACTACGGCCACCCCGCGGGCGACGACGTGCTGATGGAGGTCGCCGCCCGGCTGCGCGCGGCGTCCCGCGCCGGTGAGGTGCTCGCCCGGTACGGCGGCGAGGAGTTCGCGCTGCTGGTGCCGGACGCCGGTCCCGGCCGGCTGTCCGTGATCGCGAACCGGCTGCGCGAACGCGTCGCCGAGAAACCCATCCCGGTCAACGCGGGCAACGACGACATCCCGTTGTTCGTCACGGTGTCGGTGGGCTCGGCGAGCTTCCCGACGCACGGCGACGGTCCCGACGACATCGTGGTGATCGCGGACCGCGCGCTCTACGCGGCGAAAGCCGCGGGGCGCAACAGGATCGCGGTCGGCCCGGAGCCGCTGCCCGCGGTCGACCCGGACACCGACGGCGCGATGGCGGAGTTCCTCTGCCAGGTCGCGGACCGGGTGGACGGCTGGCTGCACCGCTACGACCACAGCCGTTCGGTGTCGCGCTGGGCAGGTGTGGCCGCGGGGGAGTTCGGGCTCGACGCGCCCACGATCAGGGTCACCCAGCTCGCCGGCCGCCTGCACGACATCGGCAAGGTCATCATCCCCGAGGTGGTGCTGACCAAGCCCGGCGCGTTGAACGAGGAGGAGTGGCGGCTGCTGCGCCAGCACCCCGACTTCGGCTACCGGCTCGCGCGGATGGTGCCGGGGTTCGCGGGCGTGGCGCACGTGATCCGGCAGCAGCACGAGCGCTACGACGGCGCCGGGTACCCGGACGGGTTGCGCGGCGCGGACATCCGGCCGGAGGCGCGCATCCTGTCGGTGTGCGTGGCGTGGGCCGCGATGCGGTCGAACCGTCCACATCAGACAGCGCTGGACGAGAACCGCGCGCGACGCGAACTGTGGGCAGGACGGGGCGAACAGTTCGATCCGGACGTTGTGGACATGTTCCTCGACCTGCACACGCAGGGCAGCATCGGAACGCTCCGTCCGTCCGGTTTGTCCATTCAGGAGGCCGGTTTCCCGGCGGACTTCCGTCCTTGATGGACTGACCGTGCCATGCTTCGCGCATGAGCACGGAGTTCGCCGTCCCCGCCGAGGTCCCGAGTCCGGAACGCCCGGACCCGCCCGGCGGCTCGCTGGGCAGGTGGCTGCTCGCGGACCGCGTGGCGCCCTCCGGCCCCGAGAGCCACGAGTCGCACGCCAAGCCGCACGCGTGGTGGAAGGTCATGACGCTCACGGGCGTCGACTACTTCTCCACGCTGTCGTACCTGCCGGGCATCGCCGCGCTGGCCGCGGGAGCGCTCTCCCCGCTCGCGACGTTGCTCATCGTGGCGCTGACGCTGCTCGGCATGCTGCCGATGTACCGGCGGGTGGCGAAGGAGAGCCCGAACGGACAGGGCTCCGTGGCGATGCTCGAGAACCTGCTGCCGTTCTGGCGCGGCAAGATCTTCGTGCTGGTGCTGCTCGGGTTCGTGGCGACGTCGTGGATCATCACGATCACGCTGTCCGCGGCCGACGCCTCGGTGCACGCGCTGGAGAACCCGTACGTCCCCGAGGCGCTGCACGGCGCCGAGCTCTGGGTGACGATCGTGCTGCTGCTGATCCTCGGCGGCGTGTTCCTGCTGGGCTTCAGCGAGGCCGTGGGCGTCGCGATCCCGTTGGTGGCGGTGTTCCTCGCCCTGAACGCCGTCGTGGCCGTGGTGGGCCTCGTGGAGGTCTTCGCGACGCCCGACGCGCTCGACCGGTGGATCGCCGCCCTCGGCGCGCACGGCGACGGGTTCTTCGGGGTGGTCGGGCCGGCGATCCTCGCGTTCCCGTTGCTGGTGCTCGGTCTGTCCGGGTTCGAGACCGGCGTGAGCATGATGCCGCTGGTCGCGGCGGACGGGAAGACGCCGGAGCAGCGCCTGGAGAGCCGGGTGCGCAACACCCGCAAGCTGCTGACGACCGCCGCGTTGATCATGTCGGTCTACCTGGTCGCGACGTCGTTCATCACGACGGTGCTGGTGCCGCAGGACAAGTTCGCGCCCGGTGGCCCCGCGAACGGCCGCGCGCTCGCGTACCTGGCGCACGAGCTGCTCGGCGAGGTGTTCGGGACGCTCTACGACATCAGCAGCATCCTGATCCTGTGGTTCGCCGGCGCCTCCGCGATGGCCGGCCTGATCAACATCGTGCCGCGCTACCTGCCGTCGTACGGCATGGCGCCGGAGTGGGGTCGCGCCGTCCGCCCGGTCGTGATCGTCTACACGGTCATCTGCATCGTGATCACGATCATCTTCGACGCCGACGTGAACGCGCAGGCCGGCGCGTACGCCACCGGCATCCTCGCGATGATGGTGTCCGGGTCGTTCGCGGTGACGGTGTCCGCGTGGCGCAAGAGGCAGCGCGGCGCCGGCACCGGGTTCGCCGTGCTGACGCTGGTGCTGCTGTACGCGCTGGTGGAGAACGTGATCGAGAAGCCGGACGGCATCACGATCTCGTTCGGCTTCATCCTCGGCATCGTGGTGATCTCGCTGGTGTCGCGGATCTCGCGCACCACCGAGCTGCGCGTCGACCGGATGGAGTTCGACGAGAACGCGCGCCGGTTCATCACCGACACGATCGCGAACGACGGCCGGATCACGTTGATCGCGAACCGCCGCCAGGCAGGTGACAAGGCGGAGTACGACGAGAAGGAGACCGAGCAGCGCGGCATGAACCCGGTGCCGGGCACGGCGGACGTGATCTTCCTGGAGATCGACATCGTCGACCCGTCGGCGTTCAGCGACGTGCTGTGCGTGACCGGTGTCGAGGTCGACGGCCACCGCGTCCTGCGCGCCTCGGCCCCGGCCGCGCCGAACGCGATCGCGGCGATCCTGCTGGCGTTGCGCGACTCGACCGGCGTGATCCCGCACGCGCACTTCGAGTGGTCGGAGGGCAATCCGCTCGGACACCTCTTCCGCTACCTGATCCTCGGACGCGGCGACACACCCCCGGTCGTACGCGAGATCATCCGCTCGGCTGAGCCGGATCCGACCCGACGGCCACGCGTGCACGTCGGTTAGCTGGAAGACTTCCCCCGTACGTCCGACTATCAGGGGGAAGGACGCCATGCACCGAAAGTTGTTGTTGTTCTTGGTGGTTCTGGGGACGGTGGCGGCGGGGATCTCGCCCGCCACCGCCACCACCGGGTCCCGGCCGGTCCGCTCGTGTGCCGACCTGGTGCGCACCTTCGACGTCCCGGACGCCCGCACGCACGTGACGTCGGCGGCGGTCGTGGCCGGTGACAAGGAGTTCTGCGACGTCCGCGGCACGATCGAACCGAACATCGGTTTCCAGCTGAAGCTGCCGGTGCGCGGTTATCAGGGTCGCTACGTCCAGTACGGCTGTGGCGGATTCTGTGGAATCATCGGCGATCCGGCCTTCCCGGCCGGGTGCGGTCCCGCTTTCGGCGACGCCGCCGTGGCCGCGACCGACGACGGGCACCAGGCCCCGCCGGATAACCCGTTCGACACGACGTGGGCCATCTCCGACCAGAAGGCCCGCGACGACTACTTCTTCCACGCGCCGCACGCGCTGTCGAAGGTGTCCAAGCACATCATCTCGGTCTTCTACGGCACAGCACCGGCGAAGTCGTACTTCTCCGGCTGCTCCAACGGCGGCCGCGAGGGCCTGCTGCTCGCCCAGCGCTACCCGCACGACTTCGACGGCGTCGTCGCGGCCGCACCGGGTGCCTACTACACCGCGCTGATCGGCTACCAGGCGTGGATCGCGCGCAACACCGTCCCGAACGACAAGATCTTCCTGCTGCACAACGCGGTGATGGCGGCGTGCGACGGGCTGGACGGCCTGGTGGACGGCCAGATCGAGGACCCGCGGCTGTGCCGGTTCGACCCCGGCACCCTCGCGGGACAGCTGACCGACGACGAGATCGCCCGCGTGCGGCGCCTCTACGCCGGTCCGTCCGACGGCGGGGTGCGCCTGTACCCCGGCGGGCAGCCGTACGGGTCCGAGATCTCGTGGACGTTCTGGCTCAACCCGACACCCGGTCTCGGCCGCGGTGTCGCTCCCGAGCTCGCGGACAACGCGCTGAAGCACCTCGTCTACCCGATCGGCAGGCCGCACTCGTCGCTCGAGTCGTTCGAGTTCACCGTCCGCGAGTTCCGGCGCCTCGTGCCGGAGACCGTCAAGGCGAACTCGCTCTCGCTCGACCTGCGGGCGTTCCAGCGGGCCGGCGGCAAGCTCGTCATCTGGCACGGCGCGGGCGACCAGGGCATCCCGTTCGAGGGCACGCTCGACTACTGGCAGCGCCTCACCGGGGGCAAGAACCCGTCGTGGGCAAGGCTTTTCGTCGTGCCGTCGATGTGGCACTGCGCGGGTGGCGACACCCTGACCGACTTCGACCCGGTGCAGGCACTCGTGTCGTGGGTGGAGGGCGGGAAGGCGCCGTCGAAGATCATCGCCACGGGCCGGGACCAGGACGGCAACGTCGTGCGCACGCGGCCGGTGTTCCCGTACCCGTTGCGCGCGAAGTACACCGGCTCCGGTTCGATCGACGACGCCGCGAACTTCACCGCGGCGCCGGGGTTCGGCTTCAGCGACCGGATCCGCTGGGCGGGTGAGGACCTCTACCGATCCGGACCCACTGCTCCCTAGCGGAACTTCTGGACGGCAGCGGCGATGGCCCGGTCCATGCTGTTGCCCTCCATGATCACGTGCCCGGCGTCGTTCAGGACGACCAGTTCGGCGCCGGGCCACCGCCGCGCCACCTCCCACGCCGTGTGCAGCGGGCCGCCGAGGTCGTTGCGGCCGTGGATGAGCACGGCCGGGATGTCCCGCAACCGGTGGAGGTTGTCGAGGATGTGGTCGGGCTCCAGGAAACACCCGTTGCCCCAGTAGTGCGTCACGGTCCGGGCGAGCCGGTAGCGCGTGACCGGGTCGGCGTACCGGGTGCCGGTGAAGTCGTTGTCGCCGCCGGTGATCGTGGCCAGGTCCCACTTGCTCCAGTCCCAGGCGGCCTTCTCGCGGACCGCCGGGTCGGGGGAGTTGAGCAACCTGTTGTAGGCCAAGGCGAGGTTGCCGTCGCGGTCGGCCTCCGGGACACCGGCGACGAAGGCCTCGAAGTGGTCGGGGAAGAACATCGCGAGCCCGCGGGTGATCCACTCCAGTTCCGCCGGACGGCCCGTCGTCACGGCGGGGATGATGATCCCGCTCACCCTCTCGGGGTGCTGGACGGCGTAGGCGAGGATCAGGGTCGAGCCCCAGGAACCGCCCACCAGCAACCACTTCTCGATGCCGAGGTGCTCGCGGAGCTTCTCGGCGTCGTCGATCAGGTGCTGAGTGGTGTTGTGCTCCATGCTGGTCGCCGGGTCCGCGACCGGCGGAGTGCTCCGGCCGACGCCGCGCTGGTCCCACAGCACCAGGTTCCAGTGGTCCGGGTCGAAGTCCTCCCGCCAGCGCGGCGTGGACCCGGAGCCCGGCCCGCCGTGGAAGACGCAGGCCGGTTCGCCCTCGGGGTTGCCGCTCGCTTCCCAGTGCACGAGCTGGCCGTCGCCGACGTCGAGCATGCCCTGCGCGTAAGGCTCCACCTGTGGGTACATGCGCGCGAGCGTAGTGCGGGGACTGGTACTGATGCGGTGTCAGGACTTCTGCTTGGCGGCGATCTGGTCGAGCACCTCGGTCTGCGACACGATGATCTTGCCGGCCAGCGCCTTCGAGCCGATGTGCTCGCCCTTGGCCTGGGCGTCCTTCGCCATGTCCACGCCGCTGCGGAGGTGGCGCGAGAGGGTGGCGAGGAAGAGGTCGTCGTACTGCTTGCCCGTGGCGGACTTCAGCGCCTCGACGTCCTTGGCGGTCATCATGCCGGCCATCTTGTGCGTGGCGCCGGCGTCGTCACCGGGCACCTGGATGTTCCAGCTGCGCAGGTAGGTGGCCATCTGCTCGATCTCGCCCGCCTCGGCGGTTGCGATCTTCTCGGCGACGTTGACCACGAACTCGTCCTTGGACTTCTGCACGGCGACCTTGGCGATCTCGATCGTCTGCCGGTGGTGCGGGATCATCCGCAACGAGAAAGTCGCGTCCGCCTCGTTGGCCGCCGGTTCCGCGGAACCGCTCCCGCCGCCGACGGACGAACAGCCCGCCAGCGCAAGCAGCCCTAGCACGATGATGAGCAGACGCGCTCGCATGAAGCCTCCCGTCACGAGTTCCCTGCCGAGGGATACGGGTGGCCGAGATGTCCGGTTCAGCGAAAGTTTCGCAACCTAACTGGTTCGGTGCCGCTCCAGTGCCGCCAGCACGCCGCCGACCACGTCGGGATGACCGAGCGGCAACGGCGCCGGCGTGTCGTTGGTGTGGTGGATGACCTGCGCGAACGTGGCCTCCACCGGCACCTCGGGATCCACCAGCAGGACCGAGCGCACGAGGTCGGGGTGGGCCGCCACGACATCGATGACGTCGGCGGCGACGGGACCGCTCGTGACGACGTCGAGCACAGTCCGGGTGTCGTCCTGGTGTCGCGCGAGAAGGGCGTCCACTGTGGACTTCCAGCCCGGCGCGGCGGGCACGCGCAGCCACACGATCCGCACGTGTTCGGTGAGCGGACGCCAGGTCGCGGGGATCTCGTCGTGGATGGCCTCGCCCGCTGGATCGATCACGAGGACTGTGGTGGCACCGGCGGGTCCGTCGGCGACGACACCGGGACCGGAAGCCCTGCTGGGCTCGTCGAAATCACGCATACCGCAGGGGTTACCCAGAGTGTGCCGACTCCAAATCAGTGGGCTGATTGGTCTGGTCCAGTGACCCGAATGGCGGAGGGGTAATACCAGTGCGGGTGAGTGGACTTGTTGGTGCGCCTCGATTTCCGTTGGTGTTAAGTGGTCACTTGACCACTTTCTGAACACCGGTTTATGGTCTAGACCACAGACCGAAACTGGATCGGCGAGCGGCATTGCGAACGCTCCCGGTTCCCGCCCCCTGCCTACGGGTCACACCCGTTTGGGAACGATCCAAGGAGTTCGGACCGAATGAAAATCATGCGTAAGGCGGCGCTCGTCCTGGCCGCTGTCCCCGCGATCGTCATGATCACGCCGGTGGGTTCGGCGAGTGCGCACGGCTACGTGTCCTCGCCCGCCAGCCGCTCGGCGCAGTGCGCCAGGGGAGATGTCTCCGTCGACCTCTGCGGCCAGGCCAAGTACGAGCCGCAGAGCGCCGAAGGCCCCAAGGGCCTGAAGAACTGCAGCGGTGCGAACGGCGCGTTCGCCCCGCTCGACAACGACGGCCTGCCGTGGAAGGTCACCAACACCGGTCAGACCCTGTCTCTGACGTGGACCTTCACCGCCCGGCACGTGACGCGCGACTACGAGTACTTCATCGGCGGCACGCGCGTCGGTTACGTGTCCGGCAACAACGCGCAGCCGAACAACCCGACCACGCACACCATCAACCTCGGCGGGTTCTCCGGTCGCCAGAAGCTGTACGCGATCTGGAACATCGGCGACACGGTGAACGCGTTCTACTCGTGCATCGACCTCAACATCACCGGTGGCGGCGGCACGACTCCGCCGCCCACCAGCTCGACCACGACGCCCCCTCCGGTCACGACGACGACCACGACCTCCCCGCAGCAGCCGCCGGCCGGTGGCACGTGGGCGGCGAACACGTCGTACGCGGTCGGCTCGACCGTCACCTACGGCGGGTCGACCTACCGCTGCCGTCAGGCGCACACGTCGCTGACCGGCTGGGAACCGCCGAACGTGGCGGCGCTCTGGGAGAAGATCTGATCCGATGAAGCGCCTGGTGATCGCGGTCGCGGTCCTGGCGCTGGCGGGGTGCGGCGGAGAGGCGGTCGTGCCGGAGGGCCAAGGAGCCCACGGCCACGGCGCTTCTACCGCCGCACCACCCGTTCCGGCCGCCAGTGCGAGGTTCAACGACGCGGACGTGACGTTCGTGCAGATGATGGTGGACCACCTGCAGCTGGGCATCAGCCTGTCGCAGGTGGGCCTGGCGAAGGCGACCAAACAGGAGGCGAAGGACCTCGCGGCCGCGATCGACTCGACCCAGCGCGAGGAGCTCACGATGCTCAAGTCGTGGCTCAAGCTCTGGGGCAAGCCGGAGACCGGCGGCGCGGACCTGCACGCCGCGCACGGTGGTCAGCCGCTGCTCGACGACAAGGTCATCAACGAGACCAAGGACAAGAGCGGGGCGGAGTTCGACCTCGTGTTCCTCAACCTGATGGCCGGGCATCAGGGCGCCGGGGTCGCGATGGCCCTGACGGAGAAGAAGGACGGCATGAACCCGGAGACCGTGGCCTATGCGGAACGGGTGACCACCACCCGGCAGGGTCAGGTCGAGCAGATGCTGAAGGTGATGGGCGGGTCGTAGGCGCCGCCTGGACCGGGAGGGCGCCGCTGCCGTCGGTGGTGGCGCTGCTGGTGCGCGGGTTCGGCCGGTGCGCCGGCCCGGCTGCTGTGCTGGTGCGGCCGGCGGTGTGGGAAGGCGGGGCTTCGGCGGCGGAGTCCCGACACCACCCGCACCGCACCGGACACCGCTCGGTCCACACCGGACACCTCCCCCGCGCTAAACCGGAGCCCGGGCACCGCTCGGCCCGCACCGGTGCCCGGCACCGCCCGCTCCGCACCTGAGCCCGCGGCGCTCGGCCCGCGCCGGCGGCCCGACACCGCCGCATCGCCCCAGAGCCCAGGCGCCTGTCCTGCCCAGGCGCCTGGCCCGCGCCGGAACCCGAGCGCCCGCCCCACCTCACCCGTCGCGCGCGAGGTCGCGCAACGCCGCCTCCACCTGCTCCTTCGCCGACGAGTGCATCCACCCGAACCCGAGCTCCGCCCGCGCCTCCAGCAGCAACTCCTCGGCCCGCCCACGCTCCCCGCGCCGCCGCGCGATCTCGGCCAGCCCCACGCGGGCGAGCGCCCGAGTCGCGGACAACCCCGCCCGCGTCGCCAGTTCCAACGCCTGCAGGTAGTCCCTCTCGGCCTGCGCCTCGTCGACGTCGAGCAACCGGTCGGCACGCCGGCCGCGCAGCTCCGCCAGCTCCTCCTGCGCCCCGAGTTCGGCCACGGCCCGCAGTGCCTGGTCGGTCAGCGCGAGCGACTCGGCCGGGTCCTCTGTCAGGGTGGCCAGCACGTCCAGCACCTGCGCCGATCCCCAGCGCTCGCCCAGATTCTCGAACAGCCGCAACGCCTTGCGCGACTCCCGCAACGCCCGCGCGCGGTCGCCGTCGGCGGTCCAGGCCAGGTAGGCGTTGCTGAAGCCGATCAGGCCCTGGATCCACGGGTCGTCGCTGCGCTCCACCTCGTCCTGCAACGGGGTGCGCGGGCTCGCCGGGTCCGGCGGGCCGGAGAGCATGGCCCACGCGATGAGCACGAACGGCTGCCTGATCGGGCCGCGCAGGTCGGCGAACCGGCCGGGCACGCGTTCGGGTTCGGCCAGTGCCAGCAGGACGACGTACTCCTCTGTGGACTGTTCGGTCACGACGTCCAGCAGTTTCCGCGCCACGCCTTGGACTTCCGTGCGGCTGCCCTTCACGTACCAGTACCAGGCCAGGTCACTCACCAGCCGCAGCGCCTGCTCCGGCTCGTGCGACGTGGTCCAGTCGAGCGCCTGCATCAGGTTCGCGTGCTCGGCGGTCAGGCGGTCGAACCACCGCACCTGGTCCCGTTGGCGCAGCTCGGGATCCGCGCGGCGGGCCAGGTCCCGGAAGTACGTGGCGTGGGCCGCGTCGACCCGCTTGTGCCGCGCGCAGAACTCGCGGATGGTCGCCAGCATCCGGTAGCGACCGTCCGCCGCCTCGACCAAGGACTTGTCCACCAACGCGTCCAGCGTCTCGAGGTCGTGTCCGCAGACCTCCTCGACGGCCTCCAGGGTCGCGCCGCCGCTGAACGTCGCGAGACACGCGGCCAGGTCGCGTTCCTCCGGCGACAGCAGGTCCCAGCTCCACTCCACGACCGCCCGCAACGTCTGGTGGCGCGGTGCGGCGGCGCGGTTTCCCTTGGTGAGCAGGCGGAAGCGGTCGCTCAGGCGGTCCGCGATCTCCGCCGTCGTCAACGTGCGGGTGCGGGCGGCGGCCAGTTCGATCGCGAGCGGCAGGCCGTCGAGCTCGCGACAGATCTCGACGGTGTGCGGGTCGCGCGCGAACGCCGGGTTGACCAGCCGCGCGCGGTCGGTGAACAACGCCACGCTCTGCTCCGGGTCGAGCGGAGGTACCGGGCACAGCGTCTCGCCGGTGATCCCGAGCGGTTCCCGGCTCGTGGCGAGGATGCGCACGGACGGGCACGTGCTCAGCAGGTGCTGCGCCAGCCGGGCGGCCTGCTCCACCAGGTGCTCGCAGTTGTCCAGCACCAGCAACGCGTCGCGCTCGCGCAACGCCAGCGTCAGCCGGTCCTCCGGCTCCAGCACGGTCTCCTTCAGCCCCAACGCCTGCAGCGTCGCCGCGGCCACGTCCTTGGCGGGCGCCAGGTCGACGAAGACCGCGCCCGGACCGGCGGCCTGCAGCGCGAGCCTCGTCTTGCCCGCGCCACCGGGGCCGGTGAGGGTGACGAGCCGGGCCGAGAGCGCGGCGATCCGCGCGAGTTCCCGTTCCCTGCCCACGAAACTCGTCAGCTGCGCCGGCGGCTCGCGGTGTGCCCTGCCGCGCAGGATCCGCAGGTGCACCGCGCGCAGGTCGGCCGATGGGTCGGTGCCCAGCTCGTCGGCCAGCACCTCGCGGGCGTCCTCGAACGCCTGCAACGCCTCGGCCCGGCGGCCCTGCTGGTGCAGCGCCTCCATCAGGTAGCCGCGCAGCCGTTCGTCCAACGGGTGCTGCCGCACGAGCTCCCGCACCTCGTCCACGTCGGCCCGGCCCAACCGGATCCGCGCGGCGACCAGCGAGCTCGACGCCGCCGACCGCTGCTGTTCCAGTCGGGTCGCGTGACCGGGCAGGGCGACGTCGGCGAGCGCGGGGCCGCGCCACAGCCCGAGTGCTTCGGACAGAAGGGATTCCGCCGCCCGCGGGTCGCCCTGCTCCAGCGCCTGCCCGCCCTCCGCCGCCAGTGCGGCGAACCGGTGCGCGTCGACGTCGGCCGCGGTCAGCGCGAGCCGGTACCCGGCCGGGTGGAACTCGACCAGCGACGCGTCCCCGAGCGCCCGGCGCAGCCGGGAGACCTGGCCCTGCAGGGCGTTCGCGGCGTCGGACGGCGGCTCGGCGCCGTAGAGCTCGTCGACCAGCCGGTCGAGCGGGACGATGTCGCCCACCCGGATCGCCAGCAGTGCCAGCAGGGTGCGCGGCCGCGGGCCACCCACCGCGATCTTGCCGTCCGGGGAGTGCGCCTCAACGGGCCCGAGGATGCCGACCTGCACGGTGTCAGCGTACGAAGCGTCCGGGACTCGTACCCAGGACACGGCGGAAATGGCGCGTGAGGTGGGACTGGTCGTGGAACCCGGCCAGCACCGCCGCCTCCGCCGCGGGCCGCCCCTCGACCAGGAAGCCGCGCGCGAGGTCCACCCGGCGCGCGGTCAGGTACTTGTGCGGCGGGAAGCCGAACCGGCGGCTGAACGCCCGCACGAGGTGCGTCGGACTGGTGCGCAGCTCGGCCGCGGCCTCGGTCAGCGTGATCCCGGACGGCAGCGACGCGTCCAGCAGCTGCCGCAGCCGGTCGGCGAGCGTCGGGTCGGCGTGCACGGCCGGCGAGGTCCCCGCGAAGTGGTGCCGCAGCCGTTCGGTGATCAACGACAGCCGGCTGGCGGCTTCGAACGGCTCGTCCAGCACCAGGTGCAGCTGGTGGATCCGTTGGCGCAGCAGGGGATCGGGCAGCATCGGTGTGTCGACGGCCTTGCCGATCAGCTCGGCGGGCAGCGCGGAGTCGTCGAGGTACAGCACGCGCTTGCGGAACCCCGTCGGGTACGCGGACCGGCCGTCGTGCGGCACGTGCGGCGGCAACAGCGTGACGCCGGAGACGAGCGCGCCGTGCTCGTGGCGGTCCAGCTCGTACCGGACGGCACCGGTGTCGAGCACCATCAACGTCCAAGCGTCGTGCGTGTGCGTCGGGTAGACGTGCGTGGTGAACGACGCGTGGAAGGCCTCCTTGATGCCGTCCACCGCCGGTCTCCACGCGGTGACGCTCATGTCAGGAACGTACAAGACGGTGCACCCGGTCGCCCACGATCGTGGTGTCCATGTTCGACACCAAGATCGCTGTGCTGCTGCGGGACGACCTGGCCGGCTGGCAGGCGCTGAACGTCACCGCCTTCCTCGTCAGCGGCCTCCCGGAGGTGCTGCGGGGCGAGCCCTACGTGGACGCCGACGACGTGCGCTACCTCCCGATGTTCGGCCAGCCCGTCGTCGTCCTCCAGGGCGACGCCGCTCTGCTCAAGAAGGCCCACGAACGCGCCCTCAACCGCGACCAGGTGATGGCGATCTTCACCGCCGACCTGTTCGCCACGGGCAACGACGCAGACAACCGCGCGGCCGTCCGCAAGGTGCACACGCCGGATCTCGACCTGGTCGGCATCGCGGTGCACGGCCAGAAGAACGCCGTCGACAAGATCTTCAAGGGCGCCCGGATGCACCCCTGACGAAACCGGGTTCTAATTCCCTGGTGATCAAGCTGCTCCGGATGGCCGTGTTCCTGCTGGTTCTTTCAGCGGAGATCTACCTGGTGGTCGTGCTGGGGGACCGGTTCCAGCCGGCCAACCACTACAGCTTCTTCACCATCCTCTCGAACCTGTTCGCGGCGGTGGTGGCGCTGATCGGCGTCTTCCGGCCGGTGTCGGCGCAGCTCAGGGGTGCGGCGGTGGTCTACATGGCCACCACCGGGCTCGTGTACTCGTTCCTGCTGCAGGGCATCGACGTGCAGACGCCCGCCTACGCGAACTGGGTGCTGCACATCATCGTGCCGATCCTCGTCGTCGCGGAGTGGTTGCTCGCGCCGGAGCGCACCAGGCGGTGGTGGACCTGGCTCGCCTTCCCGCTGGCCTACCTGGTGTACTCGCTGGTCAGGGGGCCGATCGTGGGCTGGTACCCGTACCCGTTCCTCGACCCGCGCCGGGGCGGGTACGGCAGCGTGTTCCTGACCTGCCTGTTCGTCGCGGTGGTCTTCGTGCTGCTGGCCTTCGCGGTGTCCTGGGTCGGCGGGAAATTGGCCCAGAAACGCAGTACTTCCTTGGCCCAAGGTTAGGGCCAATCGCCGCCCTACGGTCAGAGCATGACCAGGCGACTCGCGTACGCGCAGCTGACGAACTCGATTGGTGACGGCGGCTTCCTCGTCGTCTCGGCGCTCTACTTCACGCAGGTCGTCGGCCTGAGCGCGGCGCGGGTCGGCCTGGCGCTGACCCTGGCGTGGGGTGTCGGCGCGGTCGCCGGCGTCGGGCTCGGCCACCTCGCCGACCGGCTGGGCCCGCGCACCACCGCCGTCGTGCTCGCCACCGCCACGGCCGCGAGCATCGGCGTCCTGCTCCTCACCCGGAACTTCGCCGCGTTCGTGGTGGTCATGTGCCTGTACGCGAGCTTCCAGAGCGGCCTGCAGGCGTCCCGGCAAGCGCTGCTCGCGGGTCTCACCACGCCCGACGAACGCACGCGGGCCCGTGCGCGCATCCAGTCGGCGGCCAACGCGGGCATCGCGATCGGCGCCGCGGCGGGCGGGTTCGCGCTGCACCTCGGCACCGAGGCCGCCTACACGGCCGTGTTCGTCCTTGACGTCGTGGCGTTCCTCGTCGCCGCGGCCGTGCTGACGACACTGCCGGAGACCGCGATGACGAAGGCGAAGGGCAGGTTCGACGTGCTCAAGGACCGCCCGTACGCCCTGATCACGCTGATCAACGCCGTGATGCTGCTCTACATGCCGCTGCTCAGCCTGATCATCCCGCTGTGGATCGTGCAGCGGACCGAGGCGCCGACGTGGCTCGCGGCCGCCCTGCTGGTCCTCAACACGGCGGCGGTCGTGCTGTTCCAGGTCCGGATCGCCCGCCGCGCCACCGGCCTGCGGCAGGCCTCGAAGCTGGTCGAGCACGCCGGGCTGGTCATGCTCGCGTCCTGCGCGGTCTTCGCCGCCACGGCGTTCGGCCTCGGCGCCTGGCCGGCGGCGGCACTGCTGATCGCCGCCGCCGCGCTGCAGGTCCTCGGCGAGATGATGCTCGCCTCCGGGGCGTGGGAGATCAGCTTCTCCCTCGCGCCCGCCGACCGGCAGGGCCAGTACCAGGGCTTCTTCGCGACCGGAACGGCTGTCGCGCGCATGGTCGGCCCCGCCCTGCTCACCACCGTCGTGCTCGGCTGGGGTGCCGTCGGGTGGCTCGCGGTCGGCGGGCTCTTCGTGGTCGCCGGTTACGCGATGGGGCCTGCCGTGCGCTGGGCCCGCGAGAAGAACTCCACCAGCTCCGGCGCCATGACCGACGACTTGTACATGTGCGTCTGACCGGGCAGCGTCCGGTGGTCGGCGCCCACGACCTGCGCGACGTTCTTCATCGCGTTGCGGAGGTACTCGGGCGACTTACCGCCGTCCATCGCGAGCGTCGGCACCTCGACCTTCCAGCGGTCGGTCGGCAGCGGCGTGCCCCGGCCGTCGTCACCGAGGATGCGCAGGTCCCACCGCAGCGTGTGCGCGACCGGCTTCAGCTTCTTCCACACCGGCGTCAGCTTCATGATCGCGAGGCCGAAGCCGGGCACGCCGACCATCTTCATGAACGTCGAGAGCATCCCGGAGCGGTCGCCGCGCGCCAGCATGTCGTCCATCTGCCGCACGATGTCGGCGGGACGAGGCTGGTAGGTGTCGTCCACGACGAACGGTGCCTCGTAGATCGCGAGCCGGCTGATCCCCGGCAGGCGGGACGCGGCCTCGAGGGCCAGCACCGCGCCGGAGGAGACGCCGAAGACGAACGCCGACCCGCCGGCCTCCTTGATCACCGCGTCGATGTCCTCGACCTCGTGCTCCAGCGACCACGGCGTCGCGCCGTCGCCGGTCTCGCCGCGGCCGCGCCGGTCGTAGGTGTAGACCGTGAAGTTCTTGTCCAGCACGGACGCGAGTTCGGTGCTCGGGCCGAACATGCGGTGGCACATCGCGCCGTCCACGATGACCAGCGCGGGGCCGGAACCGGTGATCGAGTAGGCGACCTCGGTGCCGTCGGCGGAAGTCGTGAAGCGGGTCATTTCTGCTCTCCCAGGGTGGTGTCGAGGAAGTCCTGCCAGTCCTGTTCGGACTCGTCGCCCTCGAAGACGTGGTGTGCCGCGATGACCGGCCCGGAGAACCCTCGCATGAACCGGTACATCCCGCGCTCGGTGCGCAGGCCGACCGTGTGGGCGTTGCGGTGGAACTCGACGGCGCCCGGCAGCCTCTCGGCGATCGCCGCGTCGAGCTTCTTCCAGGCCTGGTCCCAGTCGGTGACCATCGGACCGAAGACCGTGAGCGGACGGGCCGTGCGGCCGGCGAAGTGGGTGAGGTACTCGGCCAGCGTGGCGCGGAACAACGCGCCGCCCAGCGTCATCGCCTCGAACTCGTCGGCCCAGTCGTCGCCGGGCAGGAAGCCGCTGGTGACCATCCGCAGCACCGTGCTCGCGTGCTCGCGGCCCTCGACGAGGAACTCGTAGGCGATGAACCGGCCGTCGGGAGCCTTGCCGCTGTCGTGGGCGAAGCGGCGCAGCGGGTCCGACGCGGTGATCTCGCTCGTCGGCTGGTAGCCGCCGAACGCCATCCTGACCTGGCCGTCCGCCACCTCGTTGCGGCCCATGAACCACGAGTCGATGCCGGGCCCGGTCGCGATGGCCGTCCAGACGTCCTCGACGGACGCGGGCACCTCGATCTCGTCGGTGCTCTTGAACTCGTGGCCCATCAGTTCTCCCGTTCTGGTGCGTGGATGGTCCCATCCTGCTCCCGACGAATCTCTTCGTCAAGACAGCACAACTCGTCTTGACAAAAAAACTTGTCGGTGGTTCCGTTCTCGCCACACCCCGAACCCCTGGAGGAACCCATGTCCCGCATCGTCTGCGGCGTCGTCGCCGGTCCGCTCTACCTGGTCGTCGGGTACGCCCAGGCGTTCACCCGCGAGGGCTTCGACCTCGCGCGGCACCCGTTCAGCATGCTCAGCCTCGGCTCGCTCGGCTGGATCCAGATCGCGAACTTCGTGGTCAGCGGCGCGCTGTTCCTGGTGGCGGCCACGGGCATGGCCCGGCACACGAGGTGGGGCGCGCGGCTGATCGGCCTGATGGGCGTCGGGATGATCCTCGGTGGCGTCTTCGTGGCCGACCCGGCGATGGGCTTCCCGGCCGGCGCGCCCGAGGGGCCCCCTACCTCGATGTCGTGGCACGGCGCGCTGCACGCCGCCGCGTTCGGGCTCGCGATGATCGGCTGGATCGGGGCGTGCTTCGTGTTCGCGCGTAGGCTCGGAGGGTGGCTCGCGGTGATGAGCGGCCTGACGGGCGTGCTCCTGATGGTGCCGATGGCGTTCCTGGGCGACCCCGGCGGCACGGTGCTGCTGTACGTGGTCGCGACGATCGGCTGGCTGTGGACGTCGGTCGTGTCCCTGAAGCTGAGCCAGCCTGCCTTCTCGAGCTGATCTGCCCCGAGTGCGGGCGCGTCACCACCGACGAGGACGCGCCCGGCTGCGCCGCCTGTCAGACCAGCTGATGCGCGTGCATCTTGCTGATGTCGTAGGACACGCCGCAGAACGTGCACTGCAGCCCGTACCTGCTGCTGATCGTGAACAGCGGGATGAAGAAGATGGTCGGCTTCGTGTAGCGCCGGAACAGGTTGTGCGCCGACTGGTGGTGGCAGTGCCCGCACACCAGCGTCAGCATCCGCAGCTGCTCGATCGTCGTCCGCCAGCCGAAGATCACCATCTGCTCTCCCTAGGTCCGTTGTCCTTCTGACGTGCGGGATGCCCTCCGAGTTGCGGTCCGCCACCTGAATTCGGAAGGTGGAGGGGGTGGAGACCCTGCTGCGACCCTGGACCCTCGACGACGCGCCGGTCATCCTGGCGGCCGCGGGCGAGGGCATGATGGCCCGCCAGTTCACCACCCGGATCGACTCGCTCGACGCCGCGCAGGAGTGGATCGCGCTGCTCGCCGGCCGCCGCGAGGACGACACCGCCTACTCGTTCGCCGTGCTGCACGAGGGCGTGCCGGTGGGCAACGTGGCCGTGTCGAGCGTCGAACGCCGCCACCTGACCGGGTGGATCTCGTACTGGGTGCGCGAGCAGGCGCGGGGCAAGGGCCTCGCGACGCAGGCCTGCCGGGCCGTCAGCGAGTTCGCGTTCGCCGAGCTCGGCCTCTTCCGCCTGGAACTGGCGCACCGCACGGACAACATCGCCTCCTGCCGCGTCGCGAAGGCCGCCGGGTTCGCGGTCGAGGGCGTCGAACGAGCCCGGCTGCTCTACGACGGCGTCCGCTACGACACCGAGACCCACGCGCGACTCGCCACGGACTGAGGTTCACTCCGGGTTCCGACGGGTAGCCCGGAGTGCATGAGCGACGTGCAGGCCGAACTGCTGATGACGTTGACCAAGGTCGCCAAGGTCTTACGCGGAGCGGAGATCCCGTTCGCCCTGACCGGTGGGTGCGCCGGTTATGCGCGCGGCGGCCCCGTGAGTGAGCACGACGTCGACCTCCTGGTGAAGGAGGAGGACGTCACCGAGGCCGTGCGGGTGCTGGTGGACGCGGGACTGCGCGGCGCCGAGCCGCCGGAGGACTGGCTGCTGAAGGTCTACGACGGCGACTCGCTGGTGGACCTGCTGTTCCGGCCCAACGAGCGGCCGGTGACCGACGAGACCCTCGCGATGGCCGAGGAGATGCCCGTCGGCTCGGTCATGCTGCCGGTCATGCCGGCGACGTTCGTGCTGAGCAGCAAGCTGCTCGTGCTGGACGGCCACCGCTGCGACTTCAGCGAGCTGCTGCCGTTCGCGCGCGCGTTGCGAGAACAGATCGACTGGGACCAGGTGCGCGAGGAGACCAAGAACTCCCCCTACGCGGAAGCGTTCCTGATGCTCGTCGAACGCCTGGACATCATCGGGAGGGGCCATGAGTTCCGAGCAGTACCTGGCGGCAAATCTGCGTAGGGCGGTGGCGGAGGACCCGCGCACCGCCGAACTGGGCGTCCGCGTCACCGTGCGCGGTGACCACGTGATGCTCTCCGGCGACGTGGCGTGCGCCGAACGCCGGGCCGCGCTGGAGGAGGTCCTGCACGAGGCCGCCCCCGAGCTAACGATCTTCAACGACGTGCGCGTGACACCTGCGGGCGAACCGGAGGGTGAGGAGGACCTGCGATGATCCGAGTCGCGGCGGTCGGGGACATCCACCTCGGCGAGGACATGCGCGGGCACCTGCGGCCGGCGTTGGAGAAGGTCGGCGAGCACGCGGACGTCCTGTTGCTGGCGGGTGACCTGACGAGGCACGGCACGGTCGTCGAGGCCGAGGTGGTCGCGGACGAGTTCGCGGACCTGCCGGTGCCCGTGGTCGCCGTGCTGGGCAACCACGACCACCAGGACGACAAGCCGCTCGAAGTCACGAAGACGTTGCAGGACAAGGGCATCCACGTGCTGGAAGGCACGACGTTCACGCACCGCGTCAACGGCTGCTCGATCGGCGTCGCCGGTGTGAAGGGCTTCGGAGGCGGGTTCGCGGGCAAGTGCGGGAGCGCGTTCGGCGAGCGCGAGATGAAGGCGTTCATCCAGCACACCTGCGACATCGCCGAGAACCTCCAGGGCGCGTTGTCCGAACTGGACACCGACATCAAGGTCGCGCTGACGCACTACGCGCCGGTGCCCGACACGTTGCGCGGCGAGCCGCCGGAGATCTACCCGTTCCTCGGCTCCTACCTGCTGGGCGAGGCCATCGACGCCACCGGCACGGACCTCGCGGTGCACGGGCACGCGCACTTCGGCACCGAGCAGGGCCTGACGCCCGGTGGAGTGCGGGTCCGCAACGTCGCGCAGCCGATCATCCGTTCCGCCTACACGGTCTACGTGCTGGAAGGGAAATCCTGATGACCGTCGGGGACTTCGTCGTCCAACGCCTGCGCGACTGGGGCGTCAAGCAGGTCTTCGCCTACCCCGGTGACGGCATCAACGGCATCGTGGCGGCGTTCGGCAAGGCCGACAACGACCCGAGGTTCATCCAGACCCGCCACGAGGAGATGGCCGCGTTCGCCGCCGTCGGCTTCGCCAAGTTCAGCGGCGACGTGGGGGTCTGCCTGGCGACGTCGGGGCCGGGGGCGATCCACCTGCTCAACGGCCTCTACGACGCGAAGCTCGACCACGTGCCGGTCGTCGCGATCGTGGGCCAGACCGCCCGCACCGCGCAGGGCGGCAGCTTCCAGCAGGAGGTCGACCTGCACTCGCTGTTCCGCGACGTCGCCTCGTTCCTGATCGACGTCACGGTGCCCGAGCAGTTGCCGAACGCGCTGGACCGGGCGATGCGCACGGCCCAGGCCGAACGCGCGCCGGCCGTGGTGATCATTCCGAACGACGTGCAGGAGCAGGAGTACTCCGCACCCAAGCACGAGTTCAAGTACATCCCGTCGAGCCCGCCGTCCCGCCCGTCCTCCTCGGTCGTCCCGGCGCTGGACGACGTGCGGCGCGCGGCCGAGGTGCTCAACAGCGGCGAGAAGGTCGCGATCCTGATCGGGCAGGGCGCCCGTGAGGCCGCCGAGGAGGTGCACGCCGTCGCCGAGCTGCTCGGCGCCGGGGTCGCGAAGGCGTTGCTGGGCAAGGACGTGCTGGCGGACGACCTGCCGTACGTGACGGGGTCGATCGGGCTGCTCGGCACCAGGCCGTCCTACGAGATGATGCGTGACTGCGACCGGTTGCTGATCATCGGCTCGAACTTCCCGTACTCGCAGTTCCTGCCGCAGTACGGCAAGGCGCGGGGTGTCCAGATCGACGTCGACGGCCGGTCGATCGGCATGCGCTACCCGACCGAGGTCAACCTCGTCGGCGACGCGCGGGAGACGCTGCGGGCGCTGATCCCGTTGCTGGAGCACAAGACCGACCGCTCGTGGCGGGCGAAGATCGAGGCGGACGTCGAGCGCTGGTGGGAGGTCGTCGAACGGCAGGCGCAGGTGCCGGCCGACCCGGTCAACCCGATGCGGATCGTCTCGGAGCTGTCGAAACGCCTGCCGCACAACGCGATCGTCACGGCGGACTCCGGTTCCGCGACGAACTGGTACGCGCGGCTGCTCAAGATCCGGGGCAACGTCCGGTCCTCGCTCTCCGGCACGCTCGCCACGATGGGCTGCGCGGTCCCGTACGCGCTGGGCGCCGCGTTCGCGCAACCGGACCGGCCGCTGATCGCGCTGGTCGGCGACGGCGCGATGCAGATGAACGGCATGGCGGAGCTGCTGACGCTGCGGCGGTACGGCATCCGCTGCGTCGTCTGCGTGTTCCACAACAACGACCTCAACCAGGTCACGTGGGAGCTGCGTGCGATGGGCGGCGCCCCGAAGTTCGAGGAGTCGCAGACGCTGCCGGACATCTCGTACGCGGCGTTCGCGCGGTCGATCGGCCTGCAGGGCATCGAGGTCAACGACCCGGCACAGCTCGCCACCGCGTGGGAGACCGCGCTCGCGTTCGACGGCTCGACGGTGCTCGACGTGCACTGCGACCCGAACGTGCCGCCGATCCCGCCGCACGCGACGTTCGAGCAGATCAAGGACATGACCGAGGCGGTGCTGCGCGGCGATCCGGACGCGTGGGACGTGTTGCGCCGCGGACTGCAGACCAAGATCCAGGAGTTGCTGCCGTGAAACTGGGCTATTTCCTTTCCTCGGAAGAACACGGGCCGCGCGAGCTCGTCGAGAACGCTCGGATGGCCCAGGAACAGGGCTTCGAGGCGTTGTGGATCTCCGACCACTTCCACCCGTGGAACGGCGAGCAGGGCCAGTCGCCGTTCGTGTGGGGCACGATCGGCGCGCTGTCGGAGGCCGTCTCGCTGCCGATCACCACGGCCGTGACCTGCCCGACCGTCCGGATCCACCCGGCCGTCATCGCGCAGGCCGCCGCCACCGCCGCCGTGCAGACCGAGGGCAGGTTCGTGCTCGGCGTCGGCAGCGGCGAGGCGCTGAACGAGCACGTGCTGGGCGACCGCTGGCCGTCCGCCGACGTGCGGCTCGAGATGCTGGAGGAGGCGATCGGCCTCATCCGCACCCTGCACCAGGGCGACGAGGTCACCCACCACGGCAAGCACTACACCGTCGAGAACGCCCGCATCTACACCGTGCCCGAACGCCCGGTGCCGATCTACGTCTCGGCGTTCGGCCCGAAGGCGGTGCGCCTCGCGGCCCGCTGCGGCGACGGCTACGTGAGCGTCGGCCCGGCCGGCGAGCTGGTGGAGAAGTACCGCGCCGAGGGCGGCCGCGGCCCCGCGCAGAGCGGCCTGAAGGTCTGCTACGCGAAGTCCGAGGAGGAGGCCGTCGCGACCGCGCACCGGTTGTGGCCCAACGACGGCCTGCCCGGCGAGCTCGCCCAGGTGCTGCCGACGCCGAAGCACTTCGAGCAGGCGTCGGAGCTGGTGACGCCGGAGATGATCCGGAAGTCGATGCCGTGCGGCCCCGACCCGGAGCAGTACGCGGAGAAGGTCAAGGAGTTCGCGGACGCCGGCTTCGACGAGGTCTACGTGCAGCAGATCGGCCCGAACCAGCAGGAGTTCTTCGACTTCTGGGCCAAGGAAGTCGTGCCGCTGATCGATGTTTGATGCTTGTCGCGCAGGGCAACCGCTCCTATGAGGAGATTCCTGCGCGAGCACAGCCTGACGCTCGTCTTCGGCGGGTTGTTCCTCGCGGCGTTGGTGGGCCAGTTCTTCGCGGGCCACGCCGACTACAACGAGCGTCAGGCCGCACTGGGGCAGCCGCTGATGTCCCTGGGGTCGTACCTGTTCTCCGCCGACTTCCTGGTCGATGTGGTGGAGAACTGGCAGTCCGAGTACCTGCAGTTCTTCCTGTACGTCACCGCCACCGTCTGGCTGATCCAGCGCGGCTCGACCGAGTCGAAGCCCGCGGAGAAGGCCGGCCGGGAGACCGATCGCGAACAGCAGGTCGGCGCGTACGTGAAGCCGGACTCGCCGAAGTGGGCCAAGGCGGGCGGCTGGCGCACCGCGTTCTACTCGAAGTCGCTCGGGCTCGCGATGCTCGTGCTGTTCCTCTTCTCGTGGTCGATGCAGTGGGTCGCGGGCTGGTACGCCAACAACTCCGACCCGCTGGCCGAGAAGATGGGGCTGTTCGACTACTTCCTGAGCGCGGACTTCTGGAACCGGTCGCTGCAGAACTGGCAGTCGGAGTTCCTGGCGATCGCGTCGATGGCGATCCTCAGCGTGTACCTGCGGCAGCGCGGGTCGCCCGAGTCGAAGCCGGTCGGCGCGCCGCACTCGGTGAGCGACAGGTCCGGTTAGGACAGCGGAGCGCGGCGGGACAAAGGGGTTGTCCCGCCGCGCCCATCAAGGCAGCGCGACCACCTTCTCGGGCCGTCACCGCCGCCTAGGCGAGGATCTCGCCGACCGTGCCGGCACCCACGGTCTTGCCGCCCTCGCGGATCGCGAAGCCCAGCCCGGTGTCCATCGCCACCGCCTTGCCCAGCTCCACCACGACCTCGACGGTGTCACCTGGCAGCGCCAGCGGCCTGTCGAGCTCCACCACGCCGACGACGTCGCCGGTGCGGAAGTGGAACTGCGGGCGGTAGTTCGACGCGATCCCCGTGTGCCTGCCGCCCTCGGCGTGCGAGAGCAGGTACACGGACGCGCGGAACCGGGTGTGCGGCGCGACGCTGCCCGGCAGGGCCAGGACCTGGCCGCGCCGGACGTCGCCGCGCTTCACCCCGCGCAGCAGGATCGCGGCGTTGTCTCCCGCCCGGGCCTGCTGCATGGGCTTGCCGAACGTCTCGATGCCGGTGGCCACCGAGGTGACCGTGGCACCGAGACCGAGCACCTCGACCGTGTCGCCGAGGCCGAGCACGCCGCGCTCCACCGCGCCGGTCACGACCGTGCCGCGACCGGTGATGGTCAGCACGTTCTCGATCGGCATCAGGAACGGGCCGGCGACGTCCCGCTCCGGCACCGGGACGTGCGCGTCCACGGCGTCGAGCAGGTCGACCACCGACTGCGTCCACCGCGGGTCGCCCTGCAGCGCGCGCAGGCCGGACACCCGCACGACCGGGGTGGCGTCGCCGTCGAAGCCGTACTGCGAGAGCAGGTCGCGGATCTCCAGCTCCACCAGGTCGAGCAGCTCCGGGTCGTGCACCGCGTCGGCCTTGTTCAGCGCCACCACCACGTGCGGCACGCCCACTCGGTGCGCCAGCACCACGTGCTCGCGCGTCTGCGGCATCGTGCCGTCCTCCGCGGACACCACGAGGATCGCGCCGTCCAGCTGCGCCGCACCCGTGATCATGTTCTTCACGTAGTCGGCGTGGCCGGGCATGTCGACGTGCGCGTAGTGCCGCGTCGGCGTCTCGTACTCGACGTGCGCGATGTTGATCGTGATGCCGCGGGCCAGCTCCTCCGGCGCCCGGTCGATCCGGTCGAACGCCGTGAAGGTCGTGCCCGAAGGGTCCTTTTCGGACAGGACCTTGGTGATGGCCGCGGTCAGCGTGGTCTTGCCGTGGTCGACGTGCCCCATGGTGCCGATGTTGAGGTGCGGCTTGGCACGCACGAACTCTTGCTTCATGTCCATTTCCTCTGAGGAACAGCGGAGGGCTCAGAACCGCGGACCGCTACCACCCTCCTCCAGCGGTCCTGAAGGATGGACTGGAGAAGGGTCAGAGTCGGGCGCCGGCCGGCTGTGCCGAGGCGACGGCGAGCGCACCCGCGGGAACACCCGCGTGCGTGTCGAGCTCAGCCGTCAGGAACATGCGTCGATCGTGACAGGCGGTCTAGACCGTTGTCACCCGGTTTTCCGCGAGCCCGATCAACGCCCGCGCGGCCGGGCTGTGCGGACCCTCGGCGCGCCACGCGAACGCGAGCCGGCTGTGCGGGACCGGGTCGGTGATCCGGACGGCGTGCAGGCCCTCGGTCATGGACAGCGCGAGGACCGCCGGCCCGAGCCCGCGCCGCGCCAGCGTGATCACCATCGGGGGTGCGGACGCCTCGAACGCGATCCGCGGCCGGCGGGCACCGCAGGCGGCGTCGAGCGCGCCGCGCAGGCCCGTGCCCGGCGGCAGGCTGATCAGCCCGCGCTCCAGCAGTTCGTCCACGGACACGGACTCCCTGCCGTGCCAGGGATCTGTGTCGGTCACAGCGGCCACGAGCGGTTCGTCGGCCAGCACGCGCACGGCCAGCCCGGCCGGTGCCGCACCCGCGTACCCGATCAGCGCCAGGTCCAGTGAACCGTCCACAAGGGACGCGGCAAGCTCATCGGAGTTGGCCTCCGCCAACGTGATCTCGACGGCAGGGAACCTCTCGTGGAACGCCGCCAGCAGCTCGGGCATGTCCATGATCCCGCACGACACGACCATCCCGACGCGCACGGCGCCGCGCACCAGACCGGCCATCTCCTCCACGGTCCGCCGCGCCGACTCCACCGACCCGAGCGCCGCGCGGGCGAGCGGCAGCACCGCCGCGCCGACGTCGGTCAGCGTCACGGTGCGGCCGGAGCGGTCCAGCAGGTCGTGCCCGAGCTCGCGCTCCAGCCGCCGGACCTGCGCGCTGACGCCGGGCTGCGCGACGTGCACCCGTTCCGCCGCCCGCGTGAACGACCCCGACTCCGCGACCGCGACGAAGTACTCCAGCTGCCGAAGCTCCATAACCAACGATTATAGGAACGAGCACAACTAGATCTTGGACATATAGCCGCAGGCGAACGACCCTGGAGTCATGCAGATCTTCCGCCCCGGAGACGCCGGTTACGACGAGGAACGCAGCGGTTTCCAGACCGGGCTCCGCCACGAACCGCAGGTGGTCTTCGCCGTCGAGAGCGTCCAGGACGTCGAGGAGGCCGTCGAGTACGCCGAGGCCCGCGGCCTCGACCACGCCGTACAGGCCACCGGTCACGGCCTCACCACCGCCACCACCGGCGTCCTCATCTCCACCCGGCGCCTCAACGGGGTCGAGGTCGACGCCTCGACCCGCACCGCACGGGCCGAGGCGGGCGCGGTGTGGCAGCAGGTGGTCGAGCAGGCCGCGCCGCACGGCCTCGCCCCGCTGAGCGGCGACGCGAGCGACGTCGGCGTGGTCGGCTACACCCTCGGTGGCGGGTACAGCGTGCTGGCCAGGGAGTTCGGCCTCGCGAGCGACCGCGTGCGCAGGACCGAGCAGGTCGGTGACGTGATCACCGCGCTGGAGTTCGAGCTCCTGCCGATCCCCGAGGTGCACGCGGGCGAGATGTTCTTCGAGGCCCGGCACGCGGAGGCGGTCTTCGCGGCGTTCCACGACTGGGACCTGCCCGGCCACGTCACGCCGGCGCTCACCACCCTCGGCGACGTCGTCCGCGTCACGTTCGCGAGCACCAGGCCGTTCGAGATCGGGCACCTCCGCGTCGCGCCCGTGCTGAAGGAGGAGTTCGGCGTGAAGCCGTTCGCGCAGGCCGCGGGCAGGCCGTTGCCGCCGCACGCCTACCAGGGCGACAACGTGCTGCTGGACGGGCTGCCGCTGGACGCCCTGCAGCGGGCCAGGGAGATCGCGGAGAGCTCCGAGACCTTCCTGGGACTGCTGCCCCTCGGCGGAGCGCTGGGCGCCGGCGCCACCCACCTGCTCAAGCTCATCTCACCGCGGCTCGGCGTCGCGGAGCAGCACGAAGAGGTGTTCGACGCGGTGCGCCCGTTCGTGGTCGGGCGGGCGCGGAACTTCCGCTACGCCGTCGGCTGACGACCGGCGCCGAGGTTGCCCGACGGCCTCCGCTGCGGCACGGTGGTCCGGTGGCCACGAGCGCGCTCACCGAAGCGGTGTTCTCCCTCCCGGAGACCGACCGGAGCGGCGGGGTGGCCCTCGCCCGCGACTTCGCCAGACGCACCGTCCTCACCTGCGGCTACCGCGGCAGTCACGAGGACGTCGTGCTGGTCGTCGACGAGCTCGCCGCGGACGCCGTCCGGCACGGCGGCCGCCCGGTCGTGCGCCTGCGGGCCGGTACCGATCGGGTGCGCGTCGAGGTCGTGGACGACGCGCGGTCCGAGCCGCGGGCGCACCGCCGCCTCGCCGCCGTTCTCGCAGACCGCTGGGGAGTCGTCGAACTGGCTGGTCAGAAGGTGGTCTGGTGCGAGCTGACGGCGTAGTGCGCCCAGCGGCGCCGCCCGGTCACCGTCGGTGTCCACTGTGGACCACCCCTTCCCCTGCCGGGTCACCGGACTGGTCGCCGCCGTCCGGAGGTAGGCGAGCAGGTAGGTTGTGGCGTGGAAGCAACGGCCGTAACGTCGGGGATGTAGCCGGGTTCAGCAGCGTGCTCGGAGTCCGAGTCTCGTGCGCTTCGGCCACCGGGGAGTGCTGGTGAACGAAGAAGAGTTCAAGGAATCGCCGCTGCTCACGGTGCGTGCCGCCGAGGTCGCCGGAGTGGTGGTCGTCGAGGTCGAGGGGGAGATCGACGTCGACACGGCCGACGAGGTGCTGGACGCCGTGCGCGCCGGGTTCACCACCGCGGGGCCCGCGCTGGTCGCCGACCTGACGCTGGTCAGCTTCTTCGGGTCGACCGGCATCTCCACGTTGATCTCCGCCCACGAGATGGCCGACGAGCGCGGCAAGAAGCTGCACGTCGTGGCGCCGCAGCGGGCCGTCAGGAGGCCGTTGCAGGTCACCGGTGTGGCCGACGTCCTCGCGCTCTACGACTCCGTCGACGAGGCGGTCGCGGCGCTCAAACCGGTGCCCAGCGAGTAGGCACCGGTCCGCACGTCCGTCAGCCGGCCAGTTCGACGAGCTTCGGCACCACGTCGTCCGGGGACGGCATGGCCGCGATCTCGGCGGCGATCCTCGCGTTGGCGGCCTGAACCTCGTTGTCCTGCAACAACTTCCGTGCCAGCTCCTGCAACGCGTCGGCGGTGAAGTCCTCGCCGACGAGCCGTCCGCCGAGCCGGGTGTCCTCGACGATCTCGGCGTTGCGGAACTGGTCGGCGCCCTGCGGCAGCACGAGCTGGGGCACGGCGTTCGTCATCGCGGCGACCGTCGTGCCCGCGCCGCCGTGGTGCACGACGAGATCTGCGTGCGCGAGCAGATCCGCCTGGGGCACCCACGGGAGCACGTGCACGTTGCCCGGCACGTCGGTCAGCGCGGACGGGTCGACCTGCGGCCCGGTCGCGACGAGCACCTCGGCGTCCACCCCGGACAGGCCGGTGACCGCGGTCCGCAGCACGTCCGGGTTCGAGAACGCGGTGCCGAACGTGAGGTAGACGAGCGGCTTCTCGTGCCGGACGACCCACTCGGGCAATTCGTCCGGTTCGGCGAACGGAACCGGCCGCAGCGGAATTCGCTCGACGTCCGAGAGAAAGTCGAGGTTCTGCAAAGAAGGCGGGAAGACGTCGATATACGGCGATCCGAGTCCGTAATGGTGCCCATCGGGCAAAGTGATACCGAGTTCCGCGACGTACTCGAGGAGCAGTTCGCTCATGGCTTCCGGAACAAGCGATTCGTCCATCTTGCCGAACCCGTGGCACACCGCCGGGATGCCCGCCCGCATGGCCGCGAGGCCCGCGCCGGGGTTGATGAGCTCGAAGACGACGAGGTCCGGCTTGTCCCGCTCGAGCACCGGTTCCAGATCGTTCACGAAGGCCCTGGGCAGCACGGATCCGAACGCGTCCACGGCGGTCTGGCGCAGCATGTCCCTGCGGAACTCCGCCGTGCCGTGCAGGGCGTTCGCCTGGCGGAACGCCTCCCAGATGCTGATGCCCGCGTCGACCACGGTGAGCCCGAGCTTTTCCACGGTCGCGTGGAATCCCGGGTCGACGGCGTAGAGAACGTCATGTCCTTGCGCTCGCGCGGCGATCGCGAGCGGAAGTATCGGGTAAACGTGTCCGTGTGAGCCTAGGCTCGAGAAGAGAATGCGCACCCGGCCACATTAGGTCTTCTTCTATTCTTGCGGGAGACTTTCCCACTGTTCCGCCACCTCGGCGGGTGACGGCATCGCCGCGATCTCGGCCCGCACCTCGCCGGCGGCCCGCTGCAGCGCCGAGTCCTCGATCAGCCGCGTGAGCAGCGCCGCCGTGATCTCGCGGGGCGCGGCCCGCAGCCCGGCCCCGCGCGCCGTGAGCACCGTCGCGTGCGTGGTCCGGTCACCGGGTCCCGGCTCGACGAGCTGGGGCACCCCGGCCGCGAGCGAGCCGAGCAGCGTCCCCGCGCCACCGTGGTGCACGATCCCGTCGCAGAACGGCAGCACCCGCGGGATCGGCACCCACCCGACCGCGCGGACGTTGGACGGCAGCCCGCTCTCCCGCTCGGGCCGCACGAGCACGAACTCGGCGTCGACCTGCTCGGCCACCTCCACCACGGCCGCCATCATCCGTCCGGACCCGGGACCGGGCGCGGTGCTGCGGCTGACGAGGATCCGCGGCCGGCCGGACGGCTCCGCGAGCCACCCCGGCACCTCCCCGCCCCCGCTGTAGGGCACGAACCGCAGCGGCACCCCGCCGGGAAACCGCGCGAGCGAGCCCGGCGCCGTCCGCAGAACCGTTGCGGGAGAACGCACTTCGGCCTTCATCCGCGCACCGACCGCGGCCGTCAGCACCAGTCCGTCGAAGACCGACACGTCGTGGACGATCGACGGCACCCCCAGCGTCGACCCGGCGACGGCGAGCGGTTCGTGCACCACGACGTCCGGCCGCCACGTCCGCGCGAAGGCCTGCAACGGCGCGGTCATCGCGTCCCCGACCGCACTGAACATCCGCGACACGAAGTCGAGCCTGCCGCTGCCGCGCAGCTCCCTCTTGGCCACCAACGGATGCGCGAGCATGATGCGCAGGGCGATCGGTCCGAAGCGGACGTTCGACGGCACGACGTCCTCGACCGGCAGGCCGGACTCGCGGACCCGCAGCGCCTCGCCGCCGGTCGCGACCACGACCTCGTGGCCCTGCTCGCGCAGTGCCAGGGCCAGGGGGACCAGCGGGAAGACGTGACCCAGGAGGGGAGCGGCGACCACGAGAACACGCATAGGTCCAGGTTAACCTCGTGTGAGCGGGTGCTCCGGTGATCGAACCGGGCTACGGCTCCACCAGCCGCCGCACCGCGTCCTCCACGCACCGCCGCCGCTCCCGGTGGTCGGCCCCACTCCCACCGGACCACATCCCCGCCACCGACAGCACCAGCTGCAACACCTGCTCGGCAGAGAACCGCGCCGACACCGTCCCCGCCTCCTGCGCCGCCCGGATCGCCTCGACGTCGGCGACCCGGCTGACCGACCCGCGCCGCTCCAGCCGTTGCCACGTCGCGAGCCGCGCGAACTCGGGGTGCCGGTGCTGCAGGTCGTACAGGCGGGCCGCGTAGCCGGGCAGGTCGCGGGCGTCGAACTCCACCACCGCCGCCCCCACCACCTCGGACTGCACGGCGTCGAACAACTCGTCCTTGCCGCCGTAGTAGTTGTAGGCGAGGCCCGCGGAGCACCGGGCGATGCGGGCGATGCGCTCCATCCGCGCCCCGGCGATCCCGTGGGCGGCGAACTCGACGAACGCGGCGTCCAGCAACCGGCGGCGGGTGCGTTCCCGATCGCGGCTGTGCATGGGACCAGGTTATGGCGAAGGGCCGCACCCCTGAAGAGGTGCGGCCCTTCCCTAACCGAGGATTCACTTGGCCATGTCGAACCAGTTGAAGGCCTCGACCATCTGACGGGTGGTGTCGCTGACGTAGCGCGGGCCGGTGAGCTCCCAGCGCGTCACGGTCCGGTAGGTGCCGGGCTCGAGCGACTCGTCCTCACGGGTGTTCTCGTCGTCCTTGACCGGCACGTACTCCTTGATCGAACGCTTGGTCAGGGTGACGTCGAGCGACTCGTACGCGGACTGGGTGTAGAGGTAGTTGCCCTCGCCGCTGTCGCCCGCGCGGCCCGGGTCGGCGAGCTTCAGCTGGATCGTGTTGCCGCCGAACGAGCCGGTCGCGGACACGACCGTGACGATGTGGCCACCGCTGCGCTGCAGGGAACCGGTCGTGGGGCCCGCCTTGTAGCGGCCGTACACGAGCTGGATCGGGCCCTCGTTGAGCTTCTTCGCGAGGTTGCCGGCGAAGTCCGGGTTCTCGTGCGTGCTCACGGCACCGGCGGAGGTGGTCCACCCGGCGTTGCGGGCCGGCGCGGTGGCGATGTCCCACGCCTTGCGCAGGTTCGTGAGGTTGGTGCCGCCGTCGTACTTCGCGTCGACGCCGATGCGTCCGATCGAGTTGGTGATGACGCTGTAGTCGGCGGGATCCTTCGGGTTCAGGTTGCCGACCTTGGTGGTCAGCCAGCCGACCGGCGCGTCCTTCTCGTGGCCCCAGTAGTGCAGGACGTTGTAGAGCGACGCCGGGCCGCAGTACGCGTTGCCGTTGTTGTCCAGGCCGGCGCGGTGCTGGTCCACGTCGCTGACGCCGCACTTCTTGACGTTGAAGTCCGGGCCCACCAGGTCGGCGGCGCCGACGCACGGGGGCGGGGTGCCGATGATCGGGTCGGCCACCGCGGTGGCGGGGGCGACGACGGCGGTCAGGGCGGCGGCGGCGATCAGAGCGTTGCGGATCATTTCGGTGTCCCCTTCGAGTTCCTGTGTTTCCCCTGCGGTGACACAAGATTCGTCGAGGCGGACCCCCAAAGGCATGAGGGGAGATCCCTCAACCCTCATGCGGGAAAGTTGGGTGTATCAGGCACACCCCCACGTCGCTCTGTTCTAGGCGAGTACGGCGGCCAGGTCCTTGCGACCTGCGATTCCGAGCTTCGTGTAGATCCGGCCGAGGTGGTTCTCGACCGTCTTCGGCGTCACGAACAGCTCCTGCGCGATCTCCCGGTTCGCCCGGCCCGCCGCGGCCAGGTCGGCCACCCGCCGTTCGGAGGCGGTCAGCGCCTCGGCCCCCACCACGACCTGTCGGCGCGGCCGGTCGCCGAGTGCCTCCAACGCCTCGACCGCGCGGGTCCGCAGCACCGCCGAGCCGCACTTCTCGGCCAGGTCGATCGCCTGGTGCAACGGCTCGCGCGCGTCCGTCCGGCGGCGCGCGACCCGCAGCGCCTCGCCCAGGTCGACGAGCGAACGGGCCAGTTCCAGGCGGGACGGCGACTCCCGCAGCGCGGACACGGACTCGGTGAGCAGGTCCAGCCGGGCGTCCGGGTCCGCGTGCGCGAGCAACCGCAGCGCGGCGCCGACCTCGGTCGCCGCACCCCACTTGCGCGCCACCTCCAGCTGCTCGGCGGCCAGTTCGAGCGCGAGCTCGTGCTGGTTGAGCAGCAACGCGGCACGGGTGGCCACCGCGCGCCACGGGATGGTCGGGGGATCGACGTGCACCTGGTGCATCGCGTCGCGCTGGCGGTACGCCTCGGCCATCGCGCGCCGTGCGTCGCCCTCAGCCAGTGCGATCAACGCGCGCACCTCGTGCAACCAGATCATCGGCATCGTGAGCCGTGCATCGGCGTGAGTGCCGTCGAACGCACTGATGAACGCTCTCGCCGCTTCGACGTCACCACGTTCGAGAGCCGCGTAGACCGCGAAATGCGTGGAGGTGGCGCGCAGGCTGATCACCTCGGACACCGGGTCCTCGTGCGCCACGGCGGCCAGCGCGCCCTCGGCCTCCGCCTCGACGGCCTGCATGTTGCCGCAGCGCCAGTTCAGGAACAGCGACGCGTTGGCCACCATCGCGAACTCGATCGGCGAGCCGTGCCGGCGGACCTTCAACCGGGCACGCTCGATCTCGTGCCGTGCGGTGTCCACGCCGTCCGCGGCCATCAGCGCGAGCAGCGCCACGAGCCACGCGACCATCGCGTCCGTGCTGCCCGTCGCGTCGTCGAGGTACGCGCCGTTCGCGAGCGCGCGCGTCGCGGTCGTGGCCACCTCGTCGTGCGGCCACACCTCGTAACGTCCCATCTGGGCGAGCAGGCCGAGCAACGTGCGTTCGTCCGGAGTGCTGCCCGCGAGGCCCGCGTACGCGCTCAGGTGGGCCGACGCGGTCTGCCGCTGGTCGGGCAGGAACGAGCGGAACACCGCCAGCCGTGCCTCCAGGTGCAGGCGCGACTCGCCGTCCGGGCGCGCCTCGATGGCCTCGGTGAGCTCCGCGATCGCCGCCGCCGGACCCTCCAGCGCGGCCGTCGCGGACGCCGCCGCGGCCACCAGTTCCGCGTCCGGAAGTCCTTGTGCCGCAGCCTTCAGGTGCCGGTGCGCGTTCACCGCGTCGCCGACCCGCAGCAACGCGCGTCCCAGTTCGGCGCGCAGTGCGGCGTCGCCGGGCTTCTCGTCCACCGCGCGCGTCAGATGACCTGCGGCCGTGCGCGCGTCTCCCGCCGAGAGCAGCGTGGCAGCCGCCTTGCGCAACACCTCCGCGGCGTTCGGGAGTGTCCCTTTGGGAGCGTGGACGAGGTGCGCGGCCACCCGGTCGGCCGGTGCGTGCTGCTCGTGCAACGACTTCGCGGCGCGCGCGTGCAGCGAGGCGCGGGCGATCGGCCCGAGTCCGGTCAGGACCGCTTCGCGCACAACGGGGTGCACGAACTCCAGGTGCTCACCGGTCACCAGCACGTTGGCCGCCGTCAACGCCTCGACCGCGGCCGGGAGGTCGCCGACCTCCGCCAGTTCCGCCGCCTGCCAGGGATCGGCGTGCGTGCCGAGGACGGCGACCGCGCCCGCGAGCGACACGGCCTCGGCCGGCAGACGCCCGAGCGTGGCGCGGAAGACGGTGCTGGGACCGAGCGTGCCGACCTCCTGCGCCGTCGCCGCGTCGTCGAGCGGCAGCCCGAGGGCCGCGAGCTCGTCGACCAGGACGCCGGACAGGAACGGGTTCCCGCCGCTGGCCGCGTGCAGGGCGGCGATCACCTCGGGGTGCCCGCCGACCAGCGCGCTGAGCGCGTCCGTCGTGAGCGGGCGCGGCAGCAACCGGTCGGCGGACACGCTGAGCTGCGCGAGCGGTCCGGAGTTGTCCCTCGGCGGCCTCGTCGCGACGACCAGCGCGATCGGCAGGTCCGCGATGCGGCGGGACAGGTAGACGAGGAACTGCAGCGACGAGTGGTCCGCCCAGTGCGCGTCGTCGACCGTGATCAGCAGCGGGCGGGTGGACGAGAGGTCCACCGCGACCCACCACAGCGAGTGCAGCGTGCGGGCCAGTTCGGCCTGGCTGGGGTCGAGCGCGGCGTCGTCCAGGGCCTTCAGCGCGGCCCCGGACGGCCCGGCGAGGATCTTCTCGCGGATCTCGCCGGAGTACCGCGACACCGACCGTTCGACCATCTGCCGGACGACGCCCCACGCCATGGCGCTCTCCAGCGCGTCGCCCACCGCCTGCAGCCGCCCGAACCCGCGCTCCTTGGCCAGCTCGCGGCACTCGTGCACGAGCCTGGTCTTGCCGATGCCCGCACGGCCCTCGATGACGACGACGCGACCCTCACCACGGGTGGCTGCGTCCAGAGCTTCACGAATGTGCGCGATCTCGGAGTCACGTTCAAGTGGTTCGCGCACGAATTGATCG
This sequence comes from Lentzea sp. NPDC003310, assembly GCF_040610935.1. Lineage (NCBI taxonomy): Bacteria > Bacillati > Actinomycetota > Actinomycetes > Pseudonocardiales > Pseudonocardiaceae > Lentzea > Lentzea sp. NPDC003310. The sequence continues at coordinate 175,130 of NZ_JBEXNC010000002.1, forward strand.
TAGCGGCCGTCTCGCGCGCTACATGCAGGTCATCGGCTGCGCAGAAGGGCGACTTGATGCTCCATTGGAGTGAGCGTCAGTCCACGCAGTCCACGCCGCCGGACTTGTCCTGGCCGCCGAGCGCGTTGTGGACGAACTCCTGGGCCTGGGCGGGGTCGACCTCGTACCCGTACCCGGTCGTGCGCTGGACGGGCTCGCCCACCGGGAGGGTGGACACGCTGATCCCCATCGCACCGGAGAAGCGCTGCGCGAACTCCAGCACGTCCCAGCCGTCGTCCACCCTGATGGCGCGGTTGGCCTCGCGGGCGAGCGCGGCCGCCTTGTCCTTGGTGACCTGCGAGGCCAGCCCGACGAGGAACGCCTGCTGGCGCTTGGCCCGGTCCAGGTCGCCGTTGGGCAGGCCGTGCCGCTGGCGCAGGAAGGCCAGGGCGCGGTCGCCCAGCAGGGTCTGCCGGCCGGCCGGGAAGCTCGCCCTGGTGATCGGGTCGTACGACGCCGCCTTCAGGCACACCTCGACCCCGCCGAGGGCCTGCGAGATCGCGCCGAACTCCGCCATCTCCACGGCGGCCCAGTGGTCGACCTGCGCGCCGGTGGTCTTGGTGACGGCGTCCGTCAGCTTCTTCGGGTCCTGGGCGAAGAGTCCGTTGATCCTGATCTCGTCCACGAGGATGTCGCGCGGCAACGACACGACCAGTGCCGCCTGCCCGTCCGCCGGGAAGCGCGCGAGCATGAGCGCGTCGGTGTTGCCGACGTCGTCCGTGCCGATGAGCAGCACGTTCTCCGCTTTGGACGCGGGTGCGCCGGCGGGTGCCGCGTCGGTCTTCTTGATCGTGGTCGGAACGATCACGGCGGCGGCCGCGGCGGCGACGGTCAGCGTGGCGACGCCGACGATCATGCCCAGCGGCTTGCGCTTCTTGGCCTTGTGCAGGTTCGCCAGCACCGTGCGGGAGTCGACGCGCTCCTCGGCTTCGGCGGCGATGGCCCGGCGGATCAGGTCGTTCATGAGTGCGCCCCCAGGGTCGCGGATCGGGCGAGTTCGTGAGTGCGCAGCGTCTGCAGCGCGCGAGAGAGTTGGCTGCGCACGGTCGATTCCGTGCACCCGAGCACCTGTGCGATCTCCGCGTCGTTGCAGTCCTCGTAGAACCGCAGCACCAACGCCGCACGTTGCTTGCGCGGCAACACGGCGATCCGTGCGCGCATGGCGTCGCGTTCGGCGTGCGCGTCGGCCGGGTCGGCCATCGACGGCGCGTGCCGCGCGAGCTCAGCGCGTTCCACGGCGATCTCTCTCGCGGCCTTGCGACGCCTCCACGACAGGTAGTCGTTGGTCACCATGCGCTTCACGTAGAGGTAGGGCGCATCCATCTTGTCGATGCGTTCCCACCTGCTCTGCGCGCGTATCAGCACGTTCTGCACGATGTCCTGCGCCAGGTGTTTGTCGCAGGTGATCGCGGTGGCGTACCCCAGCAGCCGGTCCAGCCGATCAGCGACGAACTGGTCGAACCCCACGCCGCCCCCTTCTTCTCCGTGGTCGCTTGCGGGGAGGGAAACCCCGCGCGCACCCCGGTCCGCTGCACCGGATTGTGTGGCCCGGACCACAGAGGTCTCGGTTTGGGTGGATTTCGGTGTGAATCCTTTTCATGTTCACGTCCGTGGGCCAGCCTTCACCCCATGCGCATCATCCCTGCACTCGCGCTGTTGTCGCTGCTGCTCGTCCCGGTGGACGCGGCCGCCGCCCCCAACGGCGAGTACTACCTGCAAAGCGCCGTGACCGGCCAGAACGCGGCCGTCTCCGGCTCCTCCGTCCTCCAGCACCGCCCCAAGGGCAACGAGGACCGCCAGCAGTTCTCCTGGAACGGCAGCACCCTCTCCGAAGGCGGCCAGTGCCTCGGCAGAGCCGGCGACGTTGCCCAGATGGTCAGTTGCTCGAGTCCGGACGCCCAGTGGGTCGGCCTGCTCGACGACCAGGACCGGTACCGCTTCAAGGACCCCGGCGCCGACCGCTACCTGATCGCCGCGGGCACCGACCAGGTCCGCGTCGGCACCGGCGCCGACACGTGGTTCCTCACGCCGGTCAACCCCGTCCGCGTGCAGACCCCGGCCGACCCGCGCCTGGACGAGATCACGTTCCTGACCGCCCACAACGCCTACGCCAACGGCGTCGACGGCGGCTTCATGTTCGCCAACATCGCCCCGAACCAGTCGCGTGGCATCGTGCAGCAGCTCAACGACGGCGTGCGCGGCTTCATGCTCGACATCCACCAGACCCCCGACGGCGCCATCCTCTGCCACAACAGCTGCACCGCCGTCAGCCGCCCGGTCGCCCTGAACGTCGACCTCCAGCGCATGGTCGACTTCCTGAAGTCCCGTCCCACCGAGATCGTCACGGTGTTCCTGGAGGACTACGTCTCCGCCGACGTCCTGCGCTCCGAGCTGGCGCGCGTGAACGGCCTGACCGACGTCCTGTTCCGCGCCGAGGGCGTGCGCGAGCACGGCTGGCCGACGTTGTCGCAGATGAGGGCCTCCGGCAAGCGCTTGCTCATCTTCACCGACCACGGCCGCGACGGCCGCGAGGACTCGGGTGTCCTGTACCAGCGCGACTGGACCGTCGAGAACTACTGGTCGATGGGCGGCGGCCTGGGCGCCTCGGACTGGTCCTGCTACTCCCGCTGGGGCGACAAGCCGCTCACCGCGACCGAGACGAACTTCCGCCCGCTGTTCGTGATGAACCACTTCCGCGACGTCCCGATGCAGGGCACGGTGTCCACCGACAACTCGAAGTTCGTCAACCGCGCCCAGCGCTTCTGCGAACCGGCCGCCCGCAAGACCCCGAACTACCTGGCCGTCGACTTCTACCACCTGAACACGCCGTCGCTCCCGGCGCTGCGCCACCCGTCCGGCAGCGGCTCCGTCGAGCTGAGGTCGAACCCCGCGCTCTGCCTGGACAACAACGCCGGCGGCACCGCCAACGGCAACCCGGTCCAGATCTGGGGCTGCAACAACACCTACGCGCAGAAGTGGCGCGTCGTCGCCGACGGCACCATCGCCATCGCCGGCAGGTGCCTCGACGTCGACAACGGCGGCACCACCAACGGCACCGTCGTCCAGCTGTGGCAGTGCAACGGCACGGGTGCGCAGCAGTGGCGCGTGCGGTCCGACGGGTCCGTGCAGAACCCGCAGTCGGGGCTGTGCCTGGACAACCCCGGTTCCTCGACCACGCCCGGCACCCGCCTGAACCTCTGGACCTGCAACGGAACCGGGGCGCAGGCCTGGAAGTTCCGCTAGTCCTTGCGGGCGATCCCGACGTAGACGTCCGCCGGGCCGCCCTCTCCGGCCGGGCCGAGTTCCGGGTGCCACTGCGGCGCCGAGACGACGCCCGGCTGGAGGACCTCCATGCCGGCGAACATCGGCTCGAACTCACCGAGCGAACGGAAGTACATCGGGTCGCGGCTGTGCTTCATGGCCTCGACGACGGCGCCCATCTCCTGCGGCTTGAAGTCCGCGGTGAGGTGGGACAACGCGATGAGGCTGCCGGGCGGCATGGCGTCGCGGTAGCGCGCGACGACGTCGGCCGGGCCCTTCTCGTCCGAGACGAAGTGCAGCACGGCGACCATGAGCAGGCCGACGGGCTGCGAGAAGTCGATCAGGCCCTTCACCACCGGGTCGGACAGCACGTCGTCGGGACGGCACATGTCCGCCTGCACGACGCCCGCGTTGTCGTTGCCCTCCAGGATGAGCTGGCTGTGCGAGACGGCCACCTCGTCGTAGTCGACGTACACGACCCGTGCGTCCGGGTTCGCCTGTTGCACGATCTCGTGCACGTTGCCGACCGTGGGGATGCCCGAACCGAGGTCGAGGAACTGCGTGATGCCCTGCTCCATCATCAGCAACACCGCACGGCGCATGAACGAGCGGTTCGACGCGGCGATCGCACGGCCGTCGCGCAGGACCTGCAGCACCTTGTCGCCGACCATGCGGTCCGACGCGAAGTTGTGGCCACCTCCCAGCAGGAAGTCGTAGACGCGCGCCGCGCTCGGCACGTCCGTGTTGATCCCTGCGGGCACCCACGAGAAAGGCTCGGCCATGCCGGAGAACCTACTCGCATGCGTGCACGGGTGTATCGGCCCGGATCGGGTGACAGCGTCAGGCCGAGCGGGCGAGCCGCGCCGAAACCTGTTCTGCCAGCGCGAACGCGTGTGCGGCCAGTGCTTCCCGGCCGAGCAGGCGCAGGTGGTCGTCCGCGCGCGCCGACCGCACGTCGCGGCCCGCGATCACGGCCTGCCCCGCGAGGTCGGTCGCGACGTCCACCGCGCCCAGCGCCAGGTGGTTGCGGGCGAGGGCAGTCAACGCGAGGGTGCGCGCGCGGCCTTCACCCAGTGCGTCGACCACTGTGGTGAGGGCGGCGATGGCCTGCGCGGGATCGTCGAGCGCGTGCCGGTCGGCCCACGCGGGGTGTGGCGCGACGAAGCCGAGCTGGAACGCTCTCAACGCGTCGTCCGGTGCGTTGTGGTGCAGGAACATCCGGCCCGCTCGGGTCAGCACGGACGCGATGAGAGGCTCGTCGCCGGCCTGGCCCGCCAGGGTGAGCGCTTTCGCGAAGTGGGCGAGCGCGGTGCCCGGCTGGCCGCTGTCGAACGCCGTCCACCCCGCCAGTTCGCTGAGCTCGGCGACGGCGGTCACGGCGGACTCGTCGACGATCATCGGCTCGACCTCGGCCAGCAGCTCCAGAACCGCGGTGTGGCAGGCGATTCCGCCGTAGCGCTGGTCCAGCGTCCGCAACGCGCGTGTGCGCATCGCGATCACCTCCGCCGGCACGTGGTGGGACGGCATCGCGGACGGCAGGCCGTCGGTCGTGGGCGCGCCGACCGCGATCCGCGCGGCGTGCTCCAGGAACCGTTGCCGTGCCACCGAATGCGCCTCGGCCAGCGTCGTGGCCTCGGGGAACCCGTCCGCCGACGCGGCGGCGCACCACCGTGCCGCCTCGGCGTCCTCACCGAGTGCGAACAGGACGTGGGCGAGCCGGAGGGCGGCGTCGCCGAGGCGCTGGTGGGCGGCGACCCGGAAGTGAGCGGCCGCCTCGCGCAGCCGACCGGCCCGTTCCGCGGTCTCGGCCAGCCGGTACTGCCGTTCGACGGCCTCGTCGAGCTCGAACCGTTCCAGCAGCTCACTCATCACTGCCTCCGAGGATCCGCCGCAGCTCGGCGCGGCCGCGGGTGAGGTGCGTGCGCACGGTCGACTCGCCGATCACGAGCACCGCGGCGATCTCGCCGACCGAGTAGCCGAGCAGGTGGTGCAGCGCCACGGCCTCGCGGTGCCTGGGGGAGAGTTCGCGCAACGCGGCGTGGAGCGCCTCCACCTCAACCGCAGGCTGGACGCCTTCGGGGACTTCGGCCAGCAGCGTTTCCCGATCGCGCTGCTGCCACCGGCGCAGGAGCCGTATCGCGACCTTGAGCACCCACGCCTGGGGCTTGTCGTACGCGTGGATGTCGCTCCATCGGTGTCGTGCGATCAGCAACGCGTCTTGCGCTATGTCGTCGACCACGCGGTTGTCGTCGCTCAGGGCCGTGAGGGTCTTGGTGACCACGGGCAGGCAGCCGCGGAAGAACTCGGCGAAGCCCAGGTCCGGCTCCGGTGCGTTCAACGGCCTTCCCTTCAGCGTCCGCTCGCGTCGTTAACCGCCTCGAGGCGACCTTCAACGGTTACAGGCGCTGAAACCAGGAAAGGCTGAGTGGGAACTCCGAATTCACCCGTTCGGTGGGACTAGGGGAGCAGGTGCCGGAAGGCGGCCACCAGCAGCATCCGTTGCTGGTCGACGTCCAGCCCTTCCTCGGGCTCGGGGCGGAGCTCCTTGTTGTGGTAGCCGGGCCGGGGGCCGAACGACTCGACGCGCACGGCGATGTCCACCACGTCCGACGCGAGCTCCACAGTGGACTCGTTGTTCGCGATCGGCTCGTTCTGCTGGTAGAGCTCGTAGGAGAAGCGCATCCCGACCGTGCCGTCGAACGTGACCTGCTCGGTCGGTAGCTGCATCGCGTCGAACACAGCCTGGTACAACGTGACGCCGGTGAGGTGAAGCGGTGTCATCACGACGTGCGTGGTGCCGAGGTCGTGGCTGCGCACGGAGATCGCGACGGTGGGGCCGTCCGGCGTGGGCGGGACCGGTTGCGGGAACACGGGCAGCTCGGACTTGCGGTCGGAGCGCCAGGTCGCGACGAGGCGGTCGGCGGCGTCCACGAGGTCGATGTGCTTGCGGGGCGCGAGGAGCGGCGGCAGCGGTTCCTCGTCCAGCCGCACGATGAACAGGAAGGCGCGGCGGCGCGTCATCTCCAGGTTGAACGCCGCGGTCCACTCCTCGTGGCCGCGGTGCGGGGTGTTCGCCGACCAGAGCAGGACGTAGTAGTCGGAGGTGGCCAGCGCCTCGTCGATGGCGGCGGCCGCGTTGTCGCCGGGGTCCGTCTCGTGCTCGTCCAGGTAGGCGTTGACGTTGCGGGATTCCAGTTCCGCGCGGAGCTGCTCGGCGTGCGCGCGGTCCTTCCCGGCGAACGACAGGAACACCTTGGGGCGGGTTTCGAGCGGCACGGGGTCTCCGTTCTTCCTGAGTCTTCTGCGCAGCGGGCCCGCCGAGGTCTGGAAGCCCGCGTCACCGTGCAGGGACCAGCACGCCCAGTCCGCCGGGTGCCGCTCGGCGACCTCGTTCAGCGCGTGCTGCAGAGCTCGATCCCGGGGGAGCCTCGCCAGGTGGCGGTCGAACGCGTCGCGCACCTTCCGCGCTGCCCGCTCCTCCGGCTGCCAGCGGGCGTGCAGGACCGCCCCCGCGCCGGCCGTCAGGGCGGCGCGGACGATGCCGGGCTCGCAGGCGCCGAGCACGACCGTGCCGAACGCGCTGAAGTCCAGCTTCTCCAACGCTTCCACGGGAATCCGCTCGTCGCCCAGTTCGAGCCACGACAGCTCGGGGTTCATGCGGTCGTGGGCGCCCTGGGCGTCGAGGCGGAGGCACTGGTAGCCGCCGCTGTCGAGAACGCGGTGCAGCTCAGGGGCTTCGGCGCACACCGCCGTCCGGTCGCCGCGCTGCCCGCGGGCGGTGCGGCGCAGGGGCCGCAGCGCGGACAGGCCGGGCAGGCTGGACAGCGCGTAGGCGGTGCCGAGGAAGGCCGGCGTGCCGGGCAGGGGCAGGCCCGCCGACGGGACGTCCGCGAGCACGTCGTCCGCAACGAGGACGATCCTGGTGGTGCCGGGCGGCAGGGCGGCCACGACGTCCGCCAGTCCGATCAGGCCGGCCAGCTCGGTGAGCAGCGCGCTGAGGATCGCCTTGTCGTACTTGGGTTTCCAGGCTCTGATGCGGCGGACCACGTCGGTGAGGTCGCCGATGTGGACCGGTGTCGTCACGTGCGTGGTGCGGCGGCCGACGAGGACGTGGTGGAGCTGGTCCGGGGTCGCGTGCGTCATCCACACGACCTGGTTGCCCGGCAGGTGCCTCGTCGCTCCGGCGAGCCAGCGCCGGGCGGCGGGCAGGTCGGTGAAGCCGGGCAGGTCCCGCGGTCCGGCCCTGGCCGCCTCGACCGCGACCACCAGTCCCGCCACCGCTTTGGCACCGTGGCGCCGGACTTTCCGCGCGGCGGCGCGCACGCGACCGTCCCGCGCGTCGGGAGCCGCGCGCAGCATCCGGAGCCGGACGCTGGGGCTGTCGCGGTGGTCGGCGATCGTCTCCTCGACCTCGTGCGACTCGGCCCAGTGCCGCGCGGCCAGGTCCTCGCGGCCCGCGTCGGCGTACGTGTCGCCGAGCTTGCGCAGGGCGAGCGCGGTGAGTTCGGCGTGGCCCGACCGGCTCGCGATCTCGAAGTGGTGCGCGGCCTGCTCGAGATCCCCCCGCGCGTACGCGAGCTCGGCCGCGGTCAGGTGCCACAGCGGCGAGTTCCCCTCGCCCAGCATGCCTTCCGCCTCGACCAGCTCGTCATTGGCGATCAACCGGCGCACGTGGGTGAGCCGGCGTTCCGGCCGCAGCGTCTGGGTGGCGTCCGGGAGCTGCGAGATCACCTCGGGACCGGCCGCGGCGGCCAGCAGCGGGAAGAGCCGGCGCGCCGTGCCCGCCTGCCGGGTCATGACGAGCAGCACGGTCAGTTCGTACAGGACGGCGAACCGCAGCGCGGGTTCGATCTGGTAGCTGGTGACGCACCTCGTCATCAGCGCCAGCGCCTCCTCGTACCGGACGTCGCGGCGCAGCGCCGCGGCCCGTTGCAGGAACTCGACCGGCGTGTGCGGGGTGCGCCCGCTGATCCGGGCGACGCGCGTGCCCCGGCGCACGTCCAGCAGCAGCCGGTCCCGGCCGATGTGCTCGAGGTGCTCGGGCCGCCCGGCGCGGCGGAAGTGCCGTTCGGCGGCGTCGAGCTCGCTCTCGGCGGTGGGGTAGTCGTACCGGTCCGCGGCGGCCAGCGCGGCGACCCTGGCGAGCCGCGCCTGTTCCAGCTCGGTGAGCTTGAGCTTGCGCAGCTCGCGCACGTCCTGCTCGGCCGCGTCGTGATCCGTGGCGGCACTGCGGATCTGCGCCCGGAGGATCCGCAGACCGGTGTCGTTGCCCGCGCTCAGGTACTCGTCGCACCGGCGCGCGGCCTTGGCGATCGCGCCGAGGTTCAGCAGCGTCGCGCAGTGGTCGTGCGCCACGGCCGGGCTGATCCGGGCGGCCCGCGCGTAGGCGAGGTCGACCCCGAGGACGTTGCCGCGCAAGGCGGCGGACCTGGCGGCCTTGACCGCGTCCCCGAGCGGGGTACCGGGTTCGAAGAGCATGTCAGACCCGACTATCCATTGTGGACAGTCCGCGATAGCCTGTGCCGATCCTGCCCATCACCGGGTCCGATGGGGACGGCAGCCTTGTCGAGCCGGCCGCGAATGACATCACGCTGCCCGCGGCCGCAACGAACACGGCCGCGCCCAACGCGGTGAAAGGCGTTCGTTGGCGCATGCACGATCCTCCGTGCGTCGCAGATTAACGATCCAGACGGCCCACAGATCGTTTGTCAACTTTCTGTCAACGAATCACTCAAACGATCTTGTCGGTGCTCCTCGGCACACTGGAATCCACCACCGATCCGAGGAGACCGTCATGTGCTGGAACTGCGACCACCCCGCCGGCCGCATGGAAGAACACCTGGCCACCCTGCGCCGCTGCATCGACGTGCGCGGCTGGGCCGTGCAGGCGGTGGAACGGGACCGAGCCCACCCGCCCTGGGCGTACACGGTGGGCCTGGCCCCGCGAGACCTGCCGGAGCTGGTCGTCACGGGCATGGCCGTCCTGGAGGCGGGCCGCCTGCTCGACGACATGGCCGAACACGCGGTCCACACCGCACTCCCCACCCCGGGCCACCGCTTCACCGTGCCGGGCGGCCCACTGCTGGAGGTGGTGAGGGTGGCCCGCCCGTGGGCGCACCTGCTGGTGTCCGCGCGGCTGTACGGCGAGGGCATCGAGGCGCTGCAACTGGTCCACGCCGACGAGGCGGGACGCTGGCCTTGGGACAGCGCCTACGAGGGTGTGCTCGGTGGTCAGCCGGTGCTGGGGGTTCGGTCGAGTCCGCCGGGAGGGTGAGCGGTGCCGGTGGCGGCTCGTGGGCGGGAGGTAGCCCGCGAGCCGCCACCACGCCGGGTTTCCAGTGACGGGGCGCCGCGCTGCTTTCTTTTGCCTCGGCGCTGTTCACACGCCTGCGGAGCCTCACCGCTCCCAGCCTCGACCGCGCTCACCTCAGCCAGCTCCGACCGCGCTCACCTCGCCTCAGCTCCGACCGCCGCGCGCTCTGCTGTCCTCACCTCACCGCCCAGGCCTCCGCCGTCTGACCGCACCGCCCCGGCCTCGACCGCGCCCACCTCACCACCCCGACCCTCGACCGCGCTGACCTCACCGCCCCAGCCCTGGACCGCCCCCGGCCCCCCGCCGTCCTCACCTCACCGCCCCGACCCTCCGCCGCCCCCAGCCCCCAGCCCCCACCAGCCTCACCCCACCGCCCGGCCGATCCGCTCACCCACCCCCCGCATGTGCTCCACCAACTCGTCCGGCCCGTGCACCACGAACTCACACCCCAGCAAGGTCAACCGAATCCCCAGGTACTCCACGGTGTCCTCGACGCTGTGCCACGAACACGACCCGTCGTCCACCGCTGTCAGCTCCCCGGCGAAGTCCGCCAGCCGGGCCCGCGCCAGGTCCACCGGCAACCGCAGGGTGGCCCGCGCCCGGAAGGTGGGCGCCGAGTCGTACATCTTCTGCGTCACGAACTCCGCCGCGTCCCCACCCGGCGGCACCCGCGCCGCAAACCGCGCCCCGGTCGCCACCGCGCCGGAGACCCGGTCCAGCCGGAACACCCGCCAGTCGTCCCGCTCGAGATCGAACCCGAGGAGGTACCAGCGCCGCCCCAGCGCTACCAACTGAACAGGCTCGACGTGCCGCTTCGACACCACGTTCTCCTGCGCCACGTAGGCGAACCGCACCCGCTCGCGTCCCGCCACCGCCCCGGACAGCACCGTCAGCTGGCCCGGGTCGACCAGCGAGGCGAACGAGTTCGCGGCCGACGTGGTGGCGGCCGTCAGCGACGACACCCGCCGCGCCAGCCGGGGTGGCAGCACCTGCTGCAGCTTTGCCAGCGCCCGCAGCGACGCCTCCGCTATGCCCGCCACCGGTTGCCGCGCGGCTGTGCGCAGGCCCACCGCGATGGCGACGGCCTCCTCGTCGTCCAGCAGGAGCGGTGGCATCGCCGCGCCCGCGACGAGCCGGTACCCGCCGAGCACGCCGAGGGAGGCCTCGACCGGGTAGCCGAGGTCGCGCAAACGCTCGATGTCGCGCCGCACCGTCCGCGGCGTGACCTCCAGCCGTGCCGCGAGTTCGCTGCCGGGCCACTCGCGGGGCGTCTGCAGCAACGACAGCAAGCGCAACAACCGAGCCGCATCACTCATGTCGAAAAACCTAGCCCGGAACTAGGACCGAACGCGTCCTACATGCGTCCTACGGTCGTGCCATGACCACAACGACAGTGCCCGAGGGCTACCACACCGTGACGCCGTGGCTGATCACCCGAGGCCGCACCGCCGAGCTGATCGACTTCATCGTCGACGTCTTCGACGCCACCGAGCTCGGCCGCGTCGGCGAGGCGCCGGAGATCGGCCACGCCGAGGTCCGCATCGGCGACTCGGTCGTCATGCTGTTCGACCGGCCGGGCTGGCCGCTCACGCCCGCGTTCCTGCGCCTCTACGTCGCCGACGACGCGGCCACCCTGCACCGCGCCACGGCACGGGACAGCCGGGTCGTCACCGAACCCACCGAACTCTTCTGGGGCGACCGGGTCAGCCGCTTCGCCGACCCCTTCGGCAACCTCTGGTGGCTGCACCAGCGCGTCGCCGAACCCACCGCGGACGAACTCGAAGCCAGGATGGCCGACCCCGCGTTCGTCGAGGCCATGAACTACGTTCAGAGCGCGGACTTCACGCCGCGGACGTGACCGAGTGCGTCAGCCGGTCACCCGGTCCCGCTCGTCCGCCGTCAGCGTCGGTTCCGGCGCCGCCGAACGAGGCCCGCGCAACGTCGCCCAGATCATCTTGGGGCTCACCAGGTTCGCCATCGGCGCCGACAACGTGAACGCGTCGAGGAACGCGCGGGTCACCGCGGCCTCGGTGGTGGCCGTGCGCACCAACCGGTCGACGTACCGCTGCAACACCCGCCCGGCCAGCGGCAACGGCTTCCCGACCGCGCCCGGGTAGAGGATGTCCTGGTTGGTCGCCATCGCCCACGCCCCGTCGACCACCTTGCCGATCTCGCGCTGGATCCGCTGGGCCCCGTGCCCGGCGGACAGCCCCGCGTCCAGCGCCAGCGCGCTCTGCGCCGCGATCGACATCCCGTGCCCGTACACGGGGTTGTAGGTCGCCACCGAGTCGCCCAGCGCCAGCAGCCCGGACGGCCACGACTTCAAGCGCTCGAAGAACATCCGCCGGTTCGCCGTGCTGTGCGACCCGTACACCGGCGACAGCGGCTCGGCCGACGCGATCAGCTCGCCCACCACCGGGTTGCGCACCGACCGCGCGAACGAGACGAACTCCGCCTCGTCGGTCGTCGGCTCGCCGCCGCGCGTGCCGGACAGCGTCACGAGCCACTTGCCGTCCTCGATCGGCAGCAACGTCGCCGTGCAACCGGGGAACGGGTCGCGCGGGTTCGCCTGCACGTTGACGATCGGGAAGCCGGAGGCGGCCGGGTCGGGCGCCTGGAAGATCCTCGTGGCGTAGGCGAGGCCGGAGTCGACGCTCTCCGAGTGCACCTCGGGCAGGCCGAAGCCGACGAGCCACGCGGGCAGCTTCGAGCCGCGCCCGGTGGCGTCCACGACCAGGTCCGCCTCCAGCGACACCTGCGAGCGCGAGATCCGGTCCTCGACCAGCACCCCCGTCACCGCGTGCCGATCACCCAGCAGCGACACGGGTTCCGTTCCGGTCAGCACCGAGATCCGGTCGTCTCGCAGCGCCTGGCCGCGCACCACCCAGTCCAGCAACCCGCGGCTGCACGACACGATGAACTGCATCTCCGGGAACCGCGGCACCCACCCCTGGGCGCTCAGCGACACCAGGTCGTTCGGCACCCCGATCCGGTGCGCCCCGGCCGCGAACAACGCGTCCAGCGTGCCCGGCAGCACCGACTCGATCGCCCGCGCGCCCCCGGACATCAGCAGGTGCGCGTGCCGGGCCTGCGGTACGCCGGACCGGGGACCGGGCCCGTCGGGGAGCTTGTCCCGCTCCACCACGGTGACCTCGTCCACGTGCCGGACGAGCACGGACGCCGCGAGCATGCCCGCGAGCCCACCGCCCAGGACCACGGCGTGTGTGGGTGCCATCTAATCCATTCCCCCTGCTCGCGCCGCATCGGCCACGGCGGCGTCAACGATCGGCGAGTGCTGGTAGGCGCGGGAGATCCGAACCCACCGGTCGTGCTCGGCGGTGAGGTCGGTGCCGTCGACGATCACCGCCGCGGGCCGGCGCTGCGCGGGCTTCGACCGCCCGGACGTCCCCGCGGCACGCAGCTGCGCGGCCTCCACGACCGCGGCGGCGTCGTCATGGGTCAGGGAAGCCTTGCTGGCCAACGAGCTCGCGGCCTCGCCGACGGTCAGGTCGAAGTACGGCGTCAACGCCCAGCGCCAGTCGTTCAGCTCGATGATCTGCCGCCGCACGCGGTGGTGCGGGTTCAGGAACTTCCCCGGCGCCACCAGCACGATGCCCGGGTTCACGTGCACGAGCGCGCGGTGCAACGGCCGCAGCGCGAAGTACGTCCGCCAGCGCCGCACCCACAGCGAGGGCGACGGGCGGCGCGGCCCGAAGACCGGCAGCGCCATCGCGATCACCAGCGGGATCATCGACAGCGACGCCATCAGCGGAGCGGTCGTGCTCAGCACGTCGAAGCTGCGCTCACCGGCCCAGTCCATCAGCAGCACGAACAGCTTGATGACCGCGAACGCCATGGGGAACAACGCCGCCGCGCAGTACCAGCGCAGCCCGAGGCGCAGCCACGGCCGCGCGGAGATCGCCGGGTCCCGCGACCCCTGCCAGCAGTGGTAGGCCTGGCCGCCGCAGCCGACCATCGTCGCGACGAAGTAGATGAACAGGAACACCGCGATCGTCGGCTGCGTCGCGTAGAACGTGTCGAAGTCGACCTGCCGCTCCTCGCCGACGTCCGACCTGGAGAACAGCACGACCATCGCCGCGACGATCGTGGCGTAGCCGACGACGATCAGCCGGACCCGTCGCCACGCCTGGGCGGCCGGGTACCGCCAGTACAGCACCAGCGCGAACGCCGACCCCGCGAAGCAGACCACGAGGCTGTACACGAGCAGTGCGGCGAAGTTCGGCACGCCGCTGGTCGAGTTGATCCAGGCGATGTTCGCGGGAGCCGCGAGGAGCAGGGCGAAGGCGGAGAAGAACACGGTCGCGATCAGGGCGACGACGCGGGGACTGCCCCAGCTCGACCGCAGCGAGCGGATCTTGTACGCGAGGAGGAACAGGCCGACGACACCGCACGAGAGGTAGATCAGGTTAAAGATCGCCACGACGCACCCAGCGAGATCTTCCTTCGAGGGACTCGGCGACCCGGCGCACGTGCGCGGGCTCCTCGGTGGCGGCCGTGTCGGCCCACACCCGGTGCTCGGTCAGCCTCTCCAGCAGGTGGTCGGCGAGGTTCTCGGCCTCGCGCTCCTCGTCCTCGGTGAGCGACGTCCGCCCGGCGATGATCTTCGCCATCCGCGGCAGCAGGTGCGGTGCGAGCCGGCGCAGGCCCTCGTCGCGTGAGAGCGCCACGGGCTGATGCTCGAGCAACACGTGCGCGAACTCGTGCAGCAGCACGTGCAGACGGTGGTACCAGGACGGCGAGTCGGCGCAGATGACCAGGTACGTGCCGTTCTCCAGCAACGCGGTCGCACCGCTCAGGCAGACCGCGTTGGTGATGGCGGCGAACCGGACGTCGACGGGGCGCCCGAGCCTCTCGCTCATCAGCTCGCAGACCCGGCGGCTCGCCTCCTGGTGCGTGGCGTCGGGCGGCAGGTCGAGGTCGCGGGCGACCTCGTCGACCAGCTTGCGCAGTTTCCTGCGGTTCACCCGTCGCCTCCTCTCGATGTCGTCTGCAGCGGTCCAAACCGAGATCTTCACGCCGTCGTCGTCAACATCAAGTGTGGTCCGCGGACGTGCGGCGGCCGCCCAGCGGGAAGGACCAGCCCTCGCCGCCTTCGAGAGCCTGCCGGAACCCTTCTACCGCAGCAGCCCTGGCCTGCGGGGACAGATCGCCGGTGCGTTCGGCCAGACGGGTGACGAACTCGACGACGCCGAGCTCGCGCAGCGCCAGGAAGTCCGTCAGCTCCGAGTCGACCTTCGCCGCCAGGTCGTCGTCGAAGAAGTACGCGGGGTCGGCGCCGAAGTGGTCGGCCAGGCCGAGGATGTGCTTGAGGCGCGGGTTGCCGCTGGTGTTGCTCAGCAGCTCGCGGATGTAGCTGGCGGAGATGCTGCCGAACTGGCCGGACGAGCTGATCGCGGTCGCGACCTCCTCCGGCGACCAGGGGCCGCGGTCCGGCGGGTGCACGGCCTCGAAGAGCGTGCTCAACGCCGTGGAGCGCCAACCGGCCTGTTCCGCCGTGCGCAGCTCACGGCGCCCACCGAGGAACACCGCGGGATGCACGCCGAGCGCGCCGGCGAGGTCCACGATGGCTTGGCAGGTCGGGTTGTCCTTGACGCCGAGCCGCAGCTGCGAGATGTAGCCGTGCCCGATGTCCCCGCCGCGTGCCTTCACGGCCGCGGCGAGGGCGACGTTGGTGACCTTGCCCCGGCCGTCGGGTGGGGTCGTGCACAGCTCGTTGAGGACCTCGGCGAACGGCCTCACGCCACACCTCCGCTGGAGCGACCCACGGCCAGGAAATCGTTCCACTGCTGTGGAACCAAGCGAGCATATGGCATCACAGGGGTTGAATCCACCAGTCGGTAGTCCTATGATCACACTCCGCCGCTTGCACTGTTGTGTCGCGTTTGATCCGAACGACGTCACCTCAGTTGAAAGGGGCAGATCGGGCCAGTCAGAGCTGATGTCTGGGGGGACTCATGACGACTGTGCGAACGGGACTGCCGGTGAACCAGGGTTCTCTGCGCCTGCACGACGAAAACGCTCCCTCGCGCTGCAACTCGTGCGCGCAACCCGTTGGGGCGTGGGCCACTGACCGCCTGACGGGCCTTCTCGGACGGTGGGGCTGGGACGACCAGGCTCCCGAGGTGTACCAGCGGGCGCAGCGCCGGTGGGAGCAGGTCGCGCTGCTGATGATCGACCTCGACCGCTTCAAGAAGATCAACGACGAGTACGGCCACCCGGCCGGCGACGTCGTGCTGACCGACGTGGCCACCGTCCTCACCGCGCACACGCGCCCGACGGACCTGGTGTGCCGCCACGGGGGCGACGAGTTCCTCGTGCTGCTGCCCCGCACCACAGGCACCGAGGCGGCGGTCGTCGCCGACGGCATCCTGCGCAGCATCCGGGCCCTGCAGACCGAGATCACCACCAACGACGGCTACCACCTCACGCTGCGGCACCAGACCGCGTCCATCGGCGTCGCGGCGCACGTGCCGGCCGCCCAGGACACGCTGATCGACCTGGTCCGCGACACGGACGCGGCTTTGCAGCGCGCCAAGAGGTCCGGCCGAGCCCGCGTCCAGGTGCACGACCCGAGCACGTTCGCCGCCGACCGCAAGGCCGACGCCACGGCACTGCACCACCTGATGGCGTTGCAGGACCTGATGAGCAGTGACCAGCTGCCCCAGGTCCTCGTGGCGCTGTCCGACGGCGCGAAGACTGCGGAGGAGCTGCTCTCCCTCCTCGGCCCGAGGGTGATCCTCACGCTGGAGCGGCTGCAGGACAACGGTTTCGTGCTCCGCCGGGCCGCGCGCTACGAGCTCACCGCCGCCGCCCGCGAGTGGATCACGGACGTGCTGCCGGCCGTCGCCGCGTGGACCACCCGCCACCACGGCCAGGTCCAGTAGGAACCGTCAGCGGCCGAGCGCGGCGACCGCCTGCCGCGCCAGCCACTCCTCGGCGTCGTCCCACGACCAGCCGCTGTCCTTGACGAGCGTCCGCCACGCGCCGAACCCGAAGCAGAACCACAGCACGTCCGCCGCCCGCTCGGCGTCCAGCGCGAGCAACCCCTTGTCCCGCAAGTGGAGCGCGACCTCGCGGAGAGCCTGCTTGTACGCCCTGGTGCTGTGCTCCCAGAGCGCGGCGCCGTCCTCGTGCACCGGGAACGCCGCGAACAGCACCTCGACGACCTGCTGCTCGCTCTCGTTGCCCAGCCGCGTCCCCTTGGCCAGCACGGCGACCGCTCCGGCGAGGT
This sequence comes from Lentzea sp. NPDC003310, assembly GCF_040610935.1. Taxonomy (NCBI): domain Bacteria; kingdom Bacillati; phylum Actinomycetota; class Actinomycetes; order Pseudonocardiales; family Pseudonocardiaceae; genus Lentzea; species Lentzea sp. NPDC003310. The sequence continues at coordinate 191,995 of NZ_JBEXNC010000002.1, forward strand.
CATCAGTCTGCCGGATCGCCTCCGTGACCGAAGCCGCGTCCGTGCGGTCGATCGACTCGCTGACGATCCTGTGCAGGATCTCGGACTTGCTGCCGGCGCTCGAGTAGACGGTCTGCGGCGCGACCTTGGCCAGCTTGGCGATCTCCGCCACCGTGACGCGGGCGTAGCCGTTGGCGGAGAACAACTCCGTCGCCGCCCGCAGGATGTCCCGCCGGGTGTCGGCGGCGTCCTGCGCACGGCGCGGAGAGTGGTAAGGCCTTGTCATAGACCAGCTTCCAGTGTGGCGGCGACCTCGTGCGCGTCAGGCATGGCGCCGATCTCCTTGGCGACCGCCGTGACGTTCTCCCGGATGCTGACACTCCCGAGCACCGTCCGCAACGCGCCGACCACCGCCTCCGGCGTCTGCGAGGACGGGTCGAGCGCCACCCCGGCCTGGGCCGCCGCCACCCGTTCGGCCTGGAAGAACTGGTCCGCGCCCTGCGGCAGCACGACCAGCGGCACCCCCTTCAGCAACGCCGCCGAGGTGGTCCCCGCACCCCCGTGCGTCACCACCACGTCAACGCCGTCGAGCAGGTCCTCCATCGGCGTGAACCCGACGAACGTGATGCGCTCGTGGTCCACGTCGAACTCCTCGGGCTTCGTGGCCAGCCCCAGCGTCACCACGACGTCCACGTCCACAGTGGACATCGCCCGCAGCAGCGGGCTCAACTTCGCGGGGTCGCCGAAGAACGTCCCGAACGTCACGAGCACCCGAGGCCGCCCCGACACCGGCAACGCCACCGCGGCGGCCCCCGGCTCGCGGAACGCCTCGGGCCGCAGCGGGAGCCAACCAGAGGGCTGCTGCCACTCGTCCGCGCGCATCGACGAGGGCCACGTGTCGAGCAACCACTTCCGCGGCTCCCAGGACAACCCCCGGGCTTCGTGCCGAACGCGAGCCATGGCCTCCATCGCGTTCGTGAACACCGGCGGCAACGGCGGCCCGAACGCCAGCGTCGCCACCGGAACCCCCGCGGTAGCCGCCACCAGCGGCCCCACGAAGTCGCACAGCTCGGCCACGACGAGGTCTGGCGCGAAGTCCTTCGTCACGGCCAGTGCCTCGTCGGCAGTGAGGTCGAGGCGCGTGCCCGCGAAGAACTCGGCCACCGAGTCGGGCGTGGGCGCGCCGGCGGGGTCGGCACCGGTGCGCCGCGCGACCTCGGCGAACAGCACGTCCGGCAGCGGGCCGGCCGGCAGGTGCCCGAGCCCCTGGGCCTCGATCACCGGAGCCATGCCGCCCGCCGTGAGCACAGCGACCTCGTGACCGCGCTCCCGAAAGGCGCGGGCGAGGGGGAACAGGGGCAGCAGGTGGCCGTGCTGGGGAACGCTCGAGAAGAGGATGCGCATATTGATCAGAGTACGCATCTAACGAATACAGGCGGTGTCGCCTGGATCACGCGGTCGCGCCCACCCCGTCGATCCGCCCGTCCCGGAACGCGTCCACGAACAACCGGTGGTCCTCCCGCGTCCGCCGCGCGTACCCCAGCGCGAACTCCACGATCGACTCGGTGAACTCCGCCTCCCGTTCCCCGATGACGGCCGCGATCGCCTCCTCGCACTGGAAGTCCACGAGCGTCTGCGACGAGTCCGAGTCGGCGACGCAGTGCATCTTCGCGGTGGCCCGGCCCAGGTAGTCGAGCACCGGCAGCATGTCCGCCGGCTCGGTCAGGTCCGACCAGTCGAGGTCCGCCTCGTACGGCGACAGCTCCGACACCACGTACCCGACCCCGTCGATCTGCGTGTGGCCGAGCCACGGGTCGGCGTGCGCCTGCAGGGCCCGCTGCGAGACGGCGGTGCGGTGGCCGTGGTCGGTGAAGTACGACCGGATCCGCTCGTCGGCGACGACGCGGCTCGGGGCGGCGACGTTGGCCTGCTTCATCGACAGGACCACGTCGTTCTCCAGCGCCTGGGAGCGGCCCTCGACCAGGATGTTGTACGCGTGCAGGCCGGCCGAGCCGATGCCGAAACCGCTGCGGCCCACCACGTCCTTCACCGCGTAGGTGCGGCTCGACGCGCGCTTTCCGGTCGGGATGGTGTCGAGGTAGGACTCGTACGCGCCCAGGACCGTCTCGTAGACCTCGGGGGAGAGTTCGTGGGTGCCTTCGCGGTCGCGGCGGAAGCGGCGTTCGTAGTCGACGATCGCGGTCTTCTCCTCCAGCAGGCCGATGCGGGTGGCGAGGCGGGCCCGTTGCAGGACGCGGTGCAGCGCGCCCTCGGTGCTGTCCAGGCCGAGGCTGAAGAGCTCGTCGTTCGGGTGCTCGGCGAAGGAACGGACCTGCGCGACGTACGACAGGACGTAGGTGCGGATCAGCTCGGTGATCGAGCTGTCGGGCAGCGCCTTGCGCCAGCCGAGCAGGGCCATCGAGGCGGCGAAGCGGCGGAGGTCCCACGTGAACGAACCGAGGTAGGCCTCGTCGAAGTCGTTCACGTCGAACACCAGCGTGCCCTCGGAGTCCATGTACGTGCCGAAGTTCTGCGCGTGCAGGTCGCCCTGGATCCAGATGCGCCCGGTGCGCTCGTCCGCCCACTCGTCGGGCAGCTCGGCCATGTCCGCGTAGAACAGGCACGCGCTGCCCCGGTAGAACGCGAACGGCTCGGCCGCCATCTTGCGGAACTTGTGCCGGAACGCGGCGGGGTCGGCGGACCAGAGGCCGGCGAAGGCCTCCTCGAGCACGTGCACAATGTGGTCACCGCGATCGGTCATGCTGCATCCCAGCACGTCACCGGCCGCGCGGCGCTCTGCGACTGCAAATTTCGCCTGCGGTTCGGCCCGAATCCACCGCGAAACCCCGCCAAACCGGAAGAGCGAGCAGGAATCGAGAAGCACCCGGAACGGCCGCGTGCCTACTGTTGCGGGCATGTGCTTCATGTTCGGTGCGAGCGAGGAGCAGGTGCGCCGCGTGCTCGAAGAGGTCCGGCGCGCCCGCGAGGACACCGAGATCGACGACCCCGTGGGAGTCGAACCGACCGAAATTCCTTGAGCGGCAGACGATCGACGGGTGGTTGGGACGGGTCGCCCTGCACCACGGTGAGGACATGAAGCGCACACACCGGCGCCCTGCCCTGCTGATCACCGCGCTCCTCTCCCTCGCGATGGTCACCGTCGGCAACTCAGCGGCTGCTCCCGACCACCCGTCGAACCACTGGCAGTACGACCACTGGCCGCAGCAGCAGCCGTGGCAGCAGACCAGAGACTCCGTGCGCGTCCTCGCGCAGGCCGGTTTCCCGGGCCCGATCGACCCGCAGAACTGGGTCAACCCCGACCACATGACGTGGGAGCGGGACTACAAGAAGATCCCCGGCACCAACTGGGCCGATCCGGCGGTCAAGGGCTCGGTGCGCACCTTCAAGGGCGCGCTGGTCCTGCTGGACTACCCGAACCAGCCGTTCGTCGTGACGCAGGCCAAGAACTCCACGGTGTTCGGCAACCCGAGCGCGGAGGCCGCGAACGTGCCGCGCGCCGAGGTCGGGCAGTTCTACCAGGACTTCCTGAACAAGCCGAACGGCCTCAACCGCGGCCACACCGTGCACGAGTACTGGATGGAGACCTCCGGCGGGCGCTACGGCGTCGACCTGAAGGCGTTCGGCCCGTACCAGATGCCGGGCAAGGACCACGAGTACGCCATGGAGTTCCAGGGCGGCACCGGTTGTCCCGCCGGCGACACCTGCAACCGCAACATCCGCACCGACGGCCGTGCGGCGTGGGTCGCGGACGTCGGCGCGGAGGTGCCGGCGGGCTACGACTTCATCTACTACCTGTCGGCGGGCCAGGACGAGTCCGGCACCTGGCAGGAGTTCGGGATGATGAAGTTCCGGACCAAGGAGGACGTGACCGACGCGTTCGGCCCGCCGGACCCGGCCCTGCCGAACTGGTCGAGCACCCGGTACGTCGACTGGACGTCGTGGGCCGCTGGCTCGTCGATCTGGCCCAACGCGGGCGGCGGCTCGTCGACGCAGGCCGAGAGCTCCGGCCAGGGCGTCTACGCGCACGAACTGAGCCACATCCTCGGCATCGGCGACAACTACAACAACCCGTACGGCAACCCGCCGCGCCGTGACTACAGCGGCCCGTGGGACATGCTGTCGCGCGGCTCGTTCAACGGCCCCGGCGGCCCGCACTCCCGCTGGACGATCCCGGCGACCGGCGGCGGATCCCTTGGCGCGCAACAGACCCTGCGCAACAAGATCAAGCTCGGCATCGTCGACGAGAAGAACGTCCTGCGGCTGTCCCGCGAGGCGCTGGCCAGCTCCGGCACGGTGATCGCGAAGATCACCGCCCGCGAGGTCGACCCCGGTGCCACCGGCCTGACGGGCATCAACCTCGCGCTGGGCACCGGTGACAAGACGCCGTCCTGCAACGTCTCCACCAACCCGTTCTGCGACGGCGGCGGCTACAACAACTACACGCTCGAGGTCGTGGACCGGATGGGCGCCGACTCCTTCACCCCGGACTCCGGCGTGCTGCTCGCCAAGACCAAGAACGTCGACGCGGCACCGTTCACGTGGGTGGTCGACGCGAACCCGCAGGACATCGGCATGACCGACTACGTCCTGCCGGACGGCACCAAGGTCCCGATCACGATCGGCGACTACCGCCAGCTGTCCGACGCGCTGTTCCACGCGGGCACGAACTCCGGCAGCGAGTTCGAGTTCGTCGACACGGCCAACCGCCTGCACTTCTACGTGCTGGACCTGCAACGCGACTCGCGCGGCGTGCTGTCCTACACGGTGGCGATCCGGTCGCTCGACGGCGCCGGCCCGCAGCAGCGCGGCGTGCGCGTCACCCCGACGGCGGCCCGCGCCGGCACCGACGGCGTGGCGACGTGCCGGTTCCCGCTGACCAACACCGGCCGCGCGGCGACCCCCGGTGGCCAGCACCCGGAGCCCGTCGACCAGTTCGTCGACGGCGACGTCTACCGCGTGAGCGCCAAGGCGGAGAACGGCTGGACCGTCTCGGTGCCGAACGCGCTGGCCACGGCCAAGTTCGGCGGCCGGGTCGACGTGCCGGTGCACGCGATGCGCGGCAGCGGCCCGATCATGTCGAAGGTGACCCTGACCGCGGTGTCGGAGAGCAACCCGGGCAGGTCCGCAACCGCGACCTGCACGGTGACCGGCCGCTAGCGGCGACGGCTCCGGACCGGCCCGCGCCGGTCCGGAGCCCGCTGGGGCACCGGTCCCGACGTCAGCATCACGAAGCACGCGAGCAGCAGGATGGTGCCGCACGCGAGCCACGTCAGCGTCTGCACGGGGGAGATCGGGGCGATCACGCCGATGCTGAACAGCAGCAACGGCATGCCGAGCGCGTAGCAGACCCCGGCCGCGAACGTCCGGCCCGACCCGTTGAGCAGCAACGGAAGCGCGGCGATCGCGGCGCAGACGGCGAACACCAGCCAGCCGTACGTCAGCCCGGTGTGCAGCGCGATCGTGAGGTCGAGACCGTCCTTCGCGCGGATCGCGGCCTCCAGTTCGGGCGCGTAGCTGAACCCGACGGCGGCTCTCGTCCCCGCGGCGGCGGCTGTGAGCAGCAACGACGCCCCCAGGATGGTGCGACCGCGCCGGACGGGATCGACTCGCTTCCTGGTGTCCACGAGCCCAGTCTGTTGGCAGCGGACGGCACCGCGCCGCCGCACACGCCCAAGTGCACTCAGTGGTGGTACGCGATGCGCGCCATCGGCTCGACCAGTTCCCCTTCCTCGTAGGACAGGTGCGACAGCAACGTGTCCGCGAGCTGGTCGACCGCCTTCTGCACTTCGGTGATCCTCTCCGGCTGCGCGACCGCGGCGACCAGCGCGGCGTCGAGCCGTTCGAGCACCTCGTGGATGACCTGGTGCTCCTCGGTCAGCCGGTCGAGCACCGGCCCGAGGCGCGGATCACCCTCCCTGAGCTGCGGGTACAGGCTCGTGTCCTCGAGCGTGTGGTGGATCGTGACGAGCCGGCAGTAGCTCTCGCAGTACGCGCCCATCGTCCAGTTGTTCTGGCGCATGGTCATCGTGTTGATCTCGGACCGCGCCGCCCCGACGTCGAGCACCCCGTCCGCGACCTGCCCCACGATCGCCCGGACCTTGGTCAACTCCTCGCGCAGGTGGTCGTGCACGCCGATGAGCTGACGTCCCAGCGCCCGGCCCGAAGCGGTGTAGACGGCCCCCGCTTCAGGCGCCGGACCTTTTGGGCGCGTCGACTCGTCCCACAGAGGTCGCGAATCCCGTTCCTTCTGCACCATCTCACGCACGGCCGGTGCGACCTCCTCCGCGAAGTGGCGCAGTTCGTCGTCGGTGTTGACCATCAGCACGAACCCGCTCATACCGTCGTGCAGCGCCAGTTCGGCGAGTTGGTCTGCAGTGAACTCGGTGCCGATGTTGTAGATCCGGCGGATGTCCTTGGGAGAGCGCCCGGCTTCCACAGCGGCCTCGTCGATGATGGCGTTCATCGCCTTGAGCTGCTGTGTTGGCGCATAAGGACTCGAAGGCAGCCACCCGTCCGCCTTACGCCCCGTGAGTTGGAGCATCCGCTTCTTGTAGGCCCCCACCCAGATGCCTATGTCGTGCGCGGGAAACGGCCCGGGCCGCGCTCCGTCCACCGAGTAGTGCCTGCCCTCGAACCGAACCCCGCGCCCAGGCGTCCACAACGACCGGATGACCGTGATGGCCTCCTCGAGCGCCTCGACCGACTCAGGCGGAGTGCGCCGCGGGCCACCCATGGCACCGATCGCGTCCCAGAACGCCCCAGCACCAAGCCCGAGCTCCACGCGCCCACCGGTGACAACGTCAAGACTCGCGGCAGCGCGCGCAAGCATCGCCGGCGGCCTGAGAGGCAAGTTCGCGACGTTGGGGAACACACGAACGTTGGTGGTCAACGCACCGATGACCGACAACGACGTCCACGTGTCGAGGTTGGCCGCGTTGTACGGGTGGTCCTGGATGCTCACCAGCTCCAGGCCCAGCCCGTCAGCAGCCTGCGCGAGCCGCAACGTCGTGGCGAACTCCGCCGCACCGGGCGGCAGGAACACCCCGAACTCCACCGGGTGGCCATAATCTGTCATGCCGAAAGTATGCCACGCAGATGTTCTGCTCGACAGACGTTCTGTGCTGGCTATCATTGGCCGGGTGACCGCTCTGGAGGACGACTTCGGCTGGACCCTCGGTGTGGTGTTCCGCGCCTTCGTCAAGGCCACGAACGCCGCCGTGGGAGACCTGCCCGGCGGCCACCGCGGCTACCAGATCCTCACCGCCGCCACCCGCGACCAGCCGGAGAGCCAGTCGGCGCTCTGCCAGCAACTGGGCATCGACCGCACCGTCATGACCTACCTGCTGGACGACCTGGAACGCGCCTCCCTGGTGGAACGCCGCCCGGCCCCCACCGACCGCCGCACCCGCCTCGTGGTCGCGACCTCCGCCGGCCGCGCACGGCTGGAGGAGCTGGATCTCCGCCTCGCCCACGCCGAGGCGCACGTGCTGTCGGGACTGTCCGATTCGGACCGTGAGACGTTCAAGGGACTGCTGTGCCGGTTGGCCGGGCACGTCAACGAACTGGACCCGGTGCCCAGCGCCTGCCAGGCCGTGCAGGACATCGCGGCGAGCACGACCTGACAGTCGCCTGTGGACCTGAGGCCGGTCAGACGGGAACGTGCCGCACCGGCCACATCCGCAGCGACATCTCGCCGACGATCTTGAGCGTCTCGGTGTTGACCCCGTCGCGCGCCTGCTGCGACATCCCTGGATCACCGCCACCACGTAGGTCGCGAGGCCTCGCGCGTCCGCCTCCGGCGGCAGTTCTCCGGAGTCGATCGCGTCCGCGATGCGCGCCTGCAGCAGGTCGCGGTTCGCGTTGCGGCGGTCGGGCAGGTCGATGGTCGCCGCGACGTTCCTTGCGACCCTGGGCGGCTACGCCACCTACACGTTCATCGCGCCGATCCTCATCGACGAGTCGGGCTTCGCCGAGCAGCACCTGAGGCTGCTTTTGCTGCTCTTCGGCGCGGGCAGCCTCGCGGGAAGCCGGCTCGCCGACCACGACCTGCGCATCGGTCTGGTGGTCCTGGCGGCAACGACTCTGCTGTTCAGGCTGTCGCTGTCCAACGAGCTGCTCACCGGCGTGCTCCTCTTCGCCCTGGGAGCTGCGTTCTTCCTGATCGTGCCCGCTGAACGCCCGCATCGTGGTCGGCACTGCCGACCTGGCCCCAACGCTCGCCACCAGCGTCAACGTGGCCGCCTACAACCTCAGCACCATGGTGGCGAGCAGCGTGGCGCGCCTGCTCGTGAAGGACGGCACCGGGCTACCCGCGCTGGTGCTCCTGTCAGCCGCAACCCCGGTGGTGGCGATCGCGCTGACCGCCCGGACGCGCGAGTCTGAACCAGAAGCTCCTGCTCATCGCGGGTGACCTCTCACCCAGCGAGACCTGCCGTTGTGAACGCGGCCCCGCCGGGTGCGCCACCGCTGCGGCGGGGCCTTGACCTCACTGGTCGACAGATCCGGAAGCGACGTGTTGCTCATCGGCACGTCCTTGTATCCGGCTCACAACTCCAACCGACTCGAGATCGCCCGTCCTCAGATGGTCGTGTTGGTCGTCACGGGTGGTTTTGAGCAGCTTCGAGTGCAAAACGCCGTACGGTCGTCATGTTGCGCAGATGCGAGTGCACAGCGGGGGTGCCATGGACGCGGACGTGCAGAACGAGATTTCAGGCTCGGTTCAGGGCGGCGTCGTGCAGGCGGGGGTCGTGCACGGAGACGTCCACATCCACTCGGACGGGGACTCCGCGGTTCCCATCCCGCAGCAGCTGCTCCCGGCGCCGGCCCACTTCACAGATCGCGCGTCCGACCTGGCCGAGCTCGATGGAATGTTCGCAGCGGGAGAGCGGATGCTCGCCGTGCTCGCCGGACCGGGCGGTATCGGCAAGACCGCCCTCGCGCTCCAGTGGGCTCACCGGGTGCACGACCGCTTCCCGGACGGCCAGATCTACGTGGACCTGGGCGGATTCGGCGGCGAGACCCCGGTGAGCTCGGAGGAGGCACTCGGCCTCTTCCTCCGCAGTCTCGGAGTCGCACCGCAGCGCGTGCCGGCCGACCTGGCCGAGCAGGCCGCGCTGTACCGCTCGCTGACAGCGGGCAAGTCGCTCCTGGTGGTACTGGACAACGCACTCGCGGCTGGGCAGGTGCGGCCGTTGCTGCCGAACTCGTCGTCCAGCGCTGTAGTGGTGACGAGCCGGACCCGCCTGACCGATCTGGTCGTCGACGGCGGACGGCTGCTGGACATCCGCCCGCTGGCGGCGGCATCGGCGGTGACGCTGCTGGCGAAGACGTTGGGCGGCAATCGGATCGCGGAGGAGCAGGATCGCGCCGAGGCTCTGGTCGACCTGTGCGGCGGGCTGCCCATCGCGGTTCGGGTCGTCGCGGCACGCCTCGTCGCGAGGCCGAAGTGGTCCGTGGGACGCGTCGTCTCCGAGCTCGCGGACGAGCAGCTGCGCCTGGCGATGCTGTCACCGTCGCAGGAGTTGTCCGTCCAGACGACGTTCGACCTGTCCTACCGAGCGTTGGACGAGCGCACTGCCGTCGCGTACCGGAGGCTCGCGCTGCATCCGGGTCAGACGTTCGGCCCGGCCGTGGCGGCGTCGGTGCTCGGTGAGCGGCTTTCCGCGGTCTCGCGCCTCATCGAGGAACTGGTCGACAGCAGCCTCCTCGAAGAGGTCGCGGAGGATCGCTACCGGTTCCACGACCTGGTGAAACTCCATGCCAGACAACAGTCCGCCGAACAGGACAGCCGAGAGGACGGCGACGCCGCGCTGAGGCAGGTGCTGGAGTGGTACCTGGCCGGTGCGATGGTGGCCGACCGGGTCGTGACGCCGCACCGGCGCCGGCTGGACTACGTGTTCAGCGTCGAACCGACCGAGGTACCGCAGTTCGCCGATCGTGACGAAGCCCTGTGCTGGCTCGAACTGGAGCGCCAGAATCTCATCACCGCCGGGCAGGCGAGTCTGGCCGGGTGGCCGGACCTCGCCTGGCACCTCTCCGACGTGTTGTGGCCGTTGTTGTTGCACCGCAAGCACTACCACGACCGGATCGAGATCGACCTGCGAGGTGTCGAGGCCGCCCGCCGGTGGGGCAACGCGTTCGCCGAGGCCGACATGCTGAAGCGGCTCGGTCGTGTCTGCACGACGCTCGGCAGGCACGGCGAGGCAGAGCGGCACCTGCGCGCTTCGGCGGCGATCGCGGCGGCCGGCGGTGATCAGCGCGGTGTCGCCGATGCGCGCGAGGGATTGGCGTTGCTCTATGCGGAGACCGATCGCGTGTCGGACGCAGCCGCGGAGTTCGCGGAACTCGTGGAGCTGAACCGCGCGTTGGACGCGGACCGGGGTCTCGCGCTGAGCTTGATCCATCTCGGTACGGCGCTGAGCCGACTCGGTCGCGACGCCGAGGGACTGGCGCACCTGGCTGAGGCGAAGGTCGTCTTCGACCGGTTGCCCGAGCCGGACGCGTACAACAAGGCACGGGTGTTCGTGGCGCAGGCGTGGGCGCACTGTCGCGCGCAGGACTTCGTGCGTGCGGGCGAGGTGGCTGAAGAGGCGCTGGCCATGATGCGGGAGGTCGGATCGCACGAAGGGCTCGCCCATTCCCACGAGGTGATCGCGGAAGTCGCGCACCATCGTGGTGACGACGCCACGGCGGTGGAGCACCTGCGGCAGGCGGTCCACCTCCTCACCTCGTTGGGGTCCTCCAGGGCGAGCACCGTGTCCGATCGACTTCGTTCATGGGCAGGCGACGACGAGTAGCCGCCCGCACGGGTGGTCCGCTCTGGCGGCGCGGTGCTCGGCGCACCACACCGGCAGGCCGTTGCGGACGAGCAGGGTCAGGTCGAGGCCGGTGGTGAACCAGGTGTGCAGCGAGATCGTCACAGACGCGGCGAGCTCGTCCGGCGAAAGGCAGTCCACCAGCGGTCCGTCGACGGAGAGGTCCAGTGTCCTGCCGTCTTCGGCCGTCGCCGTCAGCACCGGTACTCCTCGGGCGTGGTCGTCACCGGTGCCGGCGCACGGTGCTTTCCCCGCACCGGGACGCTCAGGAGCCGGTACATGGCTTCCCTGATCAGGGTCGTCGAACGGCCGGGGCACGAGGTCAGGCTATCCACGATCGCGTCCTGCAACAGGTCGGATCGTGCGCGCGCTTCTTCGAACATGGCGGACAGGGAGGAGCCGTGGTCGTAGATGACGGCGTTGTGCCGCAAGAGGTCCTGCGGTGATCCGCTGGTCGTGACAGCCTGCAGCTCGGGATCCACCAGCACAACCGGTGTGCCGATCGCCGAGGCGTACACGGGGACCGAGCCGTGGTCACCGATGACGACATCGGCGGCCACTGCGGCGGCCCGCCAGTCGACGTGGGGACCGATCACGACGAGTCCGGCGTCCACGCAGTCGGCGAGCCACGACCTGATCTGGCGTGGTGCGTGGCCGAACCACACTGCCGGATGCATCAGCGCGGCAACGCGGTACCGCGACGGCAGTTCGTCGAGCAGACGCCCGAACAGGTCCGGACACGCCCCGAACAGGGACTGCCCTCCCCAGGTCGACGCGATCACGACTAGGTGCTGTTCCGCCCGGACGCCCAGGTCGGCACGGTAGCGGTCGCGGTGCGGCAGGCTCGCGACCATCCGGTCGTAGCTGGGATCGCCGGCGACGACGGCGGCGTCGACGGCAGCGGGACACTGGTCGTGGAGCACCGCCAGCTGATCCTGATGTGACAGCACGATGGCGTCGGGCAGCACCCGGCCGTTGTGGATCAGCCGCTGCGCGTCCAGGCCGTAGACGGTGTCCGCGTGGGTCTTGCCGTAAGCGGCTCCGTGCGGCAGGACGAGCAGCGGCGCGTGCACGTGCTGCAGCCCGCCGTACCCGGCGGCGACCGCGAGGTCGAACCGTTCCCGGATCACCTGTTCCCACGACAGGACCAGACCTCCGGTGGCGCGGAGGAAGTCGTCGACACCGTTGCTGAAAACGTCCGGTGCTTGGGCGAAGGTGACTTGGATCCGGGCGTCCCGTTCGACCAGTTCGATCACCTCCAGCAGCCGCTGACCGCTGGTGACCGTGTGCACGACGACCAGCACGTTCAACAGACCAGGCCGCGTCACCCACCGGGCAGCGTCCAGCCCGACTGGCACCTGCAACCACTCGGCACGCGTCATGAATCTCCCCCTCGGTCCAGCAATGAGCCCCCGTTGGCACCAAGGATGCGGATGACACTTGCCCTTCCACTTGCCGTGAACTTGCCCCTCCGGATGCCTGCCCTGGCCTCACTGATTTGGAGCAATTGGGAACATTCGGCCTGCTGGAATTCAAGTGCGGAGTGCACACTGGTCATCCTGGCGTGCAAGTGGGGCCAGCGAGGGGTGAGACGCTGGTGGAATTCAAGATCTTGGGGACGACGTCCTTGCTGACAGGTGACGGGAGTATTCACCTCGGCAAGGCGCAACAGCGCGGTGTTTTGGCATTGCTGCTCCATGATGTCGGACGTCCCGTGCCGATAGATCTGATCATCGATGAACTGTGGCGCGGCGAGACCCTGCGGGTCTCAAAAGGACGGCTGCATCCCATCGTGAGCAGACTGCGCAAGGTTCTCACCGAGTCCGGCTCCGGCGGTCAGCTGCTCAAGGAAGGTGCTGCTTACCGCCTTGATCTCGACCCGATGCTGGTCGACCTGCACCGCTTCCGAAATCTGGTGACAAAAGCTAGACAAGCGTCCACGAGCGATGACCACTTTTTGGCTAAAACTCTGGTGCAGGAAGCGCTCGAATTGTGGAACGGCAACCCGCTCGCGGATCTGAGTGGAACCTGGTCGGATCACTGCCGTGCCCAGATGGAGCAATTCGATCGGCTGCCTGCCTACTACGTGTTGTTCGACAGTCAGCTGCAGTTGGGTGAATACAGCGAAGTGATGAGCGCAGTCGGCCGTTTGGTCGACGAGCACGACACCGAGGAGATGTTCGCCCGCCACTATATGCGTTCGCTCGACGGGATGGGCAAGTACTCGAAAGCACTTGAGTTCTACAGCGAGTTCTGCTCCCGGCTGGAATATGCGGTCGGCGCCGAGCCTGGCCCGGAAATGCGCGAGCTCTACCAGGCCGTGCTGAGGAAGCAGGCCGGCACGGCGATCGTGAGCAAGATCGACTCGGAACCGCCGCAGCAGCTCGAGAGGGACATCCCCAACTTCGTCGGTCGCAAGAACCTCCTCGTTCGGCTGGACGCCCTCTTCGCCGCGGGTCAAGGGCAGGTCGTTGCACTGCACGGCATGCCTGCCGCGGGAAAGACGAGTCTCGCGACCCGATGGGCGCACCAGCGGAAGTCCCGGTTCCCGGACGGCCAGCTGTTCGTCAACCTGAGTGGACACGGCCCCACCGCACCTATGGCGCCGGACGACGCCATAGCCATCCTGCTGGCGTCGCTGGGGGTGTCGCTCGACCGGCTGACCGTGGACGAGCGACGTGTCCGGCTCAGGAGGTCGTTGAGCGGCAAGAAGATCGTGCTGATCCTCGACAACGCCCGCGACGCCGCCCAGGTCCGCCCGATCCTCGCCGCGGCGGCCGACTGCTGCTGTCTCGTGACCAGCCGGATCGAGCTCAAGGGACTCACGATCCGCGAGGGCGTGCGGACAGTGGAGGTGCCGCCGCTGACGCAAGGGGAGTCCGCCGCCCTGCTGCTCTCCGAACTCGACGGAAGAGGCCGTTCCGGCGAGGACGACGGTTTGGCCGAACTGGTGCGGCTTGCCCAGGGCGTTCCTCTCTGCCTGCGGATCATCGCTCAGCTCGCCATCGACAGGCCGTACCTCACGCTGCTGGAGCTGGCGGACGAGTTGCGCCGGCAGGAAGGTCTCGGCCTGCTGGACTCCGCGGACAGCGACGACGAGTACACGACGTTGTCCTGTGCGTTCAGCTGGTCGTACCGCGCCTTGCCCGCAGAGGTCGCGCTGAGCTTCCGCCGCCTGGGCCTGCACCCCGGCCCCGAGTTCGACATCTCGGCAGTGGGCGCGGTCCTCGGTGAGCACGAGTCCGTCGTCGTCGAGCACCTTCGGCTGCTGGGGAAGGCGAACCTGGTCAGGCAGATCTCAGCCCGCCGCTTCAGGCTCCACGATCTCCTCTTCGGGTACGCCGTCGATCTGGTGCGCCTGGAAGAAACTTCTGACCAGCGGGAGTTGGTACTCACTCGCCTTCTTGATTGGTATCTCGCATCGACCTGGAATGCGGCGCAGCGAGTGACTCCCGAGCGGACCAGGGTTCCCGTGCTGGATGGAATTTCCTGGCGCGGCGCCGTGAAGTTCGACACCGTTGGTTCCGCCCTGGATTGGTTCGCTCAAGAACAGACCAATCTAGCTGCTGTTGTGTCGCACGCCGCACGACATGGTTTTCATGATCACGCCTGGCGACTGGCGGCGAACATGAACGAATCCTACGATCGTTTCGGGTTTTACGAGGACTTGAGGCTCAGTCATGAAATCGCGTTGTCCTCGGCTCGTGAACTGGGTCACCAGGAGGGAGAGTGTGGCACGCTCAACAACCTTGGTGTCGTGCTGCATTGGCTCGGTCGGTATGACGAAGCGCGGCAGATGCTGTCTGCGGCCGCAGCGTTGGCGGACGAACTCGGACATCGAGAGCTGAGTGCGCTGAGCAGGCAGAACCTGGGCAGCGTGCACCTCAAGGCAGGTCAGACCCGCATCGCCATCGCGATCTACGAGAAGGTGCTAGACCTCCTTCGGGGAATGGGTGAGCGGATCATTGAGGCGTGCGCTTTGGATCAGCTGGCCAATGCGCATCACCGGATGGAATTGGACGAGGTCGCACTCGACTATCACGAAAAGGCGCTGGTTATTCGAGAAGAAGTGGGTGATGTGCGCGGCCAGGGAGCGACCTTGACTGAATTGGCCAAGATATACCACGAGCACGGTGAGAACAACAAGGCGATGTCCTGCAGTGAAAGTGCACTCGAAGCCCACACTCGCAGCGGTGACCGGTCGGGTATGGGCGAAGCGCTTCTGGTGATGTCCGAAGCTCTTTACGATCTCGGCTCTTTCGAGCAGTCGGCCGACGCGGCGGAAAAGGCGACCGGACTTTGCCGGCGTGCACACTCGCAAGCTCGTGCCTGGCACGTGCTCGGCCACGTCCGCGCGATCGCCGATGATCTCTCTGCGGCGGCGGAGTGCTGGAGGCAAGCCGCTGACCTGCTTCGAGGCGCTCCGGGTCAGGACGACGACCTCCTGTTGGTGCACGTTCAGGCGCACCGCGAGGCCCGTTGGTCCATTCCGGATCCCCGCATCGAGGGAGCAGCTACGCCGCGCGAGCCCGATCTATCTCTGCGTAGCCGACACGATGGGGTTCCATCTGCAGAGTGATTGACGGTTCGGGTAGTCCTGCGCTGTCACGGGTCGTGTGCTTGGACTGACCCCAATGGCTTGTTCATTCCCCATGGTGTGTACCGTCCCCCGCTATGAGGAAACTTGCGGTGGTGGCCACGTTGGGCGTCGCTCTGGCGTTTGCATCGTTGCTCCCTGACTGGGGCGGTATCATTTACGGTTCGCCTGCTGTCGCCTCGCAGGCGCTTCACGCCTGAGGCTCCGTCTGCGCTCATTGCGCCATAGCAAAAGAACTCGCTTGTACTTTTGAAAGCAGACTTATTCGTTCCCGAACGAGTTTCTAGGTGTTGCGCAGGCGGCTGCCCTGTCCCAGCCGCTCATGCGCCGGTCGCCTGACCAGGCCCACCGCTGCCTCGTCCAGCAGGCTGCCCGTTTGGCGGCCTCGAACCTCAGCGCCACCTGGTCGAAGTACTGCTGCAGGGCCAAGGGGCCGACCACCGCGACAAGTGTCGGCCAGTCGAGGCTGGACTGGTCGACAGCCGCGCACTGCTCCTCTGGGTTAGTAGGAGTCTCCGGCCTGCGCGACCCCGTAGACGGCACGGTTCGAGGTCGGTGTGGCGACCAGCTTCCCTGCCTCTGGCGCAGGCACCACCACCGGCCGGATCGTCGGCGCGGAGGTCTGGTGGTGCGGGCGCTCCCCAGTTGAATCCCGAACCACAACGTCGAGCCGGGGGTCACTGGCAAGAGGCACTCGGTCACCGTCCACCCGGCCCGCGGTCGGGCGCAGTCGGCTCGCGGCTCGCCGCACCGGGACCATTCCTGGCGGGCGTTGATGATCTTCGATGAGCATGTGTTCGCCCGCTGTCTTCATCACCGCATCGCACCTGTGCCACGCGTCCCACGACCTGCGCCCCGCTGCTTGGAGTTGCTGTCGAGGTTCACGTCCTCGACGTGCCGCAGCGCGGACTTGTCCTGGCGGGCTTCCCGCTCGGGGTTGTAGAGGGCGTTCCGCAGCAACTTGTCGGCCTCTGGACAGCCGATCTCGCTCAACCGCGTGCCCGGCTGTGGGAGCCAGGTGGAGAGTGCCGCGTCGACCTGCCATCCACGCCAGCGTTCAGCGCCAGTGCGAAGGAGAACTCAGGGCACCGATGAGCACACGGGTGTTCTCGCGAACTTTCGGGTGCTCGAGGTCTGACCTGTGCACGACGGCAGTCGCAAGTACACGACCCCGCTGTATTGGCGTTGGGGTACGTGAGGACTTGTTCTCTCCCGATCTGCTCGCCTCTCTACTGGCGGCCTGCCCCCGACCTCCGGCATCTCGACGATGCTCTGGACTGATTTCCGCGCGGTTCGAGTCGCGCTCATTGCTGGTCGCGAGGTGCCGCTCGGCATCTACGTGAAGGTCCGGGCAGTTCGTAGCCCCGCAGAACTTTGGCGCGGATTCGGCGTGAAAGGTTGTGATCAACTGGAGACGACTATGAGCGGCCCTACGCACGAAAAGGCCCTTGACCAAGTT
The DNA here is from genome assembly GCF_040610935.1 of Lentzea sp. NPDC003310. NCBI lineage: Bacteria > Bacillati > Actinomycetota > Actinomycetes > Pseudonocardiales > Pseudonocardiaceae > Lentzea > Lentzea sp. NPDC003310. The sequence continues at coordinate 208,865 of NZ_JBEXNC010000002.1, forward strand.
CACGCTGGTCAAGGGCCTTCTAGTACTGATCTTCGTAGTGCCCCCGGCAGGATTCGAACCTGCGCTCCCGCCTCCGGAGGGCGGTGCTCTATCCCCTGAGCTACGGGGGCCGTAGCTACGTGGAAGATCCTAGCGCACTCCCGCCACCCCGTTTCACACCTACCCCCTGTGGCGCCCGAGCAGTGGTCTCCGTCACCTCAATGCAGCTCAGGGAATACGTCGGATTGCACTCATGCGCATGTCGCTATATGTTCCGGAGCATGGGTCATGGCCACGGGCACGGATCGGCGAGCGCGAGCGGGCAGCACGCCGGCAAGTTGTGGATCGCGTTCGGGATCGGCGCGGTCTTCATGGTCGTCGAGTTCGTCGTGGGGTTCGCGACGTCCTCGTTGGCCCTGATCTCGGATGCCGCGCACATGCTCACCGACGTGCTCGGTGTGGGCATGGCCCTGGCGGCGATCATGGTGGCGCGCCGGGCCAAGGCCGGGAAGAACCGCACGTTCGGCTTCTACCGGGCCGAGGTGCTGGCTGCGCTGGCCAACGCCGTGCTGCTCTTCGGGGTGGCCGGGTACGTGATCTACGAGGCGGTCGGGCGGTTCCAGGACCCGCCGAGTGTGCCGGGGTGGCCGGTGCTCATCGCCGCGGCGCTCGGGCTCGGGGCGAACCTCGTGAGCTTCAGCGTTCTCAAGGAGGGCGCCAAGGAGAGCATCAACGTCAAGGGTGCTTACCTGGAGGTGCTGGCTGACCTGATCGGGTCGGTCGGTGTGCTGATCTCGGCGCTGGTCACCATCACGACCGGGTGGAAGTACGCGGACCCGATCATGGGTGTGCTGATCGGCGTGTGGGTGCTGCCGCGGACGTACAGCCTCGCCAAGAACGCGCTGCACATCCTGTTCCAGCACGCGCCCGAGTGGCTCGACGTGACCGAGATGCAGAAGGCGCTGACCGGTATCCCCGGTGTCACCGAGGCGCACGACCTGCACGTGTGGACGCTCACCAGTGGCATGGAGGTGTGTTCGGCGCACCTCGCGACCGCTGAGGACGCCGATCACGAGAGCGTGTTGAAGGCGGCGCAGTCGTTGCTGGCGGACGAGTACCACATCGAGCACGCCACGTTGCAGGTCGAGGGCGGCTCGTCAGCGCAGCGGTGCCGGGAGCTTTCCTGGTGACGCCGGCAGGTCGCGGAGCGCGTCCTTAGTGGACTTCGCGCCCGTTCGTGACGGAACGGCCGGGAGTCTCGGTTCGGGCACGGTCGCCCAGACGCGGCCTCGTTCGAACGGCACCACAACAGCCTCCCCAGTCACCGCGCACAAAACTGCCAAGATCTCATCGAAGTATGTCGGAAAGGGATAGCTCCTTTCAGGTGAACGGGAAAGGCCGCGCTCCGTGACGGAACGCGGCCTTCCTGTTGAGCGTCACTACCGGTTGGGCGTTACAGCCCAGTGCACTGTCCTGCCTTCGGACCCTTCACGTCGTTCGCGAAGCCGTTGTTCGACGGTTCCGGGGTGTTGCCCGTGCAGGACAACGGACCGCCGACGGACGACGCCGCCACGACTGACCTGGTCTTGTTCGACGTCAGTGACACAGGGCCACCGACGGTGGTGTTCTCGATCGCCACCTCGGTCGTGGAGCCGGTCACCGACACCGGACCACCCACACGGGTGCCCACGAGCACGACCGAGTCCGCGTTCGCCGCCGACAGCGGGCCCTTGATCTCGCCGCCGAAGACGTAGAGCGTGGCGCCCTGGGCGACCGTCACCGGGCCGCTCACGGTCGCACCGTCCACATAGGTCACGCCCTTGACCTGCAGCGGGCCGTTGACCGTGCCGGTCACCGTGGTGGTGGCGGCGGGCAGCGGCTTCGAGAGCAGCTCGAACTCGGACAGCGTCACGTCGCCGGTGAACTCCAGCCGGTAGAAGGCGTACCGGCCCGGCGAAGCGATCTTGAACGAGCGGGTGTACTGCTGCCACTGGAAGTTCTCGCCGGAACGCTTGTCGACCGTCGACCACGTCTTGCCGTCGTAGGAGCCCTTCAGCTCCCACGCCGACGGCGACGTGCCCGTCTTGCCGTTGGTCAGCGTGTAGAACTCCGCCTTCTCCTTGACGTCGGCGGCCTTGAAGTCGAACGACTTCACCACCGCGCTGGTCGAGGAGTTGTTGTCCACCAGAGCAGCGGTGGACACACCGGAGGCGACGTCGCGCAACGGCGTCGGGACCGCGTCACCCTTGGTGATCGAGTCCGGCACGTCGTTGGCGCCCGTGCCCCAGGCGGAGGGCTTCGAGCCCATGTCGAAGTCGATCGTGGCACCGGCCGCGAGCACGTCGTGCGGCAGCGACGTCTTGTTCCACGCCTTGCCGTTGACCTTCACGCCCTGCACGTAGATGTTCTTCGCGTTGTTCTTCGGCGCGTTGATGACGAGCTTCTTGCCGTTCTCCAACCGAACCGTCGCCTTGGTGAACAGCGGCGATCCGATCGCGTAGGCCGGCTTGCCCATCTGCAGCGGGTAGAAGCCCAGCGACGAGAAGAGGTACCAGGCCGACATCTCGCCGTTGTCCTCGTCGCCCGCGTAGCCCTGGCCCTCCTGCGAGCCGACGTAGAGGCGCGACAGGATCTCCCGCGTCTTCTCCGCCGTCTTCGCGGGCTTGCCGGCGTAGTTGTACATGTAGGCGATGTGGTGCGACGGCTGGTTGGAGTGGCCGTACTGGCCCATCCGCACGTCCCGCGCCTCGATCATCTCGTGGATCACGCCGCCGTAGCCGCCGGGGAACTTCGCGGTCTCGGGCAGGGTGAAGAACGAGTCGAGCTTCTGCGCGAGCTTCTCCCGCCCGCCGTACAGGTTCGCGAGACCCTGCCCGTCGTGCGGCACCGTGAACGCCATGTTCCAGCCGTTCGTCTCGGTGTAGTCGTAGCGCCAGTCCTGCGGGTTGTACTTCGCCGGGTCCTCGACGCGCCACGACCCGTCGACGTTGCGGCCCTGGAAGAAGTCGATCCGCTTGTCGAACGTCAGCACGTAGTTCTGGGCGCGGTTGAGGAAGTACTCGTACTCCTCCGCGTACCGCTTCTCGCCCGTCTTCTCGTGCAGGGCCTTCGCCATCGACGCGATGCCGAAGTCGTTGAGGTAGCCCTCGATCGCCCACGACCACGCCTCGTGCAGCTGGTCGTTGCCGGTCCAGCCGAGGAAGATCGACCGGTCCATGCCCTTGCGGCCGACGTTGTTGCTCGGCGGCACGACGGACGCGTTCTTCACCGCGGCGTCGTAGGCCGCCTTGATGTCGAAGTTCGAGACGCCCTTCAGATAAGCGTCGGCGAACGCCACGTCGGAGCTCGTGCCGGTCATCAGGTCCGCGTAACCGGGGGAGGACCAGCGCGAGATCCAGCCGCCGTCCTTGTACTGCTGGACGAAGCCCTCCGCCATCTCGCCGGCCTTGGTCGGCGTGAACAGCGAGTACGCGGGCCACGTCGTGCGGTAGGTGTCCCAGAACCCGTTGTTGACGTAGACCTTGCCGTCGACGATCTTCGCGCCGGTCTGCGTCGGCGTGTTCTGGCCGGTCGCGGGCGACACCGGGGACGCGTACTTGCTGACACCGCCCACGTTCTCGAAGCCCGAGTTCGGGTAGAGGTACAGGCGGTAGAGGTTGGAGTACAGCGTGATCAGCTGGTCCTCGGACGCGCCCTCGACCGTGATGATGCCGAGGATCTTGTCCCACGCCGCCTGCGCCTTGTCGCGCACCGACTCGAACGTGTCCGAGCCGGTGACCTCCTGCTCCAGGTTCGACTTCGCCTGGTCGACGGAGATCAGCGAGGTGGCGATCCGCAGCTCGACGGTCTTGTCGCCGAACGAGAAGTAGCCGCCCACGTTGTCGCGGCCCGCCCCGGTGAGCTTGCCGCTCGCCGTCACCGCCTTGTCGACCTTGCCGTAGACGAACAGGCGGGTCGCGCCGGTGGACAGACCGCTCTTCACGTCCGAGTAGCCCGTCACGACACCGTTGGCCGCGTCGAGGGTGAGACCACCGGAGTTGTTCACGTTGTCGAACACGAGGTTCTTCTGGGCCCCGTCGTCGAACGTGAACCGGAAGACCGCCGCGTGGTCCGTCGGCGCGATCTCGGTCTTCATGCCGTTCTCGAACGTGACGCCGTAGTAGTGCGCCTTGGCGACCTCGTTCTCGTGCCGGAACGGCAGGGCGCGCAGCGCGCGGTCCTGGGTCGGCGCGATGTTCGACGGCATGACCTGGAACGTCTGGCGGTCACCCATCCACGGGCTGGGCTCGTGGGACGTCGTGAACGCCTGCAGCGTCGGCAGGTTCTGCGCGTTGTTGCGCTGCGCGTACTCGTACAGCCAGCTCTGCGAACCCGCGTTGGTCATCGGGGTCCAGAAGTTGAAGCCGTGCGGCACCGCCGTCGCCGGGAAGTTGTTGCCCCGCGAGAACGAGCCGTTCGAGTTCGTGCCGCGCGTGGTCAGCACGTAGTCCGACGGCTTCGCGTACTGCTTGGTCACGACGTCGCCGATGCGGATGTCGTCGTACCAGGCACCGAGGTCGGTCGGACCCTTCGGGCCGTCGTAGGCCACGAGGATGCGCTTGATCGTCTTGCCGGCCGCGACGGCGCCGATCGTGGACGCCACCTTGTTCCACTGGTTGGCGTACAGGAACTTGCCCGCGCCCTGGCCCTGCGGCGACAGTCCGGCGCCGTGCTGGTCGACGGCCTTCAGGTCGCTCAGGTACGTGCCGTCGGAGAACGCGAGGTCCACCGACGAGTACGTGCTCGGGTAGTCCAGGTTGTCGGTGACGAACTCCGGGAAGATCATGTACGACAGCTCGGTCTTGGCCGTGACGGGCACGTCCACGTCGAAGACCTTGTTGTAGCTGTACGCACGGCCCTCGGTCGTGTGCCTGCCCTGGGTGCGGAACGCCTTCACGCCCGTCCAGCCGGCCCGCGACTTGGCCGTGTAGCCGCCCGTCGGGCCGTTGCCGACGACGCTGCGCATGTTCGGCGCGGGCGGGTTCGTGGAACCGTCGGAGAGCTGCACCTCGGCGAGCTGCACGATGTTCGTGGAACCGTTGTTCAGCGTCACGTCCAGCTTGTAGTGCTGGAACGACTGCGGCGCCGCGATCTCGTAGGTCTTGGTCTGGAAGCGCTCCGGGAACGTCTCACCGGTGCGCGTGTCGAGCACGGTCCAGTCGGTGCCGTTCGCCGACCCCTGCAGCGTCCAGTTCTTCGGGTCGCGCTCGGGGGAGTCGTTGGCCGACGAGAGCGCGTACTTCTTGATCTCGCGGGCCTGGTCGAACTTGAAGGTCGCCCAGCCGGTGGTGGCGAAGACGAGCCACTTCGTGTTGACGCTGCCGTCGACGAGGTTCTCCTTCACCTCGCCCGAGTCCGCGTACTCACCGTTGGCCTTGACCTCGACGACCTTGTCGGAGACGTTGCCGGGGATGCCCGAACCGTCCGAGCCGATCACGCCCGCCGACTTCGGGTTGCCCGCCGCGTCGGTCTCGACCGTGTTGGACCACGTCGGTTGTGGCTGACCGTCCTCAAAGGACGACGAAAAACCCACTCCTGGCTCCTCTGGTGCGGCGGCCGCGTAGCCGTTGGTGACGCCGCTCACCAGTGTCGCAGTAATCGCAACGCTCAACAGGGTTGTGGTTCGTCTCTTGCGCAGGTGCCTCATTGCAACCCTTCCGCCCGCCTGCCCCATGTGCCAGGGAGCGTTTCTGCACGTGACATCGTTGTCAAGGGACAGGACGGGAATTGTCGACCAACCTGTCTCGTCAACAGTTGCCCCCGAGGTGCGGCGATCAAGATCTAGAATCGCCCGGTGCGCGACCGCAAGCCGCCAGAGGTGGGTACACCAGCGGGCATGCGCGTGCTCAACCAACGCGCTGTGCTCGACCTGCTGCGCCGTTCGGGCGCGGCCACCCGGCCCCAGATCGCCCGCGAGACGGGTCTCTCCAAGCCGACGGTCGGACAGGCGCTGGCCGACCTCGAACGCCACGGCCTGGTGCGCCCCATCGGCCGCCGGACGGCGGGTCCCGGCAGGTCGGCGGTGGTCTACGAGCCCGACCCGACCGCCGGCTACGTGCTGGGCGTCGACATCGGACGGGAACGGATCCGCGCGGCGCTCGCCGACCTGGGCGGGGCCGTCGTGGCCCGCGTGGACGAACGCAACCGCAGCCGGTCGGCCGCCGCCCTCGTGCGCACGGTGACCGCCCTCGCGGCCCGCACGGTGGCGGACGCTGGGATCGCTCTCACGGACGTCGTCGTCAAGGTGGTCGGCAGCCCCGGGGTGATCGACCAGCGGTCACGCGTCGTGCGGCACGCGCCGCAGCTGCCCGGCTGGGAGGCGAACGGCGTGCTGGACGGACTGGAGGCGGCACTTGGGTCCGCCGTGCTCGTGGAGAACGACGCGAACCTGGCCGCGCTGGGCGAGCACGTGCACGGCGCGGCCCAGGACGCGCGCGTGTTCGTGTGCGCGACGGTCGGCACGGGTGTGGGCATGGGGATCGTCGTGGACGGCGCGCTGTTCCGCGGCGCGCACGGGGCAGCCGGCGAGGTGGGGTTCCTGCCGTACGGGCAGTCCGGTTCGGACGTCCGTCGTGGACAGTTCGAGGACGCCTCGTCGGCGGGATCCGTTGTGGCGCTGGCGCGAGAGCGCGGGATGACGGCGCGCACGGCTCGTGAGGTGTTCTCGCAGGCGCGTTCCGGGGACGCGCGGGCGCTGGAGGTCGTGCGGCTGGAGGCGCACCGGCTCGCGTTCCTCGTCGCCGCCGTCACCGCGGTGATCGACCCGGACCTGGTCGTGCTGGGCGGCGGGGTCGGGTCGAACGTCGACCTGCTGCGGGAGCCGCTGGAGACGGCGTTGCGCACGATGACACCGTTGGCGCCGCGGATCGTGGCGGGCTCGCTCGGCGACGGCGCGGTGCTCTCCGGGGCCATCGCGATGGGCCTCGAAGCCGCTCGTCAATTGGTCTTCGAAGTTACTCTCTGAGAGTAGTTGAGCACCCCTCACCTGGTAGTTCACTCAATTGTCGTAACTGTTAACGGTGTTTTGTGGCTTAGCGTTACCGGCACCTCCACCTGGAGGGTTGTGTCCTTCCGTTGCAAGGGGAGTCGGTAGGGGATGCGGGGGACGTAGCCCCCTACCGGCCGTGCACTGGGCAGGTGCCGCGCCCGCACCACCATCAGCCTGCCCAGTGCAGCAACGGAAGAGCTATCGCGGCGTCGGCCGGTGGACGTTCTCCGCCGTCGACGCGCGGTGCGTCGAGTCCGCGATCCACCGACCCGGGATGGACGCGTCGACCACGCCGTCCTCCAGCCACGCGTAGTTGCCGTCGAGGACCTGCTTGGCCAGCACGACGTCGCTGTCGTCGGTGTTCTTCCACAGCTTCTCGAACAACTCGTCCACCCGGACCCGCGCCTGCTTGGCGAACGCGTCCGCGAGCAGCCGAGCGTGGGGGTTGTCGTCCCGCTGGGCGCGCACGCAAGCCGCGGAGATCGCGAACAGCTCAGCCCCGATGTCCACGATCCGGCTGAGGAACCGCTGCTTGCGCTCCATCTTCCCCTGCCACCGCGACATGGCGTAGAACGTCTGCCGCGCCAGCTTGCGCGCCGACCGCTCGACGAACCGCAGGTGCCGGGCGAGCGGCCCGAACTCCGTGAACGCGGTCGGCGTCTGCCCCTTGCCGACCATCAGCGTGGGCAGCCACTTCGCGTAGAAGCCACCGGCCTTGGCCGCCGCCTTCACCTTCGCGTTGCGGTCGGCGTCCGGGTCGATGATGTCGCCGGCCACGCTGAGGTGCGCGTCCACCGCCTCGCGGGCGATCAGCAGGTGCATGATCTCCGTCGAGCCCTCGAAGATGCGGTTGATCCGCAGGTCCCGCAGCACCTGCTCGGCCGCGATGCCGCGTTCGCCGCGCGCCGCCTGGCTCTCGGCCGTCTCGTACCCGCGCCCGCCGCGGATCTGCACCAGCTCGTCGGCGACCAGCCAGGCCTTCTCCGACGCGTACAGCTTGGCGAGCGCGGCCTCGATCCGGATGTCGTGGCTGCCCGCGTCGGCCAGTTCGGAACTGAGGTCCAGCACGGCTTCCAGCGCGTACGCGGTCGCGGCGATGTACGCGATCTTGCCCGCGATGGCCTCGTGCTTGCCGACCGGCAGTCCCCACTGGACGCGTTCGGCCGACCACTCGCGCGCGATCTTGAGACACCACTTCGCGGACCCGGCGCAGAGCGCGGGGAGGCTCAGCCGGCCGGTGTTGAGGGTGGCCAGCGCGATCTTGAGTCCGGCGCCCTCCTTGCCGATGACGTTCTTCTTCGGCACCCGGACGTCGTGGAACCGCGTCACGCCGTTCTCCAGGCCCCTCAGGCCCATGAACGCGTTGCGGTTCTCGACGGTGATGCCCTCGGCGTCCGCCTCGACCACGAACGCCGTGATGCCCCTGTCCGGTACCTGTGCCATCACGACCAGGAGGTCGGCCACCACACCGTTGGTGGTCCACAGCTTCACGCCGTTCAGGACGTAGTCGTCGCCGTCCGCGACGGCCGTCGTGCCGAGCCGCGCCGGGTCGCTGCCCACGTCCGGTTCGGTCAGCAGGAACGCGGTGATCTCGCCCTTGGCGCACCGGGGCAGGAACTCCTGCTTCTGCTCGGCGCTGCCGAACATCGCGACCGGCTGCGGGACGCCGATGGACTGGTGCGCCGACAGCATGGCGCCGATCGCGGGGCTCGCCGAGCCGACCAGCATCAGCGCCTTGTTGTAGTAGACCTGCGTCAGGCCGATGCCGCCGTACTCCGGCTTGATCTTCATGCCGAACGCGCCGAGGTCCTTCAGGCCCTTCAGCACCTCGTCGGGGATCCGGGCGTCGCGCTCGATGACGGTGTTGTCGATGTGCGACTCGGTGAACTCGCGAAGCTTCTCCAGGAAGGCCTCGCCGCGGGCGCGGTCCTCGGCCGTGCCGCTCGGGTGCGGGTGGATCAGGTCGACGCGGAAGTGACCGAGGAAGAGCTCCTTGCCGAAGCTCGGTCGCTGCCAGCGGGTTTCCCGTGCTTGTTCGGCGACCTGCCTGGCCGCGCGCTCGTCGACGGTCATGGGTTACCTCCCAGTAGGTGTGACCCACGTTACTCAGAGGTAGGCGCTTGTCCATGCTCTGGACAAGCGAAAGGGCCGTCCCCGGAGGAACGGCCCTTCACCTGCGACTGCGTGGCTACGGCAGCGGGGCGGCTCCGCGCTTCGCCAGGTAGTCCTTCATCAGCTCGGTCTCGGCCGACTGCGACTTCAGCATGTTGTCGGCCAGCGTGCGCACGAACGGCTGGCCGGCGGCGGTCGAGGCGTACTCGGCCATCGGCGCCCCGCCCACGTGGTGGCGCAGCATCAGCTGCAGCCAGTACACGTCGAACTCCTTGCCGGCGGGCATCGTGCGCAGCTTCGTCAGCTCGTCGGTCACGGCCATGCCCGGCATCATCGGCTTGCCCGCTTCCGGCGTGGTGGCGCCGTGACCGTGCACCCCGGCGGCGTCCATCCACTTCATGTAGACGCCGGAGACGTTCTGCTCGTGCTCGTTCCACATCATCAGCCAGCCCTTCATGCGCCCCACCTGTTCGAGCTGGGTGGAGGCGATGTCGAACGCGAGCTGGCGGATGTCCGGTTCGGTCGAGCGGTCCCGCGCGATGTTCGCCATCTGGATGCCCTGCAGGTGGTGCATGGACATGTCCTGGCAGAAGCCCACGTCCACGGAGCCGGAGGCCGGTGCCGCGGACGAGGTGGACGAGCCGGGGAGCTTCACGAGCAGGCCCACCGCCGCGCCCAGCAGGAGCACGGCGAGGACGGCTGCGCCGATGACGAGCGCCCGGACCACCCCGGAGGAGGGGCGGCCGGACACCTCGTCGGTTTCGGGAACGGTCATCAGCTCGACGGCGGCGTCGAGGCGGAGCCCGACGGAGGCGTGCTGGGGTTCTGCTGCGGCTGGCCCTCGGTCACGGAGTCGTCCTTGCCGCCGTCCATCGGCACGGCGTCGGCGCCCGGCTTCTCGGCCACGAACGGGGCCGGGTTGGCGAGGAACTGCGAGTTCTCGCAGGACGCGCCGACCTCGGGGTACTGGTTCGGGTTGCGCAGCAGCGAGGAGACGAACTGGTCGATGCGCTCGTCGTCGGCGCTGTCGACCTTCAGCTGGTGGCCCCAGGACTGCAGGGAGACCGGCTTGTCGAGGCCGGGGAACGGCGACAGCATCATGTACGGGATGCCCTCGACCTTGGTCTTGAGCTTGTTCAGCGCGTCGTCCTTGACCTGGTCCGGGTTGTACGTGATCCAGACGGCGCCGTGCTCGAGGCCGTGGACCGCGTTCTCGGTGCGGATGGCCTTGTCGTAGACGACACCGGTGCAGTCGGCCCACTGGGCGTCGTGCGGGCCGCCGAAGGCGGGGGTCTGGTCGTACGCGACGCGCTGGGTCGGCTCGACGTGGCGGGAGCCCTTGTACTCCTTGATCACGATGCCCGCGAGCGCGGTCGACGGGTCCTTGTTCGTGTCGGAGGGCTTCCACTTGGCCAGGGCGGCCTCTTTGACGTTGTTCGCGTGGATCTGCGAGTACGCATACCCGAAAACACCGCCCGCGAGGCCCAGCACGGCGATCACCGCGATGATCGTGCCCCACGGCTTGGGCTTGCTCGCCACCACCGAGGAACGGGCCGCGGCCACGCTGTTGCGCGTGGCCTTCGTCTTCTTGCCGCTGGTCATGTCCGCCTCAGATGTCGTCCTGGTCAACCGGCGCCAGTGTAGGGACATCGTGTCTGATCACTGTCAGCGCAGGGCATTACCACGTGCGCGTTAACACTTGCCGTCTCACCCTCCGAGACCCGGTAACCCGGTCGAGACCTGCGACAACGCTTCTCTAGACTCTCGGGGCGTGACCCCTGAAGTGCTCGCCGATCTCGTCCGGACCACGGTTGCCCAGTTGCTGACCGACCGGGGCCTGGACACCACCTCTCTCCCCGAGCAGGTGACGGTCGAGCGACCCAGGAACCCCGAGCACGGGGACTACGCCACGAACGTCGCGCTCCAGCTCGCCAAGAAGGCCGGCGTCCCGCCGCGCGACCTCGCCACGTGGCTCTCCGAGGCCCTGCTCGCCCAGCCCGCCATCGCGAAGGCCGACGTGGCCGGGCCCGGCTTCCTCAACCTCACGATCGCCACCGAGGCCCAGGGAGCGATCGTTCGTGCCGCCCTCGAGCCCGGCTACGGCACGGGCACCGAGCTGGCCGGCAAGAAGATCAACCTGGAGTTCGTCTCCGCGAACCCGACCGGCCCGATCCACCTGGGCGGCGCGCGCTGGGCCGCCGTCGGCGACGCGCTGGGCGAGGTCCTGGCTGCCCGCGGCGCCGAGGTCACCCGCGAGTACTACTTCAACGACGCGGGCGCGCAGATCGACCGGTTCGTCCGGTCCCTGATCGCCGCCGCGAAGGGCGAGCCCGCGCCCGAGGACGGCTACGCGGGCACGTACGTCAGCGACATCGCCGCCGAGGTGCTGCGCCGCGAACCGGGTGCGCTGGGCGACCCCGAGACCGTGCGCCGGGTCGGCGTCGGGCTGATGTTCGAGGAGATCAAGCGCAGCCTGCACGAGTTCGGCACCGACTTCGACGTCTACTTCCACGAGGACTCGCTGCACCGCAGCGGCCGGGTGGCCGAGGCCGTCGCGAAGCTCAAGGCCAACGGCTCGCTGTACGAGAAGGACGGCGCCTGGTGGCTGCGGTCCACGGACTTCGGTGACGACAAGGACCGCGTCGTCATCAAGAGCGACGGCGACCCGGCGTACATCGCGGGCGACATCGCCTACCTCGTCGACAAGCGCGGCCGCGGCTTCGACCTGTGCATCTACATGCTCGGCGCGGACCACCACGGCTACATCGCGCGCCTCAAGGCCGCGGCGGCCGCGCTCGGCGACGACCCGGACAGCGTCGAGGTGCTGATCGGGCAGCTCGTGAACCTCGTCAGCGAGGGCCAGCCCGTCCGGATGAGCAAACGGGCCGGCACGGTCATCACGATGGAGGACCTGGTCGACGCGGTCGGGGTGGACGCCGCCCGCTACGCCATGATCCGGTCGAGCGTCGACTCGAGCCTCGACATCGACCTCGACCTGCTGCGCAAGCACAGCAACGACAACCCGGTCTACTACGTCCAGTACGCGCACGCCCGCATCTCCGGCGTCCTGCGCAACGCCGCCGACCTCGGCGTCACCCAGGGAGACGACCTCTCGCTGCTGGTGCACGAGCGCGAAGGCGAGCTGATCCGCACGATCGGCGAGTTCCCCAGGGTGGTGGCCACCGCGGCCGAGCTGCGCGAACCCCACCGGGTGGCGAGGTACCTCGAAGAACTCGCCGGGACCTTCCACCGCTTCTACGACCGCAGGCACGGCGTGCGCGTCCTTCCCCAGGGCGACGAGGACATCTCCCCGTTGCACCAGGCAAGGCTCACGCTCTGCGCCGCCACCAGGCATGTTTTCGGAGCGGGCCTCGGCCTGCTCGGCGTCACCGCACCGGAGCGAATGTAAATGCGAGCACATCCCGCTGGACCTCGGCACGCTGACGTCCTGGCACCCGGCAACACCGCCGGCGACCGCCCTTCCACCGCAGACCAGCTCGACTACCTGCACCCGACCGTCTGGCCCCGCAACGCGAAGCGCAACGACGCCGGTGTCGTCGAGCTCGCGGGCGTGGACGTGCGCGCGCTGGCCGAGCAGTACGGCACCCCGCTGTTCGTCATGGACGAGCAGGACTTCCGCGCGCGCTGCCGCGAGCACGCCGAGGCGTTCGGCGACCCGACGCTCGTGCACTACGCGTCCAAGGCGTTCCTGAGCGTGCAGGTCGCGAAGTGGGTGGCCGAAGAGGGCCTCTCGATCGACGTCTGCAGCGGCGGAGAGCTGGCGATCGCGTTGCGCGCCGACTTCCCGGCCGAGCGGATCGCGTTGCACGGCAACAACAAGAGCGTTCCCGAGCTGATCGCGGCCGTCGAGGCGGGCGTCGGCGGCATCGTCGTCGACTCGTACCACGAGATCGCGCGCCTGGACCAGATCGCCCGCGACCGCGGTGTGGTGCAGAAGGTCCTGATCCGCGTGACCGTCGGCGTCGAGGCGCACACCCACGAGTTCATCGCGACCGCCCACGAGGACCAGAAGTTCGGCTTCTCGCTGTCCTCCGGCGACGCGGCCGAGGCCGTGCGCCGCGTGCTCAAGGCCGGTGGCCTCGAGCTCGTCGGCCTGCACAGCCACATCGGTTCGCAGATCTTCGACGCCTCCGGCTTCGAGGTCGCCGCGCGCCGGGTGATCGGCCTGCTCGCCGACGTCCGCGCCGAGCACGGCGACATCCCGTCGCTGACGGTCGTCGACCTCGGCGGCGGTCTCGGCATCGCCTACACCCCGGACGACGACCCGCCCCCGCCCGCCGAGCTCGCCCGCCAGCTGCACAACATCGTGCAGAAGGAGTGCGAGCACAACGGCCTGGAGATGCCTCGCATCGCGGTCGAGCCCGGTCGCGCGATCGTCGGCCCCGGCACGGTCACCGTGTACGAGGTCGGCACCATCAAGGACATCGAGCTCGACGGTGGCGCGCGGCGCCGGTACGTCAGCGTCGACGGCGGCATGAGCGACAACATCCGCACCGCCCTGTACGACGCGGTCTACGACTGCAAGCTGGTCTCACGCGCGTCCGAGCCCGAATCGAGGGCCGTGCTGTGTCGTGTGGTGGGCAAGCACTGCGAGTCCGGTGACATCGTGGTGCGGGACTGCTGGCTGCCCGACGACCTCGCGCCGGGTGACCTGGTTGCGATCGCGGCCACAGGGGCCTACTGCTATTCGATGGCGAGCGGGTACAACCGACTGCCACGGCCCGCGCTCGCCGCGGTGACCGGTGGAGAGGCACGGTTGCTGCTGCGCCGTGAGACCGAGGACGACCTGTTCCGTCTGGAGGTATGAAAGCCGTGAAACCGATTCGGGTCGCCTTGCTCGGCTGTGGCACGGTGGGCACGGAGGTAGTCCGGCTGCTGACGGACCAGGCCGACGACCTCGCCCAGCGCATCGGCGCCCAGGTGCAGCTCGCGGGCATCGCCGTGCGCAGGCCGAACAAGCACCGCGACGTCCCCGAGCACCTGCTCACCACGGACGCCGAGGCGCTCGTGAAGTCGGACGACGTGGACGTAGTCGTCGAGGTCATCGGCGGCATCGAGCCCACGCGGGGCCTGTTGCTCGAGGCTCTCCGGAACGGCAAGTCCGTCGTCACGGCGAACAAGGCGCTGCTCGCCGAGCACGGTTCCGACCTCTTCGAGGCGGCCGACGCCTCCGGGGCGGACCTGTACTTCGAGGCCGCCGTCGCCGGCGCGATCCCGCTGCTGCGCCCGTTGCGGGAGTCCCTCGCGGGCGACCGCATCACGCGCGTGATGGGCATCGTCAACGGCACGACGAACTTCATCCTGTCCGCGATGGACGCCACGGGCGCGGGCTACGGCGAGACGCTCGAGGAGGCCTCGCGCCTCGGGTACGCCGAGGCCGACCCGACCGCGGACGTCGACGGGTTCGACGCCGCGTCGAAGGCCGCGATCCTCGCGTCCCTCGCGTTCCACACCCGCGTCACGGCCTCGGACGTGTACCGCGAGGGCATCCGCGCGGTGTCGGCCGCCGACATCGCGGCGGCCAAGGGCCTCGGGCGCACGGTGAAGCTGCTCGCGATCTGCGAGCGCGTCGTCAGCCCGTCCGGCCAGGAGTCAGTCGCCGTTCGAGTGCACCCGGCGATGATCCCCAGGACGCACCCGCTGGCCTCGGTCAACGGCGCGTTCAACGCGGTGTTCGTCGAAGCCGACGCGGCGGGGGAGATGATGTTCTACGGGCAGGGTGCCGGTGGCGCCCCGACGGCGAGCGCGGTCGTCGGCGACCTGGTCGCCGTGGCGCGCAACATGGTCGCGAGCGGGCACGGCCCGCGCGAGTCGGCCTACGCCGCGCTTCCCGTGCAGCCCATGGGGAACACGCCCACCCGCTACCACATCAGCCTCGACGTCGCGGACAAGGCGGGTGTCCTCTCGCAGGTCGCTGCGGTGTTCGCCGAGCACGACGTGAGCATCGCCGCGGTGCGCCAGGAAGGCCGCGTCGAGGACGCCAGTCTGGTGATCGTCACGCACGCGGCGACCGACGCCGCGCTGCGGTCCACTGTGGACAAAATCGGTGGCCTCCCCGTGGTGCGGGACGTCGTCAGCGTCATGAGGGTGGAGGGCGAAGAATGAGTGCTGTCAGAGCGGGCTGGCCCGGACTCATCAACGCCTACCGGGACCGCATCGAGATCCCCGAGGGCGCCGAGGTCGTGACGCTGCACGAGGGCGGCACGCCGCTGGTGCACGCGAAGAGGCTGTCCGAGGCCACCGGGTGCGACGTGTGGGTGAAGGTCGAGGGTGCGAACCCGACCGGCTCCTTCAAGGACCGCGGCATGACCGTGGCCATGACGTACGCGCTCGCCTCCGGCCTGAAGGCGGTCATCTGCGCCTCCACCGGCAACACGTCGGCGTCCGCGGCGGCCTACGCGGCCAAGGCCGGTCTGACGGCGGCCGTGCTGGTGCCGAGCGGCAAGATCGCGATGGGCAAGCTCGCCCAGGCCGTCATGCACGGCGCGAAGATCCTGCAGATCGACGGCAACTTCGACGACTGCCTCGAGCTCGCGTCCAAGACCGCCGCCGAGTACCCGGTCACGCTCGTGAACTCGGTCAACCCGGTGCGCCTCGTCGGCCAGCAGACCGCCGCGTGGGAGGTCTGCGACGTGCTCGGCCAGGCGCCGGACGTGCACTGCCTGCCGGTCGGCAACGCGGGCAACATCACCGCGTACTGGAAGGGCTACACCTCGTACGACCAGGGCCTGCCGAAGATGTTCGGGTTCCAGGCCGCGGGTGCCGCGCCGCTCGTCAGCGGTCAGCCGGTGCCGAACCCGGAGACCATCGCGACCGCGATCCGGATCGGGTCGCCCGCGTCGTGGACCGGTGCGGTCAAGGCCCGGGACGAGTCCGGCGGCCTGATCGACGCCGTCACCGACGAGCAGATCCTCGCCGCGTACCGCCTGCTCGCCTCGTCCGAGGGCATCTTCGTGGAGCCGGCGTCGGCCGCGTCCATCGCCGGTCTGCTGAAGACCGCCGAGGACGGCAGGCTGCCGAAGGGCTCCACCGTTGTGTGCACCGTCACGGGCCACGGTCTGAAGGACCCCGACACCGCGTTGCTCGGCACCACCGAGGTCGAGCCGGTCCCGGTCGACCCCGGCGCCGTGGCGCACGCGCTGGAGCTCGCGTGAAGTTCCTCGTCTCCGTCCCCGCGTCGACCGCGAACCTCGGTTCGGGGTTCGACGCGCTCGGCATGGCGCTCGGCATGTACGACGACGTGGAGGTGGCCTCCGCACCGGACGGCCACCTCTCGATCTCCGTCGACGGTGCCGGATCGGGCGACGTCCCGCTCGACGAGACCCACCTCGTCGTGCGGGCCGTCCGCGCCACCGGCTACACCGGCGGCCTGGCCCTGAAGTGCCGCAACACCATTCCGCACGCGCGCGGGCTGGGCTCGTCGGCCGCCGCGATCGTGGCGGGTGTCGTAGCCGGGTTCACCCTGTCGGGTCGCGAGTTGGACACGGACGCGTTGCAAATCGCCGCCGAGTTCGAGGGCCACGCGGACAACGCGGCGGCCTCGCTCTACGGCGGTGTTGTCGTTGCGTGGTCCGAAGGAGAGCGGTACCGCGCGGTCCGGATGGACGCGGACGCACGCGTGCGCCCGGTCGTCCTGATCCCGTCGCAGGAGTCGTCCACCAAGACGACGCGCGGCCTGCTGCCGGCCGAGGTGCCGCACGGCGACGCCGCGCACGCCGCCGGACGGGCCGCCCTGGCGGTGCACGCGCTGACGCAGGATCCTTCCGTTCTCCTTGCGGCGACTGAGGATCGACTCCACCAGAACTACCGCGAGCCCGCCTGGCCGGAGACCGTTCGTGTGATCAACGATCTTCGCAAGCTCGGGGTTCCCGCCTGCGTGAGCGGAGCGGGACCCACCGTGATCGCCTTCGGCGATCTTCCCGCCGAGGTCGACACGCACGGCTTCGACGTGCGCAGACTCGACGTGGACCGCTCCGGCGTCCGCGTTCGTCCATTGGACTGACACGCCCGACCCCGGTTGTTGCATGCCGGGGGACCGGCGTCTACCCTCGGGGGCGATCAGTCACCGCGCGCACGGGCGCCGGTGTCGCGCCCGGACACTCGTTCCGGGTCGCAATCCTTTTGTGTTCCGGCTCTGTGCCGTGCGGGCGGGGCGGACGCAAAAGAGGCACCCGATCGCCGTGTGACCTGAGAAAAGTCCCGTGCTTGCCGGAAGCGGTGTGTGCTTCCGTCTGCATCGGACTGACCGCCGTTCCCCAGTTGACGCGGGAAGGCGGGTCCGCTGGGCCGCGTAGGAGGCGCGGCCTGGTCAGGAAGGACATGTGTGAGCAACACCGATTTGCTGAGCAGCGACGTTGCAGCTGCGTCTGGTTCTGGAGCCGAGGAGAACGCTCTGTCCACCCCTTCGAACGGCACGACGCCGCGCCGCCGCGCGGGTCTGTCCGGCATGGTGCTCGCTGAGCTGCGTGAGCTCGCGGGCCAAATGGGTATCACCGGAACCGCGGGGCTGCGCAAGGGCGACCTGATCGCGGCCATCAAGGAGAAGCAGGGCTCCGGAGCCCCGGCGAAGGCCGAGAAGCCCGCGAAAGCCGAGAAGGCTGCCGCGAAAGCCTCTGCGCCCGCCGAGAAGCCGGCTGCCGCCCCTGTGGTCGAGAAGGCCGTTGAAAAGCCTGTTCAGCAGCAGCTCGAGGTAGCGGACAAGCCCGCTGCCGAGGTTGCCGCGTCCGACGACGCGCGTTCGTCCGAGGACGGCGGCCGCCGGGGCAACCGCCGCCGCCGTTCCGGCCGTGGCGGGGGCGGCGAGGGCGAGGGCCAGCCGCAGCAGTCCGAGCAGCGCGGCGAGCGTTCCGAGCGCTCGGAGCGTTCCGACCGCGGCGAGCGCTCTGACCGCGGCGACCGTTCCGACCGGGGCGAGCGCTCCGACCGGGGCGAGCGCGGCGAGCGTTCCGACCGCGGTGAGCGGGGCGAGCGCGGCGGCCGTGACCGCAACCGCGACCGGGGCGAGCGCTCCGACCGCGGTGACCGCGGTGGCGACCGCCAGGGCGGCAACCAGTCCGACGACGACGAGGGCGGCCGTCGCGGTCGCTTCCGCGACCGTCGCCGGCGTGGCGGCCGTGGTGAGGGCCAGGACGGCGGAGGTCGTGGCGACCGCGAGACCGAGGTGCGCGAGGACGACGTCCTGCTCCCGGTCGCGGGCATCCTGGACGTGCTGGAGAACTACGCGTTCGTCCGCACCTCCGGCTACCTCGCGGGCTCGAACGACGTCTACGTCTCGCTCTCGCTGGTCCGCAAGTACGGCCTGCGCCGCGGTGACGCCATCACGGGCGCCGTCCGCCAGCCGCGCGACGGCGAGCAGCAGCGCCAGAAGTTCAACCCGCTGGTCCGCGTCGACAAGATCAACGGCCTGGACCCGGACGAGGCGCGCAACCGCCCGGACTTCACGAAGCTGACGCCGCTCTACCCGAACGAGCGACTGCGCCTCGAGACCGAGCCGCACATCCTCACCACCCGTGTCATCGACCTGGTGATGCCGATCGGCAAGGGCCAGCGCGCCCTGATCGTGTCGCCGCCGAAGGCCGGCAAGACCTCGGTGCTGCAGTCGATCGCGAACGCGATCACGACGAACAACCCCGAGTGCCACCTGATGGTCGTCCTCGTCGACGAGCGTCCGGAAGAGGTCACCGACATGCAGCGCTCGGTGAAGGGCGAGGTCATCGCCTCGACCTTCGACCGGCCGCCGTCGGACCACACGACCATCTCCGAGCTCGCCATCGAGAGGGCGAAGCGCCTGGTCGAGATGGGCCACGACGTCGTCGTGCTGCTCGACTCGATCACGCGTCTCGGCCGTGCGTACAACCTGGCAGCCCCGGCCTCCGGCCGGATCCTGTCCGGTGGTGTCGACTCGACGGCGCTGTACCCGCCGAAGCGGTTCCTCGGCGCGGCCCGCAACATCGAGGGCGGCGGCTCGCTGACCGTCATCGCGACGGCGCTGGTCGAGACCGGCTCCGCCGGTGACTCGGTGATCTTCGAAGAGTTCAAGGGCACCGGCAACGCCGAGCTCAAGCTCGACCGCAAGATCGCCGACAAGCGCACGTTCCCGGCGGTCGACGTCGACAGCTCCGGCACCCGCAAGGAAGAGCTCCTGCTCTCGCCGGACGAGATGGCCGTGACGCACAAGCTGCGTCGCGTCCTGCACGCGCTCGACGGCCAGCAGGCCATCGACCTGCTGCTCGACCGCCTGCGCAAGTCCCGCACCAACATCGAGTTCCTGATGCAGGTCGCGAAGACGACGCCGGGCGCCGAGCAGGACTGAGGCGCGTGAGTTTCACGTGAAATCGCCCCCGCTGCAGGTCAGCGGGGGCTTTTTCGTGCAGTTCACTCGAATGCCGAGGTCGGCGGCTCAGCGGCAGCCGGCGGTCTGGCGGCTCTCGTCGTTCTGCGCCAGCAGCTGGAACACCAGCCCCAGCAGCACCGGCATCCCCACCAGGGTCGCGGCCAGAGCCGGCACCTCCACGGCCCCCACGACGACTCCGAGCACCAGCACCGCGCCGAGGTAGGGCCACCGCACCCAGGACCGGGCCCAGGTCCTCCGCCACCGGACCCCGCCGGACACGGCGGCCGCCACGGCCACTCCGGCCCCGGACACCACGGGCGACAACGGCACCGTCGTCCACGCACCCGTGACCAGCCCGGCGGCCCCCATCAGGCCGAACACCGCGGCGGCGAACAGGAACGGCACGGCCAGCCACAGGCGCTGGTCCATCGGCCGCTCAGAGGTGCAGAACACGCGACACAGTCTGATGGACAACCTCCAACAACACGCACCCGCATCTCGCCCAGCGGCCACACCTTGCGCCGAACGGCCCACCCAGGCCGGTGAGCGGCTGTGACTTCGACCACGACGAGCCTCGCCGCGACGTCGCGGGAACAACCGCGTTTTTGCACGTGTTGAACGGTCTGGCAAACTAAACGGTCGAGTCCGGCTCCGGTTCACCCGTTCACCAACAGGGACCCGGCGGCCATCCTTGAAAGGGACAAGATCTTGAAGAGTGGCATCCACCCCGAGTACACGGTCACCGAAGTGACCTGCAGCTGCGGCAACGCGTTCACCACGCGCAGCACCACCTCGGCGTCCGAGGTTCGCGTCGAAATGTGCTCCAACTGCCACCCGTTCTACACGGGCAAGCAGCGCATCCTGGACACCGGCGGTCGCGTCGCGCGCTTCGAGGCGCGTTACGGCAAGCGCAACAAGTAGCTGCTTTCACGGCGCCTGACCTCGGCTTTCGAGCCGGGGCGGGCGCCGTCGCCGTTTCCAGGGAACCCAGAACCGAAAGCAGGAGACGTGTCGCAGTCGCTGGACAGCTTGCTCGCCGAGTACGACGAGCTGGAGAAGAAGCTCGCGGACCCTTCCGTGCACGCTGACCAGGCGGGTGCGCGCAAGCTGGGCAAGCGGTACGCCCAGCTCGGGCCGATCGTGAAGACGGCGCGCGAGATCGAGCAGGCCAAGAGCGACCTCGAGGCGGCCAAGGAGCTCGCGGCCGAGGACCGGTCGTTCCAAAGCGAGGTCGAGGAGATCGAGCAGCAGCTTCCCAAGCTGGAGGAACGCCTCACGGAGCTCCTGCTGCCGCGCGACCCGCACGACGGCGACGACGTGCTGCTGGAGATCAAGTCCGGCGAGGGCGGCGAGGAGTCCGCGCTGTTCGCCGGCGACCTGCTGCGCATGTACACGCGGTACGCGGAGCGCCAGGGCTGGAAGGTCGAGATGCTCGACGGCACCGACTCCGACCTCGGCGGCTTCAAGGACGTCACCGTCGCCATCAAGACCAAGAGCGCCACGCCCGACGGTGTGTGGAGCCGGCTCAAGTGGGAGGGCGGCGTGCACCGGGTGCAGCGCGTGCCCGTCACCGAGTCGCAGGGCCGCATCCACACGTCCGCCGCCGGTGTCCTCGTCTTCCCGGAGACCGAGGAGACCACCGAGGTCGAGATCGACGAGAAGGACCTCCGCGTCGACGTCTACCGCTCGAGCGGCAAGGGCGGCCAGTCGGTCAACACCACCGACTCCGCGGTGCGCATCACGCACCTGCCGACCGGCATCGTCGTCTCCTGCCAGAACGAGCGCAGCCAGCTCCAGAATAAGGCCCGCGCGATGCAGGTGCTGCAGTCCCGCCTCGCCGCCCTCGCCGAGGAGCAGAAGGCGCAGGAGCAGTCCGACGCGCGGCGCACCCAGATCCGCACGGTCGACCGCAGTGAACGGGTGAGGACCTACAACTTCCCCGAATCACGCATCTCCGACCACCGGGTTGGGTACAAAGCGCATAACCTGGACCAGGTCCTCGACGGTGACCTGGACGCGGTGGTCGACGCACTCGCCGCCGCTGACCGGGCAGAACGGCTCGCAGGCGGGTAATCCGACGTGAGAGGGGCGCGTTGTGGCCGAGATCCTGGTGAATCCGCGGACAGCGCCTCTCGACCAACCGGTCGACGTGCAGGTGGTCGACCTCGAACCCGGTCAGCAGATCACCGTGCAGCTCTCCACGGGCGAGCGCGCTTCTCACGCCGTGTTCGAGGCTGACGACCGTGGTGTGGTCGACCTCACGAGGCACGCACCGCTCGATGGCAGCTATCGCGGCGTGGACCCGATGGGCCTCTTCTGGACGCTTGAACGCACGGGCGGCAAGAAGGGTCCCACGGTGCTCTCGGTCGAGGGCGTGGGCGACCGCGAGCTCGACCGCCAGACCGTCCCCGATGGCGTCGAACGGCTGGAGGTCCGCGAGGACGGTCTCGTGGGCACCCTGTTCGCCCCTGAGGACGACGGTGGCGAGCTGCCGGGCGTGATCGTGCTGAGCGGGTCCGAAGGCGGTCTGCACGAGACCGACGCGGCGCTCCTGGCCGCGCACGGGTTCGTCACGTTCGCGCTCGGCTACTTCGGCCTGCGGGGTCTCCCGGAGCACCTGGTCGACATCCCGCTGGAGTACTTCGGCAAGGCCATCGACTACCTCTCCGACCGCGCCGGCGCCATCGGTGTGCTCGGCGGATCGCGCGGGGGAGAGCTGGCGCTCCTCGTCGGCGCGACGTTCCCGCAGGTCAAGGCGGTCGTGAGCGTCGTCGGCAGCGGCGTGGTCACCCAGGGCATCGGCCCCGGCGGCAACCTGCTGCAGAAGCTCTCGTACGAGACGGCGTCGTGGACGCTCAAGGGTGAGCCGCTGCCGTACCTGCCGTACGAGATCGGCGAGGAGCTGCGCGCCCGGATCGTCAACGACGAGCCGGTGCCGCTGAGGCTCGCGTTCAGCACCGAGGACGGCATCCCCGAGGACACCGAGATCCCCGTCGAACGCATCGCCGGGGGTGTGTTGCTCATCTCGTCAGGACAGGACGACGGGTGGCCCAGCACCGAGCTGAGCGACGTCGCGGTGCGGCGCCTGAAGGACCACGAGCACCCGTTCCCGTACGAGCACGTCGTGTATCCCGAGGCAGGACACCTGATCGCGGGCCCGCCGCACCGCCCGGCCACCGAGACGACCTATCCGGGGCCCGGTGTCACCTTCTCGGGTGGTGGTGCTCCGCAGGCCACCGCACACGCGCGCACGGACGCCTGGAAACGGACGGTTGAGTTCTTGCGGGAGCAGCTCGGGAGCTAGGTTGTGTGCTTATGAGCGCACACTTTGATGTCGTGGTCGTGGGTGCGGGTCCCGGCGGGTACGTCGCCGCGATCCGTGCGGCTCAGCTCGGGCTGAAGACCGCCATCGTCGAGGAGAAGTACTGGGGCGGCGTTTGCCTGAACGTCGGCTGCATCCCGTCGAAGGCGCTGCTGCGCAACGCCGAGCTGGCGCACATCTTCACGCACGAGCAGAAGACGTTCGGCATCAAGGTCGACGGCACCGTCAGCTTCGATTACAGCGCTGCCTGGCAGCGCAGCCGCAAGGTCGCGGACGGGCGCGTCAAGGGCGTGCACTTCCTGATGAAGAAGAACGGCATCACCGAGTACAACGGGTGGGCCAACTTCACCGACGACCACACCCTGACCGTCGGGGACGAGACCATCACCTTCGGCCACGCGATCATCGCCGTGGGCGCCACGACCCGGATGCTGCCGAACACGCAGAAGTCCGACCGCGTCGTGACCTACGAAGAGCAGATCATGACCGAGGACCTGCCCGAGTCGATCATCATCGCCGGTGCGGGCGCGATCGGCGTCGAGTTCGCCTACGTCATGCACAACTACGGCGTGAAGGTGACCATCGTCGAGTTCCTCGACCGGATGGTGCCGCTCGAGGACGAAGAGGTCTCCGCCGAGCTGCTCAAGCGCTACAAGAAGCTGGGCGTCGACGTGCGCGTCGGCACCCGCGTCGAGTCGATCGACGAGTCGGGCCCGAAGGTCCGCGTCACCGTGTCGAAGAACGGCGCCGAGGAGGTCCTCGAGGCCGACAAGGTCATGCAGGCCATCGGTTTCGTGCCGCGCGTCGAGGGCTACGGCCTGGAGAAGACCGGTGTGAAGCTGACCGAGCGCGGTGCCATCGACATCGACGGCCGCGGCCGCACCAACGTGCCGCACATCTTCGCGATCGGCGACGTCACCGCGAAGCTGATGCTGGCGCACACCGCCGAGTCCATGGGCATCATCGCCGCGGAGACCATCGCGGGCGCCGAGACGATGGAGCTCGACTACGTGATGATCCCGCGCGCGACGTTCTGCCAGCCGCAGATCGCCTCGTTCGGGTACACCGAGAAGCAGGCGCGCGAGAAGGGCTACGACGTCCAGGTCGCCAAGTTCCCGTTCACCGCGAACGGCAAGGCGCACGGCCTGGCCGAGCCCGGCGGGTTCGTGAAGCTGATCAGCGACAAGACGCACGGCGAGCTGCTCGGCGGCCACATCATCGGCCCCGAGGCGACCGAGCTGCTGCCCGAGCTCACGCTGGCGCAGCAGTGGGACCTGACGGTGCACGAGGTCGCGCGCAACGTCCACGCGCACCCGACGCTGTCCGAGGCCGTCAAGGAAGCGGTGCACGGCCTGGCCGGGCACATGATCAACTTCTGAGATAGCTTCTCCGACGATGATGAACCGGCAGCCGCTCCGCCTCGCGATCTCCGAGGCGGCCAAGATCCTCGCCGAGGCGGGGGTGGACAGTCCGCGCGTCGACGCGGAGTACCTGGCCGCGCACGTGCTCGGGGTCGAGCGCGGGCGGTTGCCGCTCATCCCGCTGGTCGATCCGACGGTGATCGACCAGCTGCACAAGCTGGTGCGGGTGCGCGCCTCGCGCATCCCGTTGCAGCACATCCTCGGCTGGGCCCCGATGGGCGCCATCTCGGTCGAGGTCGGACCGGGTGTGTTCGTGCCGCGGCCCGAGACCGAGCTGCTGATGGAGTGGGGCCTGAAGGCGCTGGTGGGCGTGTCGTCGCCGGTCGTCGTGGACCTCTGCACGGGCACGGGCGCGCTGGCGTTGTCGATCGCGGCCGCCCGCCCGGACGCGGTGGTGCACGCGGTGGAGATCGACCGGCAGGCGCTGTCGTGGACGCGCCGCAACGCCGACGCGCGCGCGGCCGCGGGGGACACGCCGATCCGGCTGCACTTCGGTGACGCCACCGACCCGGCGCTGCTGTCCGATCTGGACGGTCAGGTCGACCTGCTGGTGTGCAACCCGCCGTACGTGCCGGAGGGCACGCCGGTGCAGCCCGAGGTGGGCGAGCACGACCCGCATCACGCGGTGTTCTCCGGCGACGACGGGCTGGACGTGATCCGGCACGTCGTGTGGGCGGCCGCGCGGTGGCTGAAGCCCGGCGGGTCCGTCGGGATCGAGCACGACGACACGCAGGGCGAGTCCGTGCCGGCGCTGCTGGCCGCGCGCCGGGCGCTCACGGACGTGACCGACCACACCGACCTGGCGGGCCGGCCCCGGTTCGCGACCGCCCGCCGAGTCGGTTAGGCCGTCTGTCAGAAGAGCGCGTCGAAGGCCTTCGACAGGTCCTTCATCTGCTCGCCCAGACCGCGGTCCGCGAGCTTGTCCATCAGGTGGTCCGCGACGTCCCTGCTGGGCTTGGGTTTGCGGGCCTCGGCGCGGAGGTCGTCCACCACCTCGATCGTCGTCGTGGGCGCCTGCGAGTCGCGCAGGTCTTCGCGCAGCTCGTCGAGCAGCCGCAGCACGGCGCTGACGTCCTTGATGTGTCCGATGTGGACGTCACCCGTCCTGGCCCGTCCGCTGGTGCCGACGTTGCTGCCGATCACCGGTCCGCTGATCTCGAAGTTCCGTTCGTTCATGAGCTTCCCTTGACGCTCGTCTTGCCGGTGCGTGCCTTGCCGGAGGTGCCGATGTTGCTGGAGATCACCGGGCCGGTGATGTGCACGTTGTTGCTCGTCACCTGCATGGCCTGCTCCATGAACTCGGTGACGGAGATGCCCTTGTCCTCCAGGAACTCGCCGAGCGTGCGCAGCAGCCGCGACTCCAGCACCTTGACGTAGCGCTCGACGTCGGTGAGCTGGAAGTAGTTGTCGACCTCGCTCCTGCTCGCGAGCTCGCGCAGGCTGTGGCCGGCGCCGTAGCGTTCCGCGACGTACGTGCCTTCGGCCTGGTGGATGGGGCTCATCCAGGCGACCGCCGTGGCGAACCGCTTCGGGATCGACGCCGGGAACTTCAGCAGGTCGACGACCGCCTCGGCGAACGGGCGCAGCGACTGCTCGGGCAGCACGTCGATCTTGCGGTGCCCGGAGGCGATCGGGTGCAGGATGCAGGGCGTCCACTCGACGTAGAGCATCTCCTCGTCGAGCCCGAAGGTCAGGTACGCGGAGACGACGACGTCGCGGTCCCAGGTCTCGACCTGGAACGAGCGGAAGTAGCGCATCCACTCCATCGGCCGGGCGATCAGATCGTCCACAACGGACTGCGGGACCTCGTCGGCGGGTGAGTGGTTCTTGTCGGGCAACACGATGCGCGCCTCGACGTCGTCGATGTGGTCGACCAGCTCGACCGAGGAGATGACGACGCGGTCGCCGGTCTTCAGCTCGCGCAACCGGTGGCCGGGCGACAGCGAGGGAGAACGGCCGGTCTTGACCAGTTCGCTCGTGATGCGGTCGTAGAGCTCCGGGAGGGCGAACCCGGGCAGAGGCGTGCCGGTCTTCTCCTCGGCGGGCTTGAGGGGCAGCGCCATGGACCAGGGCTCGAACATCGTGCCGGAGCCCACGAACGGCCGGTAACCGCGGTAGACGATCACCTGCGCGCCGTCCGCGTCGTCAGGCGCGTCGTCGTCCTCGACCGGGTAGAGCGAGAGCGCTTCGGCGTAGTTCGTGTGCCCAAGCCGCCGGACCGCCCACTCGCCCCGCCACAGCTCCTGCTCGCCCCTGGCGGTGCGGAACCCCGTGCGCCGGAAGCTCTTCGTGACCAGCAGCCACGTCACGACCCGATCCGCGAACAGCACCGCGAAGATCAGCAGCACCGAGACGAGGAACACCGCGAGCGCGCCGCCGCTGCTCTCCGGCCCGCACTCCTCGTACCTGGGCCTGCAGTACGAGGTGGAGTCGTCGAGCTCTTCGATGAACCTGTACAGCAAGAAGGAGAGCGCGATCGCGCCGACGATCGAGCCGAGCACGGCCGGCCCGCGCTGCGTGACGACCCGCCGCGGCCGCGCGAACGCCATCCGCGCCCCCGTCGCGGCCGCCGCCAGCGCCCCGACCACCAGCCACGCCACGAGCAGCGTCCCGCTCGCGGCGAACAGCGCCACCACCGCCGGCAGGAGCAGCACGCCGTCGCGCAGCTTGCGCCGCGAGCGCGCCGCCACCGCCTCCCGCAACACCGCCCCGGTGTTCACCCCGGGCGACCGGGGAATCGACCGAGTGGCCTCCACCAGGTACTCGCGAATGGCGGAATCCGCGAACTCCTCGTCGCGGTGAGCGGCTCCGCAGAGGAAGCGGGTCGTGTCGTCGCGTAACTTCGGGGAATCGTTTCCCGTCGCCGACGCCGGGGTTGACATTGTCCTGTCCACTTTCTGTCATTGAATCGAGCACTTCGTGTTTGTGCTGGTCAGGGACATGGTGAGACAACGAACAACACTCAATTCTGGTCTGTCGATGGCACAATAGTCGCTCCAGATCGGAATGGGACGGAGACGACGGAATTGCACATTGTCAATGCGCCGATCGAGGGCAGATGAAGGCCTTCTCGGACGCGCCCCCGATCCGTTGCTTCCTGAGCTACGCCCGCCAGGACGACGTGGTGATGGACTTCGTGACCCCGTTCGCCACGGCACTGCGCCACTACGCCTACGCGGACCGCGGCCGCGAGCTGGAGATCTTCCTCGACCGCGAGGCCATCGGCTGGGGCGACCTGGTCCAACCGACCCTGCGCGCCGCCGTGCGGTCCACCACGGTCCTGATCCCGGTCCTGACCCGCCGCTACTTCGACCGCCCGTACTGCCGCGAGGAGCTGTTCCTCTTCTACAACCAGGCCTTCGTGGACAACGTCCGCGGCCTGCTCCTCCCGGTCGTCCTGCTCGGCGCCGACCACCTGACCGAGGACAACGAAGACCTCGCCGTGCAGATCGTGGTGGCACGCCAGCACCGCAGCGTCCGCGAAGCGTGGCTCGACGGCCCGGCCTCACCCGCCTGGCGCCGCACGATGCTGGCCCTGGCCTCGGAGATCGTGGACAACGTAGAAGCAGCCGAACAAGCCCTGCTGTCCCCACCACCTGCCCCTGCCGTGGACGTGGCCGCCGTGCTGATCCGCTTCGCCTCGGACGCCGAGGCGGTGATCACCGCCACCGGCAACGTGATCGCGGACTTCCGCGAGAACCTGGGCACCGACCAGACGGCCCTGACCCCGGCCGCCACCCGCTTCCGCAACGCCGCCCGCACGTTCGAACGCCAGGCCTTCGAAGCCGACCGAACCCTGCGAGCCGCCGGCGCGTCCTTCACCGGCAAGGGATTCGCGGACCTGGACGACCTCCTGTCCGGCACCGAGACCCTGCTGGCCTCGACCCACCGCCTGGAGGCGTCCACCGTCCCGATCCGCCGCACGATGGTGGTGTTCCGCGAGGGCCTCACCGCCCTGCACAGCGGCCTGCGCGTCGTCCGCACCGGCGCGGAGTGGCCAAATCCTGGCCAATAACGCGACGTTCGGTCACGTTGGGGCCAAACGGTCGTATGTTCTCCGCGGGGAGGGCACGCGGTCACGCGCTGGAGGAACCGCCGCCTCGCGCGTGACCGCGTGTGCGCCTTCTAGAGGAAGTCCTTGCCGAGTTCCCGCCGCCCCACCGGCGCGCTGGGTTTCCACCGCGGTCGTTTCAGGACGGCGAAGACGAACGCCACGCCGATGACCACGGCGAGAGGCACGAGAACGTTCCGCCACCACGTGACGTCGCCGGGCTCCAACACTCTGACGATGCCGACCCGGTCGACCACGAGGTCGACGCGATCACCCGGCTTGCGCACCGCGTCCTGTCCACCGGCGGGGAAGTGTGCCGCGACCGTCCTCGCGCCGCACAGCAGATCGTTGCTGTACTTGGTCGCCGACTTGCTGCCGGTGTGCTTGTTGACCGAGACCACCTCGCAGTCCCGGACGCGCTCGCCGAACGTGGTGAGCCACAGGGAGTGGCTGCCCGCCACGCACAGTCCGATCACGGCCGGCACCGCGAGCGGCGCGGCCAGGAGGGCCGTCGAATTCGGCCGTAGCTTCAGCATCGCGAAGCCCGCCAGGAAAGCGCATGCGATTCCCACGGGCACGACGACGAGTGGCGTCAGTCCGGGCATGGCCGTCAAGAAGCCGGCGGCGAACCCGACGAGCAGCGCGAAGCTGAGCAGCACTGTGTGCCGGCGCCTGCGCGTCGTTTCGATCGTGCTCACAGATCCGGGTATCCCTGCGGTCGCTCGAAGGCCGGCTTCTGGTCCTTCTCGACGCCTTCCGGCTGCAGCTCGTCCCGCTTGCGGTCGTCGGCTCTCGGCGCGCGTGTCACGGCAGCTTGGGTGCTATCAGATCAGCAGCCCTTGACGGATGCGGTTCATCGTGTTTCCGATCAGCTTGTTGAGCGAGTCGATCGCTGTGGTCAGGTCGACGACCCGCCGCGCCTCGGCTTCCCCTGCGCGGCTTGCCGCTCCGTCGACTCAGGCCGTCGAACTGGGAGCAGGGCGACGAGCGCGAGGAAGCCGGCGCTGATCAGCAAGCCGACCAGGAACAGCACGTTGCGCCACCCGGAGACCTCGTCCCGTTCGAGGTTCGTGAAGAAGCCGGTCCTGTCGACCACGACGTCGAGCTCGGTACCAACCGGCTTCACCCCCTGCGCTTTGGTGGGAGCGAGCTCCAACATCCGATCACCGCACCGAAGACCGGCGGTGAACGAGTCGGAGCCGCGAGTGCTGGGGTGCCTTTCCACGGTGTCCACGCGGCAATGCGCGGTCTCACCGAACACGGAGAGCCACACCGAATGGCCGCCGATCGCCGCTGGGAACAGGCTGCCGACGAACACCAGCAGTTCGGGGACGATCATCCACCGCTCGGTGCTGGGACGAAGCCTGCCCAATGCGATGACCCAGGCCGCCAACGCCACCATGGACAGGAAGCCCAGGCCTACGACGAGGCCCACCTGGCGTGTGCTGCTGAGGAAACCCGTGACCGTGGGAACCGCGATCGCGGCGCTGGCCAGCAGCAGTTGTTTCACCCTGGACGTCGGGCGCGCCTCGGTCATTCGTCGAGCGATCCTCGCTGTGACGGGAAAGTCCTGTTCTGGTTCTCCAGCTCGTCGTGCTTGGCCCACTCGCGCAAATGATCCGCCGTGGCCTTCGCGATCCATCCGCCGTCGACGACGTTGGGTGAGGAGTGAGGGGCCACTGTCCCGTCGGGCCGGGTCTGCGGTTTGTAGGGCGTGTAGGCGTCGACCGCTTCACGGGTCGACTCCAGGAACCGCGGAACTTTCTGCTGGTACGGCTCCTCGTACCTGTTCTTCCAGGTGGTACCCGCGTCTCCGTACCCGTCCTTGAACTCGCGGCCCGCCTGCTTGAGCTTGTCACCCGCGTCGCTGAGCGACGGGCGCGTGTTGCCCCAGTCCTCCAGCCGCCTGCCCGCGTCCGACAGACCGTCTCCGCGGGTCGACGGGGTCTGCGGAGCGCGAGGTGCGCTCGGGCCGCCGCTCCTGCCGAACCTGCCGAGGCGCTTGAGCGCCTCGCCCAGCCTGCCGAAGAGGCCCTTCACACGGGTCATGATGCGCATGACGATCTTGACCAGCTTGGCGAGCTGCTGCGTGATCTTGCCGAGCACGACGGCGCCACGTCCGACTGCCCAGGCTGTGAAGGCCGCGACCGAGCTGCCGAACGACACCACGGAGGACGCGAGTGCGATGACGGCGTTGCGGATGACCTCCCAGACGAACAACGCGACGAGATCGCGGATCATGCCGCGGATCGCAGCCGTGATGGTGCCTGCGGTGGCAACCTCGGAAGCCACGTGAGCGCTCATCCTCGACACCATCGCGATCTCGGTCGCGAGTTCGCCCTGGCTCTGGCGGAACTTCTCGCCCGCCGAACCCTGCTCCCAGCACGTCAGTTCGCTCTTGACGGCCTTGTCCTGTTGTTCACCGATGCCGTGCAGCGAGGCGGCGACCTCGTTCCAGGTCGCGACCGCGGCCTTGATCTTGTCGCCGCTCCCGGCGAGCCAGTCGAGCGGCTCTCGGAGGAAGCTGACGTGTTCGATCAACCAGCCGATGCCTGCCGTCGCCAGGGCGCCGACCGGGTCCATCATCATGCCCAGCGCGTCCAGTCCGGACGCCGCGACGTTCATACCGAATTCGGCGACATCGCCTTCGCCGAGTCGGCTCGCCGAGTCGACGGCCTGCATCACCGACTCGGCGACTCCGCCGCCTGCGAAGTTGTCCGGGTTCGACAGGTCGCTGTGGAAGCCGGTCCAGCTCATCAGGGCCCTCCGAACCTGGTGCGATTGGCGTCCTCGTGCGACTCGTAGGTGAGCGCGGTGGCTTTCGTGTCCTCCGAGGCGTTGCCTGCGGCAGCCGCCAACTCATTGATCGCGTTGGTCGTGCCCTGGGCCCACTCCTGGGCGCTGTGAGCGAAGAAGGTCAGCAGCTGTCCGAAGGTGTCCCCACCGAGGTCGACGCCTGCCGCCTTGTTCGCGGCCGCGTCGAGGGCGTCCTGGCGGGACCGCTGGCCCGCCGCGAACTTGTGCAGTTCGGCTGGGTCGACACTGAAGCCCGGTCCCGTCATCGGAGCACGCTCCCGAACCCGTCCTCGTCGTCATCCACCGGACGTTGCGGCCGCGGTGGCGCCGGCCTCTGCGCCGAGGTGTTCCACGACACCTCGCGCATGACCTGGCCGTCCTCGGGCGGAGGCGGTGCTTCCTCCTCCTCGACCTGCGGGATGAAGCTGCGCAGGAAGTCCATCGCCTCGGTGCCGCCGAACTCAGGCTCCACAATGGACGCCACCTGCTCGGCGGCCTGCACCTGTGCCTTCTGCACCGTCTGCATGACGAGCTGGCCCAGCTGCACGTGCGTGAGGCGCATCGCGGTCGGCGAGAACTCGATGTGCTGCAACGCGCCGTTCGGTGCCACCCGGACCGTCACCACCTCGTTGGGCGCGGTGACGGTGCTGCCGGCGTGCTGGATCTGCTCCTGCATCTGCTGGGAGCGTTGCTGGAGCTGCTGTGCCTTGGACTCGAGGTCCGCGATCATCTGTTCTGGATTCATCGTTCGCTCGTCATCGCCAGGACCTGCCCGAGGTGTCGCGCCAGCCCCGTGTTGTCCGCGGGCGCGATCGTGAACCAGCCCTTGCGCGTCTCCACGTTCGAGTAGCGGCCCCGGCTCGTGTCGATCCAGGTGATCGGCGGGAAGTCCCGCGTGGCACGTCCCTGCCCGAGCTTCACGAGGAAGTGCCCGTTGCCGAGAGCGGGTCCGGTCAGCATCTGCTTGGCGATGCGGACCTCGTCGCTCTCCGCCGTGCGCACCGCCTGGCGGAAGCCTTCCTGTTGCTGCGGCTTGTTCTCGAACGCCTCACCGGGAACCGTGACCGCCTTGCCCGGACCGGGCCGGCCGGGCGGCATGGCGTTGGCGAGGCTCGTCGCGATCTCGTTGGGCTGCACCTGGCTCAGGGTGACGTTGTTGTCCCCCTGCACCACCAGCACCGCGTAGCCGCCACGCGCCACCACACTCGCCCGCACGAGCTTCTGCTGGCTCATGTCCGGAATGCACAGTGCGACGACGCGGAGTTCGGGACGTGCCACCAGGTTCAGTGCGTCCTCGAGGTCGGGTTCCGGCCGTCCGCGCCGAGCGAGGCCGCGTCGTTCGAGATCGGCGTGCACCGCGGCCTTGATGCGCGCACGTTCGTCGAGCGTCTCGCCGTGCTGACCGATCTCGAACGGGTAAGGGATGCTCCCCACCCGCAGGTCCTCCCAGAGGACCTCGAACGCGGGCAGGGAGAGCTGCGCGAGCTGCCTCATCCGCCGATCACCGGCGGCGCGACCATGCGATCGTCGTCGAAGAACTCGTCGGTGGGCACGAGGTAGTTGGACTTGTGCTCCTTGTCCTCCTCGCCACCCTTGCCGGCACCAGCGCCGGCCCCGCCGCCCATGCCACCGGCCGCGCCGGCACCACCACGACCTGCCGCACCAGCGGCACCGCCGCCCACGCCACCGGGACCACCGGCCACACCAGCGCTACCGCCGGGAGTGGCGGGCCCGAAGCTGCCCATGCCACGCCCGGAGCCGGCCACACCGGCCATGCCACCGGGCCCCATGCCACGACCGCCACCGGCGCCGCCGCCACCGGGCCCACCGCGTCCGGCACCGGGACCACCACCCGGTCCGCCACCGGGACCGCCGCGGCCAGGCAAGCCGTTCGGTCCGCCACCGGGCGGACGCATGCCGGGAGGCAGCATTCCGGGCGGCAGCGATCCGGGCGGGCCGACCGGGGGCCTGTTCTGGCCGCCAGGAGGGTTGTTGCCGGGGTTGTTGCCTCCCGGGTTGAGACCCGGTGCGACCCACGCGGGGTTCGTCGTGCCGTTGCCGGTGTTCGAGTTCGGGATGCCCGGCATGCCCGTGCTCGTCGACCGCGGCTGGAACGTGTTGGCGTTGCTGAGGCTCTGCGAGTGCGTCGTGCTGCTGGTCTGCGTGACGCCCTGGTCCTTGGTGACCTCGGGAATCGTGTCCATCGCGGGCATCGACTGCGCCGCGGACAGCATCGTGCTGTCCCGCTGCTGCATGACGCGCACGGCTTCCTGCTTGGCCTCGGTCTTCTCGTTGTGCGTGTTGTACATCTCGATGGCGCCACCGATCATCGCGCCGGGCACGATGACCGAGGCCGCGCCCCACTTGCCGGCGATCGACAACGGGTTGAAGTCGACGGGCTTGGGCATGCTGTGGTGAGCCTGTACGGCCGCTTCCTGCTGTGAGGCGATGGCGCTGGCCGTCGCGTGGAACGCAGCCCCCGTGTCCCCGGAGAACTTGCTGACCTTCGACAGCGCGGCCCGCACCCCGTCGGCCGCCTGACCCTGGTAGCCGGCCTGCGAGTCGTTGACGATCTTGTGGAAGTCGTTGGCCAGCTGCACGAACGTGGTGCTGAGCCGAGCCCACACGTCGATCACGCCGGTTGCGGCGTTCGGGTCGTACTTCGTGTCGACCAGGGTCTTCATGTGGTCGTGCTCTTGGGCCGGGTAGTTCTCCGTCGACGGCTGGACGGTGGGCTTGACGGGCGCCATTGGATCCCCCCTTGGATGGCGTTACGGCAGTTTCGCGGCGACCTTGTCCGCGGCTTTCTCGGCGCGGTCACAGGCCGTGGCCATGTCAGTGGACGAGAGGTCGAGGATCGAGATGACAGTGATCGACGAGGTCGGCGTCACGGAGATCAAAACCGCGCAGATGTTCTTCGCGCCTTCGAAACCTTCGGACCTGACCGCGTCGAACTTGCCGACCTTGATGTCGGAGTTCTTGTCACCCCCGACATTCAGGTCCTTCAGCCCGTCCTTCGGGCGGATGCCGGCGGAGATGTGGCTGCTGGCAAGGGCCTTCCACACGCACTCGTCCGCGGCACCCGTCTTCTGGGCCGTGCCCGGGTAATCGAGTCCGAAGCTCTTCACCTCGTCCTCCGTGAGGAGGTCGCAGGGCTTGACGGTGTCCAGAACGGCAGTGGTGTCGGAGGTGGGGGCAGCGCTGGTCGGGCCTGGCTTGGCTTGCCCGCCGGTGGTGCCGCACGCGCTGGACAGGGCCACGAGTGCGACTGCTGCTGTGATGAGAATGCGCTTCATTACTTCCCGTTCAGCTTATTGAGCGAGTCGGCTTGCGCTTGGTCCGCGTTCTGGTACGTGGCTTGGCTCTTCTTGAGCTGCTCGATGAGCGAGTCGAGCGCCTTGGAAAGATCTGTGACGTGCTGGGTCGCGGTCTCGCCGACCCTCTTGTTGTTCTCGCTGATCACCTCGGCGTACCCGCTGCCGAGTTTCGTGTCGATCGTGAGCTGGCGCCTGCTCCGCATGACGTCCATCAGGGCGTCTTTCATCTCCATCAGCTTCTTCACCATGCGGTCCACGGTCTCCGGGTCGACGGAGAACTGTCCCGACCCGACGCCGGCGGCGACCGCCTTGCTGGCTGCGGCGATGTCCGAGACACCTGTGCCGAGCGCGGTCTGCACCTTGGCCTCGGTCAGGAAACTCCTGCCGCGCTTCCCCCACGCTGTTGCTTCTTCAGACACCGAAGCTCGACCTTCCCCCCATTGCACTCCGTGGTCGACTCATGACCATACAGTTGTGCGGCCGTTTGGGGGATGCGTTGAACTACTTAACCCTGTTTGGGACGGAACTTCACCTGCTCACGGACGCCGTAGCTGCGCAAAGTGAGAATCGAGGTGCAGCTCCGGACGGAGGAGTGCGTTCCCGGCCGTTCCCTCGCACCACCCGGCGCACGACAACGACAACGGCGTGCGGAGCGTGAAGTGAAGACGCACGGTGATTAGGCAGGCCTTGCGTCACCCGGTCAGGAAGGCTGGCTAGGCTCACCGAGGTGAGCACGGTCTACGACTGCAGCGAACCAGGCAATCGCGCGGCGGGACTTGCCGCTGCCGCCGGCGCGGTGCGGAGCGGACGCCTCGTCGTCCTGCCCACCGACACCGTCTACGGGATCGGCTGCGACGCGTTCGACGCCGAAGCCGTCCGGAGTCTTCTCGACGCCAAGGGGCGCGGGCCCGACATGCCCGTGCCCGTGCTGGTGGGGTCCTGGACCACCATCGACGGGCTCGTCCTCAGCGTGCCCCGGCAGGCGCGGGCGCTCATCGAGGCCTTCTGGCCCGGTGGGCTCAGCATCGTGCTGCCGCACGCGCCGAGCCTGGCGTGGGACCTGGGGCAGACGCGCGGGACGGTCATGTTGCGCATGCCGTTGCACCCGGTGGCGCTCGAACTGCTCCGCGACGTCGGCCCGATGGCCGTGTCCAGCGCCAACAAGACCGGGCACGCGCCCGCTTCCAGTGCGCAGGAGGCTCGGGACCAGCTCGGGGACGCCGTGCCCGTGTACCTCGACGGCGGGTTGAGCGGGGAGAACATCGCCTCGACCATCGTCGACCTCACCGGGCCCGACGCGCTCATCCTGCGCGAGGGCGCGGTCAGCAAGGCGGAGGTCGACGAGGTGCTCGGCATCGAGGTCGAGGTCGCGCGGTAGCGGGCGGCTGCCAGAATTGATCATGGTTGCCGCGGGTACCGTGGCGAGCACCCCGAACACCCCCGATTGATTGGTAGGCCCGTGGGGCCCGCATCCTCGTTCATCCTTCCCGTGCGCGAGTACCTGCTCGTCGCGTTGATCGCTGCCGTCGTGACGTTCCTGCTCGTGGGGCTGGTGCGCGCGATGGCGTTCCGGCTCGGGGCGGTGGCGTACCCGCGGCAGCGGGACGTGCACGTGCAGCCGATGCCGCGCATGGGTGGCGTGGCCATCTACGGCGGCGTGCTGGCAGGCATGTTCGTGGCGCACCAACTGCCGGTGCTGCGGGCCGGGTTCGACTTCTCCAACGACCCGTGGGGCGTCATCGTCGCGGGCGGCGTCATCGTGCTCGTGGGCGCGATCGACGACAGGTTCGAACTCGACTCGCTCACGAAGCTCGCGGGCCAGGTCACGGCGGCGGGCATCCTCGTGCTGTTCGGTCTGCAGTGGATGATCGCGTGGGTGCCGTGGGACGGCGGCGCGACCATCTCGCTCGACCAGAACCAGGGCGCGCTCCTGACCGTGCTGCTCGCGGTCACGATGATCAACGCGATGAACTTCGTCGACGGCCTGGACGGGCTCGCCGCCGGCATCGGCCTCATCGCCGCCGCGGCGACGTGCGCGTTCTCGATCGGCCTGCTCGTCGAACGCCAGGGCGCGGTCGAGGCCTACCCGCCCGCGCTGATCGCCGCCGTGCTCGCGGGCGCCTGCCTCGGCTTCCTGCCGCACAACTTCAACCCCGCGCGCATCTTCATGGGCGACTCGGGCTCCATGCTCATCGGACTCATGCTCGCGGCCGCCACCACCAGCGCGTCCGGCAAGATCAACCAGGCCACCGGCAGCGCCGCCGACCTGCTCGGTCTGCTCTCGCCGCTGATCGTGGTCGCGGCGGTGCTGTTCGTGCCGTTGCTCGATCTGCTGATGGCCATCATCCGCCGCACGCGCCGCGGCGAGAGCCCGTTCTCCCCGGACAAGATGCACCTGCACCACCGGTTGCTGGAGATCGGGCACTCGCAACGACGTGCCGTGCTGCTCATCTACCTGTGGGCGGGCGTCCTGGCGTTCGGCGCCGTCGCGCTGACGCTGTTCGACCCGATCATCGTCGCCACGTGCTTCGTCATCGGCTTGATCGTGACGTTCGTGGTCTCGGTGATCCCCAGGCTCCGGGACGCCCGCAGCAAGTCCTGACGCATCAACGTCAGATCGGGTTCTCCACGCACGGCCGGCCGATCAGCTCAAACGTGCCGTCGTCCTTCTTCATCCAGCCCTCGGCGCAGTGCTTCTGCCCGTCGGCGTAGTCGCGGTCGACGTTGTGGTAGTAGAGGCTGCCCTGCCCCCACCGGCGCGTCTCCGACGTCACGCTGTAGTCCGGGCCGAACAGGCGGAAGAAGCCGTCGAACGCGAGGTACGTGCCGACCGACGTGACCTTTCCCTGCACCTGGTGCACGTGGCCGCCGCTGCCCACGGCCTTCACCGAGATGCTGCCGTTGATGCCGCTCTCGTCCGCATGCGCGGCCGGCGCCAGCAGCAGCGAAGCCGCGGTCGCCGCGGTCAGAGCGATGGAAGCCGTTCGGAACTTGTTCATCGAATCCCCCGAATCGTGGTTGCGAACGTCGTCGACGCTAACTGTCCGTTGCTCCAATTCACCTACGCGAGATGTAGGCGAATGGAGTAGCGTCCGTCCTGGTTGACTGCCTGGGGGGAACGACAACCATGGAGAGCTGCAGGTTCGGTCTGCTCGGAGAACTGTCGATCGACGACGGTGCGGTGACGCTGAACGCGGGCAAGCTGCGCGGCCTGCTCGCCGCACTCCTGCTGCACGCGGGGAAACCGGTGTCCCAGCACGAACTGGTCGAGCGGATCTGGGACGAGCCGCCCTCGCGGGCGAGCTCCACGCTCCAGGTCTACGTCGTGCGCCTGAGGCAGGCGCTGGGCGCTCTCGGTTCCGCCGTGGTGCGCAGCAGCACGGGCTACTGGTTCGACGTGGACACCGACCAGGTCGACCTGCACCGGTTTCGCGGCCTGACCTCACGACGAGATCCTGACGCCCGTACGGAGCTCGGTGATCTCCGCGAGGCGCTGTCGCTCTGGCGCGGCCCCGCTCTCGCGGACGTGACCTCCGAGGCCATGAGGTTCGAGGCCGACCGGCTGGACGAGGAACGGCTCGCCGCGGTCGAACGCAGGATCGAGCTGGAGATCGAGTTGGGCGCACACCGCGAACTCGTCCCCGAGCTGCGTGCGTTGACCCGGAGGCACCCGATGCGGGAACGGTTTGCGGAGTTCCTCATGCTCGCGTTGCACCGGGGAGGTCGTTCGGCGGACGCGTTGGAGATCTACCGCGATGTTCACCGGATGTTCGCCCGCGAACTGGGGGTTCGGCCGGGAAGGCGGCTGGCGGAGCTCCACGACCGGATCCTGTGCGGCCGGGAAATTGGTACGCCATCTTGTTTGGGGCCGCTTAACCAGCGTTAATCAGGGGCTGCCCGCGAGTGCCGTCGTGGGAGTTCCTACACTTCGGGACATGAGCGACGCGGACAAGGCCGTCACGCACGAGCTGACCGTCCAGCGACTCGCCGGGGAAATGTTCCGCGAGGCCGCGTGGGCCGCGCTCGGCACGTTTGTCCTCGGTGTCGTCGTGTCAACTGTGATCTGGGGGACCGCTGGTCTCTTCGGGTCATTGATCGGTGGTGCGATCGCCATCGGTTCGAGCCTTCTCACGCTGTTGTTGATGCGCAAGACCGCGGCACTGGATCCGATGTTCGTGATGGTCGCCGCACTCGGCGGATTCATGGGCAAGCTGATCATCCTGCTGCTCGCGGTGATCCTGCTGCGCAACCAGTCGTGGCTCGAACCCAAGGCACTCGGAATCACCCTGGTGGCGACGGTGCTCGTGACGTCGTTCCTGGAGGCCAGAGCCTCGAAGCGGAGCCGCAGCCAGATGGTCGTCCCCGCCTCCGACGGCGCCTAGACCTGCTGATATGGTCCGCGTGACCAGGGACACCCGATAGCAGGGGTGCCTCTGGTAGTCGCTTGCGAACCGTAAGGTACGTTAAGTCCAGATCGTGACGATTCCCCCGGCGGAGTGAACGCCGGCCGGGAGAACCGGAAGGAACACAGTGACCAAGTTGCTGGCTTCGGGGGGCGAGTTCGTCGCTCCCGGTGTGAAGGACTTCTTCCTCCCGCCGATCTTCGGCTCGGTCACGAAGCCGATGGTCCTGCTGGTGCTGTCGATCGTGATCATCGGCGTCTTCTTCATTGCGGCGACCCGCAAGCTGAAGGTCGTTCCCGGCAAGTTCCAGTTCGCCGCCGAGTCGGTTTACGACTTCGGGCGCAACAACATCGCCCGCGAGCAGATCGGCGCGAAGGACTTCAAGCCCTTCGTCCCGCTGATCCTCACGATCTTCTGCTTCATCCTGGTGAACAACCTGTTCGGGCTCATCCCGGTCATCCAGTTCCCGACGATGTCGCACATCGGCTTCCCCCTCGCCGTTTCGCTGCTCGTCGTTTACCCGGTGTACCACTTCGTCGGGTTCAAGCGGCACGGCTTCGTGGGCTACTTGAAGCACCAGACGGTTCCGCCGGGCGCGCCGTGGTTCGTGCTCCCGCTGCTGATTCCGATCGAGTTCTTCCAGAAGTTCATCCTGAACCCGCTCACGCTGGCGATCCGAGTTTTCGCCGCCATGTTCGCGGGTCACCTCCTGCTGCTGGTGTTCACCCTGGCCGGTGAGTTCCTGCTGCTCAATGGCGGGCTGACCGTCATCGTGGCGCCGGTGTCCTTCGCCTTCGCCATCGCGCTGACCTTCCTGGAGGCACTGATCATGTGCCTGCAGGCCTACATCTTCGCGCTGCTGTCTGCCAGCTACATCGGCATGGCGCTGGCAGAAGAGCACTGAGAAACACAAAGCCTCCGATCCACCAACTCCCGGTGGACCGAAGTGAAAGGGAACAGCAACAGTGAGCGCTTCCGTCGTTCTTGCCCAGGCCGGTGACATCAACCCGGGTCTCGCTGCTATCGGCTACGGCCTGGCCGCGATTGGCCCCGGCATCGGTGTCGGTCTGATCTTCTCCTCGGTCATCAGCGGCACCGCCCGCCAGCCCGAGGCCCGCGGCGTGCTGCTCGGCCTCGCGTGGACCACCTTCGCCATCGTCGAGGTCCTCGCCCTGATCGGCTTCGTCGTTTACTTCATCGCGACCGCGCAGACCGGCGCCTGACCTAACCCTTCAACGCGTTAGGAGACGTCGTGTACGACACCCTGATCCTGGCTGCGGGTGACGAGGTCAACCCCGTCATCCCGCACCCGGCAGAGATCATCCTCGGTCTCGTCGCGTTCCTGCTCCTCCTCTTCGTCATCAAGAAGTTCGTGTCGCCGCGCTTCGAGGCGCTGTACGCGGAGCGGACGGCCAAGATCGAGGGTGGCATCGAGAAGGCGGAGCAGGCTCAGGCCGAGGCTCAGCGCGCTCTCGAGCAGTACAAGGAGCAGCTGGCCGAGGCTCGCGCCGAGGCCGCGCGCATCCGCGACGACGCCCGGGCCGAGGGCCTGCAGATCGTCGAGGAGCTGCGTGAGCAGGCGCAGGCCGAGTCCGCGCGCATCGTCGCGCAAGGCCAGCACCAGCTGGACGCCCAGCGCGCCCAGATCGTCGCGGAGCTGCGCGCCGACCTCGGCCGCACCGCCGTCGAGCTGGCGAGCAAGGTCGTGGGCGAGTCCCTCGAGGACGACACCCGCCGCCGCGGCACCGTCGACCGCTTCCTCAACGAGCTGGACGCCGTCGCGGCGCCGGCGAGCAAGTAGAGGCTGCCGATGACGTTGCATGCCGCTAGTCGTGAAGCTCTGGCAGCCGCGGAACTGCGGCTGCTGGAGCTGGCCGACGCCACCACGTCGACGGACGACCTCGCCAAGCTCGGCGAGGAGCTCTTCGCCGTGCTCGGCCTGCTCATCGAGCAGCGGACGCTGCGCGGCGCGCTCGCCGACGCCTCGTCCGAGGCCGCCGGTCGTGAGCAGCTCGCTCGCGGCCTGTTCGCGGGCAAGGTCAGCGACGCGACCCTGCAGATCCTGGTCGCCGTCGTGACCGCGCGCTGGTCCAGCCCGCGCGAGCTCGTGGACGGTGTCGAGTCGCTCGCCCGCACCACGCTGCTGGTGCGCGCCGAGCGCGACGGCCAGCTCGACTCGACCGAGGACGAGCTGTTCCGGCTCGGCCGCATCGTGGCCGGTTCGAACGAGCTCGAGCTGCTGCTGGCGGACCCCGCCGGCGACGCCGCGGGCAAGGTCGCACTGGTCGACTCCCTGATCGAGGGGAAGGTCAGCCCGGTCACCAAGACCCTGGTGGACCAGCTGGTTCGCAACCCGCGCGGCGTGCGCGTGGCGGACGGGCTCTCCGAGCTCGCAGACCTGGCGGCCAAGCGTCGTCAGCGTTCCGTCGCGCACGTGAAGTCCGCGGTGGAGCTGACCGCCGAGCAGGTCGACCGCTTGACCGCGACGCTGACCACGATCTACTCGCGCCCGATCGCGCTGCACGTGGAGGTCGACCCCGCACTGGGCGGTGGCCTCTCGATCAAGATCGGCGACGAGATCATCGACGGAAGCATCGCCGGCCGGTTGGCGGCACTGCGCCGCAATCTCGCCAGCTAGCCCCCGAGCCCTTTCCCAAGAACGAAGAAGTGAGAGCAGGAACGACATGGCGGAGCTGACGATCTCGTCGGACGAGATCCGCAGTGCGATCGAGAAGTACGTCTCGAGCTACTCCCCGGAGGTCAGCCGGGAAGAG
This sequence comes from Lentzea sp. NPDC003310, assembly GCF_040610935.1. NCBI lineage: Bacteria > Bacillati > Actinomycetota > Actinomycetes > Pseudonocardiales > Pseudonocardiaceae > Lentzea > Lentzea sp. NPDC003310. The sequence goes on from NZ_JBEXNC010000002.1 coordinate 250,421, forward strand.
GTCGGTACCGTCTCCGAGACCTACGACGGCATCGCCATCGTCGAGGGCCTTCCGGGCACGATGACCAACGAGCTGCTCGAGTTCCCCGGTGGCGTCCTCGGCGTCGCCCTGAACCTCGAGGTCCGCGAGATCGGTGCGGTCATCCTCGGTGACTTCGACAAGATCGAAGAAGGCCAGGAGGTCCGCCGCACGGGCCGCGTTCTCTCGGTGCCGGTCGGCGACGGCTTCCTCGGCCGCGTCGTCAACCCGCTGGGCCAGCCGATCGACGGTCTCGGTGACATCGTCGCCGACGCCGACCGCGCCCTGGAGCTGCAGGCCGCGACCGTGCTGGAGCGTCAGCCGGTGTCCGAGCCGATGCAGACCGGCATCAAGGCCATCGACGCGATGACGCCGATCGGCCGCGGCCAGCGCCAGCTGATCATCGGCGACCGCAAGACCGGCAAGACCGCGGTCTGCATCGACACGATCATCAACCAGAAGAAGGCCTGGGAGTCGGGCGACCCCAAGCAGCAGGTCCGCTGCGTCTACGTCGCCATCGGCCAGAAGGGCTCCACCATCGCGGGCGTCAAGTCCGCGCTGGAGGAGGCGGGCGCTCTCGAGTACACGACGATCGTCGCCGCCCCGGCTTCGGACTCCGCCGGCTTCAAGTGGCTGGCGCCGTACACCGGCTCCGCCATCGGCCAGCACTGGATGTACGAGGGCAAGCACGTCCTCATCATCTTCGACGACCTGACCAAGCAGGCCGAGGCGTACCGCGCCATCTCCCTGCTGCTGCGCCGTCCGCCGGGCCGCGAGGCCTACCCGGGCGACGTCTTCTACTTGCACTCGCGTCTCCTCGAGCGTTGCGCGAAGCTGTCGGACGAGATGGGCGGCGGCTCGATGACGGGTCTCCCGATCATCGAGACCAAGGCGAACGACGTGTCGGCGTACATCCCGACCAACGTCATCTCGATCACCGACGGTCAGTGCTTCCTCGAGTCCGATCTGTTCAACGCCGGTGTCCGCCCGGCCGTCAACGTGGGTATCTCGGTCTCCCGCGTCGGTGGTGCCGCGCAGATCAAGGCGATGAAGTCGGTCGCGGGTTCGCTGCGCCTCGACCTGTCGCAGTTCCGCGAGCTGGAGGCCTTCTCCGCGTTCGCGTCCGACCTCGACGCCGCGTCGCGCGCCCAGCTGGACCGCGGTGCCCGTCTGGTCGAGCTGCTCAAGCAGGGCCAGTACTCCCCGGTCCCCGTCGAGGAGCAGGTCGTCGAGATCTTCGCCGCGACCAAGGGCCACCTGGACGACGTCCCCGTCGCCGACATCCGCCGCTTCGTGGCGGACTTCAAGGACTCGCTCCGTCGCAACCACGCTGACCTGCTGGGCAGCATCGTCGAGACGAAGCAGTTCGGTGACGACGCGCAGCAGCGCGTGGTCGACGCCGTCAAGGAGTTCAAGAAGCAGTTCACCGCTTCGGACGGCACGACGATCGTCAACGAGGCCCCCGCGAAGGCGCTCGACGCCGACAAGGTCGGCCAGGAATCGGTGAAGGTCGCCAAGCCCGAGCCCACCAAGAAGTGATCTGAGCCATGGGCGCACAGATTCGGGAGCTCCGCCAACGGATCCGAACGGTCAACTCGACCAAGAAGATCACGAAGGCCTACGAGCTCATCGCGACGTCTCGCCTCGCGAAGGCGCAGACCAGGGTCGCGGCCTCCCGGCCGTACGCGGACGAGATCACCAACGTCCTGTCCGCGTTGGCCGAGGCCTCGGCGAACCTCGACCACCCGCTGCTGACGGAGCGCACGAACCCGAAGCGCGCCGCGGTGCTGGTGATCACGAGCGACAAGGGCATGTGCGGCGGTTACAACGCCAACGTGCTCAAGGCGGCCGAGCAGCTGCTGCAGCTGCTCCGGTCGGAGGGCAAGGAGCCGGTGCTGTACGTGACCGGCCGCAAGGGCCAGGGCTACTACCAGTTCCGTCGCCGCGAGGTCACCGGTGCGTGGAGCGGGTTCTCGCAGACCCCGCACTACGTCAACGCCGTCGAGGCCGGTGACGCGCTGGTGGAGGCGTTCCTGGAGGGCACGGACAACGGCGCGCAGGGCGTGGACGAGATCCACGTCGTGTACACCGAGTTCAAGTCCATGCTGAGCCAGACGCCCACGGCCAGGCGGATCGCGCCGATGGAGGTCGAGTACACCGGCGAGACCCCCAAGGGTCCGCGCGCGGTGTACGACTTCGAGCCCAGCGCGGAGACGCTGCTCGGTGCGATGCTGCCCAAGTACGTGAAGACTCGCCTGTTCTCCGCCATGCTGGAGGCGGCGGCTTCGGAGTCGGCGGCTCGTCGTACGGCCATGAAGGCCGCGACGGACAACGCTACGGAGCTGGTCCGGAACCTCAGCCGGGCGGCGAACTCGGCCCGTCAGGCCCAGATCACCCAGGAGATCAGCGAGATCGTCGGTGGCGCTGCCGCGCTTACCGGTGGCGCAGGAAGTGATGAGTGACATGAGTGCTACTGCCACCACCACCCGCACCGGCCGTGTGGTCCGGGTGATCGGTGCGGTCGTCGACGTGGAGTTCCCGCGCGACGCCGTGCCGGAGCTGTTCAACGCCCTGAAGGTGGAGATCACCTTCGAGGCCGTCGCCAAGACGCTGACCCTCGAGGTCGCGCAGCACCTCGGCGACAACCTCGTCCGCACCATCTCGATGCAGCCGACCGACGGTCTGGTCCGCGGCGCCACGGTGTCCGACACCGGTGCCGCGATCTCGGTGCCCGTCGGTGACATCGTCAAGGGCCACGTCTTCAACGCCCTCGGCGACTGCCTCGACCAGCCCGGCCTCGGCCGCGACGGCGAGCAGTGGGGCATCCACCGCAAGGCGCCGTCGTTCGACCAGCTCGAGGGCAAGACCGAGATCCTGGAAACGGGCATCAAGGTCATCGACCTGCTCACCCCGTACGTCAAGGGCGGCAAGATCGGCCTGTTCGGCGGCGCGGGTGTCGGCAAGACCGTGCTGATCCAGGAGATGATCACGCGTATCGCGCGTGAGTTCTCCGGTACCTCCGTGTTCGCCGGCGTCGGCGAGCGCACCCGTGAGGGCACCGACCTCCTCCTGGAAATGGACGAGATGGGTGTCATCCAGGACACCGCGCTCGTCTTCGGTCAGATGGACGAGCCGCCGGGCACGCGTATGCGCGTCGCCCTGTCCGCTCTCACGATGGCGGAGTACTTCCGCGACGTGCAGAACCAGGACGTGCTGCTCTTCATCGACAACATCTTCCGCTTCACCCAGGCCGGTTCCGAGGTGTCGACCCTGCTGGGCCGCATGCCTTCCGCCGTGGGTTACCAGCCGACGCTGGCCGACGAGATGGGTGAGCTCCAGGAGCGCATCACCTCGACGCGCGGTAAGTCGATCACCTCGCTGCAGGCCATCTACGTGCCCGCGGACGACTACACCGACCCCGCCCCGGCGACCACCTTCGCCCACCTGGACGCGACGACGGAGCTTTCCCGTCCGATCTCCCAGAAGGGCATCTACCCGGCCGTCGACCCGCTGTCGTCGTCGTCTCGAATCCTCGAGCCGTCGATCGTCGGCGAGGAGCACTACCGGGTCGCCCAGGAAGTGAAGCGGATCCTGCAGAAGTACAAGGAGCTGCAGGACATCATCGCCATCCTCGGTATGGACGAGCTCTCCGAGGAGGACAAGGTCCTCGTCGGTCGCGCGCGTCGTCTCGAGCGCTTCCTGGGCCAGAACTTCTTCGTCGCGGAGAAGTTCACCGGTCAGGCCGGTTCGTTCGTGCCGATCAAGGACACGGTCGAGGCCTTCGACCGCGTCTGCAAGGGCGAGTTCGACCACTTCCCGGAGCAGGCGTTCTTCTCCTGCGGCGGGTTGGACGACGTCGAGGCCAACGCCAAGAAGCTGGCCGGCAACTGAGCTAGCTGTTCGTCGAAGGGCCGTTCCTCCCATGTGGAGGGGCGGCCCTTCGCCTTTTCGGCGGTACGACGTTTCCGCTGAACGGAAACTGCCCTCCCGGCTACGGGGTCCCAGGTCGCACGATGCTCGGCAACACCTGGCCCTCGACGAGGAGAGTGCGCGTGAACAAGTGGGTGCTACCCCTGTGCTGGACCGCCGTTCTGCTCGACGGCTTCGACCTCGTGGTGCTGGGCACGGTGATTCCCGTGCTGCTGCAGGAGAAGCTGCTCACGACGGCTTCCGCGAGCGCGGTGTCCACGGCGGGTCTGGTCGGGATGATGCTCGGCGCGCTGGTCATCGGGACCATCACCGACGTCATCGGGCGCCGCAAGGTGATGATCTACGCGGTGGCCGGGTTCTCCGTGTTCACGCTGGCCTGTGCGTTCGCTCCGGACGCGACGACGTTCGGCGTTCTCCGGTTCCTCGCGGGACTCGGGCTCGGCGGGTGCCTGCCCACGGCGATCGCGCTCGTCAACGAGGCCAGGCCGCAGCAGGGCGGGCGTGCCACGACGCTCATCATGACGGGCTACCACGTCGGTGCGGTCATCACGGCGTTGCTCGGGATCGTGCTCATCCCGCAGCTGGGGTGGCGGTCGTTGTTCGTGGTGGGCGCTTTGCCCGCTTTGGTGCTGATTCCGTTGATGGTCAAGCACTTGCCGGAGACGGCCGTGCGCAAGGCTCCTGCGCTGGAGGCCGTCGGCTCGTTGTTCCGGCCGGGGCTGCGCCGGGCGACGATCGCGTTCTGGGTGGCGTCGTTCATGGGGCTGTTGCTCGTGTACGGGCTGAACACGTGGCTGCCGCAGATCATGCGCAGCGCCGGGTACGAGCTCGGGACGGCGCTGGCGTTGCTGCTCACCCTCAACATCGGTGCTGTCGTTGGACTTCTGATCGCCGGTGCGGTCGCCGACCGGGTCGGCGTGCGGCCCGCGGCCATCGGGTGGTTCGCCGGTGCCGTGGTGTTCCTCGCGTTGCTGAGCATCAAGCTGCCGGGCGTCGGCGTGTACGTGGCCGTGTTGTTGGCCGGCTGCTTCGTGTTCAGCGCTCAGGTGCTCGTTTATGCCTATGCGGGAAGGGTTTACGAGGAGAACCGTGCGACGGGCATCGGGTGGGCCGCCGGCGTTGGGCGGTTGGGTGCCATTAGTGGACCGTTGCTCGGCGGTGCGTTGCTCACGGCTGGATTGGCGCACCCGTGGGGCTTCTACGCGTTCGCGTTCATCGCCGCGTTGGGCGCAACGGCCGTTGGTGCGATTGGGCTGAAGGCGAAATCGGTCGTGGCGCCCGTCCGGTGATGGCAAGGTCGAGGCATGGCTCACCATGCCCCGTACGCCGACCCCGGTACGCCGGACGTGCGATCACCCTGGCGGTACCTGTGGTGGCTCGTGCGCGTCCAGAAGTGGCGGGTGCTCGCCGGGGCGTGGTGGGGCACGCTGTCGATGTGCGCGTTGATGCTGCCGCCGTACCTGATCTCGCGGGCGGTCGAGGACGGTCTGCGGGGTGGCGACCGGGTCGCGCTGCTGGGGTGGTGCGGTGCGCTCGCGGCGGTCGCCGTGGGGCTGGCACTGGTCTTCATCGCCCGCCACAGCACCATGACGAAGGTGCGCGTCGACGCCGCGCTGCGCACGTCCCAGGTCGTCGTCCGGCACGTCACGGGGCTCGGCGGGGTGGTGCGGCGCAAGCTCTCCACCGGTGAGCTGACGTACCTGCAGAACGGCGACACGGCGCGGCTCGCGCACGCGTTGACGAGCACCGGGCCCGGGGTCGGCGCCGTGATCGCGTATGCGGCCACGGCGGTGCTGCTGGTGCGCATCTCGCCGCTGGTCGCGGTGGTGGTGCTGCTGGGCGTGCCGGTGCTCGCCGTGGCGACCGGGCCCGTCCTGAAGCGACTGCACGCCGTGGAGGCCTCGTACCGGCAGCGGCAGGGAGAGCTGAGCTCGCGGGCCGGTGACATCGTGGGTGGGCTGCGGGTGCTGTCGGGGATCGGCGGGAAGCAGGCGTTCGAGTCGCGGTTCCGGTCGTCCTCGCGCGAGGTGCTGGAGGACGGCTACCGCGTGTCGGCGTGGCTCAGCTGGGTGCAGGCGCTCACCTGGGGGCTGCCCGCGCTGTTCCTCGCCGTGGTCACGTGGATCGTGGCGCGGATGGTCGTGGCCGGCGCCATCACGGTCGAGGACATGCTGGCGGTCTACCTCTACGTCACCACGCTCACCGTGCCGGTCACGTTCTTCATGGAGGGCGCGGACGCGATCCCCCGGGCGCTGGTGTCCGCGCGGCGGGTGATCGACGTGCTGCGGTTGCGGCCGGACGAGAAGGACGGCGACACCGGGCCGTTGGACGTGAAGACGGGCGCGCTGACGGTGGTCGTCTCGGCGAACGCGACGGTGGCGCGGGAGGCGGTCGACCGGCTGCCCGGAGTGGTGGCGGACAACGACGACTACCTCTTCGCGGGCACGGTCCGCGAGGCGGTGTCGGTGGGGCCGCACCTCGACCACGAGTTGGACGAGGCGGTGCGGGCGGCGGCCGCGGTGGACGTCGTGGAGGCGATGCCGGACGGGCTCGACTCGCACCTGGAGGCGCAGGGGCGCAACGTGTCCGGCGGTCAGCGGCAACGGCTGCGGCTCGTGCGGGCGTTGCTGAGCGAACCGGAGCTGCTGGTGCTGGTGGAGCCGACGTCCGCGCTCGACGCCGTGACGGAGGCGGTGGTGGCGCGGCGGGTGCGGGAGAGGCGGACGGGGCGGACCACCGTCGTGGTGTCGTCGTCGCCGTTGTGGGCGGGGCAGGCGGACCAGGTCGTGCACCTGGAGGAGACCCGATGACGAGGTTGCCCGTCGCGGACCGGCGCGAGGTGCGGCAGGCGGCCGCGCGGCTGTTGCGGGGCGAACGGCGCGAGCTGGCCGTGGTGCTCGTGCTCACGGGACTCTCGGCGTTGTCGGGGCTCGTCGGGCCTTACTTGCTCGGCAAGATCGTGGGCGGAGCCGAGGACGGCACGCTGACGGTGTCCACTGTGGACGTGCTGGCGCTCGGCGTGCTCGGCGCGGCCGTGGCGCAGCTGTTGCTGGTGCGGTACAGCGCTCTGCGGACGGCGCGGCTCGGCGAGCGTTTCCTGGCGTCGTTGCGGGAGGAGGCGGTGACGCGCACGCTCTCCCTGCCCGCGCGGGTGGTCGACCGGCTGGGCACCGGCGACCTGCTCACCCGCGTGACGAGCGACGTCGGCACGGTCGGCCAGACGCTGCGCGACGGCGTGCCCGAGGTGCTGGCGGGCGCGGTGCACCTGCTGGTCGTGTTCGTCGCGGTGTTCTGGCTGGACCCGGTGCTCGGGCTGGTGTCGTTGTGCGGCATGCCGTTCGTGGTGTGGGTGGTGCGCTGGTACCTGAGCCGCGCGCGGGCGGCGTACCTCGCGGAGAGCGAGGCCACCGGGGACGTGGCGGAGATGTCCGCGGCGGTCGGCGAGGGCAGCCGCACGATCGAGACGTACGGGCTGCGGAACCGGGTGCTGGCGGCCGCGGACGCCGTGATCGCGCGGTCGTACCGCACGAGGATGGGCACGCTGAGGCTGCGGAACGTGCTGTTCCCGGTGACCACCTTCGTGAACGTCGTGCCGGCCGTGCTGGTGCTGCTCGTCGGCGGGTTCTTCTACACGTCGGACGGCGTGCGGATCGAGGTGGTCGTCACGGCGGTGCTGTGGGTGTGGCGGCTGGTGGAGCCGATGGACCGCATCCTGTTCTGGGTGGAGTTCCTGCAACGCGGCGCCGCCTCGTTCGCGCGGATCGAGGGCATCGGGGCGCACGTCGAGCCGCCGCCCGTCACCCGCGCGCCGGAGAGCGACCGCATCGAGGTGAGCGGCGTCCGCTACTCCTATGTGGACGGACACGAGGTGTTGCACGGCGTCGATCTCGTGGTGCAGCCGGGAGAACGGCTGGCGATCGTCGGCGTGTCCGGCGCGGGCAAGTCGACCCTGGGCCGGTTGATCGCCGGCGTCGACCGGCCCGCGCAGGGGTCGGTGCTCGTCGGCGGAGTGCCCGTCGCGGACCTGGCGGCGGCGGGCGAGCAGCGGATCGTCCTCGTCACGCAGGAACACCACGTGTTCATCGGCACGGTCAGGGAGAACCTCGCGATGGCGGCCCCCGACGTGGCGGACGACAGGCTGCTCGAAGCGTTGCGCACCGTCGGCGCGCGCTGGTTCGACGAGTTACCGGAGGGGCTGGACACGCGGCTCGGCGCGGGTGGCGTGGAGCTGGACCCCGGGCAGGCGCAACAGCTGGCGCTCGCCCGCGTGGAGGTCGCCGACCCGCACACGCTGGTGCTGGACGAGGCGACGTCCTCGCTGGACCCGGCCACGGCCCGGCACGCGGAGCGCGCGATCGCGGCCGTGCGGGAGAAGCGCACGGTGATCGCGATCGCGCACCGCCTGCAGACCGCGCGGGACGCCGACCGGATCGCGGTCGTCGACGCCGGGCGCGTCGTGGAGCTGGGAGCCCACGACGAGCTGGTGGCGAGGGATGGCACGTACGCGATGCTCTGGCGCTCGTGGCACGGCGGAGGGAGTGCGCCGGACAGCTGATCGTGCGGTGCGGGACCGGCCGACGTGACCTCGTGGAGGTTGTGCGGTGGGGTCGTCCGCGGGCCAGGTCGGCGACGGGCCTGGTCGGCGACGGGCCTCGGTCCGACCTGGCCACGGCCGGCGGCCGAGACCGCTGCGCTCGGCCGGACCGGGTGCGTTCCCGGCCTGGCAGAGTCCAAGCGGGCAGGCTCGTGCCACCCGCGGCCTGCCACCCACGGCCCGCGACCCACCGCCCGCGACCCACCGCCCGCGACCCACCACCGGCAGTCCGCCACCCGCCAGCCACGGCCCGCCACCACAGCCCGAGAGCACTCGCGTTCGCCGGACCTAGGGGAGCGGCACCACCGTCGGCGTCCCGTCCCGCACCACCGTCACCTCGGTCGTCCCGGCAGGCGCCAGCCAGACGGTCTCGCGCTGCTCGGGCCCGATGAGCGCGCCCTGTTCGGCGACGATCGTCCCCTGCCCGTCGGGCAGCACGAGCCGCACGGGCGCCACGGTGCCCTTCACCGCCGGCCCGCCGACGACCCCGGCGCTGAACGTGCCCTCCGCGGTGTAGAGGGCACCGTAGAGCCTGCCGAACGCCTCGAAGGCCAGGGCGAACCGCCCGTCCGGCGTCCAGGCGCAGACCTCCCAGGTGCCGGCGGCGTCGTTGCTGACGAGGTAGTCGAGCAGGGCGCGCCGCTGCAGGTCCTCCTGCGCCTGCACCGGTGAGCGCGTTCTCTGGGGCGACTCCGACTTGCAGTTCACCAGCGTCCAGCCGAGCCCGGTGCGCGGGATGAAGGCCCTGCCCTGCCCGGTTTCGGCCTTCGACCGGACCGGTCGCGCGGTGAAGTCGTCCGGCCGGGGTGCGGAGTCGGCGCGCACGAAGACCGGTGCGCTCTGCGGCAGCGCGGACACCACCGCGACCCCCGAGGCGTCCGCCGCGAGCTCGCGCCACTGGCGGGTCAGCCGGTCGTCCTGACCCCGCACGGGGTCCTGCGACAGGAAGAGCCTCTTGCCGAGGCTCAGCACCACCTGGGTGCCCTTGGCGGTGCCGAAGTCGTACCGGCCGCGCTCGTCGGACGGGTCGAGCACCACCTCGCGGTCCACGAGCCTGCCCATGGCGACCACGCCGACGAGCGGTTTGGGGTCGGGCGAGCCGGTCACCCGCACCGGCTGGACGACCACCGCGGCCGGACCGTCGTCCGTGGTGCCGATCCAGTACACGTGGGACGCCATCGAGAAGTCCGTGATGCCCTCGCCGAACGCCGAGGTCTGTGCGGTGCGCCACACGGCGAGGGCGCGGTCCACGTCGTCCTTGCTGGACGAGAGGTTTCCGGCCGTCGCCGCCGTCAGGCGGGGATCGATGCCCGACGCGCGGTCGTCCGGGGAGGAGGGGCGCATCAGCACGCCGCCGGCCACCGCGCCCGCGAGCAGCGCCACCACCGCCGTCAGGGTCACCAGCCTGCGCGTGTGCCTGCGCCGTCCACCGGTCATCACGTCCCCCAGGAACCCCGGCCGCACGTCCAGGTCTGCCGTCGCGGCCTCCATCGCCTGCTTCAGTTCCACGTCAGCACCTGCTCACCCATCAGTTCGCGCAGGCGGGCGAGGCCGCGCGAGGTCTGGCTCTTCACCGTTCCCACGCCGCAACCGAGCGCACGCGCGGTCTCGGCCTCGCTGAGGTCGTCGAAGAACCTCAGCACCAGCACGGCGCGCATCTTCGTCGGCAACTGCGCCAGCGCGCGCACGACGCTGTCCGCGTCCACGACCTGCTGCTCGTGCCCTCGCGTCGTGGGCACCGCCCCCAGTTCCAGCGGTGCCTCCGGCTTGCGGGAGCGCCGGCGCCAGCGGTTCGCGGCCGAGTTCGCGAGTGCGGCACGCGCGTACGCCTCCGGTGACGACCTGATGCGACGCCACTTGCCGTACATGCTCATCAGCACGTCCTGCAGAATGTCCTCGGCGGCGCCTTTGTCGCCGCCGCACAGCAGGTAAGCGGTGCGCAACAGAGCCTGTGAACGCAACGCCACGAAGTCCTCGAAGTCCTGCATGTCCCCCCTTCGGCGGTCGCTGGAGGTACTGACACCGGGCGGGGCGGCAAGGTTGTCAGGCGACCGTTTAGACTCAGTTCGACTCCAGACGACGAGGGAGATACGCGTGGCCGAGATGACCGTTGAACTGGTCGCCGTTGAACGCCGCCTGTGGTCCGGTACGGCCACCTCTGTTTCGGCACAGACGACCGAGGGCGAGATCGGCATCCTGCCCGGTCACGAGCCCGTTCTCGGCCAGCTGGTCGAGGGTGGCGTGGTGCGCGTGCGCACGACGGACGGTGGCCTGGTCACCGCCGCCGTGCACGGTGGCTTCCTCTCCGTGACCGGCACCGGCGTTTCGATTCTCGCCGAGGACGCCGAGCTCGCGGGCGAGATCGACGTGGACGCGGCGCGCACGGCGCTGCAGGACGCGGACGACGCAGAGCGCGCACGGGCGGCAGCGCGCGTGCGGGCCGTGGAACAGTCGGCCTGAGACCGGGCACGAGGCCGCAGCCGTGGGGATCACCGAGATTGCCGGCCTGATCCTTCTTGGGGTGGCGATCGTCATCACCTACTTCGCCTGGCGCCGGATCCGGCTGCTGCGCGAGGGCGGTGTGCACGTCGCGCTGCGCAGCGTCTTCGACGACCGCGGGCGGGGCTGGCACCTGGGTGTGGGGCACTACCGCGGGGACTCGTTCGCGTGGTTCCGGGTGCTGTCCCTGGGTTCCGGGCCCAACCAGCTGATCTCGCGCGACGGGCTGGAGATCGACGCCCGGCGCGAGCCCACGGGGCCGGAGGCGTACGCCATGCCGGTGGGGGCGACGGTGCTGCGGTGCCGCTCCACCTCGGGTGAGGTCGAGATCGCGATGGGGCCCGACGCGTTGACGGGCTTCCTGTCCTGGCTCGAGGCCTCGCCTCCCGGCCGGTCCATCCCCTGGGCCTCCTGAACACCGCGAAGGGCGCGTTCCACTCGGAACGCGCCCTTCGTCGTCAGGCGTTGCCGCCGGGCTGCCAGAGCACGTCACCGTCCGGGTTCGCCACCCGCGCCAGGATGAACAGCAGGTCCGACAGCCGGTTCAGGTACTTGGCCGTCAGGACGTTCGTGTGCTCCGCGTCGTCCTCGATCAGCGACCACGCACGGCGTTCCGCGCGGCGGGCGATCGTGCGGGCCTGGTGCAGCAGGGCTGCCCCGGGGGTGCCGCCGTTCAGGATGAACGAGTCGAGCTTGCCCAGGCGTTCGTTGAACTCGTCGCAGTAGCCCTCCAGGCGGTCCACGTAGGCCTGGGTGACGCGCAGGGGTGGGTACTTCGGGTCGGGGACGATCGGCGTGCAGAGGTCCGCTCCGACGTCGAAGAGGTCGTTCTGGACCTTGCGGACCACGTCGAAGACGTCCGGGGCGAGCTGACCCAGGGCCAGGGCCACGCCCAGGGACGCGTTCGTCTCGTCCACGTCCGCGTACGCCTCGATGCGGGGTGAGGTCTTGGGAACGCGGGAGAAGTCGCCGAGTCCGGTCGTGCCGTCGTCGCCGACGCGTGTGTAGATCTTGGTGAGATGCACCGCCATGGCTGGCACTTTAAGGCCGTACGTAGGATTGCCGCGTGAGCGAGCATTTCCGGGTACACGGTGGCGCAAGGCTGGTCGGCGAAGTCGATGTCGTCGGCGCCAAGAACAGCGTGCTCAAGCTGATGGCCGCGGCCCTCCTCGCGGAGGGCACCACGACCATCACCAACTGCCCGGACATCCTCGACGTGCCGTTGATGGCCGACGCGCTGCGCAGCCTCGGGTGCGAGGTCGAACTCGAGGGCGACGTGGCGAGGATCACCACGCCCGCCGAGCTCAACCACCGCGCCGACTCCGAGGCGATGGGCAAGCTGCGGGCCAGCATCTGCGTGCTCGGGCCGCTGGTCGGGCGCTGCAAGCGGGCCGTCGTGGCGCTGCCCGGCGGTGACGCGATCGGGTCGCGGCCGCTCGACATGCACCAGAGCGGTCTCGAGAAGCTCGGCGCGACCACGTGGATCGAGCACGGCTGCATCGTCGCCGAGGCCGAGGGCCTGCACGGCACGCAGATCTGGCTCGACTTCCCGAGCATGGGCGCCACCGAGAACATCCTGATGGCGGCCGTGCTGGCCACCGGCACGACGGTCATCGACAACGCCGCGCGCGAGCCCGAGATCGTCGACCTGTGCCTGATGCTGAACCAGATGGGCGCCAAGGTCGAGGGCGCCGGCACGTCCACCCTGACCGTGCACGGCGTCAGCGAGCTCAAGCCGACCGAGCACCGCGTCATCGGCGACCGGATCGTGGGCGCCACCTGGGGTTTCGCCGCCGCCATGACGCGCGGCGACGTGCGGGTGCGCGGTGTGAACCCGCACCACCTCGACCTGGTCCTCGAGAAGCTCCGCATGGCGGGCGCCGAGGTCACCGTCTACGAGGGTGAGGACGAGGGCTTCCGCGTCGTCATGCAGGGGCGGCCCAAGGCCGTCGACTTCGTGACGCTGCCGTACCCCGGCTTCGCCACGGACAACCAGCCGTTCGCGATCGCGCTGTCCACGGTCTCCGAGGGCACCTCGATGATCACCGAGAACCTGTTCGAGTCGCGGTTCCGGTTCATCGACGAGATGGTCCGGCTCGGTGCCGACGCGCGCACGGACGGCCATCACGCCGTGATCCGCGGTGTCGAGCAGCTGTCGAGCGCGCCCGTGTGGGCGTCGGACATCCGTGCGGGTGCCGGACTCGTGCTCGCAGGTCTGTGCGCGGACGGGGCCACCGAGGTCTACGAGATCTTCCACATCGAGCGCGGCTACCCGGGCTTCGTGGAGAACCTCCGCAAGCTGGGCGCGAACGTGGAGCGCGTCAGCTCTTGAGCACGAGCCGTGCGTTCGGAACGTCCTGCGGCCAGACCATCACCTGGTAGGGGGCGTTCCGCGAGCGAGTGGCCCGCACGCCGTTGCGCTTGAGCTTCTGCACCAGGACGTTCGCGGCCTCCTCGGTGGGGACGACCGCGACCTCGCTCAGCAACCCGAAGTCCGTGCCGTCGAGATCCGGCACGGGCCGCTTGTCGTTGCCCGCGAAGTACCGCAGCGTCAACGCCAGCAGTCCGAGCACCGCGAACACCACGCCAGCCTGATAGAGCCCCGTCACCTCTTCATCATGCTCCCAGTGGTCACGATTCAGTGAGCAATCGCACGCGCAGCCGTGGTTACCGGCCAGTACGCTCCGGAGAACGACGATGTGGGAGGTTGCTGTGCCGTACCCAGCTGACCGCGAACGCGACCGCCCCTGGGTGATGCGGACGTACGCGGGGCACTCCTCGGCGGCCGCTTCCAACGCGCTGTACCGCCGCAACCTGTCCAAGGGGCAGACCGGGCTCTCGGTCGCGTTCGACCTGCCGACCCAGACCGGCTACGACCCCGACGACGAGCTCGCGAAGGGCGAGGTCGGCAAGGTCGGTGTGCCCATCAGCCACATCGGCGACATGCGGCAGCTCTTCGACGAGATCCCGCTCGGCGGCGCCAACACGTCGATGACGATCAACGCGACGGCCATGTGGCTGCTCGCGCTCTACGTCACCGTGGCCGAGGAGCAGGGCGCCGACCCGTCGGCGCTGGCCGGCACCACGCAGAACGACATCATCAAGGAGTACCTGTCCCGCGGCACGTACGTGTTCCCGCCGGGACCGTCACTGCGGCTGATCACCGACATGGTCGCGTGGACCGTGTCGAACGTGCCGAAGTGGAACCCGATCAACATCTGCAGCTACCACCTCCAGGAGGTCGGCGCGACGCCGGCGCAGGAGGTCGCGTACGCGATGTGCACGGCGATCGCCGTCCTCGACTCGGTGCGCGACTCCGGTCAGGTGCCGCAGGAGAAGTTCGGCGAGGTCGTGGCCCGCATCTCCTTCTTCGTGAACGCCGGTGTGCGGTTCATCGAGGAGATGTGCAAGATGCGCGCGTTCGCCCAGCTCTGGGACGAGATCACGCGCGAGCGCTACGGCGTCGAGAACCCGAAGCACCGCCGGTTCCGCTACGGCGTGCAGGTCAACTCGCTCGGCCTCACCGAGGCGCAGCCCGAGAACAACGTCCAGCGCATCGTGCTGGAGATGCTCGCGGTCTCGTTGTCCCGCAACGCCCGTGCGCGCGCCATCCAGCTCCCCGCGTGGAACGAGGCCCTCGGCCTCCCACGGCCGTGGGACCAGCAGTGGGCGTTGCGCATGCAGCAGGTCCTCGCCTACGAGACGGACCTGCTGGAGTACGACGACATCTTCGACGGCTCCCCGGTCATCGAGGCGAAGGTGAACGAGATCCTCGCCGGTGCCCGCGAGGAGATCGACCGCGTGCAGGCGATGGGCGGTGCCGTCGCGGCCGTCGAGTCCGGCTACATGAAGTCGAACCTGGTGTCCTCGCTGGCAGACCGCCGCCGCCGCGTCGAGGCGGGCGAGGACATCATCGTCGGCGTCAACAAGTTCGACACCACCGAGCCGTCGCCGCTGCAGGCCGAGGGCGCGAAGGCGATCGAGACCATCGACCCGATCGTCGAGCTGCACGCCGTCGAGGCCATCCAGCAGTGGCGCGCCTCTCGTGACAACGCTGCGGTGGAAGCATCTCTGGACGCACTGCGCGAGGCCGCCAAGACCGACCAGAACCTCGTGGAGGTCACGCTGGCCTGTGCGCGCGCAGGCGTGACCACGGGCGAATGGTCGCAGGCGCTGCGTGAGACGTTCGGTGAATACCGTGCCCCCACAGGCGTTTCCGGCGCGTCGGCCTCCGGCGAGGCGGGCTCGGAGATCGCACGGGTGCGCGACCGCGTCCGCGCGACCGGCGAGGAACTGGGCGAACGCCTGCGCATGCTCGTCGGCAAGCCGGGCCTCGACGGCCACTCCAACGGCGCCGAGCAGGTCGCCGTGCGCGCCCGCGACGTCGGCTTCGAGGTCGTCTACCAGGGCATCCGCCTCACGCCGTCGCAGATCGTCGCGGCGGCCGTGCAGGAGGACGTGCACGTCGTCGGCCTGTCGATCCTGTCCGGCTCGCACCTCGAAGTGGTGCCCGCGGTGGTCGACGGCCTGCGCGAGGCCGGTGCCGGGGACATCCCGGTGATCGTCGGCGGCATCATCCCGCCGGACGACGCGGCCAAGCTGCGCGAGCGCGGGGTGGCGCGGGTGTTCACGCCCAAGGACTACGAGCTGACCGAGATCATGGACGAGATCGTCACCGTGATCCGGGAGGTGCGTGAGCTCGGCTAGGGCCTTAGTGTCGCGGAATGGTTGACGTTTCGCGGGACGGGTCCGTCGTCCGGATCACGATGAACCGCGCGGCCAAGCGCAACGCGCTGTCCGCGGAGCACCTCTCCGAACTGCTCGACGCGTTCCGCGAGGCGAGCACGTCGGACGCGGCCGGCATCGTGCTGGCCGCGGAGGGCCCGGTCTTCTCGGCCGGGCACGACTTCGCGGACGTGCACGCGCGCGACGAGGACGGCGTGCGGCAACTGCTGGAGCTGTGCACCGTGCTGATGAAGACCATCCAGTCCGCACCGCAGGTGGTCATCGCACGGGTGCAAGGGCTGGCCACGGCGGCGGGGTGTCAGCTCGTGGCGTCGTGCGACCTGGCGGTCGCGGCGGACACGGCCGGGTTCTCGTTGCCCGGCGGCAAGGCCGGGTGGTTCTGCCACACGCCCGCGGTGCCGGTGGCGCGGTCGATCGGGCGCAAGCGGTTGATGGAGCTCGTGCTGACCGGGGACGTGATCGACGCGGCCACCGCGGTGGAGTGGGGGCTGATCAACCGGGCGGTGCCCGCGGACGAGCTGGACGCCGCCACGGACGACCTGCTGGCGCGGGCCACGCGGGGGAGCAGGGCGTCGAAGGCCGTCGGCAAGCAGACGATCTACGCGCAGCTCGACCGGCCCGAGGCGGACGCCTACGAGATCGCGCTGGACGTCATGGCCGGGACCTCGCAGTCCCCGTCAGCCAAAGAGGGACGGGCGTCGTTCCTGGAGAAGCGGCCTCCTGTGTGGCCCGACTAGTCGCGAGGAGCCTCAGCGCGTCGGCGTTCGGGCCCGGTTCCGCCTGGTAGACCACCAGGAACTGGCCGGGCGCCTCGCGCACGTCGAAAGAGTGGTAGGTCAGCTTCAGCGGACCGACCGCGGGGTGCACGAACTCCTTGGCGTCCTGGGTCTTCCCACGCACCTCGTGGTTCTCCCACAGCTCCGCGAACACCGGGTTCTGCCTCAGCTCCGCGACCATCCGCCCCAGCCGCACCGAGTTCGGGTCGGCCGTCAGCCGCAGGTTCCCGACCGTGCTCTGCGCGACCCAGTTCCAGCGCGGGTAGAAGCTCGTGGCGGCGGGGTCGAGGAACGCCATCCTGGCCAGGTTGTCGGCGGGCGCGAACGGCTCGTACAGGGCGTCGGCCAGCGCGTTGGTGGCCAGCAGGTCCAGGTAGGAGCTCATCACGAACGCCGGCATGTCGTGCATGCCGCTGATGAGCTGCCGCAGTTCGGGGCTGACTTTGTCGGTCGTGTGACCCTCGTCCGCCACGACGCCTGCGAGGCGGTGCAGGTGCGCGCGGGCGTCGGTGTCGAGCTGCAGCGCGCGGCTGAGGGCGTCGAGGACCTGCGCGGACGGGTTGGTCTCGCGGCCCTGCTCGAGGCGGGCGTAGTAGTCGGCGCTCACTCCGGCGAGTACCGCGACCTCCTCGCGCCGCAGGCCTTTGACCTTGCGCTGGGTGTGACTCGGCAGTCCCGCGTCCTGGGGGTTGACGCGGGCGCGGTGTGCTTTCAGGAACTCGCCGAGCATGCTTTCGAGCCTATGCGCCGCGGTCGTCGTCTGCCTGGGTGTGCCACTCCTAGGTTGAAGGTGTCCTGGCCGGCCTCGGTTCGTGCGCCGAGTGTTGTGGCCATGAGCAAAGTCGTTCTGATCAGTGGAGCTTCCAGCGGTATCGGCGAGGCCACGGCCCGGATCCTGGCCGCTGCGGGGCACAAGGTGTTCCTCGGTGCGCGGCGCGAGGACCGGCTGAAGGCGTTGGCGACCGAGATCGGCGCCGCCTACGCCCCGTTGGACGTGACCTCGCGCGAGTCCTTCCAGTCCTTCGTGGACGCCGCGGTCGCCGAGTACGGCCGTGTCGACGTGCTGGTGAACAACGCGGGCGTGATGCCGTTGTCCCTCATGGACTCGTTGAAGGTCGACGAGTGGGACCGCATGGTGGACGTGAACATCAAGGGCGTGCTGAACGGCATCGCCGCCGTGCTGCCCCTCTTCACCGGCGGAGGGCACGTCGTGAACGTCGCCTCGATCGGCGCGCACCTCGTGACGCCGACGGCCGCCGTGTACTGCGCGACCAAGTACGCGGTGTGGGCGCTGTCCGAGGGGCTGCGCCAGGAACGCGACGACCTGCGCGTCACCGTGATCTCGCCCGGTGTCACGCAGTCCGAGCTGGCGGACACCATCACCGAGGAGCACGCGGCGTCGTTCATGGCGGAGTACCGCAAGAACGCGCTGCCCGCGTCGGCGATCGGTGACGCCATCGCGTACGCGATCTCGCAGCCCGCGTCCGTCGACGTGAACGAGATCGTCGTGCGGCCGGTGGCGGACCGCTAGGCGCCGGTCGTCGAGCCCGGCCGGAGGATCATCAGCACGGTCACGGTGGCCCACAGCAGGTTGAAGATCCCCGTGTACATGGCCAGGTGCTTGACGTCCTTGGTCTGCAACGCCTTCTCCTGACCGGGGATGACCTTGAGGGCCAGCACGAACGCGGCGGCGGTGGTGAGCGCGATCGACACGATCACCCAGGGGTGGCCGGTCACGCCCATCACGCCGGCCGTCGCGAACCCGAAGACCGGCACGGAGATGCCGACGAGCGCGTAGACGCGGCAGATCCGGTGCAGCAGCTCGGGGTTGCCGGTCGTGGTCACGGCCTTCGGGAACATGCTGGCGGCCACCGTGACCGGGCCGATGGCGACGATGGCCGCCAGGACGTGCAGGGACAGGAAGAACTTGCTCACGCGGCCCTCCACGCGGTGCCGCGCCGCTCGTGAGCGAAGAGCTCCTCGACCTCCAGGGCCTTCTGGGCGCCCACCAGGCGTTCGAGCAGGTAGAGGCCCAGGTCGACGCCGGAGGTCACACCGGCGGCGGTGACCAGGTCGCCGTCGTCGACGATGCGGGCGCGGATCGCGTTGACGCCCATGGACTCCAACGCGTGCAGGCCGAGGTGGTTCGTGGTCGCGTTGCGGCCCTTGATCAGGCCGCCGATGGCCAGCAGCAACGAGCCCCCGCACACGGTCGCGATGAGCGCGGTGGCGTCCCTGAGGGCGGGGACGACAGTCGCGGCACCTGCGCTGAGCAGTGCGAACGTCTCCTCCTCCTGGAGGGCCGCGGCGCCGGGGACGACGATCAGGTCGGTGCCCAGATCTAGCCGGGCGGTGGCTTTCAGGGACAGCAGGTTCAGGCCCGCCGGCACCTCGCGCGCGCCCTCCACGGCCACCAGTTCGGTCCGGATCCCACCCGCGTTCAGCGTCTCGTACGGGCCGATCACGTCCAGCGGGTCGAAGCCGTCGAACAACACCACTTGAGCTTTCACGTGCGTCTCCTCGTTCTCGGTGATCAGAACCGTAGGAGGGCGAGAACCCGTCGAGAACTGGCTGGAATGCCATGTTCCAACGGATTCTCGCCAGCTACGGTGGTGGACGTGCACGAGGTTGCAGTGGTAGCGATGGACAGCGTCGTCCCGTTCGACTTCGCGACGGGGGTCGACGCGTTCAGCTGGGTCGGGCGGTACCGGGTGCGCGTCTGCGGTCCGAAGAGGACGGTCGACGCGGGCAGCTTCCAGATCAAGGTCCCGCACGGCCTGGAGTTGTTGTCCGAAGTGGACACCATCGTCCTGCCAGGCCACGATCCCGGGCTCGTCGTGCCGAAGTCGGTGATCGAGGCGTTGAGGAAGGCCGCGGCGCGGGGAGCGAGGATCGCGTCGATCTGCACGGGTGCGTTCGTGTTCGCGGAGACCGGGTTGCTGGACGGGCTCCGGGTCACCACCCACTGGCTGGGTGCCGAGGAGCTGGCGGCGCGGTTCCCGGCGCTGGAGGTCGACCCGGACGTGCTCTACGTCGACAACGGCCAGTTCCTCACGTCCGCGGGTGCCGCGGCGGGCCTCGACCTGTGCCTGCACATGATCCGCCGCGACCACGGTTCCGCGGTCGCGGCCGACGCCGCCCGGTTCGCCGTCATGCCGCTCGAACGCGAGGGCGGGCAGGCGCAGTTCATCGTGACGCCGCCGGTCGCGCCCCAGGGAGCCGAGCTCGAACCGTTGCTGCTGTGGATGGACGCCAACGCGGCGCGCGAGCTGACACTGGAGGACCTCGCACGGCAGGCGGGCATGAGCACGCGCACGTTGAACAGGCGGTTCCGCGAGCAGACCGGCACGACGCCGTTGCAGTGGCTGCACCGGGCGCGGGTCCGCCAGGCGCAGCACCTGCTGGAGACGACGAAGGACCCGGTCGAGCTGATCGCGAGCCGCGTCGGGTTCGGTTCCGCCACGGCGTTCCGCGACAGGTTCAAGCGGATCGCCGGCACCTCACCGCAGAGCTACCGCGCGGCTTTTCAGGGCTGAGAGTGCTCGTGCAGCAGCAGAAGCGTGTACGCGGCGATCGACTGGGCGTCGGTGATCTCGCCCTTGGAGATCATCGCCTCGAACTCGGCGCGCGGGAACCACCGCGACCGCATGTCCTGCTCCTCGTGCTCCCGCTCGTGGAAGCCCTCGTGCAGGTCCGTTGCGAGGAACACGCGGCCGCGCTGCGACGACATGCCGGGCGCGACGTCGAGCAGACCGAGCTCGATCAACCGCCCCGCGCGCAGCCCCGTCTCCTCGCGGAGCTCGCGGCGGGCCAGCTCCAGCGGGTCCGAGTCGGCGCGGTCGGGAGCGGTGCCCTGCGGGAACTCCCAGCGGCGCAGCCCGATCGGGTACCGGAACTGCTCGACGAGCCGCACGCGTTCGCCGTCGAGGGGGATGATCAGCGCGAAGTCCGGCTTGTCGACCACGCCGTAGATCCCGCTCGAACCGTCCGCGCGCTGGATCTCGTCCTCGCGCACGGTCATCCACGGGTTTGCGTACACCTGACGGGTGCCGAGGCTCTCCACGCCACGGACCGTACCTAACGACCGGGTGCTGGACGCACCCCGTAGCCTGTCGCGGTGCGTCTCGTCATCGCTCGCTGCAAGGTCGACTACGTAGGCCGACTCACCGCCCACCTGCCCATGGCGCAGCGCCTGCTGCTCGTCAAGGCCGACGGCTCGGTGTCGATCCACTCCGACGACCGCGCCTACAAGCCGTTGAACTGGATGAGCCCGCCCTGCTGGCTGATCGAGGACCCGGACATCTGGACGGTGCAGAACAAGGCGGGGGAGAAGCTGATCATCACCCTCGACGAGGTGCTGCACGACTCCAAGCACGAGCTCGGCCCGGAGCCCGGCCTGCAGAAGGACGGCGTCGAGGCCGACCTGCAGAAGCTGCTCGCCGAGCACGTCACGACCCTGGGCGACGGCTGGACGCTGGTGCGCCGCGAGTTCCCGACGGCGATCGGCCCGGTGGACCTGATGTGCCGCGACGCCGCCGGCGCCTCGGTCGCCGTGGAGATCAAGCGGCGCGGGGAGATCGACGGCGTCGAGCAGCTGACCCGGTACCTGGAGCTGCTGAACCGCGACCCGTTGCTGGCGCCGGTGGCCGGGGTGTTCGCGGCGCAGCAGATCAAGCCGCAGGCGCGGGTGCTGGCGGAGGACCGCGGGATCCGGTGCGTGGTGCTGGACTACGACGCGTTGCGCGGGATCGAGCCGGACGAGTTCCGGCTGTTCTAGCGGACCGAGCGGTAGTGGCGGACGTTCATGAGCTCGACCGCCTCCTTCAGCCCGCAGCCCGCCACCTCCCTGATCCGCTTGATCGCCAGGATCGTCTTGCCGTCGTCCAGCAACTGGAGGATCTCCGTGCGCGCGGGGCCGGGCCACGTCACCCACTGCCGCGCCCCGTGACACCACGTGCACGTCTCGCCTGCTCGTGCGCGGCTGCCTGACTGGACGTCACCGCACTCGGGGCAGTTCCACGTCGTGAGCTCCGCCGAGCAGTCGTCGCACAACGCGCCGAACGGGTAGTCGTCGCGGTTGCCCGCCGGTGCCTTGTGGCACTTGGTGCAGCGGAGGTCGACACCGATGCGCTCGGCGAGCACCGCCACGGCCTCGACGGACAGGAGGCGGTCGTGGTCCGACGCGTCGGTCTGGAGCTTGTACATCGCCACGTCCGACATGCCGTGCAGGACGTACGCCCACGCTTCGGCGTACCGGGCTTCCGGCAGCGTGTCCAAGAACGTGATCGCGGCGTCCGTCATGCTCTGAGTCTCGGCGCCGAACGCACTCCCGCGCACCAGAATTACCTGCTGCGTGACTTCAGCGAGCGACGGCTCAAACCTCGTGGTTTGGTGATCAACCACACGGGGTAGGACTCCGCTCACCTGGAGTACTGTCCTCTCCTGGTCGATGGTGTTCGACTTTGTTTGAGTTCTTGGGAGGTGGACGGTGTCGATCTTGGCCGAGGCGGACCTGCGGCTCGACGCGGGACCGATCGACTACGCGTTGCTGTTGATCTACTTCGTGGTGGTTCTCGGCATCGGCGTCATGGCGAGACGATCCGTCTCCTCCAGCCTCGACTTCCTGCTGTCGGGCCGGTCGCTGCCCGCGTGGGTCACCGGTCTCGCGTTCATCTCCGCGAACCTCGGCGCGCTCGAGCTGATGGGCATGACGGCCAACGGCGCGCAGTACGGCATGGCGACCGTGCACTACTACTGGATCGGCGCCATCCCCGCGATGGTGTTCCTCGGTCTCGTGATGATGCCGTTCTACTACGGCTCGAAAGTGCGCAGCGTTCCCGAGTTCATGCGCCGCCGGTTCGGCAAGCCGGCCCACCTGGTCAACGCTATCAGCTTCGCCGTCGCGCAGATCCTGATCGCGGGCATCAACCTGTTCGCGCTCGCGGTCATCATCGACGCGCTGCTCGGGTGGCCGCTGCCGGTGTCGATCTGCGTCGCGGCGCTGGTCGTCCTCGCGTACACGACGCTGGGCGGTCTGTCCGCCGCCATCTACAACGAGGTGCTGCAGTTCTTCGTCATCGTGGCCGCGCTGGCGCCGTTGACGATCGTCGGCCTGATCAAGGTCGGCGGCTGGCAGGGCCTGGTCGAGAAGGTGACGGACCAGGAGCAGCTCTCGGCGTGGCCCGCGACGGAGCTCACCGGCATCAACAGTCCGGTGTGGAGTGTCATCGGCCTGGTGTTCGGTCTCGGCTTCGTGCTGTCGTTCGGGTACTGGACGACGAACTTCGCCGAGGTGCAGCGCGCGATGAGCGCCAAGTCGATGTCGGCGGCCAAGCGCACGCCGATCATCGGCGCGTACCCCAAGGCGTTGATCCCGGCGATCATCATCATCCCCGGCATCATCGCCGCGGTGATCGTGCCGGAGATGGCGCAGCTCAAGGCCGGTGACACCAGCAGTGGCGTGGTCTACAACAACGTGCTGCCGCTGCTGATGCGCGACCTGCTGCCCAACGGCATCCTCGGCATCGCGATCACCGGTCTGCTGGCGAGCTTCATGGCCGGTGTGGCGGCGAACGTCAGCTCGTTCAACACCGTGTTCACGTACGACCTGTGGCAGGACTACGTGAAGAAGGACCGGCCGGACGAGTACTACCTGCGCGTCGGACGTCTCGCCACGGTCGGTGCGTGCGTGCTCGCGATCGGCACGGCGTTCATCGCGGCGTCGCTCGGCGGGTCCAACATCATGGACTACATCCAGGCGCTGTTCTCGTTCTTCAACGCGCCGTTGTTCGCGACGTTCATCCTCGGCATGTTCTGGAAGCGGATGACGCCGACCGCGGGCTGGGTCGGTCTGCTCGCGGGCACGTTCACCGCGATCTTCATCTACGCGATCTCGGAGCCGTCGTTCGGCATCGAGCTGCTCGAGCTGCCCGGTCAGGGCGCGAGCTTCCTCGGCGCGGGTCTCGCGTTCGCGGTCGACATCGTGGTGAGCGTCGCGGTCAGCCTCGTCACGAGGCCGAAGCCGGACAGCGAGCTCGGCGGGCTGGTCTACAGCCTCACGCCCAAGGAGGACAGGGCGCACGGCACCACCGGTGAGGACGCGGGCTGGTACCGCTCGCCCGCGCTGCTCGGTGGCGGCGTGCTGGCCCTGACCACCGTTCTCTACTTCATCTTCGGCTGAGGGAGGCCGCCATGAGGTTGTTCGACCTGCGACTGATCATCGCTTTCCTCTTCGGCCTGTACGGCGTCGTACTCGTCGTCATCGGGCTCGGGTTCACATCCGACGACGACCTGAAGAAGGCCGAAGGGGTCAACATCAACCTGTGGGCCGGCATCGCGATGGCGGTGCTGGCGGTGGCGTTCGCCGCGTGGGCGCTGCTGCGGCCTCAGTTCGCGGACACGGACAAGCAGCCGCTCAAGGAGCTATGACTGGGGACGACCAGGGTAAACAGGGTTGAAGGCCTCGATCGTCCACGCGTCGAGCCAGTTGATTGCGCGGCGAATTCGGTTTCGCACGTCTCTCCTTCTGTCGGGGTCTTCACCAGGTACATCGCGTCGATCTTCTGAATCGTTCCCGTAGCGCAGGGTGACATGTGCCACGGGACAACTCGGGGTACCGCCCACGAACGCGCGCAAAGGTCGCTACCGTGCACGTCGTGCCTCGTTTTCGTGCAACCGCCGTGGTCGCCGCCGCCGCGTTGCTGATGGCCGGTTGCGCCACCGGCCCGGGTCTTGCCAAGACCAACTCGCCGCGCCGCACCGTGCAGGCGGGTGTGGACACGACGACCACCACCGATCCGTCGACCAAGCCGTCGTCGGATCCGGGCAAGCCCGTCGACCCGGCGTTCGCGTCGGAACGGCTGCGGCTGGTCAACCCGTGCGCGTTGATCGAGAAGGACCTCCTGCAGACGGTCGGCACGCCGTCGAGGTACTCGAGCAGCTCCTACACGCGCTGCTCGAACTACATGAAGGACAAGTCCGGCAAGACGCTCAACCTCACGCTGGACATCGGCTACTCGCTGACGTCGTCCGAGCTGAAGAAGGCGACCAAGCAGGTCGCCGGCCTCAAACTGGCCGAGCAGAAGCTGAACAACACGTCGTGCTTCCTCTCGGCCGTGACGCAGGAGAACCCCGCCCTGGCCGTGCGGTTGCAGGTCAGCACCGGCACCGAGGGCAACGAGGCGTGCGAGCCGGGCCTCAAGGTGCTCGAAGGCGCCGTGCGCAAGCTCAAGGGCAACCCGCAGCGGTACACCCCGCCGAAGGGGTCGCCGGTCGAGGTCGACCCGTGCGCGGTCGTGGAGAAGTCGGCGCTCTCGCCGGTGCTGGGCGCCTCGCCGCGGCCGCTGCCGTTCGGTCTGCACCAGTGCTCGTGGTCGGGGCAGAGCGCGCAGATGCAGATCGAGTTCCGCACCACGCGCATCCCGAAGGACGGCAAGTTCGACACCAGATCCGTCGAGGTCGACCTCGGTGGCGGGGTGAAGGGCTACCAGGCGCTCAAGGAGACCGCTTATCCGTCGTGCGAGCTCGTGCTGGTCCGGACGAAGGACGCGTCCGACGCGGGCGAGATCGTGGAGTTCACGGTCGCGGGTCTGAAGGAGAAGCAGCTGGACCGCTGCGCCGCCGTTCAGGCGTTCGCCAAGGCGGTTCTGCCCGCGCTGCCCCAGGCCTGACGCTCCCGGGCGGAGCCAGGCGGGGGCTGAAAGTTCTCCTGGTACGCGTTAGGGTCGCGGTTACTGGCGAGTACCTGGAGGGCCCCCATGACGCAGACCGCTTCGGACAGCGCGCTGTCGGCCGATGGCGAGCAGCGGCGGTTCGCATCACTGGACCCGCGCACGGGTGAGGTCGTCGCCCACCACCCCGTCCACACGGCCGACGAGGTGCAGGACGCGGTGTCGTCCGCGCGCGAGGCTGCGGCGTGGTGGGCGGGTCTCGGGTTCGAGGGCCGCAAGACCAAGCTCGACGCGTGGCGCAAGATCCTCTCGCAGCGGTCGGACGAGTTCATCTCGTTGATCAGCGCGGAGACGGGCAAGCCTGCGGACGACTCCCGCGTCGAGGTCGCGCTGGTGATGGACCACCTGCACTGGGCCGCGCGCCATGCCGGTCGTGTGCTGGGCAAGCGCCGTGTGTCGTCAGGCATGTTGATGGTCAACCACAGTGCGTCGCTGGAGTACCGGCCGTTGGGCGTCATCGGCGTCATCGGGCCGTGGAACTACCCCGCGCACACGCCGATGGGGTCCATCTCGTACGCGCTGTCGGCCGGCAACGCCGTGGTGTTCAAGCCCTCGGAGTTCACGCCGGGCGTCGGCACGTTCCTCGCGTCGACGTTCACTGAGGCCGTGCCGGAGTACCCGGTGTTCCAGGTGGTCACGGGCTTCGGCGAGACGGGCGCGGCACTGGTCGGCGCCGGCGTCGACAAGATCGCGTTCACCGGCTCCACCCGTACCGGCAAGAAGGTCATGGCCGCGGCCGCCGCGTCGCTGACGCCGGTGCTGGTCGAGTGCGGTGGCAAGGACGCGCTGATCGTCGACTCGGACGCCGACCTGACCGCCGCCGCCGAGGCCGCGATCTGGGGCGCGGTGTCGAACGCCGGCCAGACGTGCGCGGGCGTGGAGCGGATCTACGTGGCCGAGGACGTCGCCGACCAGTTCATCGAGATCGTGGTGAAGCGGGCGAAGAAGCTCAAGCCGGGCGGTGAGCCGAACGCGAACCTCGGGCCGATCACGATGCCGTCGCAGGTGGAGATCATCCGCGAGCACGTGCAGGACGCGCTGGACCGCGGCGGCAAGGCGCTGGTGGGCGGTCCCGACTCGATCAGGCCGCCGTACGTCGAGCCGGTGGTGCTCACGGACGTGCCGGAGGACTCCGTCGCGGTCACCGAGGAGACCTTCGGGCCGACCGTGGTGATCAACCGGGTGCCGAACGCGCTGGAGGGCGTGCGCCTCGCGAACCAGTCGAAGTACGGGCTGGGCGCGGCGGTGTTCTCGAAGTCGCGCGGTGAGGAGCTGGCCGCGGAGCTGCGGGTCGGCATGGTGTCGGTCAACTCGGTGCTGACCTACGCGGCGATCCCCGGGCTGCCGTTCGGCGGGGTCGGCGACTCCGGGTTCGGGCGCATCCACGGCGAGGACGGGCTGCGCGAGTTCGCCTACGCCAAGGCCGTGACGAAGCTGAAGTTCAAGTCGCTGATCGACATGGCGACGTTCGACCGGTCGTCCATGGCGGGCAAGCAGATGCTGCGCCTCGCGCGGATGCTCTTCGGTCGCTGAGGAGCATCCGCGCTCCGAGGGTTTCTAGGCGCCGAGCTGGGTCTTCATGTCGTCGAGGACCACGTTCGCGGCGAGCACGCCGAGGCCGAGGAAGTAGGTCTCGTCGAGGACCGGCTTGGCCTTGCCCCCCTTGACGGCGTTCAGGCCGGTCCACAGCGGACCGCCGAGGACGGACGCCTGCGCGGTCTTGGCCGGGTCGCCGTAGGTCGAGTAGAGGATGAAGTCGCCGTCGGCCTTGCCGATCTCCTCCGCGCTGACCTCCGCGGCGAGGTCGTCCACCTGGGACGGGGTCGGCTGGCCGATCTTGGCGTCGATCAGGATCGTGCCGATGAACGACTTCTTGGCGTACAGGCGGATGCGGCCGGGCATGAAGCGCAGCGCCGTCACCGTGGGGCGGACGCCCAACTTCTTCTCGATGGCGTTGCCGGTCTCGACGGCCTTGTTCGTGTAGTCCTCGAGCATCTTCGCGGCGTCGGCCTGGCGGTCGAGGGCGGCGGCGTTGAGGAGGAAGTTCTCCTTCCACACGTAGCCGGGGCGCACGCTGAACACCGTGGGGGCGATCGCCGAGAGCTTCGGGTAGAGGGCCTCGGCGCGCAGCTGCGAGCCCAGGATGAGGTCCGGGTCGAGCTTGGTGATCGCCTCGAGGTTGAGGTTGTTGGTGGTGCCGACGTTCTCCGGCTTTCCGCCCTTGTCGCCGATGTAGGTCGGCATGGTGGGGGAGCCGTCGGTGTAGGCGATGCCCACGGGCTTGATGCCGAGCGCCAC
The DNA here is from genome assembly GCF_040610935.1 of Lentzea sp. NPDC003310. NCBI lineage: Bacteria > Bacillati > Actinomycetota > Actinomycetes > Pseudonocardiales > Pseudonocardiaceae > Lentzea > Lentzea sp. NPDC003310. The sequence continues at coordinate 278,011 of NZ_JBEXNC010000002.1, forward strand.
GACGTTGTCGAGCTCGCCCGTGTCGAGCACGACCACCCGTTCGGGTTTCTTCTCGAGCTTGGTCTCACCCATCGCGTGCTTGATCGTGCGGGGGAACTCGCCGGGCTTCTGCGTCGTGCCGAACCCGTTGCTCAGCTCGGTCGCCTTGCCGAAGTCGTCGCCACCTTGGGCGACAGACGGCGGTTCCGGCGTGCTGGAGCAGGCGGTCAGGGTCAGGGCGGCTGCGAGGAGCAGCGCTGCTCTCTTGGACACGACGTTGTTCCTCCACTACGGAACGTGATGTTGACCTGCATTTCTTAGGGCAGGCTAACGGTAGCGGGGTCCTTTGCCCGTTCCGAGTGTCAGACCCCCGGAGTAAGAAGGAACACGGTCACCGCCGATCGGGAGGGCTGTTCGATGAAGAAGATCATCAATGATCCGGAAACCGTGGTGCAGGACGCGCTGCGCGGAATGCAGGCCGCCCATCCCGATCTGCTGGAGGTGCACCAGGACCCGGCGGTCGTGGTGCGGGCCGGTGGGCCGCGGCAGGGCAAGGTCGCGCTGATCTCGGGTGGCGGGTCGGGGCACGAACCGCTGCACGGCGGGTTCGTGGGGCGCGGCATGCTCGACGCGGCCTGTCCCGGCCCGGTGTTCACGTCGCCCACGTCGGACCAGGTGGTCGACGCGGTCGCGCGCACGGACGGCGGCGCGGGGGCGCTGCTGATCGTGAAGAACTACACGGGCGACGTGCTGAACTTCGAGATGGCCGCCGAGCTGGCGGAGACCGAGGTCCGTTCGGTCGTGATCGACGACGACGTGGCGGTGAAGGACTCGCTGTACACGGCGGGGCGCCGCGGCGTCGGCGGCACGGTGCTGCTGGAGAAGATCGTGGGCGCGGCGGCCGAGCGGGGCGACGACCTGGCGGCGTGCGAGGCGCTGGCGCAGCGGGTGATCTCGTCGGTGCGGTCGATGGGGCTCGCGCTCACCGCGTGCACGGTGCCGCACGTCGGCTCGCCGTCGTTCGAGCTGGCTGACGGCGAGATGGAGCTCGGCGTCGGCATCCACGGCGAACCGGGCCGGCAGACGGTCGCGGTCGGCACCGCGTCCGAGATGGTGTCGGCGTTGCTGGAGCCGATCCTGGAGGACCTGCCGTTCGCGTCGGGGGACAGGGTCCTGCTGTTCACGAACGGGATGGGCGGCACGCCGCTCATCGAGCTGTACCTGGCGCACGGCATCGCGGAACAACTGCTGGCGGATCGGGGGATCACGGTGGAACGCAGGTTGGTGGGCCCGTACATCACGAGCCTGGAGATGCAGGGCATGAGCCTCACGCTGCTGCGCCTCGACGACGAGATGGTCGAGCTGTGGGACGCGCCGGTCCACACGCCCGCGCTGCGGTGGGGAGTCTGAGGTGGGGTGCACGGCTGAGGACGTCGTGGCGGCCGTCCGAGCCGCCGCGGCCGTCATAGCGGACCACCGCGACGAGCTGGTCCGCCTGGACCAGGCGATCGGCGACGCCGACCACGGCGAGAACATGAAGCGCGGCTTCACCGCCGTGGTGTCCCGTTTGGACGCCGAGCCGCCGGACACGCCGGCCAAGGTCCTGAAGCTGGTGGCCACCACCCTGATCTCCACGGTGGGCGGCGCGGCGGGCCCGTTGTACGGCACGGCGTTCCTGCGCGCCTCGGCCGCGGTGGGCGACGCGACCGAGTTGGACCAGGCCGTGGTGGCCCGAGCCCTGCGGGCCGCGCTCGACGGCGTGATCGCCCGAGGCAAGGCCGCGGTGGGCGACAAGACGATGGTCGACGCCCTCACCCCGGCCGTGGCCGCGGCGGAGTGCGCCGAAGGCACCGTCGCCGCCACCCTGTCCGCGGCAGCCGACGCGGCCGAGGAGGGCGCCTCCTCGACGGTGCCCATGGTGGCCCGCAAGGGCAGGGCCTCCTACCTGGGCGAGCGCAGCGCGAACCACATGGACCCGGGCTCCCGCTCCACGGCGCTGCTCCTGCGCGCCTTCGCCGACGCGGCGGCCAAGTCGTGACGGCCGCAACGCCCAGCCGAGTGGGCCTGGTCGTCGTCTCGCACAGCGACATGCTGGCCAACGGAGTGGCGGAACTGGCCGCCCAGATGGCCCCGGACGTCGCGGTGATCCCGGTGGGCGGCACCGAGGAGGGCGGCCTGGGCACCGACTACGGAGCCGTGGTCGAAGCCCTGGCAGACGCCGACTCGGGCGCGGGTGTAGTGGTCCTCTACGACCTGGGCAGCGCCAAGATGACGGCGGAGATGGCCGTGGAGTCGGCAGACGACCCGTCCCGCTACGCGGTGGTGGACGCACCACTGGTGGAAGGCGCGGTAGCCGCAGCCGTTGCGGCACAAGGAGTCTCGCCGCTGGCCGACGTGGCAGCCGCAGCAGAGGGAGCCTCAGGCGAGACCCCGGCAACAGCACCGAGCAGGCCGTCACTGCATCTGGTGCCAGACGCCGTGACAGCAGAGATCCTGCTGACCAACGAGGTGGGCCTGCACGCGCGACCAGCAGCCCTGCTGTCCCGCACGGTGGCCGAGCTCGACGCCGACGTGCTGGTCCGCTACGGCACCGAGGAGGCGAACGCGGCCAGCGTCCTGGCCCTGATGGGCCTGAGCGCGCCCGGCGGCAAGTCGATCACCGTCGTGGCCACGGGCAGGGACGCGGGCGAGGCGGTGCGCCGCATCGAGGAACTGGCAGAAAGGGGCTTCGACGACTGACCGCCGCAAGACGACCTGGGCGGAGGCGGCGCGCGGTCAGGCGGTGCGCTGCCTACTGACGCGGGTGGGTGACTTGCGGGCAGACGGCTTGCGGGCAGGGTGGCGCGCTGCCGCCATGCTGCTGTCGCCGCACAGGCCACTTCGCTTTGGCCTCGCCAACGCCACCCACGTGCCTTGCGTTTCGCGCTGCGTGTTCCCGGCCGCGCAGCCTCGCTGCCTCTCCGCCGACCTCAGTCCGGCCGCTGCTTCACCCGCGTCGGCCGCGCAGCCGTGCCTCGCCGCTGCCACCGCCCCCCGGCGCAGCCCGCCGCTGCGGCCCACCCGCCGCGAGCCCACCCCACCCGGCGCAATTCCGCCGCCGCTCGCCTCCACCACGCCCACCCGCCGCGAGCCCACCCCACCCGGCGCAGCCCCACCGCTGCTCCACCCGCTACGGCCCGGCCGTCGCTCGACCCCCGGCCGCTCGCCTCTCAAACCCACCCCACCCCGCCGACCCCCCACCCCGCCTCGACCTCAGATGGCGCAACCCAGCGTTCCCCCACACGGGTTCATCAGCTAAAACACCGCACCACCCCCACCCCTAGACCGATAACTGTTTCGATCCTGATGGCGAAGCTCACGACGCCCACCACCGCCGACAGTGGCATAGTCGCCCGCAAGTTACTCCTTGGTAGCCCACGCTTTACCCCGCAGGGAGGTCTGCAGTGGCGCGCGAAATCAACACCGTCGGAGTCGTCGGCTTCGGAACCATGGGCGCGGGCATCGTGGAGGTACTCGCGCGCACCGGGCTCACCGTCAAGGTGGTGGAGGTCGACGCGGCGGGTGTCGAGCGCGGCCTCGGGCACCTCGAGCACTCGACGAAGCGCGCGGTGTCGCGGGAGAAGCTGACCGCGGACGAGGCGGCCGCGCTCCACGACAGGGTCAGCACGAGCCTCGACCTGCACACGCTGGCCGACTGCGACCTCGTCGTCGAGGCGGTGCCGGAGAGCATCGGGCTGAAGGCCGAGATCTTCAAGGCGCTCGACGAGATCCTCGAGCCCGAGGCGATCATCGCGTCCAACACGTCGTCGCTGTCGATCACCGAGATCGGCGTCGCGACCAAGCGGCCCGGCAAGGTCGTGGGGCTGCACTTCTTCAACCCCACGCAGGTCCTCAAGCTGGTCGAGGTCGTGCGCACGGTGGTCACGGAGCCGGACGTGATCACGGACGTGGTCGCGTTCACGGAGCGGCTCGGCAAGTCGCCGGTCGTCATCGGGGACCGGGCCGGCTTCATCGCCAACGCGTTGTTGTTCCCGTACCTCAACCACGCCGTGAAGATGTTGGAGTCCAAGTACGCCACGCGCGAGGACCTCGACGCCGCCATGCGGTACGGGTGCGGTTATCCGATGGGACCGTTGGCGTTGCTGGACCTCATCGGTCTCGACACCGCCTACGAGATCCTCGACACGATGTACCACCAGTCGCGCAACCGGCTGCACTCGCCGGCTCCGCTGCTCAAGCAGATGATCACGGCCGGGCTGCTCGGGCGGAAGACCGGGCGCGGTTTCTACACCTACGACGGGCCCGACTCGCCGACGGTCGTCCGGGACGCGCTCACGCCGTCCGAAGTGGACAGTGCCACGCAGGCGCGCGACGTCCAGCGGGTCGGGGTCATCGGCACGGGCACGATGGCGACCGGCATCGTCGAGGTGTTCGCCAAGCGCGGGTACGACGTCGTGCTCCGGGCGCGCAGCCTCGACAAGGCGGAGAAGGCGATCGGCGCGGTGCGCAAGTCGCTGGAGCGGGCGGTCAGCAAGGGCAAGCTGTCCGAGCAGGACCGCGACGCGACGCTGCAGCGGATCTCGCCCGCGGTGGAGTTCGTGGAACTGGCCGACTGCGACCTGGTCGTCGAGGCGGTGGCCGAGGAGATCGGGATCAAGAAGGAGGTCTTCGCGGCGCTCGACGAGGTGTGCAAGCCCGGTGCGGTGCTCGCGACGACCACGTCCTCACTGCCCGTCATCGAGGTCGCGGCGGCCACGAGCAGGCCCGCGGACGTCGTGGGGCTGCACTTCTTCAACCCCGCGCAGGTCATGAAGCTGGTCGAGGTCGTGGAGACCATCTCCACGGGCGCCGACGTGGTCGCGACGGCCCGCAAGATCTGCCTCGACCTCGGCAAGCACCCGGTGCACTGCGGTGATGTGGCCGGCTTCATCGTCAACGCGCTGCTCTTCCCGTACCTGAACGACGCGGTGAAGATGCTGGAGGCGCACTACGCCGAGGCCGACGACATCGACAACGCCATGAAGGTCGGCTGCGGCCTGCCGATGGGACCGTTCGCGCTGCTCGACGTCGTGGGGCTGGACGTCTCGCTGGCGATCCAGCGCACGCTCTACAACGAGTTCCGCGAGCCCGGGTTCGCGCCGGCGCCGCTGCTGGAACACCTGGTCACGGCCGGTCGTCTCGGTCGCAAGACGGGCAAGGGGTTCCGCGACTACTCGTGAGCCGTTCACAGGGGCACCATGTCGCGTCTGGCATGGTGGTGGCCATGCGGCGACTGGTGCTCCTGTTGGCTGTCCTCGTGCTCGCGTCCGGTTGTGCGCGTGCGATCGTCGAGGGCAGTCCCGTCGCGCAGGCGCCGCTCGACGTGACCTCGCCGTTCGACCAGGACGGCTCGTCGTCGGACCCGAGCACCGAGCCCACCGAGTCCGAGGACCCGGAGACCGCGCCGGTCGACGGGGAGATCACGCCCACCTGCGCCAAGCTCAAGTGGACGGACCTGCCCTACCCCGGCGCCAAGGCCGAGACGCCGCCCACGCAGATCAACTACGACTCCACGTTCGAGGAGTCGTGCCGCTGGACGACAAAGGTCGACGACGTCGAGGTCGGCGTCTCCCTGCGCGTGCGCGACGGCAAGCAGATCAAGATCGAGCGCACCACCGGCGAGTGGGACATCAAGGAGCACAAGGTGTCCTACCTCGACCGCTCCGGCGAACCGGAGGTCGAGCCGTCGTGCGTGCTCACGTTGCCTTACAACGGCGGCGGGCTCGGCATCATCGTCATCGACTCGACGGGCAAGTTCGGCGGCGTCTGCGACCAGGGTCGCAAGATCGCCGAGCTGATGATCGAGCGCGAAGCTGCCTAACCGCAGCACCCGCCACCGCAGCACCCACCGCCACCGCCACCGCCACCGGGCGCGGCCTGCTGCGTCCCGCCGATCCCGGCCATGGACAGCAGCTTCACCGTGTCGGGGTGGCCCTCGGGACAGCTCGCCGGAGCGGACGACTCGCTCATCGGGCGCTGCACGTCGAAGGTGTCGTCGCAGGTTCGGCAACGGAACTCGTAGGTCGGCACGCCCTGATTCTACGAGCGGTTACCGTGTGGCCGTGCCTCGTCGTAACAGCCCCAAGCCAGAAGAACCCCGGCCGCTCGGCGGGGGTGTCGGCTGGGCGCGTGCCGAGTCGGGTCCGGACGGCGACTGGCTGGTGCGCGCCATCTCGGGTGCGCAGGCGCAGAAGACCTACCGCTGTCCCGGGTGCGACCACGAGATCCGCCCCGGCGTGGCGCACGTCGTGGCGTGGCCCGCGGAGGAGACGGGCTCGGTGGAGGAGCGCCGCCACTGGCACCAGGCGTGCTGGGACTCGCGCGGCCGGCGTGGGCCGACCGCGCGCCGCGGGTGAGCAGCGAGATGCCGACCTGCTCGCGCCAGCGCGCCCGGCGCCACCCGTACAAGTGCGGGCGCTAGAAGGGCGGGGGGTGG
>NZ_JBEXNC010000002.1:284474-565283 GCF_040610935.1 Lentzea sp. NPDC003310
GGGTTCCGGCCGGCCTGGGAGTCGTTGTGGGTGGCCCCGGCCTGGGGGCGGGGGCCCCCCCCCCGCCGCTGGTGACCAGCTAGATCCCGACCTGCTCGCGCCAGCGCTCCAGGCGCATCCGGAACTCGTCCGGGCGCTCGACGGGCGGCAGGTGGCCCGCGTCCTCGATGCGCTCGCTCGTGGAGTGCATCAACGTCACGGCGAGCTTCGCGGCCACGTCCGGTGGCGTGAGCTTGTCGTGCTCGCCGACCAGCACCAGCGACGGGACGTTCACCGACTCCAGCACGTCCGTCGAGTCCGGCCGCTTCGCCATCGCGCGCTGCCACCACGCCACGTCCTCGGCGCGCTGGTCGAGGATCATGGTGCGCACCAACGCCCGCGCGGTGTCCGAGGCGTCCGGGCCGAGCAGGTTCGGCAGCATCGCGTCCGCGAGCCACTCGCCGACGCCCTCGCGTTCGGCGCGGTCGGCCATCGCGTGGCGGTTCGCGGCGGCCTCCGGTGCGTCCGCGGTGTGCTTGGTGTCGACGAAGACCAGCCCCTTGACGCGGTCCGGCGCCCGCCGGAGCAACGCCATCGCCACGTAGCCGCCCATCGAACACCCACCGAGCACGACGCGGTCGAGACCCCGCTCGTCCAGCACGCCGAGAACGCCGGCGGCGACCGTGTCGAGATCGGGCTCGCCGTGGCCGCGCAACGACGGCGTCAGCGCGCCCGGCACGTCCCACATCCGCTCGTCGAGTGGAAAGGCGTGCAGCAGCACCAGGTCGTCCATCAGCTCTCCCACTCCGGCGCCAGCACCGACCACACCTCGAGGTCCTGCCGGACCCCGCGGTAGGGGTGGTACGAGCGCAGCACCCCGTCCTGCCTCATGCCGAGCCGCCGCGCGACCGCGATGCTGGGCGCGTTCGCCGACGACACCAGCCACTCAACCCGATGCACGCCGCGCTCGCGAATCAGCCAGCCGATGAGCACCTTCGCCGCCCGCGTGATCAACCCCTGGCCGGTGGCGGCGGGCTCCAGCCAGACGCCGACCTCGGCGCGCCCCTGCGGGACGTCCATCACGCGGATCAGCACGCCGCCGACCAGCTTGTCGTCCAGCCAGATCCCGAAGATCCGCCCGGTGTCGGCCGCGGCCTTGTCGGCGTAGCCCTGCAGCAGTTCGCGGGCGCTCTCCAGGTCCTTGGCCCTGTCCGCGAACCCGATGTGCTGCCCGATGAACTCGCGTCCGCGCTCCATGTGCGCGAAGAACTCCTCGGCCTGCCACGGTTCCAACGGCCTCAGCTCGGCACCGTCCGCGCCCAGCGACTTCCCGAACATCCTGTTCCCCCAAGATGGTGTGTTGTGACCACCCGCATCGTATTTGTGCGCCACGCGCAGTCCGTCCCGCCGAGCCTCGGGGTGCCCGACGACGACGCGCGCCCGCTCGCGCCCGCAGGACTGGAGGCAGCGGACGCGCTGGTCGAGCGGCTCGTCGCCTTCTCCCCGGACGCGGTGCTGTCGAGCCCGCAACTGCGCGCGGTGCAGACGGTCAAACCCGCCGCGGACGCGCTGGGGCTCGAGGTGACGACGTGGCCCGAGCTGCGGGAGTGGGAGTCGGGGCTGCTGCCGAGCGCGGATTGGGAGGCGTTGTACGCCCACAGCTGGACGCATCCCGAGTCGGCGCACGGCGCGGGGGAGAGCCTGGACGCGCTGACCGCGCGCGCCGGGAAAGCGTTGGCGCGCATAGCCGTGGAGTACCCGGACGCGACCGTGCTCGTCGGGTCGCACGGGACGTTCCTGTCACGGGCGTTGATCGCGGCAGGGCACCACGCGGACTGGGCGTCCTGCCGCGCGATGCCGATGCCGGCGATCTACGAGATCACTTCTTCGCGGTCTGCGGACGCGTGATCTGAGCCGTGGGCCCGTCGAGCTGGGGTTGGGCGGGCTTGGCCGGCGCCGGAGCCTGCTGCCCCTGCGCGGGCGCCTTGGGTGCGGCCTGCTGGGCAGGAGTTGCCGCGGGCTTCGCCGGGGCGGGCTGCTCGGGCTTGGCCTGGGCGGGCTGCTGATCGAGCGCCGCCGGTGCCTGCTGCGCCTGGGCCTGCTGCGCCGGAGCAGCGGGAGCGGGTGCGGCGGGAGCGGGAGCGGCCTGCGCGGGCGCCGCCGGCTTCTCCTCCTCCACCGGGTCGAGCAGCGGCACGACCTCCTGCAGCGCCGTCCGCACGTTGTGCAGCTGGTGCGACAGGCGGTTGCGCAGGTTGCGGAGCTGCTCGACGCGCTGCGTGGCGGCCGTGGTGCGCCGGTTGGCCTCCTCGGTGGCCTCGCGCACGCGGCGGTTCGCCTCGTCGGTGGCCTCCTGGATGCGCGCGGTGGCCTCGGTGACCGAGTCGTGGCGGCGGCGGTTGGCTTCCTCGGTGGCCTCGCGGACGCGGCGCTCCGCGTCGGCCTTCGAGGCGGTCTGCTCGGCGGCGATCGCGGCGCGGACGCGCGCGGCCTCCTCGGCGGCCTCGCGGGTGCGGCGGTCGGCCTCGGCCTTGGAGGTCGCCTCCTGGGTTGCCAGGGTGGCCATCGCCTCGGAGCGGCGGGCCGCCATGGCGATCTCGAAGTCCTCTTCGACGGTGATCCGGCGCTGCTCGGACTCGTCGGCGATCTTGCGGGCGGCGGCCTCGGCCTCGGAGACGATCTTCTCGGCCTCGGTGCGCGCGGTCTCCAGAACGCCCTTGTGCTCGGCCTCCATGGCCGCGCGGCGCTCGTCGAGCTCGGCGATCAGCTTCTCGTAGCGCTGGCGCAGCACACCCGCGTCGGCCTCGGCCTTGGCGCGGATGTGCCCGCCCTCTGCCTCGGCACGGGCCTTGATCTCGTTGGCCTCGTCCTGGGCCAGCCGCAGCATGCGCTGGAGGCGCTCGGAGAGCCCCTCCAGCGTCGTCGGCGGCAGCGACAGGCGCTCCACCTGGTTGCGCATCTCGGTGATCTCCGAGCGTGCGGCTTCCAGCTGGCGCGCCAGGTCGGACGTCTGGGACACGGCGGCATCGCGGTCCGCGGCCAGCAGCCGCAGGTCCGAGTCGAGGCGTTCGAGATGATCCTCGACCTGGGCGCGGTCGTACCCGCGCTTGACGATGTCGAAGCCGGATCCCAGTGGGACGAGGTCACGGTCGTCGGCGAGGCCCATGCCCCTCACGCTACCCGTTCGGGTAACCCCGGAAGGTCACACACCCCGGAATCGATTGATAGCTGTGAGGTGCTTCGCGCGCAGTTCGTGATCCAGCACACCAAGACCTTCTTCCGGCGCAAGGCACAGCACGCCGACCTTGCCCTGGTGCGCGTTGCGGTGCACGTCGTGCGCGGCCTGGCCCGTTTCGTCCATTGAGTACACCTTGGACACCGTCGGGTGGATCTTTCCCTTGGCGATCAACCGGTTCGCCTCCCACGCCTCGCGGTAGTTCGCGAAGTGGGACGACAGGATGTGCTTCAGGTTCATCCAGAGGTAGCGGTTGTCGTACTGGTGCATGTACCCGGAGGTCGACGCGCACGTGACGATCTTGCCGCCCTTGCGCGCCACGAACACCGACGCGCCGAACGTCTCGCGGCCGGGGTGCTCGAACACGATGTCCGGGTCCTCGCCACCGGTCAGCTCGCGGATCTTCGCGCCGAAGCGCTTCCACTCCCGCGGGTCCTGCTCGTGCTCGTTCTTCCAGAACTTGTAGCCCTCCGCCGAACGATCGATGATCAGTTCGGCACCCATGGAACGAACGATCTCCGCCTTCTCCGGCGACGACACGACGCAGATGGGCGTGGCGCCACCGTTCAGCGCGAACTGCGTGGCGTACGAACCCAGGCCGCCGGACGCGCCCCAGATCAGCACCGTGTCGCCCTGCTTCATGTTCGCGCCGTTGGTCGACACGAGCTGCCGGTACGCGGTGGAGTTCACGAGACCGGGCGAGGCCGCCTCCTCCCACGTGAGGTGGCGCGGCATCGGCATCAGCTGGTTCGACTTCACCAGCGCGAGGTCCGCGAGGCCGCCGAAGTTCGTCTCGAAGCCCCAGATCCGCTGCTGCGGGTCGAGCATCGTGTCGTTGTGCCCGTCCGGCGCCTCCAGCGGCACGTCCAGGCAGTGCGCGACGACGCGGTCGCCCGGCTTCCACGCGGTGACGCCGGGACCGACGCGCACGACGACGCCCGCCAGGTCCGATCCCACGACGTGGTACGGCAGGTGGTGCTTGCCGCCCAGCTTCTTCAGGAAGCCGAACGTGGAGACGGGCTCGAAGATCGAGGTCCACACGGTGTTGTAGTTGATCGCGGACGCCATGACGGCGACCAGCGCCTCACCGGGACCGAGCTCCGGCGTGGCGACCTCGTCCACGTGCAGCGACTTGCGCGGGTCCTTGTCCCGCGTCTCGAGACCGGCGAACATGTCGGCCTCGTCCGCGTGCACCGTCACGCCCCGATAGCTCTCCGGAACGTCCAAGGAACCGATCGCGTCCAGCTCTTCGGCCAGGATCGCGTCAAGGATCTTCTGCACGGCGGCATTCCTTCCCAAGTGAGGGATAGTCGCAGGTTGCCGGAGGTTACTCAGGAGTAACCGATTCAGAATCCCGCTTGTGAGGGATTCCACTCGGAAGAGTTGACCGGGCGGCCAATCAAGGAGGAGCATCGGTGGTGTCCGAGAAAGGGAGGTGGTGGAGATGACCAAGGCGTGGACCAGGTGGCAGGACTGGGCCGAGGTGGCGATCGGCGTGCTGGTGCTGCTGTCTCCGCTCGTCGTGGACACCTCGAACGCGGCCATGTGGACGATGATCGTGCTCGGCGCGCTCATCGCGCTCGACGGACTCGTCGAGCTGGCACGGCCCGCGATGATCTACGGGGAGTACGTGCAGATGGTGCTCGGAGCACTGCTGTTCATCTCTCCGTGGGTGATGGGCTACAGCGATCTGATGGCGGCCTCCTGGGTCTCCTGGGTCGGTGGCGTCCTCACGGTCGCCGCGGGAGCGCTGGCGATGCCGTCGGCGAACGCGGCGCACTCGGCCGCGGCGCAGCCGCACTGATTCACCCAGAAACCTGTGGGCCCGAGCCATGTCCCGGGCCCACACAACCGTGGAGGACCGCGTGGAGGATTCGGCCAAGGAACGCATCCTGGCCGCGGCCGAGGAGCTCTTCGCCGACGGAGGCTTCGACGCCACCCCGACCTCGCGGATCGCGGAACGCGCCGGCGTGCCCAAGGGCCTGGTGCACTACTACTTCAACCGCAAGAAGGACCTGCTCGCCGCACTGGTCGCGCGGCTGCCGGACAGCACGGTCGACCACCGCAGGATCGTCGTGGCGGGAGATGTCGCCGAGTCGTTGAGAAGGCTCGTCGCCGCACTGGACGCGCGCCTGAACGCCTCACCGCTGCTGTCGCACCTGTTGTGGCGCGAGGCGGACACGCACTCGGCCGTGCGGGACGCGATGCGGGCGCGCTACGAGAACGTCGCGTCGCAGATCAAGCAGGTCATCCTGGCCGCGGGCGGGGCGGCCGTCGCGATCAAGGACGTGGAGGCCGCGGCGGCCCTCCTCGCGCTGGCGGTCAGCTACCGGCACTCGGTGGCGCGGCACAGCGACGAGGAGGACCCGATCGACAGGGAGCTGGAGTTCGTGGCTAGTGCGCTGCGGGCTCGACCAGCTCGATGAGCACGCCGCCCGCGTCCTTCGGGTGCACGAAGTTGACCCGGCTGTTCGACGTGCCGCGCTTGGCCGCGTCGTAGAGCAGGCGCAGGCCCTTCGCCCGCAGCGCGTCCGCCGCGACGTCCACATCGGACACCCGGTAGGCGAGCTGCTGCAGGCCGGGACCGGAGCGGCCGATGAACTTGGCGATCGTCGAGTCCTCGTTCAGCGGGGCCAGCAGTTGGATCGCGGTGCCGCCGTGGTCGCCGGGCGCGTGCAGCATCGCCTCGCGCACGCCCTGCTCCTCGTTCACCTCTTCGTGGGCCACCTCGAGGCCGAAGTTGTCGCGGTAGAACGCGATGGCCACGTCGAGATCGGGCACGGCGATGCCCACATGGTCGATCGCGGTCACGAATCGAGCGATGTCTGCGTTCATGGTTGGCGAGGGTATCCACGTGATCGGTGCAGGTGCTCCTGTGCGGGGTCTCACACGATTACTGCCGGGTAGCCGCCGGTATGGTGCCTAGTTAACGACCGTTCGCTCTTCCAATGGAGGCAGTTGTGTCCGGTTCCGTGATCGTCGCCGGGGCGCGTACCCCGATGGGCCGACTGCTGGGATCGCTCAAGGACTTCTCGGGCGCCCAGCTGGGTGGCGTCGCGATCAAGGCGGCACTGGAGCGCGCGGGCGTCGCCCCCGAGCAGGTGCAGTACGTGATCATGGGTCAGGTGCTCACCGCCGGCGCGGGCCAGATCCCCGCCCGCCAGGCCGCGGTCGCCGCGGGCATCCCGATGAACGTGCCCGCGCTGACCATCAACAAGGTGTGCCTCTCCGGCATCGACGCGATCGCGCTGGCCGACCAGCTGATCCGCGCCGGCGAGTTCGACGTCGTCGTGGCCGGTGGCCAGGAGTCGATGACGCAGGCGCCGCACCTGCTGCCGAAGTCGCGCGGCGGGTTCAAGTACGGCGACGTGACCATGCTCGACCACATGGCGCACGACGGCCTGTTCTGCGCGTTCGACCAGGTCGCGATGGGCGTCTCGACCGAGAAGCACAACGAGCGCTACGGCGTCACGCGCGAGGAGCAGGACGCGTTCTCCGCGCGGTCGCACCAGCTCGCCGCGAAGGCCGCCGAGAACGGCGTGTTCGACGCCGAGATCGCGCCGGTCGCGATCCCGCAGCGCAAGGGCGACCCGGTCCTGTTCAGCACGGACGAGGGCGTTCGCGCCGACACGACCGCCGACTCGCTCGGCAAGCTTCGCCCGGCGTTCGCCGCGGACGGCACCATCACCGCCGGCTCGGCGTCGCAGATCTCCGACGGCGCGGCGGCCGTGGTCGTGATGAGCAAGGCGAAGGCCGAGGAACTGGGCCTCGAGTGGATCGCGGAGATCGGCGCCCACGGCGTCGTCGCGGGCCCGGACGCCTCGCTGCACGAGCAGCCGTCCAACGCCATCAGGGCGGCCTGCGCCAAGGAGGGCATCGACCCCGCCGACCTCGACCTGATCGAGATCAACGAGGCGTTCGCGGCGGTCGGCATCGTCTCCACGAAGAAGCTCGGGATCTCCGAGGACAAGGTCAACGTCAACGGCGGCGCCATCGCGCTCGGCCACCCGATCGGCATGTCCGGCGCCCGCATCGCCCTGCACCTCGCTCTGGAGCTGCAGCGGCGCGGCGGCGGCGTGGGTGCCGCGGCGCTGTGCGGTGGTGGTGGTCAGGGCGACGCGCTGATCATCCGCGTCCCGTCCAAGGCCTAATGTCCTTGGCTGTGGCCACAGCTGTTGACGTAGCAGGACTGGTCGACCGCGCGCGTGACGGCGAACCGCGCGCGGTCGCCAGGCTGATCTCCCTGGTGGAACAGGCGAGCTCGGCCCTCCCGGAGGTGGCCGCCGCCCTGGCCCCGCACACCGGCAACGCCCAGGTCATCGGCCTGACCGGCGCCCCAGGCGTGGGCAAGTCGACCTCCACCAACGCCCTGGTGCGAGCCTTCCGGGCCCAGGGCAAGCGCGTGGCGGTCATCGCCGTGGACCCGTCCAGCCCGTTCTCGGGCGGTGCACTGCTGGGCGACCGCGTCCGCATGGGCGACCACGCCACCGACCAGGGCGTCTTCATCCGCTCGATGGCCACCCGGGGCCACCTGGGCGGCCTGTCCTGGGCGACACCGCAGGCCCTGCGCGTCCTGGACGCCGCGGGCTTCGACGTGGTCCTGGTCGAAACCGTGGGCGTGGGCCAGTCCGAGGTGGAGATCGTCGCCCTCGCCGACACCACGATCGTCCTGCTCGCACCGGGCATGGGCGACGGCATCCAGGCGGCCAAGGCGGGCATCCTGGAGATCGCCGACATCTTCGTGGTCAACAAGGCGGACCGCGACGGCGCGGACCAGACAGCACGCGACCTCAAGTACATGATCTCCCTGGGCCGCCGCGACCGCGAGGGCCCGCTCTGGCGCCCACCGGTCGTCAAAACGGTGGCGGCCCGCATGGAGGGCCTGGACCGAGTGGTCGAGGCCATCACCGAACACCACACGTGGATGTCCGACCACGGCGAACTGCACGAGCGCCGCCTGCGCCGCGCAGGGGCCGAGATCGAGGCCATCGCCCTGGACCGGGTCCGCACCCACTTCGGCCCGGTGGACGAACTCGCGAAGCGCGTGGTTTCCGGCGAGCTCGACCCGTTCGCCGCGGCAGAGGTGTTGATCAGCGGTAATCTGCGGGCATGACCGCTTGGGGAGCGCCTCAGCCCGTAGTCGTCGACCTCGGCAAGAGCGACACCCGCAAAGTCCTGATCGGCGGCTCGGTGGCAGGCGTCCTGGGCATCCTCGCCCTGGTGGGCGCGGTCACCGCCTTCATGGACGGCGAACCGGTCGGCGGCAGCATCGCGGCCGTCATCGGCATCGCCTTCACCGGCATCGGCGTGATGGCCGTGGTCAAGTGGAAGACCATCTCCCGCCCCCGCAAACTGATCATCGAACAGCAGGGCATCCGCCTGGACGACCCGCAGGGCATGCCGTGGGCGGTGGCGTGGCAGGAACTGGGCGCCATCTCGATCTCCCGAACCCGGGAACGAGCAGTCCAGCTGGCCGACGCCCTGGTCCCGCGAACCCTGGTCCGAGTGGACCTCCACCCGCGCGACCCGATGCAGTTCCGCCCGGCGCACCCGACGATGGAACCGCTGTGGGAGTTCCACCGCGTGCAGAACGGGTACCGGCTGCCGTTGGGGGACTCGGCGGGCTTCATCGGGCCGATCGACCACGGCCTGAGGATGTTCGCGCCGCAGATCTACCGCGGCGTGATCGACGAGGGCTTCACGGTCGGCCTGCACTGAGCATGGCAACCACAGGCCCCCGCCGCCTCACGCGATGGCGAAGCCGAGGCGTGTGAGTGCTGGATGTCGGTCAAGCGGGCGTGGCGCGATGGCGAAGCCGAGGCGTGTGAGCACTGGGCCTCAGTGCAAGCGGTGGTGACGCAACCACGACGGCGATTGGGGCTTGACTTTGGGTGCGAGGCCTTAAACTTGACCCTCGGCCGGGCTGTTCAGACCCGGCTTTTCTGGGCCGAGGAAGGCCTCGCAAGGGCCCCGAAGTCAAGCCCCAATCGCGATCGTCGCGCAGCGGCGATGCCCGGCACCGGCTCGGTACGAGCCAAGGTGACCACGCTGGAAGGCGACGGGACGCGCGGCCAAAGGCGACCACCCTCGCAAGGCAACGGGACTCACGGCAGCCACCCACCCCGCTGGAACAGGCGTCAGCCCACGCAAGCCGACCCGCACGGCCGCAAGCCGCCCGGCCCACACAAGCCGACCCGCGCCCGGCCCACCCACGCCCAAGCCCCGACCCTCCAACCAAGACACCCCTCTACTCTCAGTAGCCCCGAATTTCACTGTTTGCAGTGATGGTCTCCCCCTTGACTACTCTGGGGAGTTACCCTCAGTCGTTCGTGCGGTGTCACTTCCATCCCTCGAAGGGGTGAAGCCGTGGGCGGCAACGTGAGCACAGAACAGCGGGTTCTGGACGTGGTGCTGTCGTTCGCCGAAGACGACACCCTCCCGGACCTCCTCCGCCACGTCGTCGAATCCGCCTGCGACCTGACCGAGTCCCCCTACGGCGCGCTGGCCGTGATCAACGGCCACAAGGAACTCACCGAGTTCACCGCCACGACGTCCGGCCAGGTCCAGATCACCGCCGGCGACCCCCGGTCCATCGACTCCGCGGACTTCCTGGGCGCCCAGATCAAGGTCCACGACGAGACCTTCGGCAACCTCTTCCTGACCGGAAAACCCCAGTTCACCGCCCAGGACCGCGACATCCTGAACGCCCTCGCCACGGCGGCGGGCAGTGCGGTGGGCCACCTCGACCGCTACGAGCGGACCCGCAAGCGGGAGGCCTGGCTGAGAGCCGCGGCCAGCGTCACCACCGACCTCCTCACCGGCACGAACGGCCGGGACGCCCTCTACCTGGTGGCCAGGACCGCCAGGACGACGGCCAACGCGGACTTCGCGGCGGTGGTCCTCCCCGACCACAACGGCGACCTCGTCATCGAGGTCACCGACGGCGGTTCCTACGACGCCGAGGGCATGCGGGTGCCCGAAGAGGGCAGCATCAGCTACCGCGTCTACACCTCGGGCCAGGGCGAGACGTACGACGAGGGCAGTCTCGACGCCGTGCCGGGCGCGTGCGCCGTGGTCCCGCTGACCGTGGGCGAGAGAACCATCGGCGTGCTGATCGTCTCCAGGCCCAGGGGCGAGCCGAGCTTCGACGACCCCGACCTCCTCGAGGCCTACGCCGCCCAGGCCGCCCTGGTCCTCGAGTTCACCAGGGCCAGGGGCGACACCGAACGGCTCGCGGTGCTGGAGGACCGCGACCGGATCGCGCGCGACCTGCACGACCTCGTCATCCAGCGGCTGTTCGGGTTGGGGCTCGGCCTGCAGGGGGTGACGGGGATGAGCGACAGGCCCCAGGTCGTCGAACGGATCACCGGGTTCGTGGAGGAGGTCGACCACACGATCCGCGAGATCCGCCGCACCATCTTCTCCCTGCAGGAGCCGCCGTCCGGGGGCACGAGCCTGCGGGGGCAGCTGCTGGGCGCGGTCCACGAGTCGGCGCGGCTGCTCGGGTTCGAGCCGGACGTGTCGCTGGAGGGGCCGTTGGACACCGTGGTGCCCGACCAGGTCCGGCCGGATCTGCTCGCCACGCTCCGGGAGGCGCTGGCGAACGTGGTGCGGCATGCTCGCGCGAGGCACGTCGCCGTGACCGTGAGCGTCGACCGGACCGTCACGAGTCTGGAGCTCATGGTCAAGGACGACGGGCGTGGCTTGCCGTTGGCTGACGATTCCGGCGGGGTGCCCCACCACGCCGGCGGACTCGCGAACATGGCGGCTCGGGCGCGGCGCCACCACGGTGACTGCGCGGTCGACTCGATCCCCGGCGCGGGGGTGAGCGTCACCTGGTTCGTTCCTCTGGTGCTGCAGGAGGCGAGATGGCGATAGCGGTGCTTCTGGTGGACGACCACGAGATCGTGCGGCGCGGGCTGGTGCAGCTGCTCGCGCAGGCCGAGGACATCAGCGTCGTGGGACAGGCGG
The DNA here is from genome assembly GCF_040610935.1 of Lentzea sp. NPDC003310. Classification (NCBI taxonomy): domain Bacteria; kingdom Bacillati; phylum Actinomycetota; class Actinomycetes; order Pseudonocardiales; family Pseudonocardiaceae; genus Lentzea; species Lentzea sp. NPDC003310. The sequence continues at coordinate 295,660 of NZ_JBEXNC010000002.1, forward strand.
ACAGCGCGACGGCCGCGGTCGCGCAGGCACCGCGGCTGCGGCCCGACGTCGCGATCATCGACGTGCGGTTGCCCGACGGCGACGGCGTCACGGTGTGCCGGGAGATCAGGAGCCTGGTGCAGCCGCCGCCCGCGTGCCTGATGCTCACGTCCTATTCGGACGATGAGGCGCTGTTCGGCGCGATCATGGCCGGCGCGTCCGGCTACATGCTGAAAGAGGTGTCGGGCAACGACCTCGTGGCCGCGGTCCGGACCCTCGCGTCCGGAGGCTCGCTCCTGCACGCCGGTGTCACGGCCACCGTGCTGCAACGCCTGAGAGGCGGCCCGGAGGAAGATCCCAGGTACGCGGCGCTCAGCCCGCAGGAGCGCCGGATCCTCGACCTCATCGCCGAGGGCATGACGAACAGGCAGATCGCGAGCCGGCTTTTCCTCGCGGAGAAGACCGTCAAGAACTACGTGTCGAGCCTGTTGCACAAGCTCGGCTTCGACCGCAGGACCGAGGCGGGCGTCTACGCGGCCCGGCGCAGACGCACCCACCCCGGCACTTTCTGAGGCCCGCTAAGCGATCTTCGGCACCGGCTTCGCCGCCACCGCCGGAACTTCCTTCTCCGCCAGGCGTTCCGTCTTGGCCCACGTGTTGCGCCCGGCGAAGTGCCGGTACAGGGCGCGCAACGTCGAGATGGAGCCCAGGATCAGGAAGAACGGGTAGGCGAGGCCCACCAGTAGGCATCTCCACAGCGGCTCGTCGCCGTGCTTGAGCCGGTGCACCACGCCCCAGATCAGGCCGGGCAGCACCAGTGCCACCAGCCAGATCCCGAACGCCAGCGCCACGTTCGCGCCGTCCGCGGTGAACCCGGCGATCTCGTGCCCGACGAGCTGCGCGTAGAAGCTGAAGCCCACCAACGCCGTGATGAGCAACGTCATCGGCGCCACCAGCCACGGCGTCAGCAGGTACTGCAGGAACTCGAGCAGCGCGGCGGAGCCCACGTGCTTGGCCCTGACCAGCTTCGGCACGTAACCGAGGCACTGCAGGTTGCCCTGCCCCCACCGGGTGCGCTGGCGCAGCAGCCGCTGCACGTCGACCAGGCCCTGCTGGGTGATCGTCGCATGCGTGGCGTACCGGATGCGCTGGCCCGTCAGGTGCACGCGCAGGCCCAGTTCGAGGTCCTCGACCAGGCACGCCGACCACGGCGCCTCGCCCAGGTCCATCAACGTCTTCAGGCGCACGAACTGCCCGTTGCCGCCCAGGCCGACGGTGCCGAGGACGTCCCGCAACGACTGCGAGGCGTCCACCACGCAGCTGAACTCGAGGTCCTGCAGAAACGCCAGCAGGTTGGTGCGGTTGTGGATCCGGACACGGCACTGCACGGCGCCCACCGAGCGTTGCGCGAAGTACGCGGAGATCTCGGACAGCATGCCGGGCTCCCCGCGACCGTCGCCGTCGATGACGCCGATGATCGTGCGGTGGACCGTGCCGGCCTCCTCCGCGATCCCGCGGATGTAGCGGAACGCGTGGTTGAGCGCCTCGCCCTTGCCCTTGCGGGCCTCCGGGGGGTTGCGTCTGAGCACGTGCAGCCGGTGGTCGTCGATCTCGGCCAGCACGTGCGGGGTGCGGTCGTCGGAACCGTCGTCGACGACGACGACCTGAACCGGTGTGCGCGCACCGTCCAAAGCGAGTGCGGAGCGCACCGTGTTAGCTACGACACGTTCTTCGTTCAATGCCGGAATGATGATCCAGTACTGCAGCGGATGCCGTGACGGAACTTCCGGTCCGCCCGGTTTGGGGCGCCACCAGACGAACAGTGCGAGCACCAGGTTGTAGCACGGCCAAAACACCAGCAGGACGAGCATGAACGTGGCGAATTGTGTCGTGTCTGTCATGACACAAACCTGTCTACAAAAGCCGTTGCAGGGGCAACAACATTGATTCGGGTGTGGAGTTGACTCATTCCGGCTCCTGGTAACGAAGCGCTGGGCCTGTGCGAGATACCAGACAGAAGGGCCGGGAGCTGGTGTTCGTGGCGAGACTAGGGGTTGACGAAGCAGAGCGTCAACGGGCATATCGGGGACAAATAGACCTTCGTTACACGAGGTTCGCATTGTGATCACCGTTATGGCGGTACCCGTCCGAGGCGGGTACCAATTGATTGTCAGCGGGGAGATCGACCCGCTGCGGTGTTGGCGCACGTTCGCCGCGCGTGCCTGAAGAGTCCAAAGAGGTAAAAGATGGGACTAAGTGCCCTGGTGCCCGGCCCTAGGCAGTTCGATCGGGGCGAGGTTCCCGAGGTTTTCCTGGTCGCGGGAACGCGTCCGGAGGCGGTGAAGATGGCGCCGGTCGCGGCCGCCATGTTCGCGTGCGGCCGCATTCGGCCGGTGCTCGTGAACTCCGGGCAGCACCCGGAGATGGTCGACCAGGCGCTCGAGTCGTTCGGTTTCGCGGCGGACGTGAAGCTCAAGCTGAACCGCGTCTCGGGCGGCCAGGCCGAGCTGACCAGCCAGCTGATCGAGGAGCTCGACCGGCTCTTCACCGAACGCGCGCCGGGCGCCGTGCTGGTGCAGGGCGACACGACGACGACGCTCGCCGGCGCGCTCGCCGCGTTCTGGCAGCAGATCCCCGTCGTGCACCTGGAGGCCGGGCTGCGCTCGCACGACCTGACCTCGCCGTTCCCCGAGGAGGGGAACCGCAAGATGGTCGGTCAGCTCGCGTCGCTGCACCTCACCCCGACCGCGGACTCCGCCGCGCACCTCGCCGCGGAGTCGTTGCAGGGCAACAACGTCCTGACCATCGGGAACACCGTGGTGGACGCCGTGCTCGACGTCGCGGCCCGCCGCGCGCCGTACGGCGACGCCCGGTTGCAGGAGATCGAGAACAGGGTCCACAGCGGACAGTCGCGGCTCGTGCTGGTCACCGCGCACCGCCGCGAGTCGTGGGGCGAGCCGCTCGACGACGTGCTGCACGCCGTCGCGGACATCGTGCGGTCGCGGCCCGACGTCGAGGTCGTGCTGCCCGCGCACCCGAACCCCGCCGTGCGCCGCCAGGTCGTGGACGTGCTCGGCGCCATCCCTCGCGTCACGATCACCGATCCGCTGCCGTACGCGCAGATGGCCCGGCTGCTCGCGCAGTGCACGCTGGTGCTGTCCGACTCCGGCGGCATCCAGGAGGAGGCGCCGTCGTTCGGCGTCCCTGCGCTGGTGCTGCGCGACGTGACGGAACGCATGGAGGCGGTCAACTCGGGCTGTGCCGTCCTCGTCGGCACCGACCGCGAGCGCATCACCGCGCTGACCCTCCAGTTGCTCGACAACCCCGCCGCGCGCGAGGCGATGACCGCCGACGGCAACCCGTTCGGCGACGGCCTCGCGTCCGTGCGCACGGAACAGGCCCTGGCCTGGCTGCTGGGCCTGCAACAGCAGCGACCCGCCGAGTTCGCTCCTTACGCGGGCAGCGCGACCGTGCGCGTGTCCGGAGAGGCAGATGTGGCATGAGAAGCCGACTGTTCAAGGTCGCGGGGGCGGTCGCGCTCACCGTGGCGGTCCTCCCGGCGCCCGCCCAGGCAGCGCCGCTCTCGCTCAACCTCGATCCGGTCGGTGAGCTCGTCGAGAACGCGCTGCCGGCCCCGCCGAAGCCGCCGACGAAGCCGTCGACGACCAGCACCCGCATCGCCAAGCGCACGACGCAGCCGACCGCCGTGTCCTCGGCCGTGGGCACGCTGGCGGCCGCGGCGGCGACCGGTACCAACGGCGGCGGCGCACCCGGCGCGAAGTCGACCCAGAAGACGTTGGTGCTCTACGACAGCACCGGTCCGTGGGGCTGGCTCGGCGAGGCGTACGCGGTGCAGACGGGCAACCTCGTCTCGCACGGCAGCCCGTACGTGATGCACCCGGTCGGGTCCTACGTGGCCGGTGAGATGTCGGCCTACACCGGCGTGATCTACATCGGCTCGACCTACGACGAGCCGATCCCGGTGTCGTTCCTCGACGACGTCCTCGCGGGCACCAAGCCGGTGCTGTGGATGGCGAGCAACATCTGGCAGCTCACCGCCCGCGCGCCGAGCTTCGCGACGACCTACGGCTGGAACTGGGTCCAGTACGACTTCGGCAACGCGACCACGGTCCGGTACGAGAACACCGACCTCGGCCGCAACCCGCTCGCGACCCCGTCCGGCCTGATGATCACCTCGATCACCAACCCGGCCATCGCGTCCGCCCCGGCGATCGCGACCGGCTCCGCCGCAGGCCCGATCAACTGGGCCACCAAGGCGAAGAACCTGACCTACATCGGTGAGATCCCGTTCAGCTACGTCGACCACGGCGACCGCTACCTGGCCGCGGCGGACCTGATCAGCAAGGTCTCGAACCCGACGATGGCCGACCGCAAGCGCGCCCTGGTGCGCATCGAGGACGTGGGCCCCGACGCCGACCCGAGCGAGCTGCGCGCCGTCGCGGACTACCTGTACGCGCAGAAGGTGCCGTTCACCATCGCGGTCTACCCGCGCTACGAGAACCCGCTGGGCGCCGACAACAACGGCGTGCCGGAGGCAGCGAACCTGGCGCAGAAGCCGCAGGTCGTCAGCGCGCTGCGGTACATGACGCAGCGCGGCGGCACGATCCTGATGCACGGCTACACGCACCAGTTCGGCAAGGCGATCAACCCGTACGACGGACGCAGCGGCAACGACTTCGAGTTCTACATGGCCCACGTCAACGAGAACGACAGCGTGATCTACGACGGCCCGGTCCCCGGTGACTCGGCGGCGTGGATGCAGGGCAGGATCAACTCGGCGACGAACGCGTTCGCGCTGGCCGGCTTCCCGAAGCCCGCCATCTTCGAACCGCCGCACTACGCCGCGTCCGCCGTGGACTACCAGGTCATCCAGCAGAACTTCGGCAAGCGCTACGACCGCGGCCTGTACTTCGGCGGCTACTGCCCGAACGGCGCCTGCGGCACCGGCGCCCCGCAGTACGACAAGATCTACGGCCAGTACTTCCCGTACCTGGTCCGCGACGTCTACGGCTCCGTGGTGGCGCCGGAGGCGGTGGGCAACGTCGAGCCCGAGCCGTTCAACAACCACCCCGCCCGCCTCCCGGCCGACCTGGTCAAGACGGCGAACCAGCTCAAGGTGGTCGATGATGGTGTCGCGAGCTTCTTCTACCACCCGTACCTCGGTACGAGTTACCTCCAGCAGACCGTCTCGGGGCTGAAGAACGCGGGCTACACGTTCGTGTCCGTCGGCACCGTGATGGCCGGCTGATCCCGATAGAGGCCGGGAGATCTCTGCGGGATCTCCCGGCCGACCAGGAGGACGTTGTGCGCTGGGCGTGGGCCGTGCCGCTGGTCGTGCTGGCCGGGTGTTCGAGCACCGGCTCGCCACCGCCGCCCCCGGTCGACGAGGGCTGGCAGGTCACCGTCTACTACACCGCCGTCGAGTCGTTCCACAGTGGACCATCGGCGCCCGTGCGGGGCTGTCCGGTCATCGACTGCGACGACGGCGACGACCTGCTCGGCACCTTCCCGGTGTCGTTCGCTCGGGCGGTGAAGGACGAGGGCACCGGCCGCACGGCGGACGGCCGGTACCTCAACTGGTCGCACGACAAGGGCTACTGGCTCGACACCGAGCCGCGCGACTCGTTCGGCAAGCCGCTGAAGCCGTTCGTCTCGGCCGCCGCGGACGGCGTCCGGACGGGCTCGCGGGTCAAGCTCGTCTCGTGTGGACAGACGCCCGAGGGCGGGAACGTGGACTTCGCGGTGTGCCAGAAGCTCGCGGCCTCCTCGTGGGAGATCACCGACGAGTTCACGCCGGGCCTCGGCGGGGAGCGGCACGTCGACCTTTACCTCGGCGAGGAGACGGGGCCGGGGTTCACCGAGAGCGCCTGGTACACGACGTTCGCGAAAGCGGTGCTGGAGATCGCGCCGCCGAGTTGAGCGGTGCGGCGGCCACCCGGCCGCTGGACTGATGGCCGCTCTCGAGCTGAGGGGCGCTGCGGCGGCCGTCGGACCGACCGCCGCTCCCGAGCCGAGCGGCGTCGCGGCGGCCACCGAACCGACCGCCGAGACACCCACCTCTCACCAGCCGACGCGTGCCGCCAACTCGCGCGCCTCGACGAGCGGGTTGCCCGTGCTCTCACCGGGCGCCGGCAGCGGCACCCCCGGACAGCTCAGGTCCCGGCGCGGCACCACCCCGTCGACGAGGTAGCTCTCCACCACCTCGCCGACGCACTCGTTGCCGAACCCGTAGATGCCGTGGTCGCCCTCGTCCCGCACGGTCAGCATCCGCGAGTTCGCGAACTTCGCGTGGGCCCGCTGCGCCCCGGCCAACGGCGTCGCGGGGTCGCGCACCGACTGCACCATCAGCACCGAGTCGACGCCCTTGCCGGTCGGCCGCTTCAGCTGCACGTCCGGCCGGTCCCACCACGCGCACGGACCGGTGACCTGGAAGCCACCGACGAGCGAGTACTTGCGCACGCTCGCGTTGCCCTGGCGCTCCAACGACTTCCGGTCACCGCGGAACGGCGTGTCGTTGCAGAGGATCGACATCTGCGTGCCCATCACGAAGTCCGGGTACTGCTTCGGCGGTGCCTTGGCGAGGACGCCGGGCTGGGTGATGTACGCGACCAGTTCGGCCACGGGCTGGAACGAGTCCTTGCTGTACAGGCCGCTGAAGATCAGCGCGTCCAGCAGGACCGGGGTGACGACGGTGCCGTCCGGCAGCGTGAGGGGCTGTTCGGCCAGCCGTGCGCGCGTGGTCTCGTACGTCCGGCGCACCTCCTCCGCGGTCTTGCCGAGGTGGAAGACGTCGTCGTACTTGGCCACCCACGGCAGGAAGTCGGTCCGGAACCGCAGTTCGGCGCCCGCCGGCAGGTTGTCGAAGACCTTCTGCCACGACTCGGTGAACTCGGTGTTCGAGTCGAGGACGACCTTGTCGAGGGTCTTCGGGAAGTAGGTCGCGTAGTAGGCGCCCATCCAGCTGCCGCCGGAGTAGCCGAGCCAGCTGACCTTGTCGCGGCCGAGCACCTGCCGGAGCAGGTCGAGGTCGCGGACCGTCTGCTCGGTGGTGATGTGGCGGCCGAGCTCGCCGGACTTGGTCTGGCAGAACTTCGCCTGCAGCTCCATGCCGCCGTAGATCAGGTCGAGGTTCGCCTCGCTGCGGTCGCGCCAGTCGGTGGCCAGGCGGTGCTGGTAGCCGCCGCACGTGGCGTTGTCGCTGGCACCCGTGCCACGCACGTCGATGCCGTAGACCTCGGCGTTCTCGCTGAGCTTCGGCCGGTTCAGGAACACGAGCGGCAACGTGCGGCCCTCGCCGCCGGGTCCGCCGGGGTTGGTGAAGACGGTGGTCTTCGCCTTGCCGTTCAACGGAACCGTGCGGCTGACCGCGATGGTGATGGTCTTGCCGTTGCGCGGGTCGTGCCAGTCCAGCGGAGCGGTGAAGCTGCCGCACTCCAGCCGTTCGAAGCCCGGCTCGTCCGTGCACCTCTGCCAGGTGATCTTCTGGTTGGCGAGGCTGGCCGCCTGCGCCTGGGGCGCGATCAGCAGTGAGGACGCGGTGACGACGGCGAGGGTCGCCGCGATCTTCTTGCGGTGCATGCGCTTCCCCCTCACCATCCGAGCCGGGCGGCCAGCTGGCGCACCTCGGCGAGCGAGCTCTGCCCGGTCTGCGCGTCGGGCGCGGGCAGCGGAACGCCGGGGCACTTCAGGTCCTTCGCGGGCGTGACGCCGTCGACCAGGTAGCGCTCGACGATGTCGTTCACGCACGCGTTGCCGAACCCGTAGATGCCGTGGTCGCCCTCGTCCTCGACGGTGAGCAGCACGGAGCCCTTGAAGTTGCGGTGCGCCCGCTGGGCCTGCTCGAGCGGCGTCGCCGGGTCGCGCACCGACTGCACCATCAGCGTCGGCGCGACGCCGATGCCGGTGGGCTGCTTCAGGTCGATGTCCGGCCGGTCCCAGAACGCGCACGGGCCGGCGATCTGCGTGTAGCCGACCAGCGGCCACTTGGCGCCGTCCCGGGCACCGTCGCGCTCCAGGTACCTCCGGTCGGCGCGGAACGGCGTGTCGTTGCAGAGGATCGAGTAGGCCGTGCCCAGCTGGGCGTCCGGGTAGCTCGCCAGCGCGTTCATCCGCGCGGGCACCGCACCGGCGAGCTCGGCGAACGTCCGCGCGCCGTCGGCGAAGCTGTCCTTGTTGTAGAGCGTGCCGCGCAGCAGGAAGTCCAGCATCACGCCGTTGTAGACGCCCTCCGGCCGCGTGACGGGCTGCTCGTTCAGCTTGGCCCGCGTCCGCTCGTAGGACTGGCGCACCTCCTCACCGGTCTTGCCGAGGTGGTAGACGTCGTCGTACTTCGCCACCCACGGCAGGAAGTCGGCGCGGAACCGGCGTTCGAACGCCATGCCCCAGTCGTCGAAGATCGGCTGCCACGGCAGGGTCCAGTCGACGTTGGAGTCGAGGACGATCTTGTCGAGGGTCTTGGGGAAGTACGTGGCGTAGTAGGCGCCCATCCAGCTGCCGCCGGAGTAGCCGAGCCAGCTGACCTTCTTCTTGCCGAGCACCTGGCGCAGCAGGTCGAGGTCCTTGACCGTCTGGTCGGTCGAGACGTACCGGCCGAACTCGCCGGACTTGGTCTGGCAGAACTTCGCCAGCAGCTCCATGCCGCCGTAGAGCAGGTCGAGGTTGGCCTTGCTGCGGTCGCGCGGGTCGACCTGGCCGTCGGTGTTGAAACCGCCGCACGTGACGTTGCTGCTGGCACCCGTGCCGCGCACGTCGATGCCGATGATCTCGGCGTTCTCGCTGAGCTTCGGCCGCTCCAGGTAGAGCAGCGGGAGCGTGCGGCCGGGACCGCCGGGACCGCCGGGGTTGGTGAAGACCGTGGACTTCGCATTGCCGTTCTTCGGCGTCAGCCGGCTGACCGCGATGGTGATGGTCTTGCCGTTGCGCGGGTTGTTCCAGTCCATCGGCGCGGTGAAGCTGCCGCACTCCAGTCGTTCGCCGCCCGGCGGGAGTCCCGGCGGTGGCGTGTCGAAGCACTTCTGCCACTGGATCTGCTGCGTGGGCGCTGCCAGTGCCTGTGGTGCGACCAGCAGCGACGTGGTGGTGACGACGGCCAACGCGGCCGCGAGTGTCCTTCGTTGCATTCGAGCCCCCTCCAATGTGCCTACAGCTCATCGGTTCCGAGGGGGTGGCAGCATCGGCCTTTGGGTGGCTGACGGGTACGACTCTCGTCTTACGCCGTTGCGGGGAAACCCTGATGACGTACGTCATCGAACGCACCAGGGCCGCCCCTCGCGGGACGGCCCTGGTGCGGTCGGCCGGAGATCAGCAGGACTGCTTGTAGAAGTACTTCTCGTTGGCCGCCGCGTCGTCCTTCGTGATGGCGATGAGGTCGGTCTCGATGTCGCGCTTGTTCTCCTTGCCGTCGATCGCCGCCAGCGCCTGCTCGACGCCCTGCTTGCCGATCGTGGCCGGGTCCTGCGCGATCAGGGCCTGCACGGTGCCGGCCTTCAGGTCCTCGACCTGCTTCGGCGAGGCGTCGAAGCCGACCAGGTTCACCGCGCCGGTCTTGCCCGCGTTCCGCAGCCCGGTCGCCGCGCCCTCGCCGGTGTTGAGGTTGGTCGCGAACACGCCGATCAGGTCCGGGTTCGCGGCCAGGGTCGCGGTCACCTTCGAGGCCGCGGTGGCGGGCTCGTTGTCGGTGTACTGCTGGCCGATGTACTTGAGGTTCGGGAACGCCTTGATGGCCTCCTCGAAGCCCTTGGCACGAGCGTCCGTGGTCGACGTGCCGGCCTTGGTGTTGAGCACGAGCACCGAGCCGGACTTGCCGGCGGCGAGCTTGTTCAGCGTCTCCGCGGCGAGCTTGCCGCCCTGCTCGTTGTTGGAGGAGATCGACGAGACGCCGATCGAGGTGTCCTGCAGCTTGGTGTCGACCTCGACGACCTTGATGCCGGCGTCCTTGAGCGTCTTCATCGGGCCCGCCATGGCCTTGTCGTCGGTCGGCGCGATGAGGACGGCGGCCGGCTTCGACGCGAGGATGCCCGTGACGATCGGGGTCTGCTGGGCCGCGTCGAACTTGGCTGGGGCCTGGGTGTCGAACTCGTAGCCCGCGGCCTTCGCCGCCTCCTGGAACCCGCACTGCATCGAGATGTAGAACGGTTCCGCGGTGATGCCGGGGATCAGCACCAGCTTCTTGTTCGCGGCAGAGCTGCCCGAGTTCGAGTCACCGATCTGCCCACCTCCGCCACAGGCGGCGAGCAGGAAAGCGGCCGAGACGGCCACTGCGGAGCGGATCTTCATTGGTCCAGCACCCTTCCTAACGTTGGTTGCGCGCCCGACGCCGTGTCTGGTCCAGCCACACGGCGGCCACCAGCACGATCGCCACGGCGATCGGCTGCCAGAACTCCTTGACCCCGATGATCACGAGGCCCTTCTCCAGCACCGCCGGGATGAACACGCCGAACACCGTGCCCAGCACCGACCCCAGGCCGCCGAAGATGCTCGTCCCGCCCAGGACGACGGCGGCGATCGCGTTCAGGTTGTCCGTCTCGTGGCCGGTGACGACCGCGACCCGGAAGAACGCGTTGCCCATGAACCCCGCGAGGCCCGCCAGCGTGCCCGCGAGCAGGTACACCTTCGTGAGGTGGCCGCGCACCGAGATGCCGACGCGCCGCGCCGCCTCCTCGTTCGACCCGACCGCGTACGTGTAGCGGCCGAACCTCGTGGTGGACAACAGGAGTGCGCCGAGGGCGGTGACGATCGCGGCCACGATCACGATGTTCGGGATGCCGAAGTACGTGCCGGAACCGAACGTGCGGTTCAGCCTGTCCGGGATGCCGGAGACGTTGGAACCGTTGTTCAGCAACAGGGCCGCGCCCTGCGCCGCGCCGAACGACCCCAGCGTCACGATCAGCGGCGGGATCTTCGCGCGCGAGATCAGCAGACCGTTCAGCAGGCCCCAGACCGCGCCGCTGACGACCGCGACCAGCAGGCCGAACGCGATCACGCCCCAGCCCGCGTTCGTCGCGTCGCCGCCGGACACCGCGTTCATCGCCATCGCGCTCGACACCGACGCGAACACGAGCACGGAGCCCACGGACAGGTCGATGCCGGAGGTGATGATCACGAACGTCATGCCGACCGACAGCACGAGCAGCACCGCGGTCTCCGCGAGCAGGAACTGCAGCGTGGTCACCTGGAACACCGCGTCCGGGCGGATCGCCCCGAACGTGGCCACCAGGACCAGCAGCACCAGCCCGATCCACAGCGTGTTCGCGCCGGTCAGCCGCTTGATCAACGGCGTCCGCCGGTCGTCGGGCAGAGATGACAACGTTGTCTTCTCATCGTTGGTCATCAGGCGGCGTCCTCCTGGGTCAGCGCGCCGGTCATCGCGCCGACGAGCTCCTCGACGCTGGTGTCGGCGGCCTGGAAGCGGGCCACACGGCGGCCGAGGCGCAGCACCTCGACGCGGTCGGAGACCGACAGCACCTCGGGCATGTTGTGCGAGATCAGCACGACGGCGACGCCCTCGTCGCGCACGCGCTTGATCACGTCCAGTACGCGTTCCCGTTGCACGACACCGAGTGCGGCCGTCGGCTCGTCCATGAACACGAGCTTCGACGCCCACGCCACCGACCGCGCGACGGCCACGGACTGCCGCTGGCCACCGGACAGCGCGGCGATCGGCACGTCGATGCTCTGCAGCGTCGCGCCGAACCGGGTGAAGTGCTCGGCCGCCTGCCGGCGCATCGCCTTCTTGTCGAGCACGCCCAAGAAGCCGAGGAAGCCGGGCTTGAGGATCTCCCTGCCCAGGAACATGTTCGCGGCCGGGTCGAGGTCCGGCGCGACCGCGAGGTCCTGGAAGACCGTCTCGATGCCGCGGTCGCGGGCGTCGTTGGGGGAGTCGAGCACGAGCGGCCGGCCGTCGAACGTCAGCGTGCCGCTGGTCGGCTGCTCCACTCCGGACAGGCACTTCACCAGGGTGGACTTGCCGGCGCCGTTGTCGCCGATCAGCGACACGACCTCACCGGGGTAAGCGGTGAAGGAGGCACCGCGGAGAGCTTCCACGGTGCCGTAGTTCTTCGTGAGATCACGAGCCTCCAGCAGGGGCTGGCTCAAGGCGTCACTTCCTCCACAGTGGATAGAACGGGCGGTCGGCAGCGGATCGCCACCAGGTCACCGGACAGCGCGAGCTCGCCCGCCGCGTGCGGCACGACGAGGGTGCTGCCCTTGTGCACCTCCTGCTCGCCGAGCGTGCCGGAGCCCTCGAGCACCACCAGCACGGCGAACGACGGCTCCAGCGCGAAGGAACCCTCCACGTGCAGCCGGTCGGCCTGGAAGAACGGGTTCGCGTCGGGGCCGAGCAGGTCGACCGACGGCGCCCACTTCTCCGAGGTCTGGCGCACCAGCTCGTCGAGCTTGCCGCTCCAGCCCTGCCGGTCGACGCAGTCGAGCGCCACGTCGTAGCCGAGCCCGAGGTGGCCGATGTCGCCGTTGGCGAGGAAGCCCTGCCACTCCAGCGTCACCGAGAAGTCGGTGGGCTGCTGCAGTTCGACGATGAACACGCCCTCGCCGATCGCGTGCGGCACACCGGCGGGCACGAACACCGTGTCGCCGGGCCGGACGCAGACGGGGTTGAGCGCGCCGAGCATCGCCTTGGTGTCCTGCGTGGCGACCCACTCGGCGACGGTCGCGGCGGGCACGTCGTCGCGGAATCCGATGTAGACGGTCGGATCCGGCCCGGTCGTGCCGACGACGATCCACGCCTCCGTCTTGCCGTGGCGGCAGTTCAGGTGCGAGGACGCGAAAGCGTTCGACGGGTGGCAGTGCACCGGCAGGCGCTGGCCCGCGTCGAGCAACTTCACGAGCAACGCCGTGTCGCCGCCGAACTTCGCCGCGTGGTCCGCGCCTAGCCATCCGATCGGGTCGGCCTGCACGGCGTCGCGCAGGAGCACGCCGTTCGGCAACGTTGTCAACCCGGCGTCGCTGCGCCCGAAGAGCGTCGTCGTGGACGCCACCCAGTCCTCGGGGCCGAAGTCGCCGCTCGTCCCGCCGCGCAGCGCGGCGATCGCCTCACCGCCGCGGTAGAACTGCTTCGGCTGGTTGGCGGGCAAGTTGACAGGCTGGTGGAGCACACCAGAACTCACGCGTGGACCTCCCCGGATCCTCGTGGCACCAAGCGCACCGGCAGCACGACGCGGCGCGGTGGTGAGTTGTCGCCGTCCAGTCGGGCGAACAACAAATCGGTGGCCGCCTTGCCGAGCGCGCTCGCGTCGTGCGCGATCACGGTCACCGGCGGCGACAGCAGGTCAGCGAGTTCGAAGTCGTCGAAGCCCACCAGCGCGGGCCGCTCCGCGACACCGGCGAGCGACCGCAGGATGTACACGGTGATGCGGTTGTTGCCGGCCACGATCGCCGTGGCGGGCTCCCGCATGTTCTGCAACCGCTGCAACGTGGTCGCGACGCTGCTCTCGTCGTGCGGCCCCATCGCCACGAGCTCCTCGTGGTACCCGATCCCGGCCCGCACACAGCCCTCGCGGTACCCGCGCAACCGCTCGTTGGCGGTGAAGATGTCCGGCGCGTCACCGAGGAACGCGATGCGCCGGTGCCCGTGCGAAGCGAGGTGGGTGACCGCCTCGACGGTGCCGCCGATGTTGTCCACCAGCACCGTGTCCGCCACGACGTCCCCGGCAGGCCGGTCCAGGAACACCACGGGAGTCCCGGCGCGCATCTCGGGCACCAGGTAGCTGTGCTGCAACCCGGCGGGCACGATGAGGAGACCGTCGACCCTGCGGCTGCAGAACTCGAGCGCCAGCTCGCGCTCCCGCCCGGGATCCTCGTCCGACGACCCCGAGATCACCTGTCTGCCCCGGAGCCGGGCGATTTCCTCGACAGCGCGGGTCACGCCGGAGTAGAACGGGTTGCCGACGTCCTCCAGCACCAGCCCGATCGTGCCGGTGGACGACCCCCGGCGCAGGTTGCGGGCACTCAGGTTCCGCCGGAACCCGAGCTGGTCGATGGCCGCGAGCACGCGCTCGGCGGTGGACGGGTGCACACCCGGCTCGTCGTTGACCACGCGCGAGACGGTCTTGATGCTCACGCCCGCGAGCCGCGCGACGTCGTTCATCGTCGCGCGACGTACCTTGCGCTGACCGGCCACGGGCCCGCTGGGGGACAACGTTGTCATAGTGGCCGTATCTCACCCCGGCTTAACGCCCTTGTCAACAGTTCCGCGCGCCCGGCTGCGCCGCCATCGGGTTCGCCGATGTCCGGAACAGGACAAGTGATCGCAACGGTCTTGACCTTGCCCGTGTGCGCTCAGCGATGATGCGGTGACGGACAGCGTTCCCGCCCTCGCGGCGGGCGATCCGGTCGAAGACCCCCGGGCCGGGGTGCGCATGCGGCGGCGGTTGCACCCCGGCCCGGTCCCTACTTGCTCGGGGGAGGGGTGGAGCGTTGCGGGCTCGGGCAAGGGCGAGGGCTGGGGCCGGTGCCGGGTTTGGCACGGCGGACGCAGCGGGCAGGCAGGGCGAAGCCGAAGGCGAGCCACCCTCCGCCCCGCGCAATGGCGAAGCCGAGGCGTATGAGGGCTGGATGTCGGTCAAGCGGGCATGGCGCGATGGCGAAGCCGAGGCGTCTGACTGATGGGCCTCAGTGCAAGCGGTGGTGACGCAACCACGACGGCGATTGGGGCTTGACTTTGGGTGCGAGGCCTTAAACTTGACCACTCGGCCGGGCTTCACAGACCCGGCTTTTCTGGGCCGAGGAAGGCCTCGCAAGGGCCCCGAAGTCAAGGCCCAATCGCAATCGTCGCGAAGCGGCGATGCCCGGCACCGGCTCGGTACGAGCAAAGGTGACCACGACGCAAGGCGACGGGACGCGCGGTCAAAGGCGACCACCCTCGCACGGTGACCAGTCGCACGGCACCCAGCCCCTCCGCTGGAACAGGCGCCAACCCACGCAAGCCGACCCGCACACCACCCAACCGGACCACAACGCCACCCCACGACCAAGCCGCCACGCAACTAGGCTTAACCCCCGTGGACGCACCGAAAGCACTGGACCCGGTCGAATCCGTCAACACCTTCATCGGCACGAAGGACGAGGGAAACACCTTCCCAGGCGCGTCCATGCCCTTCGGCAAGGCGCACTCGAGCCCGATCGGCTCCCACTACGCCGGCTACCGCTACGACGACCAGCAGATCCGAGGCTTCGGCCACTTCTTCCTGTCCGGCGCGGGCTGCTGGGAACAGGGCGGCCTCGTCCCGATCCTCCCCACAACCAAACTCCCGCAAACCTTCGACCACAAGCGCTACGCCACCACCTACACGCACGACGGCGAGATCGGCAAACCCGGCTACTACAAGGTGAAGCTGACCAACGACATCACCGTCGAGTGCACTGCCACCACCAGGACAGGCGTCGAGCGCTACACCTTCCCACCGAACACCCCAGGCACCCTGCTCATCAACACCGGCCAGGCCAACGACAAGGAACCGGTCAGCGCCAGCTCGATCAGGATCCTGGACGACCGCACGATCACCGGAACCGTGGAGACGCAGGCGTTCTGCGGCGGCCGCCCCTACCTCACCCACTTCACGACCAGGTTCGACCGCCCCTTCCAGCAGTTCGGCATCTGGGGCCCGACAGGACCCAGGCCGGGACAACGGGAATCCGCGGGCGGAGCCGGCCTGAGGGGAGCGTGGGTCACGTTCGAACCGGGCCAGGTGACGGCGTACACCGCGCTGTCCCAAGTGGACGAACGGGGCGCCACGAACAACCTCACCGCCGAGACGAGCGGCAAGACGTTCGACGACCTCCGCAACGAGGCCCAGAGCGCGTGGCGCGAGGAACTGGCCTGCATCGAGATCGAGACCGACGACTGGGACGAGCGGGCGGTCTTCTACACCGCGCTCTACCACGTGCTGCTGCAGCCGCTGACGGCCAGCGACGTGGACGGCCGGTACCGGGGGTTCGACAACCAGGTGCACCAGGCCGACGGCTGGACGTACTACGAGTACTTCTCGCTGTGGGACACCTACCGCGCCCACAACCAGCTCCTCGCGCTGATCCGCACCAAGCGCAGCAAGGACATCGCCAAAAGCATCCTGAAGATCCACGAGCAGGGCGGCTGGCTGCCGCGCTGGGCGTACGCGAACCAGGAGACCAACTGCATGACCGGCGACCCGGTCACGCCGTTCCTGGTCGACCTGTGGCGGTTCGGGCACCTCGACGGCCTCGAAGAGCAGGCGTACCAGGCCCTCAAGCAGAACGTCGACGGCGTCCCGCCGGCCGCCAGCAGGTTCCAGGGCCGGTCCGGCAACCCGACGTACCTCGCCCAGGGCTTCGTGCAGTACGACAAGCGCTTCCCCAAGAAGGGGCAGGACACCGACCCGCACCACGGCGCGTCCGCGACGCTGGAGTACGCGCTGGCCGACGCCACGCTCGCGATCATGGCCGAGGCACTCGGGCACACCGAGGACGCCGAACGGCTGCGGCTCAGGGGGCTGAACCACCGCACGTTGTGGGACAGCACCGTCACGGACCGGGGCTTCACCGGCTTTCCACGGCCCAAGTTGCAGAACGGTGCGTGGCTCACGCCGTTCACGCCGCAGGGGCCCGACGGGTTCCACGAAGGCACGGCGTGGCAGTACCAGTGGCTCGCGCAGCACGACGTCGAAGGCTTGATCACGGCGCTGGGCGGCAGGCAGGCGGCCGAGGCGCGGCTCGACGACTTCTTCGCCTACGAGGACCTGCTCGTCGACCCGAAGCGGACGGTGCGCGAGAAGTGGGTGGTCGGGCCGTACGACTACTACAACCAGTTCCGCTACAACCCCAACAACGAACCCGACCTGCACGTGCCGTGGATGTACGCGCTCATCGGCAAGCCGGAGAAGACGTCGGTCGTCGTGCGGGCCGCGCAGACGTTGTTCGTCAACGGTCCTGCGGGCGTCACGGGCAACGACGACCTCGGCACGATGTCCGCCTGGTACGTGTTCAGCGCGCTCGGCATGTACCCGGCGGTGCCGGGCACCGGTGAGTTCGTGCCGCACGCGCCGAGGTTCACCAGGGCCGTGATCCACCTGGAGAACGGCAAGGACGTCGTGATCGAGGCGCCCGCGGCCGACGTGGAGAGGACGCAGGTGGTGCGGCGCATCAGCAGCGGGTGGTTGTCCAGGGCCAAGGACCGGATCGAGCTCGCCGAGCTGGTGTCCGGGACCACGCTCGAGGTCGACCTCCACACACTTTCGAACTGAGACGCGCGCCGGGCCGTACCCTCCTGCGATGGGCGTTTGCGCGAACTGCGGCAGGGCTTTCGCGCCCGTGCCGTCACGGGCGCGGTACTGCTCGAACGCGTGCCGGCAGCGCGCCTACCGCCGGCGTTCCGCGGGAACGTCCACTGTGGTCGCCGACCTGCCGGCGCACGACACGGCGTTCGTCGGCAGGGAACGCGAGCTGGCGGAGCTGCAGTCGTTGCTGCGCAAGCACAGGATGCTCACGCTGGTCGGGTCGGCGGGCATCGGGAAGACGCGGCTCGCGGTCGAGCTGGCCCGGCGGGCGAGGCGCGCCGAGGTCCGCACCGTCGAGCTGGGTCGGCTGAGCAGGCCCGCCCAGGTGGTGGAGGCGTTCGCGGAAGCCGTTGGCGTGTACCAGCACGCGGGCGTCGCGCTGCGGACGACGTTGCTCCAGGAGCTCCAGCACCGCCGGGTGCTGCTGCTGGTCGACAACTGCGAGCACCTCGTCGCGGAGTGCTGCGAGGTCGTGGACGCGCTGCTGTCCCGCTGCCCGCACGTGCAGGTCCTCGCGACCAGCCGGGAAGCCCTGAGGGCCGTCGGCGAGGTCGTCTACCCGCTGCACGGCATGGCGGCCGACGCCGTCGCGCTGTTCGCCGACCGCGCGGGCACCGCGGCCGACGACGAGGCCGCGGTCGAGGCCGCGGTCGAGGCCGTCTGCGCCGGACTGGACGGGGTGCCGCTGGCCGTCGAACTGGCCGCGCGGCTCTCCCGGACCGTGCCGGTGCGGGAGCTGGCGGACCGGCTCGAACAGCGGCTCGACCTGCTCAGCGGCCTGCGCGCGGCCATCGCGTGGAGCCACGACCTGCTGACGCCGGGCGAACGGGAGCTGTTCCGCAGGCTCGCGCTGCTGCCGGGCGGGTTCGGGCTGGAGATCGCCGAGGTCGTGCACGGCGGACCGGTGATCGGGCCGCTCACGGCGTTGCAGGCGAAGTCGCTGGTGGTGCGGGGCGACGACGGCCGGTTCCGGATGCTCGAATCCGTGCGCCTGCACGCCGAGGAACGGCTGCGCGAGCACGGCGAGCACGAGGTGACGGCGGAACGGATCGTCGCCTGGCTGTGCGACAAGGGCGAACCCGCCGTCTCGTCGTCGATCCTCACGCCGGGACAGGTGCGAACGCAGCACGAGGAGTACGACAATGTGGCGTACGCGTTCCATCATCTGGTGGAACAGCGCGACGACCGGCGGCTGATGCTCGCCACGATGCTGCTCCGGGTGTGCTTCGACCGGGGCTACTTCGTCCAGGCCGGTGCGGTGCTCTTGCAGGTGCTGGACCAGACGCCGGCCGACGCCCGGTACCGGATCCTCGCGCTGGAGTACGCGTCCCTGCTCGCGACCCACGAGGAACGGCACGACGAGGCGGTCCGGTACGCCCTCGAGGCGGTCGAGACGGCCGAGGCGGGCGGCGAGGACCTGATCATGTGCCGGCTCTTCCGGACGTTAGCGGGCGCTTACGACGGTCTGGACGACGTGACGAACGCCGTACGGGCGTTGCGCCGATCGATCGAGCACGGCGTACGCAACGGCAACGACGTGAGTGTGGCTGTCTCCAGCCAGAACCTCGCCTGGCGGCTGCTCGTCGAGGGTGACACCGACGCCGCCGCGGTGCTGGTCGACGGCGCGTTGCCGGTGCTCAGAACCCATGCACGGCAGGACGTCGTGGCCATCGCCGTGCACACGGCCGGCTGCATCGCGTTGGAACGCGGGGATCTCGCGGTCGCGGGGGCCCGGTTCGCCGAGAGCGCGCGGATGACGGCGGACACCCCTCGGGCCGTGCTGGAGTCCGTCGAGGGCCGCGGGCTGGTCGCGATGGCGTCCGGCCGGCACGAGCTCGGCGTGCGGCTTCTGGCCGCCTGCCTGCAGATGCGCACGACCTGGGTCGTCCCGCCCGAGACGTGGTGGCGGCGGAAGACGGCCGCCGCGCTGGACCTCGCCCGCGAATCCCTGTCTCGATCGGCGTTCCAGCGCGCGCTGGCCGCCGGCCGGGCCATGGACGTGCGGCACGCCCTGGAAACGGCGCTGGGCAAGGAGATCGTGCGGCAGCCGGTGCTGAGCGACCGGCAGCGGATGGTCGCCGAGCTGGTGGCGCAGGGCCTCACGAACGCGCAGGTCGCGGCCAAGCTCGGCATCTCGCACCGCACGGTGGAGTCCCACGTGCACAACGTGAAGACCGCGCTGGACCTCTCCACCCGCGCTCAGCTCGCGGCCTGGGCCCGGTCGCACTGACCCGTCGTCCAACTGAGACGTAACGCTGCGGTTCATCCGGATGACTTCCCGCCTCCCGGAGTTCATCGTGGGGGCGACACCGGATGGGGAGGGGTCGACGTGGAACCGTTCCGCCTGCTGCACCCCGACCTCGTGCCGCAGCGGCGCGAGTCGCTGCAGCACGCCGCGTCCACGCTCGTCCAGATGGGCCTGGACGACACGGTGCTCTCGGCGTCGCCCGTGCACCAGCGCCTCGCGCGCGTGGTCCTGCAGAGCAGCGGCGTCATCGAGTGGACCCCCGGCTACCGGGGCCAGGACTCGGACCTCGACGACCGGTTCGGCGTCGTGCGGGTCGGCGGCGACCGCGGCGGGGTGTTCCTCTCCGGCGTCCTGATCGCCTACCTCGACGTGCTGGAGAACGCGGCCAGGATGGGCACCTCGATCCCCGAGGACTCCTGGCGCACCCTGCTCTGGGCGCCGACCGCGCTCTTCGACCACGTGCTGCGCCGCCCCCAGGTCGGCATGACCGTCGTGACGCCCGGCTGCGGCACCGAGCACCTCCCGTTCGAACGCGCCCAGGCGGGCCAGCGCCTCTACCTCGCGCTGATGCAGGTCGTCCGGTTCGCCGTCAGCGGTGTCGTGCGCGCCGAGGACGACTGCCCGCTCGTCGAGGACTGCGTGACGCTCGCGACCGCGTGCCTGCGCGCTGCGGCGGTCGCGCTCGCGTTCGCCGCCGACGTGCCCGGTGGCGCGTCTCAACCGGTCGTGGAGACCGCCGAGCACCGCTACCTGTGGCAGGTGCTGGGCGACGTCCGCTCGGCCGTGCCGCGGGCCCGCTTCGAGCAGTTCGCCGCCGCGCTCCGAAGGCTGAACGACGTCTACACCTCCCGCCCGTTGCTCGTGTCCGGCGGCTGACCCGTTCGTCTCGACTTCCCGGCGACTTTCGTCGTTCCGCACCGCGAACAGGGGAACGCTCACCTACCGTCTCGCCCATGACGGAGGAACGGTCGGCGGTCGTGGTGCGGGACGTCCGCAAGAGCTACGGCGATCTGAAAGCGGTGGACGGCGTCTCGTTCACCGTGGCCGAGGGCGAGTTCTTCGGCATCCTCGGGCCCAACGGCGCCGGGAAGACCACGACGCTGGAGATCGTCGAGGGGTTGCGCGAGCCCGACGGCGGCGAGGTCCGGTTGCTGGGTGAGAGCCCGTGGCCGCGCAACGTGAAGCTGTTGCCGCGCATCGGTGTCCAGCTGCAGGCGTCGTCGTTCTTCGAGAAGCTGACGGCCAAGGAGCAGCTGCAGACCTTCGGCGCGCTCTACGGCGTGAGCGCCGGCACGGCCGCGGACATGCTGGAGCTGGTCGGCCTCGCGGACAAGGCGAACGAGCAGGAGAACAAGCTCTCCGGCGGGCAGCGGCAGCGGCTCTCCATCGCGTGCGCGCTCGTGCACGACCCGGACATCGTGTTCCTCGACGAACCGACCGCCGCGCTCGACCCGCAGGCCCGCCGCAACCTCTGGGACGTGCTGCGCGCCATCCAGGAACGCGGCAAGACCATCGTCTACACCACGCACTACCTCGACGAGGCCGAGATCCTCTGCGACCGCGTGGCCATCATGGACACCGGGAAGATCCTCGCGCTCGACGCGCCGGCCGTGCTGGTGCGCGGCCTGGACGCGCCGACCCACGTGACGCTGCAGAAGGGCGTTCTGTCCGTTGTGGACGCCGAGGCGCTCGACGGCGTGGACGAGGTGCACGAGAACGAGGTGTCGCTGACGCTGTCCACCCGTCGTCCCGCGCCCGTGCTGGCGGCACTCGCCGACCGAGGCGCGCTCGACGGGCTGCAGGTCCGCACCGCCACCCTCGAGGACGTCTTCCTCGACCTGACCGGGCGGGAGTACCGGGCATGACCGCGTTCAAGACGCTTTCGGTGGCGATGCTCAAGGGCTTCGTCCGGGACAAGGCCACGCTGTTCTTCACCTTCCTGTTCCCGCTGATGTTCCTCGTGATCTTCGGCCTGATCCTGCGCGACGCCGGCACGGACAAGACCAAGATCGCGCTGGTCGGTGACGGCCCGATCGTGTCCGCGCTGCGTGAGAGCGGCGCGCTCGAGTTCGAGTCGTACGACGACGAGAGCGCCGCCGTGCAGAAGGTGAAGGACGGCGACCTGCCCGCCGCGCTGATCGTCCGCGGGCAGCAGGTCGACGTGCGGTTCGCGCAGAGCGACCAGGTGCAGTCCGCGACCGTGGTCGGGATCGTCAACGGGTTCGTGGACAAGGCGAACCTCGCCGCGACCGGTCAGCCGCCGACCTTCACGTTCGCCGCGGAGAAGGTCGAGGACGCCTCGCTCAAGCCGATCCAGTACCTGACGCCGGGCATCCTGTCGTGGGGTGTGGCGGTGTCGGCGGTGTTCGGGTCGGCGCTGACGCTCGTGTCGTGGCGGCGCAAGCAGGTGCTGCGGCGCATCCGGCTCGCGCCGATCTCCACGACGTCGGTGCTGTCGTCGCGGATCCTCGTCAGCGCCGGGGTCGCGCTGGTGCAGGGCGCGATCTTCATCGGCATCGCGTCGCTGCCGGTGTTCGGGCTGCGGCTGTCCGGGTCGTGGTGGCTCGCGATCCCGTTGCTGCTGCTGGGCACCATCGCGTTCTTCGCGCTCGGCATGCTGGTCGGCGCGTTCGCGAAGACCGAGGAGGCGGCCTCGGCGGCGGCGAACATCGTGGTGCTGCCGATGGCGTTCCTGTCCGGCACGTTCTTCCCGGTCGACCAGGCCCCGGCGTGGCTGCAGGCGGTCTCGAAGGCCTTCCCGTTGCGGCACATGAACGACGGCATGCTGGACGTGCTGGTGCGCGGCAAGGGGATCGAGGCGCTCGCGGTGCCCGCCGCCGTCCTCGTGGGTTTCTCGCTCGTGGTCGGTTTCGTGGCCTCGCGCGTCTTCAAATGGGAGGAATAGGACACCCCCGGCTGCGTTGTGCTCGCCATCACGGTTCATGCTGGAGGACATGACGTTCTCCAGCGTGGTCGGACGGTTCCGCATCCTCGCCCTGGCCGAGGCCCTGTCCTGGGCGGGACTGCTGCTCGGGATGTTCTTCAAGTACGTCGTCGTGCACAACGAGATCGGCGTCAAGATCTTCGGCCCGATCCACGGCTTCGTGTTCGTGGCCTTCATCCTCGTCGCGCTGATGACGAAGGAGCCGCTGAAGTGGGACGCCCGCACGCTGGTGCTGGGCCTGCTGTCGAGCATCCCGCCGTTCGGCACGGTGCTGTTCGAGCGCTGGGCCTCGAAGACCGGCCGCCTCAGCGAGCCGGCCGCAGAACAGCTCTGAGCTCGTCCGCGGGCACCGAGCGGTGGTAGACCCGTTCGGAGGACTCGATGTTGTCGAGGAACAGCTGGCACTTCACGGCGGTGTGCAGGTGTGACGCGCGCCGCCCGGCTTCGAGTGCCTCCCACGGCCTGCTGTCCGGGCGGTGGGTGAGCCACGCCTCGCACCACACCCGCGCGAGGTGGTTGCGGAACTCGGGCGCGCAGTAGGCGATCACCCGGCACGCGTCGAGCGCAGGGTGGCCCCAGACGGCGTCAGACCAGTCGATGACCATGCCGGTGGTGCGCCAGTTGCCGGGGTGGAAGTCGCCGTGCGTCAACGTGTCCGGGAGCCCGAAGTCCGGCATCGGCACCGCGGTCGGCCGGACCCGCGGCGGACCCGCCAGCGCGTGTTGCACGGCCACCCAGCGCGGCAGGATCAACTCGGCGTACTCGGGCCGGAACGGCCAGCACATCTCGCCCGCCGTGTCGGAGAGCAGGACGCGCCGGGGCGCGGAGGCGATGACCTCGGGCACCAGCCCGGGGTCGTGCTCGGCGACCATCCTGATCACCTCGCCCTCGTCGGCGAAGAACGACGGGACCTCCTTCAGCCACACCGGTCCGCGCGCGGTCGGCAGCCGGTGCACGGTCGAGACGTTCCAGGTGCGGACCTGCACGGCCGGACCGGTGCGCTCGACGACGGTGTCGGCCCAGGCCACCAGGTCGGAGGGTCCGCCGCGGCGCGCGAACGGCGCGCGGTGCGGGGCGTCGGCCTCGGGCTCGTCCGCCGGGTGCAGCTTCGTCCGGTCGGGCTCGCCGAGCGCCTCGACGTGGTAGGTGACGAGGCCGCCGCACGGCATCTCGCCGCCCTCGGCGGAGATCATCCTCAGCACGTGCGTGGGGACGCCGAGCAGTTGTTCCAGGGCCTCGTTGACCGGTTCGACGTGGTACCAGTCCAGGGTGGGGACGGCGATCACGTCGGTGCGGCCCGCGAACCCGCTCGGCGTGCTGACCAGCGCGATGAACGTGCGTGGCGTCATCCGCCCACCAGGCGCAGTGCCGCCCGCAGGTGCCGTTCGGGATCACCGCGGTGGTAGATCCGTTCGGACTCCTCGATGTTGTCGAGGAACTGCTGGTACTGAGTCGCGAGCAGCAGGTGCGCGGCGCGGCGGGCGGTGTCCAGCGCCTCCAGCGGCCGGCTGTCCGGCCGGTGCCGCAGCCACGCCTCGCTCCACACGCGGCGGATCAGCCCGTGCAGTTCCGGACGGCAGAACTCGATCAGCCGGCCCGCGTCCAGCGCCGGGTTGCCCCAGACGACGTCGGACCAGTCGATGACCACGCCGCCGCTGAACCAGTTGCCGGGGTGGAAGTCGCCGTGCACCAACGTGTCCGGCAGCCCGAACGACGGCATCGGCACGACGCAGGGCCGCACGCGCGGCTCGCCCGCGAGCGCGTGCTGCACGGCGACCCAGCGCGGCACGATCTCCTCGACGTGCTCCGGTTTCGTGTCCCAGCACCCCTCGCCAGGGGCCTCGCCGATCAGGACGCGCAACGGCGCGTCGGCGATCAGCTCGGGCACCAGCCCGGGGTCGTGCTCGGCGACCATCCTGATCACCTCACCCTCGTTCGCGAAGAACGGCGGCACGGCCTTCAGCCACGCGGAGCCGGTCGCGGTGGGCAGGCGGTGCACGCTGGAGAGGTTCCACGACTTCACCTGCACGGCCGGACCGGTGCGGTCCAGGTGCGCGTCGGCCCAGGCGACGAGCTCGGCCGGTCCGCCCGCCCGGGCCCACGGAAGCCGGTGCGGCGCATCGGGTTCCGGTTCCTCGGCGGGGCGCAGGCGCGTGCGGTCGGGCTCGCCGTGCGCCTCGACGTGGTAGGTGACGAGACCGCCGCCTGACGCCGAACCGCCTTCGACCGACACCAGCCTGAGCACGCTCGTTCGGACGCCGAGCAGCGCCTCCAACGCCTCGTTGACCGGTTCGACATCGGCCCACCAGCGCGTCCCGACCTCGATCGCGTCCGTGCGGCCGGCGAACCCGCCCGGTGTGCTGACCAGGGCGACGAACGACCGCTCGCTCACGACGTCACCAGCCGCAGGGCCTCGCGGAGCTCCACCTGCGGGTCGCCCTCGTGGTAGATCCGCTCCGAGGACTCGATGTTGTCCAGGAACTCCTGGTACTTCACGGCGTTGTGCAGCCGGGACGCGCGCGGGGCGATCTCCAGCGCCGCCAGGGGATCGCTGTCCGGGCGGTACCGCAGCCAGGCCTCGCTCCACACGCGCCGGATCAGGTCGTGCAGCTCGGGTGCGGCGACCTCCATCAACCGGCACACGTCGAACGACGGGTGGCCCCAGACGGCGTCGGACCAGTCGATGACCACGCCGCTGGTGCGCCAGTTGCCGGGGTGGAAGTCGCCGTGCAGCAGCGTGTCCGGCAGTCCGAACGACGGCATCGGCGCGGCGGACGGCCGGAGCCGGGGTTCGCCCGCGAGCGCGTGCTGGACGGCGACCCAGCGCGGCAGGACGCGCTCGACCTGCTCCGCGGTCACCTTCCAGCAGTTGCCGCCCTCGACGTGGCTCAGCAGCACGCGGTGCGGCGCGCTCGCCAGTACCCGCGGCACGAGCGACGGGTCGACCGCGGCGACGGTCTCGATCACCGAGCCCTCCTCGGCGAAGAACTCCGGCACGGCCTTGAGCCAGACCGGTCCGTCCGCGGTGGGCAGGCTGTGGACGCTCGACAGGTTCCACGTCCGCACCTGGGTCGCAGGGCCGGTGCGGGTGATCACCGAGTCCGCCCACGCGACCAGCTCGGCCGGGCCTCCGCGACGCGCCCACGGCTGGCGGTGCTCGGCATCCGGTTCCGGTGCCTCGGCGGGGGTGAGCAGGCCGTGGCCGGGCTCTTCGTGCGCCTCGACGTGGTAGGTGACGACCCCGCCGAACGGGACGGTGCCGCCCTCGGCCGAGACCAGGCGCAGGACGCTCGTCTCCACGCCCAGCAGCTCGCGCAGGACGGTGTTGACGGGCTCGACGTGGTTCCAGTTGGGGGTCTCGACCGGGAAGACCCCGGTGCGCCCGGTGAACCCGGAGGGGGTGCTGACGAGCGCGACGGCGGAGCGGTCCGGTCGGTCCCAGATCATGGACCCATCAGGCCACAGCACGGCCCGGCCGCCCAAGCGGTTTTTCTCAGTCCTCGAAGTCGCCGCTCGCCCGGCGCACCTTCGCGAGCAGGTCGGTGAGCTGCTCGGTCTGGCGGTCGGTGAGGCCCTTGAGCCCGAGGTTCACCTCGACGACGGCCGCGGTCGCGCTCTCACGGCGCTGCAGGCCCGCGTCGGTGATCTCGACCAGCGTGGTGCGGCGGTCGGTCGGGTGCGGCGTGCGGCGGACGAGGCCGTCGCTCTCCAGCCGGTCGACGATGTTGGTGACGCTCGTCGGGTGCAGCTGCAGGCGCTCGCCCATCACGCGCATCGGCAGCGCGCCCTTGCGGGAGAAGTAGAGGAGCACCAACGCCTCGTAGCGCGCGAAGGTCAGCCCGTGCGGCTTGAGGGCTGCGTCCACGGCGGACTGGATGATTTGCTGGACACGCATGACGCTCGTGACGGCGGCCATCGACGTGGAGGAACCCACCCGGTCGTCCCACAGCTCGGCCGCGCGGGCGATCGGGTCGAACGGCAGCGGTGTCATGGGCACCGAAGCTACCAGTCAGTACAACTGATGGATCACCAGGAGGTGCACGTGCTTGTCGCGTTCAGTGTTGCTCCGTCCGGTTCGGACGAATCCGGGGGTGTCGCGAAGGCGGTCGCCGAGGCGGTCCGGGTCGTGCGGGAGTCCGGGCTGCCCAATGAGACGAACGCGATGTTCACCTTGATCGAGGGGGAGTGGGACGAGGTGATGGACGTGGTCAAGCGCGCGACGGAGGCGGTGCAGGCCAGCGCGCCGCGCGTGTCGCTCGTGCTCAAGGCGGACATCAGGCCCGGTTGGTCCGGGCAGCTCAAGGCCAAGGTGGACCGCATCGAGGAGCACCTCGCCTGAGCGTGTCCCGGTCGTTCCTCGGATGGCCGAACGCCACTACGCCGTGACGGTGAGTGAACCCATTTGGTGCCTTCCGCTCGGTTAGCGTGTCGGGCGTGGAAGCGAGGCAGCTGTGGTTGAGGTTCGAGCCCTACCACGACGTCACGTACTTCACGCCCGAGTCCCGGGCGGCCACGGACGCGCTCGGGTGCAAGGGCGGCTGGATGGGCTACTTCGGCATGCGCGCCGCACCGCTGGGCGTCGCGTCGCCCGAGCTGGTGACGGCGGTCTTCTACAACTTCGCGCCGCGCATGGTCCGCCGTGCGCTGCCGGACGCGTGGTCGGTCGCCACTCCCTCCGAGTACCTGAGGGCCCGGCTGCAGGGCGTGGACGGGGCGTTGCGCCGGCTGCTGGGCTCGGTGGACACGCCGGACATCGCCGAGGCGGCCTCGCTGGGCCGCCGGGCAGCCCTCGCCTCCGAGGTCGCCGGCCGTCCGCTGGCCGCCGCGAACCGCGCGCTGCCGTGGCCCATAGAGCCGCACCTGGCTCTGTGGCAGGCGTGCACGATCCTGCGCGAGGCCCGCGGCGATGGTCACGTGGCCGCACTCGTGGCGGCGGGCATAGGCCCGTGCCAAGCGCTTGCGCTCTACGCGCGCGAGCATTCCCTCGATCCGGCATACATGCGCACCGCGCGTGGTTGGACTGTCGAGGAGTGGGAAGCCGTCGCCGATCTGCCGGGCGACCTCCCCGCGGTGGAAGCGGCGACCGATGCCGCCGCCATGTCGCCGTGGGAGGTGCTCGGTGAGACCGGCACGAAGCGGTTCATCGACCTGATGACACCGCTCGCTCTGCGCATCGCCGAGGCCAACGAGGCGATGCGCGTCAACCCGATGGCCCTGGACCCGGTCCGGGAACTAGCCGTGCCAGGATGGAACACGTGACAAGGCCTGATCCTCGCAAGACCGCCGCACTGTCCGCCGCGCTCTCCGGCGCCGTCGACCTGGGTGCCCTGAAGGCCCGAGCCGACGCGGCCCGCACCGCGGCGGCCGCCCCGGCCTCCGCCACCTCCGCGCCGGCACCTGACAACGGCTCCGTGCCGTGGATCGTGGACGTCACCGAGGCCTCGTTCCAGGCTGTGGTCGAGCAGTCCCTGCAGGTGCCCGTCGTGGTCCTGCTGGGCGCCTCCTACAGCCCGGAGTCGCAGCAGCTCGCCGCGACGCTGACCCGCTTCGCCACCTCGTCCGGCGGCGCGTGGATCCTCGCGCGCGTCGACCTGGAGACCGCGCCGCGCATCGGCCAGGCGTTCGGCGTGCAGTCGGTGCCGACGACGGTGGCGGTGGCCGCCGGTCAGCCGATCGACGCCTTCGCCGGGCCGATCGCGGACGCCGAGCTGTCGCAGTGGATCGCGCGGCTGCTGGACGCGTTGCGCGACCGGCTGCCGGGGATCCGGGCGGGCGAGGCCCGCGCCGTGCCCGTGGCCGAGGAGGAGGTCGTCGAGGACCCCCGGATCGTCGCCGCCGAGGAGGCCTTCGAGCGCGGGGACTACGCCGCGGCCCAGGGCTTCTACTCGGAGATCCTGGCGTCCGAGCCGGGCAACGAGCTGGCCAAGGAGGGCCTCGCGCAGGCCCGGTTCGCCGAGCGCGCCGAGGCGGTCGACCCCGCGGTGATCGCCAAGGCCGACGGGGCGCCCGACGACATCGACGCCCAGCTCGCTGCGGCCGACGCCCAGGTGGCCGGCCAGCAGGTCGAGGAGGCCTTCCGGCGGCTGGTCGACACGGTGCGCCGGGTCTACGGCGACGACCGGGACCGCGTGCGGCAGCACCTGATCGGGCTGTTCGAGCTGTTCCCCGCTGACGACCCGAGGGTGGCCGCCGCCCGGCGGAACCTGGCTTCCGCGCTGTACTGACAGCCGGACCCACGAACGCCACGAGGGGCGCGCTCGCTTGAGCGCGCCCCTCGTCGTGTGACGCCGCGAAATACCGCGCGTCGAGTGCTTCCGCGTTCGCCGTCTCTCGTGTCACCGGTTTGTCAGCGGCGGCTGACACGCTGATGGCATCCAGGGTTACGACGGTGCCGATGATCTTCACCTGAACGGGTGACATAGCCTGGCGCCGTCACAACCAGTTGAGACGGACAAAGGGAACGATGGGCACAGGATTCCACGCCGAACCAGAGGGTCTGAAGCACACGGCGACGCACGACATCGGCAAGCTCATCGATCACACGCACACCGCCAGGACCAAGATCGCGGAGACCGAGCAGCTCGACGGCCGGGCGTTCGCCGGGGACGTCGAGGTCTACGCGGCCCACAACGCTTGGGCCGGTGCGCGGTCGACGCTGCTGAGCGTGTTCATCAGGAACGAGGAGAACCTCGACCTGGCGCAGAAGGCCCTGATCGAGGTCGCCGACCGCTACATCGCCGCGGACGCCGACAACCAGGGGATGTTCGGGGGGATCCTGTCATGAGCTGGGCCGGCGACATGCGCCAGCACGCGGACTACTTCTGCACCAAGTTCGACGAGCAGGACGACTGGTTCTTCCCGGACCACCTGGAGGAGAACGCGAGCTACCCGACGGCCAAGGAGGACATCCAGCGCGTCTTCGCCGAGCTGGGTCAGTTCATCGACGTCGAGGTGGCGCTCGCGGGCGTGCAGCAAGAGCTGTCGTTGCTGTCCAAGGCCGCGGACGACATCGACCAGGACTTCTGCGAGGGCGTCCTCAACGACATCGACCTCTACCTGGAGAACTGGGAGGGCGACGCGGCCGACGGCTTCCGCTCGTACCTGCGCGGCCAGCCGAGCATCGAGGGCGCGCTCGCCCGCAAGCGGGACGTCGTCCGTGCCGCCAAGTACGCGATGCAGGCGTACGAGAAGGCGATCACGAGCTTCCGCGACGACGTCCTGACCCTCGTCGACACCGGGCAGAAGGGCGTCCAGGCCGGTGAGGTCAGGGAAGCCAAGATCATGATCACGCTCGCGTCCGCGGCGGTGTCCATCGGTGCCGTGGCCGTGACCGCCGGCACCGGTGCGGCGTTCATCGCCACGCTGGCGGTCGGCGACGCGCTGCAGACCGGTGCCGCCGGCGTCAACTCCACCGTGCTGGAGGCGAGCAGCGTGGAGGAGGTCATCGGCAAGCTGCCGCAGAAGGCCCAGGACATCCTCGAGACCGGCCGCCGGCAGATGGAGAAGGTCCGCCTGGGCTTCCGCGCGGTGGGCGAGAGCATGACGGGCTCGTCCGTGCCCGAGGTCAACCCGCCCCGGCCCCGCCTGGTCACGGACGACAGGTTCGACTCCGGTGACTTCCACCAGGAGGGCCGCAAGCCCTCGGGCAGGATCAGCGACGACGACCTGGTGAAGGAGCCGAAGGAACCGAGCAGCGCTCCTGCTCGGCCGACTTCGTGACGGAGGACGCGGAGGCGCGCGCGGCTCGGCTGCGCGCCCAGTCCGAGGAGGGCTCGGCGACGGTCGACCGCCGCCGCAACGCGCGGGAGTGGGCCGAGAAGCAGGTCGCCGCCGTCCGCGGCACCGCGCAGAGCGAACACGGTGACGTGACCGCCACCGTCGACCACTCCGGACTGCTCCTGCGGCTCGAACTGTCGCCGCTCACCAAGCAGGCCAAGCAGGACGACCTGGCGCACGCGATCACCGCCGTCGTGCGCCAGGCGACGGCGGACGCGCGCAACCAGGTGCGCGAGGTGTACGTGCGGCTGCAGAACGAGGGCGTGATCAAGGCCCTGCCACCGTTCCTGCTGCCCGCTCCCGAAGCCGGTGCGGTGACGCTCGCGTTGCCCGTGCGCACCGGTTCGTCGGCGCGGAAGGCCCGCGACCACGCCGAGGAGGGGCCTCCGGACAGCTGGTTGAAAGAGGAACCCTGGTGAAGAGCAGGGGCCTGTGCCGGAGTTCGAGGGGTCGGCACGGGCCTCAGGCGCGGCGCCGTTCCAACAGGACGGTGTCGCGCCACTTCCCGTGGTGCTGCGCGATCCGCTCCCGCACCCCCACCGTGCGGAACCCGGCCTTGTGGTGCAACGCGATGCTGGCCCGGTTCTCCGGGAAGACCACCGCCTGCAACGTCCACAGGTCGTCCTCGTCCGCCGCCGAGACCTGGTGGTGCAGCAGGGTTTTGCCGACACCGCGGCCCTGCGAGGCGTCGGCCACGTAGATCGACGTCTCGACGACGCCCGCGTAGCACTCGCGCGCCGAGACCGGGGCGGCCGCCGCCCAGCCCGCGACCACGCCGTCCAGCACGGCGATCCAGCGGTGGTCCGGCAGCCACTTGGACTCGAGCGTCCGGCGCGACGGGACCTCCGTCTCGAACGTCGCGTCACCGGAGGCGATGCCCTCGCCGTAGATGCGGCGGACGTCCGGCCAGTCCGAGGCGGTCATGGGGCGGATGGTGACGCCCGAGACCGGTGCGATCCCGCCCGAGGAGAGCGCGCCCATCACCGCGTCGGCCGCGTGCGGGAGACCCGTGCAGCAGGCCGGGTTCACGGTGACGAGGGTGGTGGTGCCCTCGCGCTGGACGTGCAGGAACCCGACCTCGGCCAGCTTGCGGACGTGGTGCGAGCAGGTGGACTGGCTCACGCCCAGCAGCGTGGTCAGTTCGCCGACGGTGACCGGCACCGGGGACGAGGCCACGTGGTTCAGCAGGCGCACCCTCGTCGGGTCGGACAGCGTCGCGAACCACGAGGCGTAGGTCGTGGCTTCATCGGTGAGCACCGATCAAGTATCGATGCTGGTCGATGCAGGAATCAAACCGAGTACTTCTTCACGCAGAACGAGAGGCCGCGGAAGAAGCCGTCGCCGAACGCCTCGACGCGGGCGAAGCCGGACGGGACCGCCTTGCCGTTGACGTCCGCCGCGATCAGGCTGTCGTCGGCCAGGAGTTCCGCGACCGCCTCGTCCAGGTCCCCAGGGGAGAGCTTCAGGTTCGCCGCCGCGTTGGGGCGGTTGGTGAGACCCGCCCAGGCCCCGGTCAGGCAGGCGGTGCGCTGGCCCGCCGCGTCGTCGTCGAGCTTGAAGCCCGTGGCGTGCTGGATGGACAGGGAGAAGCGCGAGGCGATGACGGCGAACGCCGCGAAGTCGCCGATGCCGCCCTTCGAGCCCTTCTTCGGCGGCGTGCCGATCTTGACCAGGGCCGGCAGGTCCAGCTGCACCTGGTTCAGGGCGGGGCAGTAGGTCGCCGGGGACGTGGTCTGCGCGTCGGCGCACGCCTTGATGCCCGACCTGTCGAAGGCGGGGAACGCCGCGCCGCTCGACTTGTAGGCGTCGCGCAGCGACTCCTCCAGCGCGCGCTGGAACTTGTCCTCGTCGATCCTGGCGTTGCCGCGGCCCTGGCCCTGGTCGGTGTCGTTGAGGTCGAAGGGGCGTTCGGTGATGCGCTTGGCGATCTCGGCCTCGTTGATCTCCGCGCACCGGGCGGCGCCGCGGGTGAAGCCGAACTGGAAGGCGGAGACGCGGTCGAACGCGCTGCCGTGCGCACCCTGCTTCTCGAACGACGTGCCGGCGCTGTCGCGGATGAAGAACATCGTCTGCAGCACCTGGTTCAGGCCCTCGCCGGTGGAGAGCTCGAAGTGCTTCGACTTGTTCTCGGCGACCCAGCGCATGAAGACGCCGGTGTAGCAGTCGGCCTGCTGCTCCTTGACGATCGACGGGGTGTTGGCGCCGATGTTCGAGGCGGGGCCGAGCTTGTACTGCACGGCGTGGCCCATCTCGTGCGCCAGCACCGTGACGACGGCCATGGGGCCGAAGGAGTCCTGCAGCATCGGCAGGAGCTCGCCGCGGTCCCACGTGATGCTGTCGTCGAGCGCGCAGTAGAACGCGTTGGCGATGCCGGTCGTGTTGAGCTTGCAGACCTCGACGCCCTTGCCGTTCGAGTCGTAGGACAGGAACCGCTTCACGGGCTCGAACGTCTTGCCCGCGAACGAGGCCGGGAACTCCGCCTTCCAGAACTCCTGCACGTCGGCGAGGGTGTTGATGGCCAGGCGATCCATTTCGCCGCCGTCGCCGTTCTCGACGCTCAGGTCGGCGTCGGGCACACCCTTGCGCGGGCCGGACGGGCCGTTGGAGATCTCCAGGCCCGCGACCTTCGTGGGGTCGGGGCGTTCGCCCTTCGGTTCGCCGTCGACGACGGTGGCGCAGGCGGTCAAGGCTGCGGTCACGGCCAGCGCGACGGCGATTCGTCCGAATCCCATGAGGTCAGACCCTACTAAGCGCGTTCCGGCGTCCTGCGGAAGGACCTTCGGCCAAACGTGAAACTCCCTCACCCCTCGGGGTGATTTCAAGACTGCGCGGACTCGTTTCCGTTGTCCTGCCTGCGTTTTCGCGAGCACAGTCCCCCTCACGCAAGCCTTCAGTGTGGAAGGAGTCCGGGGGTATGGGTAGAACGCGCTGGGCACGGTTCGTCGGGGTGCTCGGCATCGGCGCGGTCGGCGCCGGTGCCCTGTTGTTCGGCATGTCCCAGGGAGCGCTGGCAGCCTCGTTCGCGGTGTCCGGCACCAACTTCAAGGTGTCCGCCGACAACCTGACGGGCCAGGGGTTCGTCCAGTTCGGCGGGGTCGACGCGGGTGCGGGCAAGGTGCACGTCGTCGCGGTCAGCGGGTTCAAGACGGCACGGCTCGACAAGTTCTGCCAGTCGGTGTTCGTGCCCGGCATGCCGATCGTCGGTGACGTGACGATGCGCATCACCGCGGAGGGCGTGGGCGGCATGTCGGCGGAGAACCTGGTCGTCAACCTCACGGACCTCAACGGCGACCTGGTCCTCGGCAACCCCGAGATCGGCATCGACGCGAGCAAGGTGACGAAGGGACCGGAGAACCTCCGCGGCCTGCCGGGCTCGTTCGGCCTGCAGGCCGACTCGGCGAACATCACGTCGTTGCAGCAGACCGCCTGGGCCACCACCGCCCAGACCATCAGGTTCAAGGGCATGAACCTGACGATCCGCCAGGGGAAGCAAGAGTGCTTCTGAGGACCTGGCGGCGCTTCACCGCGTGGCGACGGGTCCGGCCCTTCTGGGCCGGGCTCTTCGTGGCCGTGGGCGCGCTCCTCATCCTGTTCCCGCCGTTCGCCGGGCTGAAGTTCGGCGACCTGATGATCTCGATGCAGACGCTCGGTGGTGTGTCCGCGCTGCTGATCGGGACGTTGCTGGGGATCTGCGCGGTCGCGCTGTGGACGCAGCCGAGGTTCCGGCTGGCGTCGGGCATCGTCACGGTGCTGCTGTCGCTCGTCGCGATCGTCGTGACCAACTTCGGCGGCTTCATCATCGGCACCCTCTCGAGCCTGCTCGGCGGTGCGCTCGCCGTGGCGTGGACGGACGAGCCGAAGAAGGCCAAGGAGCCGAAGACGACCCAGGAGGTTCAGCCCACATGATGCGGGCGCAGTCGCTGGCAACCGTCGCGGTGGTCGCGGTGCTGGCGCTGCAGCCGCCGTCGAGCACCGAACCACCGCCGTCGTCGGACCCCGGCAGCAGTTCCCCGGTACCGACCACGACGTCCGAACCGCCGCCCACGACGACCACGAGCACCACCCCACCGCCGGTGTCCTCGACCACCGCGCCGACGCCGCCGCCCAGTGCGGACCCGTCGACACCGGCACCCCCGCCACCGGCCCCTGCCCCGGTGGCGGCGGGAGGGCGGGAGTGGACGCTCACGGCGTCGAGGCTCGACCTGGGCGGCCTGAACTACGTCGGGATCGTCGACGCGCTGGTGAACGGCCAGGTCGTCAAGGTCCTCAAGTTCACGGCGTCCGACATGAAGATCAGGGACCTGGTGCAGTCCGCCGAGGTCTCACCGGGCGTCAGGCTGGTCACGGCCGCCCGGCCGGGCAGCACGTCCACGGTGTCGCCGGGGCGCATCGAGCTGTTCACGGTCCAGCTCAAGGGCAACCTGGACCTCCTCGGGATCAAGATCCCGGTGGACTACACGGCGGCGCACCCACCGCCGCTGAACGTGCCGTTCGTGACCTTCACCGAGGTCACGGTGCGCAACACGGACCTGGTCGGGGGAACGCTGAGGATCCCGGGCGCGCGGATCTCGGTGGAGTCCGGCTGACCTCGCCACCAGACGCCGAAGCCCGCACCAGGCCTGAGCCGGTGCGGGCTTCGGTTCGGGGTCAGTAGGTCGCGTCCGTGACCTGCCAACGCACGCAGGTGGGACGCGAGCCGGTTCGCTGGAACTCCAGCAAGGCCGCTCGGACCTGGTCCAGTGGGATCACGGCATCGCGGGGGAACTCCGTCTTGTTGTCCCTGTCGACGTAGAGCGTTGGTGCGTCCTCGGCTGGCTCGGTGGCCTGCGTGACCCAGTAGCCGAACTCGTCGGTGTCGCCGTCCGGGCCCACGTAGTGCAGCGCCCCGAACCCGTTGTCCACGTCCAGTTTGAACATGCGATCAGGAATCTCCAGAAGGCCGAACTTCGGGAGTTCCTGTGCGGCGATCTGCGTGGGGTGTGGCTGGGCGTGGTCCACCAGGTAGGTCAGCACGCGATCGAGCTCTGCCTCGGTTCGAACGGGTTCAGGCTCGTCGGCGCGGTTGTCGCCGTGGTAGTACCAGAAGTCGAGCGTGTAGCTCACCGCACGTCCTTTCCGCGGAACACCCGCGAACGTACCGGATCGTGCACGGTCAGGGTTTGGCCTGGCCCCAGCACGAAGGGGAGCAACTTCGCGCAGGACAGCACGCCGTTGCAGAGTTCGTTGTTGACCACCAGTTCCGCCTCGTCCACGCCGTTCAGCCGCATGCGCCAGCCCACCTTGACCTCGACGTGCTTCGACGCCTCGATGGTGGCGCCAAGGCGCCCGATTCCGAGTTGAATCAGGTGATCGTTGATGCGGTCGTGTTCGCCGTCGGCTTCGCGCCCGCTCTGGATCATGTCGGCGTGTCCGTCTCGATCCCGGAACACACCGCTGGTCTGGTAGGCGGGCAGGTGGGCTCGCGATCGCGCGACCCACGGTTCGTCCCGCGGAGCTGTCGAGTTCGGAACAGGGGGCGTCGGGATGGACGCGGCTGTTCCTGAACCCCGCCCGGATTCGAGCGACGCGCGGATCCGGGCGATTCCGTCCAGCGTGGCTCCGGCCTCGGCGATGCGCGTCTCCGCGCCGTCCTTGACCGCGGCGAACGAAGCGATGACGGCTTCGGCTTCGCCGGCCTGCGCGGTTCCTGCCACCGTCTCCGCGAGCCCGGCCCGGCACTCCTCGGCAAGAGCGGCGGCCTGCGCCAGGTTCGCGATCGAGTCTTCGACTTTGCGAACGACCCGGTCGAGAATCGCGGCGACGTCCGCGAACGTGGTCAAGTCGTCAGACGCCGCACTTCTTCGCGCCCTCGAACACGCCTTCGCGGAACCGGGCCACCCGCTCGAACCCCGGATCCACCGGGTTCCCGCCCTTGGCGTCCCGCGCCGCGTAGTCGTACTTCAGCAGCACCGTCACGGCCTCGTCGAAGTCGCCCGGCGACAACCCGAACCCGTCCTGCCGCTGGAACACCGCCCCGGTGTAAGCCCCGGCCAGGCACAACGCCGCCGCGGACGCCTCCTCGCCCTCGATCGGCTTGCCCAGCGCCGCGAGCTCGGCCATCGCGTACCGGGTCGCGATCAGCGTGCCCGTCGCGTAGTCGCCCTCGTCCTTGTGCAGCTCCGGCAGCTCGTCCTTGGTGTCGATCTTGATCGTCTTGTCGGACGGGCAGTACGCGACGGGGCCCTGGTCGCCGGAGCAGTCCGGCTCGCTCTGGGACGCCTCGGCGCGCGGCGACGGCCACTGCTTGCCCGCGGTGGTGGCGAGGTTCTTGAAGAAGCCGTCGAGGTCCGGCGTCACGGCCTCGAGCATCTCGTCGAACGGCAGGTTGCCGCCGTTCGCGCGGTCCTTGACGCTCGTGAACGCGCGCTGCGTGAACTGGCGGTTCTGCACCGACATGGCCGCGCAGAACTTCGTGCCCTGCTCGTAGCCGTCCTGGAAGGCGGCCACTCGGTCGAACGCGCTGCCGTGCGCCTGCTCGTCCTCCGGCGAGGTGCCCACCGGGTCGCGGAACGTGATCAGCGCGCCCAGCGCCTTGTCCAGGGCGTCGGCGTTGATGTCGAGGCGCTCGGACTTGCCGTCGGCGACGTTGCGGATGAACGCGCCCGCGAAGCAGTCGGCCTGGGCCTCGGTGAGGATCGTCGGGTACTTCTCCGGCTCGCGGCGCTCCGCCTCGGGCGTGATGCCCATGCGGTTCTGCACGGCGTGGCCGACCTCGTGCGCGAGGACGACGACCACGGCCGCCTCGCCGAAGCGGTCCTGCAGCACCGGCAGCAGGGACGCGCGGTCCCAGGCGATCGCGTCGGCGGCCGGGCAGTAGAACGCGTTGCCCTCCACGTCCGCGGCCTTCTGCGTGCAGGGCGGCGGCTTCGCGCTCGAGTCGGCCGTGTCGACCGAGAAGTAACCGCCGCTCAGCGGCTTCCAGGCCTTGTTGAACGTCTGCTGGGACGACTCTTTCCAGAACTCGTCGATGTCCGTCAGCGCGGTGGCGGCGAGCTTGTCGATCGGGCCGTTGTCCGTCCCGCGCACCTGGATCGTGGTGCTGGACGCCTCCTTCTTCACCACCTTGGCGGCACGAGGGCGCCCTGGGATCTGGGCTGTGCACCCTGCGGCAAGCAGGGCGGTGACGACGATCAGCGCGATGCTCCGGTGCCGCATGGAACCATTGTGCCTGCCGGTCGGCTCTGAAGGCGTCCTTGTCGTCCAAGTCAGGCGCATACAAGGGGCAACGTGCGGCGGCCGGATCGGGTTCACCGGGCTGGAGTCGCCCGATCGACCTACATTTCCCATCGTGCGCGAATACATCTGCGCCGTGTTGCTGCTCCTGGGCCCGCCGAGCGGGGCCGATCCGACCATGCCCGGCTGCGGCGGCGGCATCGCGCCGCAACCGCGCGTGGGCATGATCACCGGGCCCGGCACCGTCCACTCGGCGCTCCCCGCCGTGCCCGGCGGTGTCTACGACCTGTCCGTCTGGGCCGGCAGCCGCAGGCCCGGACCCGCGACGGCCACCGGGCTGCAGTTCCTCGACCGCGCGGGTGTCCAGACCGGACGGACCTACGCACTCACGCCCATACGCCAGACGAGGCGCCAGAACAGTTACGGGGTGATCGCACCGCGTGACGCCGCCACTGTGCGGTTCTTCGTCACCACGACCACGGAGATCCACTGGGAGTGCGTGTTCCTGAGGGTCTCCGCCTACGAGGTCACGGCCGACGCGCACACCGTGACCGTCACCAACACCGGCAGCGAACCGCTGACCGGCCTGCGGATCACCGGCTGCGGCGATCCGTTCGACCTGCGCGACCAGGTCGTCCGCACGTGCGAAGGCACCGGTCCCGTTGCGGTGACCGGTGCCCTCTACTGGAACGGCGCTCTACCGGACCGGTCAGTCCTCCGGCACCAGCCACAGCACGCCGGACGGCGGCAGCTGCAGGATCGCTGAGTGCGGCCGGCCGTGCCACGGCTTCGCCTCGGTCTCGACACCGCCCATGTTGCCCACGCCCGACCCGCCGTAGTGCGCGGCGTCGGTGTTCACGAGCTCCTTCCACCGCCCGGCGGACGGCAGACCCACGCGGTAGTCGTGGTGCGGCGACCCGGAGAAGTTCGCCACGCAGGCGAGCGTCGAGCCGTCCTCACCGACCCGCAGGAACGACAGCACGTTCCCGCCGGAGTCGTTCGCGTCGATCCACTGGAAGCCCTCGGGCGTCACGTCGTGGCTGAACAACGCAGCCGCGCCCTTGTACACCGAGTTCAGGTCGCGCATCAGCGACTGGATGCCCTGGTGCAGCGGCTCCTGCTCGACCAGGTGCCAGTCGAGCGACCGCGACTCCGACCACTCCTGCCGCTGCCCGAACTCGCCGCCCATGAACAGCAGCTGCTTGCCCGGATGCGCCCACATGAACGCGAGCAGCGACCGCACGCCCGCGGCCTTGTTCCAGTCGTCGCCCGGCATCCGGCCCCACAGCGAGCCCTTGCCGTGCACCACCTCGTCGTGCGAGAGCGGCAGCACGAAGTTCTCGCTCCACGCGTACACCAGCGAGAACGTCATCTCGTTGTGGTGGAACGAGCGGTGCACCGGCTCACGCGACAGGTAGTGCAGCGTGTCGTGCATCCAGCCCATGTTCCACTTGAAGCCGAACCCGAGCCCGCCGAGGTGCGTCGGCCGCGTGACGCCCGGCCACGCCGTCGACTCCTCGGCGATCATGACCACGCCGGGGTGCCGCTTGTAGACCGTGGCGTTGAGCTCCTGCAGGAACCGCACCGCGTCGAGGTTCTCGCGCCCGCCGAACTCGTTGGGCAGCCACTGGCCCTCGGGCCGCGAGTAGTCGAGGTAGAGCATCGACGCGACGGCGTCCACGCGCAGCCCGTCGAGGTGGAACTCCTCGATCCAGTACAGCGCGTTCGCCACGAGGAAGTTGCGGACCTCGTTGCGGCCGAAGTCGAACACGTACGTGCCCCAGTCGAGCTGCTCACCGCGCCGCGGGTCGGCGTGCTCGTAGAGCGGGGTGCCGTCGAACTTCGCGAGCGCCCAGGCGTCCTTCGGGAAGTGCGCGGGCACCCAGTCGACCAGCACGCCGATGCCGCGCTGGTGCAGCGTGTCGACGAAGTACCGGAAGTCGTCCGGCGACCCGAACCGCGAGGTCGGCGCGTAGTACGACGTCACCTGGTAGCCCCACGACCCGCCGAACGGGTGCTCGGCCACGGGCAGCATCTCGACGTGCGTGAAGCCCATGTCCTCGCAGTAGTCCGCGAGCTCCGTCGCGAGCTCGCGGTACCCGAGGCCCGGCTTCCACGACCCGAGGTGCACCTCGTAGATCGACATCGGCGCGTTCGCCCACTGCGTGGCCTCGCGCCGCGCCTCCCACTCCGCGTCCTGCCACTGGTACTCGGTCCGCGTGACGACCGAGGCGGTCTGCGGCGGGACCTCCGTCGCGAACGCCATCGGGTCGGCCTTCTCGTGCCACACGCCGTCCTGGCCGAGGATGCGGAACTTGTACCGCGACCCCACCACGACGTTCGGCAGGAAGACCTCCCACACACCGCTGGAACCCATGGAGCGCAACGGGTTCGCGCGCCCGTCCCAGCCGTCGAAGTCACCGGTCACGCGCACCCCGCGGGCGTTCGGCGCCCACACGGCGAACGAGACACCGGTGACGTCACCGGCGACCGTCTCGTAGCAGCGCACGTGCGCGCCCAGCACGTCCCACAGCCGCTCGTGCCGGCCCTCGCCGATCAGGTGCAGGTCCAGCTCGCCGACCGTGGGCAGCCACCGGTACGGGTCGTCGACCTCGACCGTGTGGTCGCCGTAGGACACCAGCAGCCGGTAGTCGCCGGGCGCTTCGGGCAGCTCGCCCTCGAAGAGCGCGTCCGCGATGCGCGGCAGCTCGACCTGCTTGTCGCCCCACGCCACCGCGACCGACGTGGCGCCTGGTCGCAGCGCCCGCGCCACCACCTGGTCGCCGACGGTGTGCACACCCAGCACCGAGTGCGGGTCGTGGTGCGCACCTGACAGGAGTCGGTCCAGGTCGGCCTTCACGGCTTACTCTCCTCCAGAAGTCATCCGGGCGATCGACGACAGCGGAACCGTCAACCACTCCGGCCTGTTGGCGTGCTCGTATGCGACCTCGTAGACCGCCTTGTCCAGCTCGAACGCGCGCAGCAGGTGCGCGTGGTCGCGGGGGTCGCCCGCCACCTCGGCGTACCCGTCGCAGAACGCCGCCCGGTTGCGCTTCGTCCACTCCATCGCGCGGTAGGCGAGCTGGTCGTCGTCGGGCTGGCCGATCAGCAGCTGCCGCGCCGCGTAGTCGAACGACCTCAGCATCCCCGCCACGTCGCGCAACGGCGACCGCAGCGCGAGGCGGTCCTCGACGGACGCCGCGGGCTCGCCCTCGAAGTCGATCAGCAGCCACCCGTGCACGGTCCGCAGCACCTGGCCCAGGTGCAGGTCGCCGTGGATGTGCTGGATGGAGATCTCGCCGACGTGCCGGCGGGCCTCCTCGAACGACGCGCGCAGCGGCTCCTCGTAGCGGCCCAGCTCCGGCACCGACTCGAGCACGGTGCCCAGGCGCCGTTGCATGCCCTCGATGGCCTGCGCGATCGCGTTCTCGTCGGCGGTGCGCGTGCCCAGTGCGGAGGCCAGGTCGGCGTGCACCTTCGCGACGGCGTGGCCGAGGCGTTGCGCCTCGCCGGCGAAGTCGCCGCCCACCTCGAACGCGTGCAGGTCGGCCTCGGCCATCAGGTCGCGCACCGAGGTCTTGGCCATGTCCCAGCCCTCGACGGCGTCCGGCAGGAACTCCTGCAGCATCGCCAGGGTCACCGGCTCGCCGTTCAGCTCGGTCGAGATCGCGCCCAGGGGCTGCGCGATGTGCTCGCAGCCGACCGACCGCAGTGCGCGGTGCATGGTCAGGTCGCGGTTCTCGCCTTTCGCGAGCTTGCGGAAGATCTTGAGGATGTACTGCTGGCCGTAGATCAGCGACGTGTTGGACTGCTCGACGCCGATCGGCCGGCCGCGCAGGCCCGTCCGCAGTTCGGTGCCGGGCTCGTGCGCGAAGGTGATGCCGTCGACGGAGTGCCCCTCCGCGATGCGGTCGAGCAGCACGCCGTTGTGCTCGGGGTCGAGCAGCACGTCCCAGGCACCGGTGCTCAGGCTGAGCGCGCCCTGGTAGCTCTCGGTGCGGCCGGGCTGCTCCACCTCGAAGATCACGTGCACCAGGTCGCCGTCCACCACCGTCGTCCTCAGTGGACGGACGGCCGTGATCGGCCTGTCCTTGCCGCCGAACCACCTGGCGGCCGGGAGCAGATCGGGCAGCGAGGCGGCCAGCTTCTCGACCAGTTCGTGGGGATCGGTCACGGGCGGATTCACCTCATCTCGCTGTCGTCGCCCGCCTCTACCAGCTGGAACCAGTAGAAACCGTGACCCGGGAGGGTCAACAGGTAGGGGAGTTCCCCGATCGCGGGGAATTTGACACCTCCGGTGAGCTCCACCGGCGTGTGGTCGCGGTGCTCGGAGAGGTCCAGCTCGACGGGCTGCGGGAAGCGGGACAGGTTGTTCACGCAGAGCACGATGTCCTCGCGGCCGTCCGGGCGCTTCCACTGCCGCTTGTAGGCGAGCACGCTCGGGTTCGAGCCGCCGAGCTCGGTGAAGTCGCCCTCGGCGAACGCGTGGTGCTGCTTGCGGACCTCGATCATGTGGCGGGTCCAGTTGAGCAGCGACGTCGAGCTGTTGAGCTGGGCCTCGACGTTCAGGCCCTGGTAGCCGTAGACCGGGTCCATGATCACCGGCAGGTAGATCCGGCCGGGGTCACAACTGCTGAACCCCGCGTTGCGGTCCGGCGTCCACTGCATCGGGGTGCGCACGGCGTCGCGGTCGGCGAGCCAGATGTTGTCGCCCATGCCGATCTCGTCGCCGTAGTACAGAACGGGCGAGCCCGGCAGCGACAGCAGCAGCGCGGTGAACAGCTCGTGCTGGTTGCGGTCGTTCTCCAGCAACGGCGCGAGCCGCCGGCGGATGCCGATGTTCGCCTTCATCCGCGGGTCCTTGGCGTACTCCGCGTACATGTAGTCGCGCTCTTCGTCGCTGACCATCTCGAGCGTGAGCTCGTCGTGGTTGCGCAGGAAGATGCCCCACTGCGCGTTCTCCGGGATCGACGGCGTCTGCGCCAGGATCTCCGAGATCGGGAACCGCGACTCCCGCCGCACCGCCATGAAGATCCGCGGCATCAACGGGAAGTGGAACGCCATGTGGCACTCGTCGCCACCCACCGCCGGATCACCGAAGTACTCCACCACGTCCGACGGCCACTGGTTCGCCTCGGCCAGCAGCACGCGGCCGGGGAACTCGTCGTCGACGACCTTGCGGCACTTCTTCAGGAACTCGTGCGTGCGCGGCAGGTTCTCGCAGATCGTGCCTTCCTCCTCGAAGAGGTACGGCACGGCGTCGAGGCGGAAGCCGTCGATGCCGAGGTCGAGCCAGAACCGCAGCGTGTCGAGCATCGCCTCCTGCACGTCCGGGTTCTCGTAGTTGAGGTCCGGCTGGTGGCTGAAGAAGCGGTGCCAGAAGAACTGACCGCGCACCGGGTCGTACGTCCAGTTCGACGACTCCGTGTCGACGAAGATGATCCGCGCGTCGCTGTAGCGCGAGTCGTCGTCGCTCCACACGTAGTAGTCGCCGTACGGCCCGGTCGGGTCCTGCCGCGACTGCTGGAACCACGGGTGCGCGTCGCTGGTGTGGTTGAGCACCAGGTCCGTGATCACCCGGATCCCGCGCCGGTGCGCCTCCTCCAGCAGGTACACGAAGTCCTCGACGGTGCCGAACTCCGGCAGCACCGCGCGGAAGTCGCTGATGTCGTACCCGCCGTCGCGCAACGGCGACGCGTAGAACGGCGGCAGCCAGAGGCAGTCGACGCCGAGCCACTCGAGGTAGTCGAGGCGCGAGGCGAGCCCTCTGAGGTCACCGGTGCCGTCGCCGTTGGAGTCGCTGAACGCGCGGACGAGGACCTCGTAGAAGACGGCGCCCTTGAACCAGTCGGGGTTCGCGGAGGCCGGCTTCGCGGACTTGAAGTCCTCCGCCTGCGGCTCGATCAGCATGCCGTCGTCGTTGACGGCTTCTCCGGTGTGCGGAACACCCTCCAACCCGAGCGCAGCGTCGGGACGGGAGTCGTCGGCCATGGTTCCCACCTCGTCGGGGGTTGTGCGGTTGATCAGCTGAAACGGCGCTGCAGGCTCACGACGTGCGCGGTGGCGCGCCACGGTTCGAGGCGGATGTAGTTCGCCTGCCCCCAGTCCCACGTCTCGCCGGTGA
Organism: Lentzea sp. NPDC003310; assembly: GCF_040610935.1. Classification (NCBI taxonomy): domain Bacteria; kingdom Bacillati; phylum Actinomycetota; class Actinomycetes; order Pseudonocardiales; family Pseudonocardiaceae; genus Lentzea; species Lentzea sp. NPDC003310. The sequence goes on from NZ_JBEXNC010000002.1 coordinate 339,228, forward strand.
CCTCGTCGTGCGCGATCACGCGTTCGTGCCAGTCGAACCCGAGGGCCGGCAGGTCGAGGTACAGCGTCCCCTCCTGCGCGTGGTGCGGGTCGAGGCTGACGACGACCACGACGGTGTCGCCGCTCTCCGGGTCACGCTTGGAGAAGGCGACCACCGCGTCGTTGTCCACGGTCTGGAACTGCAGCGTGCGCATCTGCTGGAGCGCGGGGTGCGCCTTGCGGATGTGGTTCAGCTTGCGCAGCCACGGTTCGAGGCTGCGCCCGTCCGCGAGCGCGCGGGCGTAGTCGCGGGGCCGCAGCTGGTACTTCTCGGAGTTGAGGTACTCCTCGCTGCCCGGCTTCACGGCCTCGTGCTCGAACAGCTCGTAGCCGCTGTACACGCCCCACGTGGGGGAGAGGGTGGCCGCGAGCGCCGCGCGCAGGCCGAACATCGCCGGGCCGCCGTGCTGCAGCGACTCGTGCAGGATGTCCGGCGTGTTCACGAAGAGGTTCGGCCGCGCCTCGTCCCAGTGGTCGCGGACGTCCTCGCCGAACTCGATCAGCTCCTGCTTGCCCGTCCGCCACGTGAAGTACGTGTACGACTGGGTGAAGCCGAGCTTCGCGAGGCCGTAGAGGCGGGCCGGGCGGGTGAAGGCCTCCGCCAGGAACAGCGTGTCCGGGTAGACCTCCTTCACCTTCCAGATCAGCCACTGCCAGAAGTCCGGCGGCTTGGTGTGCGGGTTGTCGACCCGGAAGATGCGCACCCCGTGCTCGGCCCAGAAGAGCACCACGCGCAACACCTCGTGGTAGAGGCCCTGCGGGTCGAGGTCGAAGTTGATCGGGTAGATGTCCTGGTACTTCTTCGGCGGGTTCTCCGCGTACGCGATCGTGCCGTCGGGCAGCGCCGTGAACCACTCCGGGTGCTTGAGCACCCACGGGTGGTCGGGCGCGCACTGCAGCGCGAAGTCGAGCGCCACCTCGAGGCCGAGGTCCTTCGCCCGTGCGACGAGGGCGTCGAAGTCCTCGATCGTGCCGAGCTGCGGGTGGATCGCGTCGTGCCCGCCCTCGTCCGCGCCGATCGCCCACGGTGATCCCGTGTCGTCCTGCGTCGCGACGAGCGTGTTGTTGGGGCCCTTGCGGTTGACTCGGCCGATCGGGTGGATCGGCGGGAAGTAGACGACGTCGAAGCCCATCGCGGCGACGCGGTCGAGCTCCTTGGTGGCCGTGGCGAACGTGCCGTGCACCGCCTGCCCGGTCTCGTCGATCCCGCCGGTGCTGCGCGGGAAGAACTCGTACCAGGAACCGAACGCGGCCTTCTTCCGGTCGCACCAGATCTTGTGCGTCTTGCCCTTGGTGACCAGCTCGCGCACGGGGTGCTCGAACATGACCTTCTGCACCTCGGCGGCGAGCGCCGGCGCGACGCGTTCGGCCAGCGGCCGGTCCTCGTCGCGCAGTGCTTCCGCGGCGGACATGAGAAGTGCTCGCTCTTGTCGCCTATCGGGTCGCTTTGCCACTCGATCGAGTAGCCGGGCCCCGATTTCGAGATCATTCGCGAGATCACCGGGGCCCTGCCCGGCGGCGATCTTCACCTCAACGGCGTGGTTCCAGGTGCCCCAGGGGTCACTCCACGCATCGATCCGGAACGTCCAGGCGCCCTCGGCGTCCGGAACGACCACCGCACCCCATCTGTCGAGGCCGATTCCGACCTCGTGCATCCGGGTCTGTCGAGCGACTCGGTCCTCCGGTCCGCGCCAGCTGACTGTCGCCGCGAGTTTGTCGTGCCCCTCGCGCCACACCGTCGCCTGGACCGGAATGTGTTCTCCCACAACGGCTTTGGCTGGATACCTACCAGCCGACACCACCGGGGATACGTCGTCGATACCGAGCCGTCCGCTCATCGGCAGCGCCCTTCCGCCGTGTCAGTCCACGTCACTGCGTCAAATCCTGCCTTGCTCGATCAAGCCGTCTGACAGCGGGTTACCCCATCCAAGTCCGTACCCCGTCACAGTCGATCGCACACCTAGAGCGCTGATCGTGTCCAGGGTCTCTCGGCCACGTTCCCGGCATTTGGTGTCCTCTTCATTGGACTCTTCGCGACAACTCACCGTGTTAAGAGGGCGCTACGGGTACCGTGCGCGCGTGAACAAGCTTGGAGGCCGCTACGTCCTGCTCGATCAGCTCGGCGCCGGTGCGATGGGTGTCGTGTGGCGTGCGCGCGACGAGTTCCTGCACCGTGACGTGGCGGTCAAGCAGCTGCTTCTGAACGACGTCGAGTCGAACGAGTTCCACGAGGCCGTGCAGCGCGCCATGCGCGAGGGCCGCATCGCCGCACGGTTGCAGCACCCGAACGCCATCGCCGTCTACGACGTCGTGGTCGAGGACGGCAAGCCCTGTCTCGTCATGGAGTATTTGCCGTCCCGCAACCTGTCGTCGATCCTGTCGGAGCGCGGGACCATGCCCGCGGCGGAGGCCGCGCGCATCGGGTCGCTGGCCGCCTCCGCCCTCGCCGCCGCGCACGGCGCCGGCATCGTGCACCGCGACATCAAGCCGGGCAACGTCCTCATTGGACGCGACGGCACGGTCAAGATCACCGACTTCGGCATCTCGCGCGCGCTCGGCGACGTGGCCGTGACGAAGACCGGCATGCTCGCCGGCACCCCCGCGTACCTCGCGCCGGAACTGGCCCGCGGTGCCGAGCCCGCGCCACCCTCGGACGTGTTTTCGCTCGGCGCGACGATCTACGCGATGACCGAGGGCGAACCGCCGTTCGGCAAGAGCACGAACGACCTGGGCCTGCTCTACAAGGTCGCGCGCGGCGAGACCCGCCCGCCGGTCCGCTCGGGCCCGCTCACCGGCCTGCTCACGAGGCTCCTCGCGAACGAGCCGTCGCAGCGCCCGACCGCCGCCCAGGCCGCGGAGGAGCTGAAGGCGATCGCCGCGGGCCAGCCCGTGCCCACCACGCGCGTGATCCCGCCGCGCCCGATGACGCCGCCGTCCGGCACCGCCGTGATGGGCGCCGCCGGCCCCGCCACGCACACCCCGCGACCGATGCCGACGCAGCAGGCCCCGCGCACCCGTCCGCCGGCGCCGCTGCCCGCGACCTACGACGACGACCGGTACGACGACTACGAGCCGGAGCCCGAGCAGAAGAAGAACCGCGGCCTCGTGATCGCGGCCGTGGTCCTGGGCGTGCTGCTGATCGGCGGCATCGTCTACGCGATCGCCACGAGCGGCAGCGACCAGGACCGCACGGGCCAGGGCGGCACGTCGTCGACCCCGAAGGCCACGTCGCAGACCCAGGACCCCGCCTCCGAGAAGCCGACGGCCGCGCCCACGACCACGACGGAGAAGCAGACCTCCCAGACCAAGCCGCCGCCCACGACCACCACGAAGCCGCCGCCCAAGTTCACCCCCAACCAGGTCACCCAGTTCGTGAAGACGCATTACGGGAAGCTGCCCGGCAACGTCGCCGGCGCCCGCGCCGACTGGGACCCGGACCAGGCGCCGAGCGAGGCGGGCGAGAAGGCGTTCTGGGGCAAGTACTCGAAGGTCGTGATCAAGGAAGGGCCGCTGGTCGAGGCCGACGACGGCACGTTCACGGCCACGACGGCGCTGGAGCTGACTGTCAAGGACACCGACGAGAAGGTGGCCGCCGAGCACATCCTCACGATCTCGGGCAAGGGCGAGAAGCTCCTGATCACCGGCGAGGAGCGGAACTGACGGTGCGGCTGACCTCGGCCGAGATCGGCTACTTCGAGGACCTCGAGGACGAGGAGGTCCTCGAGGTCGCGGTCGCGGGGCTCGACGAGTCCGGAGCGCGCCGGTCGTTCTCCATCCAGTGCTCGACCGGTGAACCGGACGAGCAGGACGTCCAGTACGGAATGGACACCCACTGCGTGTCGACCGAACGCGGCGCGACGCTCTACGGGTGCCTGCGCGCCGTGCTGCTCGAAGGGACCGTTCTCACGCTCGAGTTCGTCGCTGAGGACGCCGAGGTGCTGGAGATCGCCCCGTCCGTCGAGGTGGAGCTCGGTGACGCCGACGTCACCGAGCTGGGTGGCAGGCTCCACGACCTCCTGGAGCGGGGAGCGTCCGCCAAACGCCCCGACCTGCGCATCCAGGCTGCTCACGGCCCGTCCCCGTCTTGACCGGTTCTGCAAGTCGTTGCAGGTCTGACCGGGAACGTTGTCAGGCACTCAGGGGTGGCAGGTAAGTTCGCTCGTCATGCGAGCACTTCGCCGGTTCACCGTCCGAGCCAGCCTGCCGGAGCCCCTGTCCGCGCTGAGCACGCTCGCCACCAACCTGCGCTGGACGTGGCACCCGGCCACGCAGGACCTCTTCTCCTCGATCGACCCCCGCGTCTGGTCCGAGGTCGGTGGCGACCCGTTGCGCCTGCTCTCCGTCGTCGACGCGGGGAAGCTGGAACACCTCGCGAGAGACGAGCAGTTCCTGCTCAAGCTCCACGCGCTCGCGAGCGATCTGGAGCGGTACGTCGGAGGTCCGCGCTGGTACCAGCGCCGGCAGGACGAGATCGCCCAGCGCCGTGAGCACGGGGCGCCCGACACACCGTTGCCCACCAGCGTCGCGTACTTCTCGATGGAGTTCGGCGTGCACGAGGCGCTGCCGAACTACTCCGGCGGTCTCGGCATCCTCGCCGGCGACCACCTCAAGGCGGCCTCCGACCTCGGCGTTCCGCTGATCGCCGTCGGCCTGCTCTACCGGTCCGGGTACTTCCGGCAGTCGCTGTCGCTCGACGGCTGGCAGGTGGAGCACTACCCGGTGCTCGACCCGCGCGGGCTGCCGCTCGAGCTGCTGACCGAGCCGTCCGGGCTGCCGCTGCTGGTGCACGTGGCCATGCCGGGCGACCGGACGCTGCGCGCCAAGATCTGGAAGGCGCAGGTCGGGCGGGTCCCGCTGCTGCTGCTCGACTCGGACGTCGAGCAGAACGACGAGGACCTGCGTGGCGTCACCGACCGGCTCTACGGCGGCGACCAGAACCACCGCATCCGCCAGGAGATCCTCGCGGGCATCGGCGGCGTGCGCGCCGTGCGCACGTTCTGCGAGCTCACCGGTCACGCGCAGCCCGAGGTCTTCCACACCAACGAGGGCCATGCGGGCTTCCTTGGCCTCGAGCGGATCCGCGAGTACATCACCAACGACGGTCTCGACTTCGACCAGGCACTTACGGCCGCGCGCGCCGGTGCGGTGTTCACCACGCACACGCCCGTGCCCGCGGGCATCGACCGGTTCCCCGTCGACCTGGTCCAGCACTACTTCGGCGCCGAGAACCTGGTGCCGGGCGTGAACACCCAGCGCATCCTCGCGCTGGGCGCCGAGGACAACCCCGGCATGTTCAACATGGCGCACATGGGGCTGCGGCTCGCCCAGCGCGCGAACGGCGTGTCGAAGCTGCACGGCGAGGTCAGCCGGGACATGTTCCGCGGCCTCTGGCCGGGCTTCGACGCCACCGAGGTGCCGATCGGCTCGGTCACCAACGGCGTGCACGGGCCGACGTGGGCCGCGACCGAGATGAACAAGCTCCTCGGAGCCTCGGAGGCGGACACCCAGAGCACGTCCGGGTTCGGCATCGGCTCGTTCGAGCCGGTCACCGACGCGGGGCTGTGGGAGCTGCGGTCGACGTTGCGCGGCCGGCTCGTCGACGAGGTGCGCAGGCGCTTGCGCGAGTCGTGGCTGCAGCGCGGCGCGTCGGCGCTGGAGCTGGGCTGGACCGACGGCGTGTTCGACCCGGACGTGCTGACCGTGGGCTTCGCACGGCGCGTGCCCACGTACAAGCGCCTCACGCTCATGCTGCGTGACCCGGAGCGGTTGCGTTCGCTGCTGCTGCACCCCGAACGGCCCGTGCAGCTCGTCGTGGCGGGCAAGTCGCACCCGGCCGACGACGGTGGCAAGGCGCTGATCCAGCAGATCGTGCGCTACGCCGACGACGCGGGCGTGCGGCACCGGATCGTGTTCCTGCCGGACTACGACATGTCCATGGCCCGGTACCTGTACTGGGGCTGCGACGTGTGGCTGAACAACCCGATGCGCCCCCTCGAAGCGTGCGGCACTTCCGGCATGAAGGCGGCGCTGAACGGCGGCCTCAACCTGTCCATCCGCGACGGGTGGTGGGACGAGCTGTACGACGGCTCGAACGGCTGGGCCATCCCGACCGCGGACGGCGTCAACGACCCGGTCCGCCGGGACGACCTGGAGGCCAACGCGCTGTACGACCTGCTCGGCTCGCAGGTCGCGCCGCTGTTCTACGACCGCGGCGAGGACGGCGTGCCGACCCGCTGGATGTCCATGGTCCGGCACACCCTGGCCTCGCTCGGCCCGGTCGTGCAGGCCTCGCGCATGGTCCGCGAGTACGTCGAGACGTACTACGCGCCGGCCGCCGCGTCCGCGCAGAACGTCGTGGGCGAGGGCTACCGGGGCGCGAAGGAGCTGTCCGCGTACCGGCACCGGCTGCGCGCGTCCTGGACGCGGGTCCGGGTGCTCGACAGCGACCTGGTGATCAGCGGGTCCTCGGTGCCGGTGCTCGGGGCGCCGGTCATCGTCCGGGCGCGCGTCGAGCTGGCCGGGCTGGAGCCGTCCGAAGTGGACGTCCAGGTCGTGCTCGGCAAGCTGTCCAACGACTCCGACGAGCTCAAGGAGATCGTGTCGGCGCCCATGAACTACGCGGGCAACGGCAACTACGAGGCCGAGGTGCCGCTGCCGCACGCCGGGTCGCTCGGCTACACCGTCCGCGTGCTGCCGCGCCACGGCCTGCTGGCCACCCCCGCGGAACTGGGCAGGGTCGTCCTGGCTAGTTGACCGTTTTACGAGGTCGCACAGGGCATCCGGTTCGTCGTCCAACGGCGAGCTGGATGCCCTGATCTGTTCGTCTTCCTTGTTGCCTGTTCACTGCTCGTGACCTGCCGCAGGCCTGTACCCCGCAAAGCCCTTAACTCAAACGAATGACTACTTTTTCGAGCGGGTGAATTCGTGATCTCCGCTGGTAGGGGCCCGGATGCAGGCTTACGCTCCTGGACATGGAATGAACCGCACCGGAATTCGCTGAGTGCATTTCCAGGGGCGGCTCCAAGTGAATTGCGCATTGAGGAAGAAGGTAGCCGTGAAGAAGACGATTACCGCACTCTCGCTCGTCGCAGCATTGTTCACCGCCTCTGCCGTCCCGGCTGCCAGTGCGTCGCCCGCCGCGCCAGAACTCCCAGCCGCCTGCGCCGGTCTCGTCCAGGACCTCGCCGGAAAGCTCACGAAAACAGTCAGCAGTCTGCTGCCCCTGCCCAACGTGGGCGCGGTGACACCGTTGATCGGAGACCTGCTCGGCCTCGTGACAGCCATGCAGAGCTCCGGCTGTCTGCCGACACCGCCGGTGAGCGTGCCGGGCGTGCCGCTGCCGGCGAAGGCCGCCGAGTACACCGGTCCGGTCGACCAGTGCCTCCCGGTCGTGATGAACCTGATCTCGAGCATCGCCGGGCTCGGCGGCACGGTGCTGGGCGCCGCCAGTGGTGCCCTTCCTGACGTCGGCAAGCTCACGGGCCTGCTGACCACGTTGCTCAAGACCGTCACCGACCTGCTGAGCAAGTGCGGCCTGCCGGCGCCTCCCGGCGGCCTGCCGACGCTGCCCGGTCTGCCGCTGCCGGTCCAGCAGAGCTAGTCCGTTCGCGGGGTGGGAAAGGGCCCGTCACCGGTCTCGGTGACGGGCCCTTTGCCGTGTGCGGAGCGTGACATTCCGTTTGGGTCGGAATAACCTGGTCGAGCTGCGGCGTCACCCGTTTGTTGCAGTTCAAGGGTTTTCGAGTAAAGCACACAATGGTGCGACTGATTCGTAATCGCTTCCGATCTGTGGTTAATCTGCAATTGCTCGATCCGCTGCTCGAAGAACGGCAAACTGCAGATGATCAAGAAGGCAATCGTCCTCGGCGCCGCTATCGCGGGCATGGGACTCTTCGCGTCGACCGCGCACGCCGCTCCCACCCAGAGCCGCGACGTGCTGGACACGCAGCTGGTGGGTCCCATCTCGATCACCGCGCTCTCGCACAACCCGTGGACTCCCGGAAACGGCAACGTCACCGGATCGGGCAACATCGGAGGCAACGGCAACAACGTCGGGAACAACAACAACGGCGGTAACGGGAACAGCAACGGCGGTAGCGGCAACAACGTCGGCGCGGGCAACGGCAACGGCAACAACGCGCCGGGCTTCCCGGGCTGACCCACCGCGGAGGAATCGCCGGAATCGGCTGCTCTCCGGCCGCCCGAATCGGGGCGGTCACCTTCCCCAGGTCAGCTGATCTCCAGGCGGGCGCGGGTCGCCGCCACCCGCGGACTCCAGCCCGCGAGCTCGTGCGCCTCGGCCACGAGTTCGCGGGCTTTCGCGTTGTCGCCGTCGGCCATCCACGCCCGCGCGATCGTGACCAGGTCGTCCGCGCGGCCGTGCGCGTCCTCGCTCGACTCGGCCGAGTGGCCCGCGAGCCGGCGGGCTTCCGCGGTGTCGCCCTCGATCAGCGCGATGATCGCGAGAGATCCGTTGGCGCGCGTCTTCGGGTACCCGGCCTCGTAGGCGTTGTCGAACATGCTGCGCGCGGTCTCCAGTCCGACCTCGGCCGGGAACTGGCCCGCCTCGACCGCGAGCACGGCGATCCCGGCGGTCGTGGCCATGACGAACGCCAGCTCACGGGTGGTCAGGCCCTCGCGGCCGGTCAGCCCGATCGCCGTCTGCAGCGCGTCGAGGTACTGCTCGCGGGCGCACGACGTGACGACCTTCAACCCGGCCACGACGAGCAGGTCGGGGTGGTCGCGGGCCAGTTCCGCCTGGATCCGCTCGGCCTCGTCGAGGTCGCCGCGCTGGTAGGCGTCCATGCCGGCGGTCACGCGCGGCCGCGCCTCCAGCTCGTCCAGCGGCCGGCCGGTCAGCCTCGGCAACCGGAAGAGGTACCAGCCGAGGCTCGTGTGACCGGCCTTCTCGACCGGCAGGAGCTGCACCACGAAGCAGCCGGTGGCGGCGAGCGCCAGGCCCTTGCCGAACGACGACCCGGCGGTGAGCCAGAGCAGGGCCGCGACCGCCGCGCAGAAGACGATCGCGAACACTCCGGTGAGGACGGTCCGCCGCCGCACCCCCGGCTTCAGCCCGGTGGTCCCGATCGTGGCGAGCAGGGGGATGGTCCGGAGCACGATCCGCCGGTGCGGCCGCGTCCACGACTTGAGCTCGGCGCCGACGCCGATGATCAGGTGGGTGATCCGGAGTCCGAAGAGGACGGCGCCGAGCGCGAGGCCCGCCTGCACCGACGTCAGTTCCACGAGCAGGCCGACCAGCGCACCGGCGAGGCCGAGGTGTACCTCGGGGAACGTCCAGGCGACCGTGCCGGCCAGCACCAGCGCCACCACGACCCTGCGCACGACTGTCACGATCAGCAGACGCTACCGGCGGGTCCGCGGTTCCTCAGACCACGGGGGCGGAGCCGCCCTCGCGGATCGGCAGCCCGGCCGCGCGCCAGCCCCGGTACCCGCCGACGAGGTCGGTCGCGTTCGGCAGGCCGATCCGCTGCAGGTCCCTGGCCGCGAGTGACGACGCCCAGCCCTCGTTGCAGACCACGACCACGGTCGTGTCGGCCGTGAAGCCCGGCAGCCGCCAGTCGCCCTCCGGGTCGAGCCGCCACTCCAGCACGATCCGCTCGACCACGACCGAGTTCTCGATCTCGCCCTCGGCCAGCCGGTTGTGCGCGGGCCTGATGTCGACGACGAGCGCGTCCTCGAGCGCCAGGACCTCGTGCGGTTCCAGCCGCTTCAGGTGCGACCGGGCTTCGTCGAGGATGGTGTCGAGGCTGCTCACGGGCCCTCCAGGTCGGCGAGCTGACGAAGCTGCGCCAGCGGCAGGCGTTGTGCGGGCAGTGGCGGGATCGAGTCCGGGATGTCGGCCAGCGAGGCGTACTCGCGGGTCGGCACGAGGGGCGGCGAGTAGGCGTGCACGGTCGCGGCCGGCGCGTCGAACGGGTTCAGCACCTGATGCGCCCGCCCCGACCCGAAGCCCAGCGCGTCCCCGGTGTCGCGCACGGCCGAGCGGATCGGCCCGGCGGGGTAGCGGTAGTCCTCCCGCAGCTTCCCGGTGAGCACGGTGAACGACCCGGCCGACCCGCCGTGGTCGTGCGGCTCGGTGCCCTGGCCGGGCAGCCACGACAGCAGCCACAGCTCGACGCCCTCGGTCAGCCCCAGGCGCGCCCACCAGCGGCGTTCGGTCGAGTAGTCGAGGATCTGCAGCAGCCCGGTGGTGAGCTCGCTCGCCACGAACGAGGTGAGGTCGCGCAGCTCGCGGGGCGTCCACAGGTCGCGCGACGGGTGGATCACGTCGCGCAGCAGCCTGCTGTCCAGCACGGGGTGGAGGTCGAATTGATCTTGATCTGCATACGTCGAGGTCACGCACTCGCTCCTGAAGGCCGCGTCGTCTTGGGGTAGCGATCAAGACGCGACGCAGGGCGCTCCGGTCAGCGCGTGCGTCGCGTCGAGCTACACCCGCACGACGCCACGAGCACGAGGTCGATCGTGCGGTCGGTCCAGCAGTAGACGACCACGGGCCTGATGGTGCCAGACGCACTCTGAGTGTGGCTAGAGCGTCCATTTGGCGGAAGAACGTCGGACACAGAGTCAAGTAACCGCAAGGACTTCAGCGTGGAATGCGCAGCAGCAGCAACGAGCGCGCGGGCACCTCGAGCTTGCCGCGCGGCGCGAGCGAACCGGGGTGCGCGGGGGAGCCGTCCGCCGTCGTCGTGTCGAGGAACGGCTCGTACGACGGCCCGTAGCGCTCGTGCGGCAGCGTCACCGTGATCGCCTCCGCACCGGCGTGCATCAGCATCAGCCACGAGTCGTCGGACACGAGCTCGCCGTCCCTGGTGCGCGACAGGCAGTTCGAGCCGTCGATGAACATGCCGAGCGTGCGGCGGCCCTCGTCGAACCAATCCGTCTCGGCCATCTCGTGGCCGTCCGGGCGGAACCACACCAGGTCCGGGTTGCCGCTCGGCGTCGTGCGGCCCTCGAAGAACTCGGGCTGCCGCAGCGCGGGCGACGACGCCCGCAGGTCGATCAGCCGCTGCGTGAAGCCCAGCAGCGCCTCGCTCGCGTCGCTCGTCGTCCAGTCGACCCACGACACGTCGTCGTCGAGGCAGTACGGGTTGTTGTTGCCGCCCTGGGTGCGCCACATCTCGTCGCCCGCCGTCATCATCGGCGTGCCGGTGGACAGCAGCAGGGTGGCGAGCAGGTTCCGCGCCTGCTTCGCCCGCAGCGCGAGGACCTCCAGGTCGGACGTCTCACCCTCGGCGCCGCAGTTCCACGACCGGTTGTCGTTCGTGCCGTCGCGGTTCTCCTCGCCGTTGGCCTCGTTGTGCTTGTCGTTGTACGACACCAGGTCGCGCAGCGTGAACCCGTCGTGCGCGGTGATGAAGTTGATCGACTGCCACGGCCGGCGCAGGTCGTCCGCGTAGAGGTCGCTCGACCCGGACAGCCGGTACGCGAGGTCGCGCACGGACGTGTGGCCGCGCCAGAAGTCGCGGACCGTGTCGCGGTAACGGCCGTTCCACTCGGCCCACTGCATGCCGAAGTCGCCGACCCGGTAGCCGTCGCCCGTCGCGTCCCACGGCTCGGCGATCAGCTTCGCCCGGCACAGCACCGGGTCCGTCGTGATCGCGGTCAGCAGGGCGCTGTCGCGGTCGAAGAACCCGCCGCCCGGCCGCCCCATGGTGGAGGCGAGGTCGAACCGGAAGCCGTCGACGCCCATCTCCTCCGCCCAGTACCGCAGCGAGTCGGTGACGAGGCGCACGACCTGCGGCGACCCGGCGTCGAGCGTGTTGCCGCAGCCGGTGATGTCGACCGTGCTGCCGCCACCCGCGTGCAGGTAGTAGCCCGGCGCGTCGTAACCGCGGAAGCAGATCGTCGGCCCGCCCGGCCCGCCCTCGCAGGTGTGGTTGTAGACGACGTCGATCAGCACCTCGATGTTCGCCGCGTGCAGGGCGGCGACCATCGTGCGGAACTCCTGGATCTCGTTGCCCGGCTCGCTCGCATAGGCGGCGTGCGGCGCGCAGTAGCCCAACGGCGAGTAGCCCCAGTAGTTGCGCGCGCCCCTCTCGATGAGCGACGGCTCGTCCTGGAACGCCTGCACCGGCAGCAGTTCGACGCTGGTGACGCCGAGCCGCGTCAGGTGCTCGATCGCCGCCGGGTGCGCGAGCCCGAGGTACGTGCCGCGCAGCTTCTCCGGGATCTCCGGGTGCTTCTTCGTGAAGCCCTTGACGTGCATCTCGTAGACGACGGCCTCCTCGAACGGCACGTCCGGCTTCACGCCGGTGTCCGCGCCGCCCGGCGAGCTCACGACGCTCAACGGCACGCTGCCGAGCGAGTCGACCGCGGACGGCGGCCCGTGCATCGGGTCGCCCACGTACCCGAGCGCGGCCTCCAGGTTCGTGATCCCGCCCTCGATCTGCCGCGCGTACGGGTCGACCAGCAGCTTCGCCGGGTTGCAGCGCAGCCCGCGCCCCGCGTCGTACGGCCCGTGCACGCGGAACCCGTACCGCTGCCCCGGTGTGACGCCGGGCACCAGGCCGTGCCAGACGCCGAACGTCCGTTCGGTCAGCTCGACCCGTTTCTCGGTGCCGTCGTCGCCGATCAGACACACCTCGACCGCGTCCGCGACGTGCGACGTCACCGCGAACCGGACACCGCCGGCCTCGGCGTGCGCCCCCAGCGGGAACGGACGGCCTGCCAGCACCTCGGACTCGGGTCGAGTAGCCATGCCTCCGATCTTGGCATCCGACACCGACATAGAACTTGAGAGTTCACACAGGCGGCGCAGCGCCCTCACCCGGCGTGAGGTGCACCCCGACGTGTGGTCGGTCGGGGGCCGTTCGGAACAATGGGGGCGTGGCGGACGTCGACGTGACAGATCTGGTCGTGCACATGGCGGGCGTGTCGGTCCGCCGAGGCAAGAACACGCTGGTCGGCAACATCGACTGGAGCGTGGAACTGGACGAGCGCTGGGTGGTGCTGGGCCCGAACGGCGCCGGCAAGACCACCCTGCTAAGGCTCTCCAGCGCCGACCTGCACCCGACCAAGGGCAAGGTCCACCTCCTGGGTGAACGCCTGGGCAAGACGGACGTGCAGGAGCTCAAGCCGCGCATCGGCCTGTGCAGCGCCGCCCTCGGCGGCCGCATCCCGCCCGACGAGACGGTCGTCGACCTCGTCGTCTCCGCCGGCTACGCGGTCCTCGGCCGCTGGCGCGAGGAGTACGGCAAGCAGGACACCGACCGCGCCCGCGAGCTGCTCGGCACCCTCGGCATGGACCACCTCGCCGACCGCCTCTACGGCACCCTCAGCGAGGGCGAGCGCAAGCGCACCCTCATCGCCCGCGCGTTGATGACCGACCCCGAGATGCTGCTGCTCGACGAGCCGGCCGCGGGGTTGGACCTGGGTGGTCGCGAGGACTTGGTCGCGAAGCTCTCCGAGCTGGCGATGGACCCGGACGCGCCCGCGATGGTGCTGGTCACGCACCACGTGGAGGAGATCCCGCCGGGCTTCACGCACGCGCTGCTGCTGCGCGAGGGCTCGGTCGTCGCCCAAGGGCTCTTGGAGGACACCCTCACCGAGGAGAACCTCTCGAAGACGTTCGGGCAGGACCTGGAGCTGCAGAAGTCCGGGGACCGCTTCTTCGCCCGCCGCAAAGTCTGAAAAGCTACCGCCGGGTAACGTGACATCGACGTCGCGACAACTGATGGAGGGCTCCCTTGGCTGAGTTCGTTCGGCTCGAAGTCTCGGACGGGATCGGCACGATCCGCTTGGAGCGGCCGCCGATGAACGCCCTGAACCGGCAGGTGCAGACCGAGCTCCAGGCCGCCGCGAAGGAGGCCTCGGAGCGTGCGGACGTCTACGCGGTCATCGTCTACGGCGGCCCGAAGGTCTTCGCGGCCGGCGCGGACGTCAAGGAGTTCGCGCAGATCTCCCACGCCGAGATGACGCTGCGGGCCAAGGGCCTGTCGGACGCGCTCGGCGCGCTGGCCTCGGTGCCGAAGCCGACGGTCGCCGCCATCACGGGTTACGCGCTCGGCGGCGGGTTCGAGGTCGCGCTCGGCTGCGACCGCCGCATCGCGGGCGACAACGCCAAGGTCGGCCAGCCCGAGATCCTGCTCGGCCTGATCCCCGGCGGTGGCGGCACGCAGCGCCTCGCCCGGCTGATCGGTCCGTCGAAGACCAAGGACCTGCTCTACACCGGCCGGTTCGTCGGCGCCCAGGAGGCGCTCGAGATCGGCATGGTCGACGAGGTCGTGGCGCCGGACGACGTGTACGCCGCGGCCGTGCGCTGGGCCAAGCAGTTCGTCAACGGGCCGGTGCTCGCGCTGGCCGCGACGAAGGCCGCCGTCGACGGTGGCCTCGACACCGACCTCGAGTCGGGCCTGAAGCTGGAGAGCCACCTCTTCGCGGCGTTGTTCGCGACGGAGGACAAGAAGGCGGGCGTGGAGTCGTTCATCGAGAACGGTCCCGGAAAGGCGAAGTTCAGTGGCAACTGACCCGGCACCCAACCCGCACGCGACGGCCGAAGAGGTCGAGGCGGCCTACAAGGACACCAAGCTCGCCCAGGTGCTCTACCACGACTGGGAAGCGGGCACGTACGACGAGAAGTGGTCGATCTCCTACGACGACCGCTGCATCACCTACGCGACGGACCGGTTCCGCGCCGCCGCCGGTGACGTCGGCCCGTACGAGCACGCGCTGGAACTGGGCTGCGGCACGGGCTTCTTCCTGCTGAACCTGATGCAGGGCGAGGTGATCAAGAAGGGGTCGGTCACCGACCTGTCGCCCGGCATGGTCGAGGTGGCGCTGCGCAACGCCGAGCACCTCGGACTCGACGTGGACGGCCGGGTCGCCGACGCCGAGCGCATCCCGTACGACGACAACACGTTCGACCTCGTCGTCGGCCACGCGGTGCTGCACCACATCCCCGACGTCGAGGCGGCGATGCGCGAGGTGCTGCGCGTGCTGAAGCCCGGCGGCAAGTTCGTGTTCGCGGGCGACCCGACGAACATCGGCAACTTCTACGCCCGCAAGCTCGGCCAGGCGACGTGGTGGCTGACCACCAACATCACCAAGGCCGTGCCGGTGCTGGGCGACTGGCGCCGCCCGCAGGAGGAGCTCGACGAGTCCTCCCGCGCGGCCGCGTTGGAAGCAGTGGTGGACCTGCACACGTTCGACCCGGACCAGCTGGAGGCGACCGCCCGTCGCGCCGGTGCCGTGGGCGTGCGCGCGGTGACGGACGAGCTGTCGGCCGCGTTGTTCGGCTGGCCGGTGCGCACGTTCGAGGCCGCCGTGCCGCGCGAGAAGCTGGGCTTCGGCTGGGCGATGTTCGCCTACCGCACCTGGCAGAACCTCTCGTGGGTCGACCAGAACGTGCTCGCGAAGGTCCTGCCGCGCGAGGTGTTCTACAACGTGTCGATCACCGGCAAGAAGTCCTCGTAAGTGGGCTACGCGTTCACCACGGCCGACGTGGCGTTCCTGCGCTCCGACGCCGGAACCGCCGCGCTGGCCTGGGTGGACGCGTTGTCCTTTTCGGACGTTTCCCGCGTCCGCGACGTCGAGACGGCCCGGCGGAAGCTGGGCCCGTCCTTCGCACCCGTCGTGGAAACGGTGCTGCTGCGCCGTCGTGCGGTGTCCAAACTGGACTCCGCCAGGTCATGGCTCTTCACCGACGACGCGCTGCAGCAGGCCACGGCCTCCGCGGTCGCCCGGCACCGCGCCGCGCGGTTCGCCGGACGGTCGGTGCACGACGTCACGTGCTCCGTCGGCGCGGACCTGTCCGCGCTGAGCGAGGTGGCGTCGGCCTGCGTCGGCTCCGACCTCGACCCGGTGCGCCTTGCCATGGCGCGCAACAACGTTCCGGACCAGCTCGTGGTGGTCGCGGACGCCCTGCGGCCGGTGTCGCGCGCCTCGGCGGTCACCGCGGACCCCGCGCGCCGCGACTCCGCCGGCCGCCGCAAGTGGAACCCGTCGGACTTCGTGCCGCCGCTCGACGAGCTGTCGGCGGTGTACGCGGACGTCGACCTGGCCGTGAAGTGCGCTCCCGGCATCGACTTCGCCGTCGCGCCGTGGGCCGACGAGATCGAGGTCGTGTCGCTGGACGGCGCCGTCCGCGAGGCCTGCCTGTGGACGAGAGGCCTGGCCACGCCGGGTGTGTCGCGCCGCGCCTCGGTGCTGCACGGCACGTCGTCGTGGACCCTGACGGACGTCGAACCCGACGACTGCCCGGTCGCCGCCCCCGGCGAGTGGCTGATCGACCCGGACGGCGCGGTGGTGCGGGCGGGCCTGGTGCGCCACTACGCCGCGCGGCACGGGTTGTGGCAGCTGGACGAGCGCATCGCGTACCTGAGCGGTTCCGAGCCGCCGCCGGGCATCCGGGCGTTCCGCGTGCTCGAACACGGGCACTACACGGAGAAGTCGCTCAAGTCGTTGCTGAAGACGCGGTCGATCGGCCGGCTGGAGATCCTGGTCCGCGGCCTCGACGTCGACCCGAACACGATGCGCAAGCGCCTCAAGCTCTCCGGCCCCGGCTCGGCCACGGTGGTGCTGACCAGGATCGGCTCAAAGCCCGTCTTCGTGCTGTGCGAGGCTGAGCGCACCTAGGAGCAGGTCGAGCCGGGTGTCGTCGTACGCCGGTCGCAGCCTGCCGCCCTGCACGAGCGTCGCGATGCCGTGC
Source organism: Lentzea sp. NPDC003310 (assembly GCF_040610935.1). NCBI lineage: Bacteria > Bacillati > Actinomycetota > Actinomycetes > Pseudonocardiales > Pseudonocardiaceae > Lentzea > Lentzea sp. NPDC003310. The sequence goes on from NZ_JBEXNC010000002.1 coordinate 355,932, forward strand.
AGCGAGCTCCAGAACACCTCCGTCAACGCCTCCAGGTGCCGTTCGCCCCGGACCGGCTCGACCGCGGCGACGAGCTCCCCGAACGCGTCGAGCAGCTCCTGCGGCACCTCCTCCGTGCCCCACGGGATGTCGGACTGCTGCACGAACATCGCGTCGTAGAGCGCGGGCCGTTCCCGCGCGAACCGCAGGTACGCCTCCGCAGCCGCCCGCAACCGCGATTCGCCACGCGAGGGGCGAGCTTTGCGCAGCACCCGCGCCAGGTCGCCGCAGCCCTGGATGGCGACGGCGCGCACGATCGCGTCCTTGCCCTTGAAGTGGCTGTACAGCACCGGCTGGCTGTACTCGACCTTCTCGGCGAGCCGCCGGGTGGTGACCGCGTCCCACCCTTCGGCCTCGGCCAGGTCGCGGGCGGCGTCGATGATCAGCTGATGGCGCTCGGCCCGCTCGCGCTCACGCCGGTTCTGGATGCTCACCCGCAAAATCTAGCACCGCTAGACATCCGAGCGCCCGTGGTGTTAGCGTCGCTCCATTCGCTAGCGACGCTAGATCTTGGAGGACGCAATGCGCTTGACCACGATCATGGGGTGGCTCGTGGTGGTGGCCGGCTTCTGGTTCGGCCTCGGCTACCTGTTGAACGGCGACGGCGCCGCAGCGGGCTTCGGCATCGTCGACCCGACCGGCTACTACGTCGTGAAGGGCGTCCGCGACCTCGCTTACGCCTTGACAGCGCTGATCCTGCTGCTCATGAACCAACGCCGAGCCCTGGGCTGGGTGGTCCTGGCGGACGCGATCATCCCGATCGGCGACTGCCTGGCCGTGATCACCCACGGCGGCACGGTCGGCTACGCGCTGGCCGTCCACGGCTCGGCGGCCGTGCTGGTGCTGATCACGGCTGGTCTGCTGCTGCGAGAGACAGCGCCCGGACGGCTTCGCGCAGCTCAGGCTCACTGATCTCGCCCAGCAGCAGCGCGGTCAGCGCCTGGAACGCCCGCAGCAGTTCGCCGGGGTGCGTGGACAGCACCAGCGTCCCGGCGAAGGCGTCCGCGTCCGCCAGGTCGTCGAGCCCGCGCCCCTGCACCGCGTCGACGCCCTCGCGCAGGCACCACAGCGACATGACGTGGTCGCGCATCCCGTTGATCATGTAGACGGCCTGCCACCTGCGTCCGCGCGCGATGGACGACCGGGCGTGCAGCGCGTACAGCCAGGCGAGCCCGATCAACCCGTCCCGGTCGGGCTGCCCGGCAGGCGGCAACTGGTTCGTCTCCCCGAACAACAGCTTGAACGTGGGTCCGGTGGCGCCGAACTCGTCCGACGGCCAGAAGGCGATGTCCACCTGCAACGTCGAGCGCATCAAGAAAACGCGGAACAGGACGTTGCCGCGCCTCATGTCGAGGTGGCTCACCGCACCGCACGCGTACATCAGCGCGGTCCAGTCGGTGACGACCGCGTCCGTCTCCCGGTCGACGGACAGGGCGAAGTCGAGGTCGGACCAACGATCTTCCGCACCCACCGCGGCCGAGCCGGTCAGTGCCGCGCCGACCACCCTCGGGTCGACCTCGGCGGCGTTGACCAGGTCGCGGCGCAGCTGCTCACGTTCGGAAACCGAGAACACGCTCCAACCTTATGGGTCGCCACTTCAGCCTGGCTTGCGCACGAGGTTCGTGTACCCGGCGAGCGCCAGGGTCGCGAGGCCCCACACCGCGAGCTGCACGAGCCAGATCGCCGCGGTGAACGCCTGGCCCTTGCGTGACGAGGTGTCGAGGTCGCACCGCGCCCGCATCCCGGTCATCGCCAGCGGCAGGCCGCGGTCGAGCCCGAGCCCGATCAGCTCCACAGTTGAACAGGGCGCGGCCGACGAGACCCGTTCCGCCGCGAGGTGACCGGGCCGCGTCGGCACCTGGCCCGCCCACCAGCCGAGCGCCCCGGAGACCGCGAGCACCAGCAGCAACGCCGCCGCCGTCCGCCGCGCCCGGTACCCGTAGCCGGCGAGCACTCCCCACAGCCAGTGGAACCAGCGCGTCAGGCGTCCGCCGAGCGACTGCGGGCTGCGTCGCCGCAAGTCCGTCTGCTGTGCCATCAGGATCCGGCGCACGGTGCCGTCGTGCCCGGCGGCCCGCTCGACCGCGGCCAGCCGCTGGTAGGCCGACGCGTGGTACGCGGGGGTGTGGCAGCGGATCACGTGCAGCCACTCCTGCCAGTCCCACCTGGCCAGCGAGGAGTAGGTGAAGTCGTCCAGCAGCACCAGGTTCCCGTGCGGGCACGTCGGTCCGCGGCCGCGGTCGGGGCACAACGCCTCGTGCGGCAGGCGCACCGACGTGCCGACCGTCGCGTCGCGCAGGACCAGCGCGGGGGTCGACTCCAGCACGACCTCGTCGGAGCACGCGAACCTGTCGCGCAGGTGGGCGCCGATCAGGCTGAGCGCGGGATCGCCGCCGCCCGCGGTGAGCTTGGTGCCGCCGCGCACGGTCAACGGGCCGTCGACGCTGATGCGGTCGGCGGTGATCGCGGCACCGGCGGCGTTCCGGATCTCGGTGCCGGCGAGCTCGAACGCGGTCCCGATGCGGCTGCTCACCAGGTCGACCGCGCCGACCTCGCTGTGCGCGGTGATGAAGACCTCGTCGCGCAGCAACAACGCACCGTCGACGCGGGCGCCGTTGGCGTCGAGCGCGATGCCCGCGGGGTTGGTGATCCGGGTGTCCGACAGTTCCAGGTGTCCCGAGATGGTCGCGCTGACCAGGCGGACCGCGCTCTTCGGCGTGTGCGCGGTGATCCGGACCGCGCGGCGCAGGTGCATCCCGCCGATCGCGCTCGCGTCGAGGCTCAGCGCGGGGCCGGTGGCGTTGCCGATCTCGACCTCCGCCAGTTCGAGGCTCGAGGCGATGCGCGCGCCGACCAGGCTGACCGCGCTCTGCGGTCCGGTGCCGGTGATCTTCGTGCCGTCGCGCAGGAACACCGTGCCGTTGACGGTCAGGTCGGCAGCGTCCAGTGCTCGGCCACGCGCGTTGGAGATCCGCACGCCGGAGAGCTCGAGGTCGCCCCCGATGCGGGCGCCGATCAGCCTGACGGTGCTGCTGTCCGGCTCGTCCCCGGCGAACTCGGTGCCACCGCGCAGGAACACGTCGCCGTCGACCTGGAGACCGTTCGCGTGGATCCCGCCGCACCGGCCTCCGGCGAAGACGAGGTCGGGCAGGCTCGCGTACCGGGCCTTGATCGGCTCGACGATCACGCAGTTGCTGAAGACCAGTCCTGCCAGTGCTTTCACGCGGTTGAGGTCGAGCACGCCCTCGACCCGCACGCTGTCCAGCCGCAGCCCGGCGGGGTCGATCTCGCCGTGCCGCCCCAGCAGCAGCTCCCGCACGAGGCCGGCGCGCACCACGTCGCCGACCAGCCACTCGCCGTCGCGGGCCGCCTGGACGAGCCGCTGCTCGTTGTCGCTCACCGGCGGATCATGCCCGCGGCGGGGGCGGCCCGGTCAGCGAACCGGACCGCCCCACCGGGATGGCCTAACCCAGTGCCACGGCGAAGATGTGCATGTTGCCGTCTTCCGGCAGCACCACACTGGCGAGCGTCTTGCCCTCCGGTGCCACGTACGTCTTCGTCGCGAAGATGTGCGTGGCGACCTTCTCGTTGCCGCCACCGGACTGGTTGCGGTACGGCGTGTTCGCGACGACCACGTTGCCGAAGCTCGGTGCCGCCCCGCCGCCGCCCAGCGTCCAGTCGCTGAAGCCGATGTCGACCGACGCCGTGGTGCCGTCCGTGAACGTCACCGTGGCGGGCTTCGTCCGCGCCCCGTTCGCCGCGGAGCCGAGGAACGCGAGCCTGGTCCCGGACAGGGCAAGCGTTTGCTTCGCCGCCGTCGCGTTGTCGGGACGGCCGGGAGGCGACGACGGCCACGTGAACGTGAGCCCGTCGACGGTGCCCGTGCCACCCGGCTGGAGACCGGCCGCGGCCAGCGCCTCGCGCGAGTAGCTGTAGCCGCCGCCGTCGAAGTCGCCCTCACCGTCGGCGTCCGCCGAGGCACCGACGTTGTTCACGGCGGCGAGCATGCTTCCCGCCGGCGCGACCTTCACGATCTGCGGCAGCACCACCGGTTTCGCCGCGCCCTCGACGGTCACCGTCACTGTGATGTCGTAGAACCCCTGGGCGGTGGCGGGATCGGCCGCGACCGTGAACTCCGCGGGCACGGTGCCGGTCGCCGGTGTGAACGTCAGCCCGGCGGGACCGGTGATCGTGTAGGCCGCCTTCGGGTCGCCGTCGTAGAGCTTGACCGAGTTGACCTTCGCCGGGACCGACTTGCCGGGCTCCACCACGAGCTGGCGCGGCTCGACCGTGAGGAAGTACGGCTGGTCGTGCTCGATCGGCTTCTCCCCGTCGCGGAACGACGGCGGCGCGTCGGAAGCCCCGGTGCCCCAGTTCGACGCGGTCTTGCCGAGCACGAAGTCCAGCTTGCCGCCGCGTTCGACGAACGACTCGGGCAGCCAGGTCTTGGTCGACGCGCGACCGTTGACCTTCAGCGACTGCACGTACTTCGTGGCGGTGTTCGCCTGAGGGGCGGTGATGGTGATGTCCTTGCCGCCACCGCGGTTGATCTTCACCGAGGTGAACAGCGGCGCGCTCAGAACCAGCTCGGCGCGCGACGGTACCTGCGGGTAGATGCCCATCGCGGTGAACACGAACCACGAGGACATGGCGCCGAGGTCGTCGTTGCCGGGAATGCCGCCGGGGGCGTTCTTCCACAGGGTGTTGATGGTCTCGCGCAACGTCTCCTGCGCCTTGGCGGGCGCGCCCGTGTAGTTGTAGAGCCACGGCACGTTCACCGACGGCTCGTTGTCCAGTTCGGACTTGGCGCCGCCGCGACCCGTCAACGCCCAGCTGCCGTCGGCGTTGTGGAAGAAGTCGTCCAGCCGCTTGTTGGCGCGCTCACGGCCGCCCAGCGACTCGACGAGTCCGGCCACGTTGTGCGTGACCATCCACGTGTACTGGGCGCTGCTGCCCTCGACGAACCCGTTGCCGGTGTCCGGCGTGAAGTCCTTGACCCACGTGCCGTCGGCGTTGCGGTTGCGGATGTACCCGCCGGTCGAGTCCGCGACCGGGTCGAAGTTGTTCTGCCACCACTGCGCGCGCTCGGCGAACGTCTTCGCGGTCTTCTTCTCGCCCGCGCGCTCGGCCAGCTGGCTGATCGCGAAGTCCGCCGCGGAGATCTCCAGGGTCTCCGCCGCGCCACCCCAGGCGTTCGACACGGCCGGCATGTACTGGTGCTTCAGGTACTTGTCGAGCGACGGCCGCTGCCCGACCGACATGACCGCCCAGCCGTCCTTGCTCAGGTCCAGCGCCGTCGGCACGGTCGCGGCCTTGACCAGACTCCGCAGTGACGACTTTAGGTCGTACTTGTCGCCGCCGAACGCCGAGATGGCGGCGAGCGCGATCGGCGCCGGGTCGCCGTTCATGACGTGCGTGCCGCCGCCGTTGTGCGTCCAGCGGTCCCAGACGCCGTTGTTCTGCTCGGCCTGGTTGAGCAGCGACTGCGCGATGTCCGAGCCGATCTGCGGTTCGAGCATGGTGAGCAGCTGCAGCTGCGAGCGGTAGATGTCCCAGCCGGAGAACGTTCCGTACTGGGCCTTCTGCCGCCGCTTGTCGATCTTGTGCGTCTTGCCGTCGAACCCGGCGTACTCGCCGTTGACGTCGCTGTAGAGGTTGGGGTGCAACAGCGAGTGGTACAGCGCGGTGTAGAACTTGGTCCGCTCGTCATCGGAGCCGCCGCCGACCTCGATGCGCTTGAGCTGCTTCTGCCACGCGATGTACGCGTTGTCCCTCATGTCCTCGATGGACTGGCCCTTGTTCTCGGCCTTCAGGTTCTCCCGCGCGTTCTCCAGGCTCACGTAGGAGATGCCGACCTTCACACCGACCTGCGAGCCGGGCGCGAACCCGAGGTAGGCGCCGGACCCCTTGCCGAGCACCGGCCAGCCGTTCGTGCCGTACGTCGTGCCGCCCTTGGAAGACGTGCTGCCGGGCGTGACAACGTTGTCCTGGTACGTGCCGACCTCGGTGAACGCCTGGTCGAACTCCGCCACGAAGTGCAGCGTGTAGTAGCTGCGGCGGCCGACCTGGTTGATGTAGCCGCAGAAGTTGCCGGACGTGACCGAGCCGGTGATGGTCCGCTTGTCCTTGTCCACCACGGTCTGCGCGTCGGACGAGCCGACCTGCGACTTGGAGGTGTTGACCAGCACCGTCGCCGGCTTGTCGGCGGGGAAGCTGAACCGCGCGGCACCGGTGCGTTCGGTGGCGGACAGCTCGGCCTTCGCACCGGACTTGAGCGTCACGTCGTAGCGGCCGGGCTTGGCCACCTCGTCGGTGTGCGCGAACTCGCTCGCGTAGACCGCGTCCGTCGCGTCGGTCGTCGGGCTGGTCGTGACGGTCCCGACGTGCGGGAAGATCGGGATGTCACCGCTGCCGCCCGCGCAGCCCGTGCCCGACATGTGGGTGAGGCTGAAGCCGCGGATCTTCGTGGCGTCGTACCGGTAGCCGCCGGGTGCCGCGGCGCGCAGGGTGTTGCCGCGGCTGGCCTCGGGGCTGAAGGAGAACATGCCGAACGGCACGACCGCGCCGGGGAAGGTGTTCCCGAGGTTGGTCGTGCCGATGAACGGGTTCACGTGTGCTGCCGGGTCCGGCACCACCTGGATCTGGGGCTGAGCGGAGGCAGGGACCACTCCGAACGTCATGGCCGCCACTACCGCAGCTGTCGTGAGGACTCTTCGCTGCATGGTCGCGGACCCTACTTACCGTGCCCGCGCAACCCCAGAGAGCGACGCGAACCTGTCGTCAAACGGACAAGCGCTGCTCCATGAAGGCCCGCAGCGCGGGCCAATCGCAGTCCTCCGCGACCTCTACCTGGTGCTTTCCCTCGACGAGCGCACCCTCGTCGTCGATGTCGAGCCCGTGCGTCCGCAGCTCCAGGCTGCCCGGCACGATCGCCTCGGCCACCGCGACGGCGTCGTGGATCAGGATGCCCTCCTCGCGGTCGGAGTGGTTCTGGTCCTTGTGCGCCGCGAGGTACGCGCGGTAGGTGCCGGTGAGGTTGCTGAGCACGGGGTCGACGTTCGCGAGGAACTCGGTGTCCGCGATGCACCGCTGCGTGAGGTTGAGCGGCACGACGATCGGGTTGCCCTTGCGGATGACGGTCCGCGCGGCCTTCGCGTCCGCCCAGAAGTTGAACTCGGCGCGCAACGTCATGTTGCCGATGCCGAGACCGCCGCCCATGACGACGAGCCGCGGGAACTCGACGCCGGCGTCGAGGGCGTTGGCGATGTTGGTGAGCGGCCCGATCGCCGCGACGACGGTGTCCGGCGTGATGGTGTCCGCGAAGAACTGCACGACGTCGTCGCCGCTGATCCCCTGCGGGTGCTCCGGCAACGTGAGCGCCTGCCCGCCGAGCCCGTCCGCACCGTGCACGTCCGCCGCGCCACCGGGCCCCTCCGAACCCCTGATCACCGGCACGTCGGTGCGCCCGAGGTGCGCGAGCAGCCGCAGCGCGTTGGCGGTCGTGAGGTCCAGCCCGACGTTGCCGAAGACCGTGGTCAGCGCTTTGAACTCGACCTCGGGGCTGCGGGCCGCGAGCGCGATCGCGAACGCGTCGTCGACCCCGGGGTCGGTGTCGATGATGAGAGGAGTGGCCATGCCGTCAGCCTGCCTCAAGGCCGGGGTGCCGCGCCTCTCACCTCCGCGGGGACCACGCCACAACCACATCCGGAGCCCTCGCCGGGCGAAGTTAGAGTCTTCGTCCATGACGAGCATGTGGGGCGCACCGGTCTGGACCCGCTGGCGCAGGTCGCGCCGTGACCCGATGCAGGCGCGGTTCCTCACGATGGCGTCGCTGCGCTGGGTGCTCCGCCACCGCGCCTACACCCCGTGGTACCTCGTGCGGTACTGGCGGCTGCTCAAGTTCCGCCTGCTCAACCCGCACGTCGTGCTGCGCGGCATGGTCTTCTTCGGCAAGCGCGTCGAGGTGATGGCCCGCCCCGGCTTCGGCCGCCTCGAGATCGGCCGCTGGGTGCACATCGGCGACGGCAACGCCATCCGGTGCCACGAGGGGTCGCTGCGCATCGGCGACAAGGTCGTGTTCGGCAAGGACAACACGGTCAACTGCTACCTCGACATCGAGATCGGCGCGTCGTCGCTGGTCGCGGACTGGGTCTACATCTGCGACTTCGACCACAAGGTCGAGGACATCACGCTGCCCATCAAGGACCAGGGCATCGTGAAGTCCCCGGTGCGGATCGGGCCGGACTGCTGGCTCGGCGCGAAGGTGACGGTGCTGCGCGGGACTCGGGTGGGGCGCGGGTGCGTGCTCGGGGCGCACGCGATCGTGCGCGGGGACATCCCGGACTTCAAGATCGCGGTCGGGATGCCGGCGCGGGTGGTGCGGGACCGGCGGGCCGACTACGAGGCGGACGCGCAGCGGCGGGCGGACATCGCCGACATGGCCCGCAAGGCCAAGGAGGCCCTGGCCCAGCGGGCGGAGGACGCGCCGGCCTAACGCGTTGCGTGCTGCTGCCAGGTCAGCGGTGCGAGCTGCGGGCGCTTCGGCACGAACCCGTCACCCGGCTGTCGGCCGATGAGCTTGTTGCGCGTCCGCGTGTACGCCACCGGCAGCACCTGGTCGCGCAGCCACCGCCAGTGCTCCAACATCGACGCCCGCGCCGCCACCCCGTCGAGCGGCGTCAGCCACGCCGGGTCGGACGGGATGTCGAGCGCCGACAGCAGGTGTCCCGCCAACCGCCTGTGCCCCAACGAGGACAGGTGCAGGCGGTCCGGCCCGAAGTACCGCGAGTCGTGCACGCACTCGTCGGCTTCGACGTCGACCAACACCGCGCCATAACGCTCCGAGGCCACGCGCACGGCCGTGTTCAGGGCCTCGATGCGTGGGCGCATGCGCCAGCCGAACGGCATGCGGTGCGAGATGTCGCTCAACGTGAAGACGGCGACGGTCGGCGCGAACGAAGTCACGGCGCGTACGACGGCATCGACTCGTTCAGCCAACTGCGCGGCCGAAGCGCCTGACATCACGTCGTTGCCGCCGCCGAAGAGCACCACCAGGTCCGGCTCCAGCGCTCGTGCGGACGGGACCTGCTCCACCAGCATCTGGTCGAGACGGCGGCCGCGCACACCGAGGTTGGCGTAGCGGAAGCCCGGCGCGTCCAGGGCCGACGCGACGCGGTCCGCCCAGCCCCGGTACCGGCCGTCGGGCAGCAGGTCGTCCAGGCCCTCGGTGCAGCTGTCCCCGAGCGCCACGAAGCGTTGGTATGTCATTCAGTCCTCGGTCACCTCTTGTTAACGGGACCGGCGACTGTAGCGGACCTAGGTGAACAGATTTCCCGTCGCGATTTTGGGGCGCCCTAGGACCCGTGGTTCGCGCACGGCAGCACTCGCGTACACGGACGCGGTGTCCGTGGCGATCGTGGCCCAGTTGAAGTCCGTCACGAGCCGTGCCTTCGCAGCGCGCGCACGAGCCGCCGCGGACGTCGGATCGGACAGCACGTCACGCACGGCGCGAGAGAGTCCATCGACGTCACCAGGTGCGAACGAAAGTCCGGTGACGCCGTCCAGCACGACCTCGCCGAGTCCGCCGGCGGTCGACGCGACCAGGGGAGTGCCGGCGGCGGCGGCCTCCAGGGCCACGATGCCGAACGGCTCGTAGCGGGAGGGGAGCACGACGGCGTCGGCCGCGGTCAGCAACGCGGCGAGGGAGCGGTCGGACAGGTGGCCGACGAACTCCACGGCCCGCAGCACGCGGTGCTTGCGCGCCTGCTCCTGCAGCCACTCGGTCTGCGAACCGCCGCCGGCGACGACGACGCGCGTGCCGCGGTGGTGCCGGCGGATCCGGGGGAGCGCGGCGATCAGGTCCTGGATGCCCTTCTCCCACTCGATGCGGCCGAAGAACAGCAGCAGCGGGTCACCGTGCGGCGAGTACGTGCGCCGGGCCGCGCCGACGTCCTTCGCCCGCACCTTCCAGCCACCCGGTTCGATGCCGTTGTGCAGCACGGAGACGTCGGCGGTGTCCACTTCGAACAGGTGCCCGACCTCGCCGCGCATCGCCGACGAGCACGTGATCAGCGCGTCGGCGCGGTTCGCGAGCCACCACTCCACCGAGTGCACCTGCTGGTTCAGCGGGTGCGACAGCCAGCCCGAGTGCCGGCCCGCCTCGGTCGCGTGGACCGTCGCGACCAGCGGCACGCCGAACGCCTCCGCGAGCGCCACGGCCGGGTGCGCGACGAGCCAGTCGTGCGCGTGGATGACGTCCGGGCGCCACGACTCGAGCGCCAGCCCGGCGCGCGTCATCGCGTGGCCCATGGCGAGAGTCCAGGCCAGCAGGTCCTTCTCGAACACGAAGTGCGCGGGGTCCTCGGCGACGCGGACCAGCCGCACGCCCTCGCTCACCACGTCGGTGGTCGGGTGCGTGATCGCGTCGGTGCCGGAGGGCTGCCGGCACAGCACGACGACGTCGTGCCCCTGCGCGGCCAGCTGTGTCGCGAGCGCGTGGACGTGCCTGCCCAGCCCGCCGACGACCACCGGCGGGTACTCCCACGACAACATCAGCACGCGCATCCCGTTACCCCATTCCTCGCGCGTCCAGGTGCCCGAACGGGCCGTCCGCCGCGCGGAGCTCCGCCGCCCTCGCCTGACCACGACCGCCGCGCGCCAGCGCCGCGAGCTCGCTGAAGCGGTCGCTGTGAATCTTCGCGCGGTAGCGGGCGTAGTCGGCGGCCGAGTCCTTGGTGACCATGAAGGCCCAGTCGCTCGACAACGCCAGCAGCGCCTCGCGCACCGCCTGGTCCAGCACCGGATTCCGCGCCACGGCGGAGAAGTCCAGTCCCAGCAGCTCTTTCTGCACCGACTCGTTCAGCGACACGATGTCCGCGACCTGCGCGCCGTCCCACACGCGCCAGTCCTTGCCGCTGCCCCACGACGACGCCGGCAGCTCGACCGGCGCGCCCACGTGCCCGGCCTCGACCGCGCCGCGCAACGTCGTGACGCGAACCCCGGCCTCCGGCAACGCGCGCAGCACGGCCTCCAGCCACAACGGACCCTCGTGCCACCAGTGCCCGTACAGCTCGGTGTCGTAGGCGGCCACGACGAGTCCGCCGTCGATCGCCCGTAGCCGCCGCACGACCGTGTCCACGAAATCGGCCACGTGCCGGTCGAGCGCCTCACGCGCCAACAACGGGTCGTAAGGCCGTTTGTCCTCGGGCGCCACGTTCTTGCCCGTCACGCGCGACGGCTTGAGGCCCGTCGGGTGATCGTAAGTGTGAAAATCCCGGTAGGCCGCATCACCCGGATAGCCGACCTTCGGCGACCACACGCGGTACGAGACCTCGAGGTCGCGCCCGAACGCCAGCACGTCCGACGAGCCGACGGGGTGCGCCGCCGAGGTGTCGCCGTGCAGCGCGGGCCCGTCCACCATGAACCGCCGCACGCCCGCCGCCGCGTACCCGGCCTCCATGCCGGGTGAGTAGCCGCACTCCGGCGCCCAGATGCCCTCCGGTGCACGGCCGAGGCGCAGCGCGGTGTCGTCCAGGCCGGTCCGCAGCGCGAACGCCCGGACCCGCGGGTCCAGCAACGGCTGGAACGGGTGCGTCGCCGGTCCGCCGAGCAGCTCGATCGTCGAGGAGTCCACAAGGGACCTCAGGACGGGCGAGAACCCGTGCCGCCACTGGCTTTCGAACCTGTCCAACGCCCACGAGGACGCGCGGTGCTCGTACGCGGACAGGTCGCGCAGCCGCTCGCCCGCGAAGTGCGAGCGCAGGTGCCAGTTGCCGAGCCAGTCGTGCATGCCACGCAGGCAGTACGGGTCGTCGAGCTGCGCGGCGAGGACCGGCGTGACGCCGAGCGTGAGCACGTCCTCGCGGCCCTCGTCGGCGAACCGCCGCAGCATGTCCACGACGGGCAGGTACGAGTGCGCCCACGCCTGGTAGAGCCACTCCTCGCCGACCGGCCACGCGCCGTGGTGCGCGAGCCAGGGCAGGTGGCTGTGCAGGACCAGGCAGAACGTCCCCTCGGACCTGGTGCTCCCCGTCACGCGCGCACCGCCACGGCCACGAGGTCGAGGCAGGCGTCCATGTCGTCAGGGGTGATGTCGAAGTCCTCCACCGTCACCGACTCCACTGCCTCCTTGAGCTCGGCCGGCCACGGCGCGCCGGACAGGGCGACTTCGACCTGTGCGTCGATGATCTGTCCGTTCAGGAGCGTGTCAAGCCTGCGTCCGTGACGCAGCCCCGTCAGTTCGTCAACGCGGAAACCTGCGTCGCGCAGCATCTCGTCCAGTTCGGACGGTGCGAGTTCCCTGGTGTGGAACGGGTTCAGCGGCGTGTCCTGGCCGGGCGAGAACGTCAGCCTGTTCGGCGTCGTCACGATCAGCTTGCCGCCGGGCCGCAGCACCCGCCGGCACTCCGCGAGGAACTGCTCCTGGTCCCACAGGTGCTCGATGACCTGCAGGTTCGCCACGACGTCGACGGCGCCGTCGCGCAGCGGCAGGGTCGCGAGGTTCCCGCGCAGCACGTCGAGCTGGGGGTACGCGCGCGCCACGTGCTGCGACGTCAGCTCGTCGTAGTCGAGCGCGACCACCCGGCGCGCGACCGTGCGGATCAGCTGCGCGCCGTAGCCCTCGCCGCAGCCGGCCTCCAGCACGACGGCGTCCGCGCAGTGGCCGATGAGGTGTAGATAGGCCGCCTCGTGTCGGCGGAACCAGTAATTCTCCTCGGCGATACCGGGCACCGTGCGTTCGCCGGTCAGGGGGAGGGTCACGCCCGCCAGGTTACTTGTCAGTAGTCCTCCTGCGAACTACCTGGTGCGCGATGGCGGTCGCGACCCCCGTCGCGGCGAGGACCGCGGTCGTCGGCGTGTCCATGTACTTCGACAGGCTCGGCGCCTCGCTCGGTCCGGTCAGCCACATCGTCAACGGCGTCGCGTAGGCCACCGTCAGCGCGCCCGACCACCAGCGCAGGGCCTTCGAGCGCCCCTTGCGCAGGCTCGCGACGAGCACGACGGCGATCGGGATGCCGGACAGGAGGCCGAACTTGCCGATCACCATGACCGGCGCGGCCCAGGCCGCGACCAGGACGGACTTCGAGGGGTGGACGGCGGTGGCGGTACGAGCGGTCATGACGGGCTCCTTCGTTCGTTAGTGGTGCTTGCGTTGGTTATAACTTCTAACTGTTGTGACATGCAGAAGCTAACGTGAAGGCAGCGTGAGTGTCAATAACAAGTGTGAGAGGGTCTAACTATGACGACAGAGTCGACGCGGAAGCCCCGCGAGCGCTACCGCGCCCAGGTGCGTGACGAGGTCAAACAGCGCGCATGGGAGCAGATCGCGGCCAACGGCGTGACAGCGTTGTCACTCAACGCCATCGCCAAGGAGATGGGGATGACCGGGCCGGCGCTGTACCGGTACTTCGCCGGTCGCGACGAGCTGATCACCGCGCTCATCCGGGACGCCTACCGCAGCCTCGCCGACACCGTCCGCGCGGCGCACGAGGCCGGCACCACGGTCGTGGCGCTCGCGGCGGTCATCCGGGAGTGGGCGCTGAGCGACCCGCAGCGGTACCTGCTCATCTACGGCACGCCCGTGCCCGGCTACCACGCGCCCGACGACATCACCGCGATCTCCGACGAGATCCTCGCGGTGCTGCTGGAGGTCTGCCGCTCGCCGCACGACGCGCCGCAGAGCCCGTTCGACGTCTTCCTGGGCATGGACCGCGGGTGGGCGAGCACGGTCGCGGCGCCGTCGCCGACGGTGCACCGCGCGCTGTCGTTCTGGACGCGCGTGCAGGGCGTGCTCTCGCTCGAGCTCGCCGGGCACTTCACGCCCATGGGGTTCGACCCGGGCCTGCTCCTCGCGGAGGAGGTCGCCGACCTCTGATCAGAACGGCGAGACCGTGACGGCCAGCGCGCCCGGTCCCACGTTGGCGCCGATCGCCGCGCTCACCTGGGTCAGCACGACGTCGCGGGCGTGCGGGATCCGCTTCTGCAGCATCTGCAGCAGCTCGTGGCCCTCCTTCTCGGCCGCGAAGTGCTCGACCGCGAGGTCGACGTTGCGGCCGTAGGCGAGGGCCACCGCCTTGTCCGCGAGCTTCGCGAGCGCCCGGTCGCGGCCGACGACCTTGTCGAACGGCTCCACCTCGCCGTTCACGACCGTGAGCAGCGGCTTGACCGAGAGCGCGTCGCCGAACAGCTTCGCCGCCGCGCTGACCCGGCCCGCCTGGCGCAGGTAGTGCAGCGTGTCCACGTAGATGAGCACCTGGGCGTCCCGGCCGCGCTGCTCGGCGACGCTGCGGGCGTTCTGGACGTTGCCGCCGCTCTGCACGATCCGCGCCGCCGCGAGCGCCGCGAAGCCGAGCGTCATGCCCGACGAGTGCGAGTCCACGATGAACACCGGCACGCGCGACTTGGCCGCGGCCGCCTTCGCCGCGTCCGTCGCGGGGGAGAGCTTCGGCGTCACGTGCACCGAGACGATCGTCTCCGCGCCCTTGGCCCACGCGTCCTGGTAGGCCCAGAAGAACGCGTCCGGCGCGGGCGGCTGCGTCGTGATCGGGATCTGCGCCTCCATCGCCTGCAGCAGCCGGTCGGTCGGCACGTACGCCTCGTCGATCAACTCCGACCCGATCTTGAGCTGCATGGGGACCGTGATGATGTTGAACCGGTCCGCCAGACGGGCGGGGAGCGACGCGGTCGAGTCGGTGACGACGGCTACTCGTGAGGACACGAACGAGAAGGTTAGCTAAGCGTGATCGAAGTAGCCACGACCGATGGAAGGCAATTCGTGTGATCTAGCTCTGGATGGTTGCTTTCCGTGCTCGCCGAACGCACGGAGTGAACACCCTGGAATGGCGCCCGAGTTGACACAATCGGGTGACTGAACGTTGTTCGGTGTTGATCTAGGGACGCCCCATTTGCGCTGGAAACAAGCGTTATTCCACGTGTTACAGCAAGCGCGTCCGTCCACTTTCGACGCTGGTTGGGCCCTGCGGCCGTGGGTAAGCTCGCACAATCTTCAGCCCGGTTGAGTGAGTAGGTGACCATGGGTGCAAAAGAGCAGGAACTAGTTCCGCTGCACGCCGGTTTTGACGTTGTCTACCGAGGTTTTCATCGACGTCAGGTCATCGAGCACATCGAGAATCTCGAGGAGCAGCTCCGCTTCACGAGTCTCGACCGGGCCGAGGCGCTGGCGCAGGCCGCCGATCTGCGCAAGCTCCTGGAGATGACGCGTCAGGACCTCGAGGAGGCGCGCGCCAGGATCGAACGCCTCGAGTCCACCTCGGGCACGCACGCGAGCGCCACCGAACGGATGCACCGCATGCTCCGCCTCGCCGAGGACGAGACCGCGGAGATGCACCTGCAGGCCGAACGCGAGTGCGCCGACCTCCGCACGCGCACCGACATCGAGGTCGCCGCGCTGCGCGCCGAGGCGCAGCGCGAGTCCGCGGCGATGCGCGCGGAGGCCGAGTCCGAGCTCTACGCGAGCCGCCAGGACTGCGCCACCCGTGCCGCCGCGATGGAACGGCGCGAGCTCGAGATGGAGCGCCGCAGCGCCGATCTCGAGGCCCAGCACCGCCAGCGCGCCGACGAGGTCGAGCGCGAGTGCGCCGAGGCCGTCGCCCAGGCGCAGGCCGACGCGGACATGCTGCTGCGGGAGACCGCCCTGCAGTGCAACGCGCTGGAGGCCGACTCCGAACGCAAGCGCGAGAAGGCCCAGAACTTCTTCGAGCTCACGATGACCCGGCGCCGCAACGAGGCCGCGCAACACCTGCAGGAGCAGGAGGCGCTCGCAAGGGCGCGCTCGGAGTTCGTGGTCAAGATGGCGTCCCGCGAGGCGCAGCGCCGCCTCGCCGAGGTCGCCGACCGCACCGACGAGCTGCACGAGCTCAAGCGCGCCGTCCACGCGCAGCTGTCCGCCGCCCGCGCGGCCCTCGCCGTGGCCGCCGACCGCGTCGCGCCGCTGCACATCCCGGAACAGGTGGCCGCCTCGTGAAGCGCTGGGTCCCGCTCCTCGTCGGCGCGCTGATGGTGCCGGCGTCCGTGACGGCGTTCGGCTTCTCCGTCTACGGCGAGGAACTGGAGACGGCGCTGTCGTCGTCGCCCGCCGTGCCGGAGGTCATCGCGGGTCCGATTCCGGTGTCCGACTTCGCGGTGCCGCTGCGGATGGAACCGGCCGCACCGGTCGTGCTGACCGCGGACGTCGCCCAGCAGGCCGTCCGGGAACTGTTCACCGCGCACTCGGTCAAGGGCGTCACCTTCGCACCCGGCACCGCGTCCCTCGTGGGGCGCGGCGAGGACGTGCGGCGGTCGCTGGCGAGCGTGCTGCGCAACGCCACGGGCTCGGTGACGCTGGTGGCGCACGCGTGGAACGGCGAGACGGCGTCGCACCGCTGCGACGTCCTCGCGATGGAACGGGCGGGCCTGCTGCGGCAGTACCTGGCCGAGCAGGGCGTGGACAGGGTCGTCGCCACGCGCGTGATCGTGGACCCCGTGTGGGGCCCGCCCTCGGACTTCGGACCTCAGATCGACGTCCTCGTCAGCTAGGAGCCTTCGCAATGGCAGGGGCAGTCGGGATCGTCTTCGGACTGTGCGTGCTGTCCTTCACGTTGGGGGCGGCCCTGATGTACGTGCTGGTGCGGCGCCGCGAGGACGCCGACACCGCTGTCGCACCCGAGGCGGCGGCGCCGGCCGACCCGACGTGGGTGGCGAAGCCCGTGGTGGTGGAGCCGGTGGACGCCGAGTACGACTCGCGGCCGATCCACCGCGCCCCGGTGATGGGGCTGCGGCAGATGGAACCGGCGCTGGCAGCGCTGGCCGAGCCGGTGGTCGAGGCAGAACCGGTCGTGGAAGCAGAGCCCGAGGTCGAGCCGGATCCCGTCGAGGAGGCGGAGCCGGTCGCCGAGCCGGAACCGGAACCGGAACCGGAGCCCGAACCCGAACCCACCCCGCCGCCCGTCGTGCGCACCGAGCTGCCCCCACCCGCCGCCCCGCAACCGGCCGAGCACACGACGTGGGTCGAGCGCGAGGACTTCCGCCAGCGCTACCTCCGCACCTTCGAAGAGGTCCGCCGCAAGGCCGGCAGCAACTGACGCGTGTCGGAAAGTCGTCGGTTCCTGTCCGAATATCGCCGGACTTCCGCCCCTGCCCGCTGATATCAATCGATCATGACCTCCGCCACTGATCGAACGAAGCTCTTCCACGCGCTGCACCGGCCGGGCCCGCTCGCCCTCCCCAACGCCTGGGACGTCGCGTCCGCCCTCGTCGTCGAGGCCGCCGGCGCGAAGGCCGTCGCCACCACGAGCGCCGGGGTGGCGTGGAGTCTCGGCGCCGCCGACGGCGACCACATCGCCCGCGACCGGGCGGTCGACCTCGTCGCCAGGATCGTTGCCGCCGTGAGGATTCCGGTGAGCGCGGACATCGAGACGGGGTTCGGCAGCGACGCGGAAGAGGTCGGCGAGACCGTGCGCGCGGTCAGCGAGGCCGGGGCGTCCGGCGTCAACATCGAGGACGGGCTCGGCGCCGGGCAGCGCGACGTCGCGGAGCAGGCCGAGCGGTACGCGGCGGCGCGTGCGGCCGCGCCGGAGATCTACATCAACGCGCGCGTCGACACGTTCCTGCGCGGGGTGGGGGAGCCGGAGACCCGGCTCGACCGCACGCTGGAGCGCGCGGCGAGGTTCCTCGAGGCCGGTGCCAGCGGCATCTTCGTGCCGGGCGTGACCGACCTGGAGACCGCGGCGGCGCTGGCGAAGGGGATCGACGCGCCGCTCAACGTCCTGGTGGGGCCCGGCGCGCCCGCCGTCGCCGAGTTCGCGAAGGCGGGCGTGGCGCGGGTCAGCCTCGGCTCTGCGGTCGCCGAGGCCGCCTACGCCGTTGCCAGGCGGGCAGCGGAGGAGATGCTGACCAAGGGCACATACGACAGCGTCGAGGGTGGCATCGCGTACGGCGACCTCAACGCGCTTTTCCTACAGCACTAGTGCTTCCTGCCCCGAAGCTTGCGCAGCAGCTGTTCGGCCTGGGCGCGCTTGCGCGGGTCCTGTGCCATCTGCCTTGCCTTCATCTGCAGCTTGTGGCCCTGCGGGCTGCGCAGGAACCTGGTGATCTTGTCCATGAAGCCGGCCATCGGTCCTCCAGGTGTCCGTTACGTCCATTTCAACGGACGAAACCGCACCCGGAGTTCCCGACGATCAGACCGGCGAAACGGTGATGCCCAGCGCACCGGGGCCGACGTGGGCACCGATGGCCGAGCTGACCTGCGTCAACATGAACTGGCGGACGTTGGGCACCTTGCGCCGCAACGTGCGCAGCAGCCGCGACGCCTTCTCCTCGGCATCGAAGTGCTCCACGGCGACGTCCACGGTGTCGGTGCCCGCGCGCTTGATCGCGATGTCGATCATCCGGTTGAGCGCGCGGTCGGCGCCGATCACCTTGTCCAGCGGGGTGATCTGGCCGTCCGCCATGGTCAGCAGCGGCTTCATCGACAGCATGCCGCCGACCATCGCGGCGGCGGCGCCGATGCGGCCACCGCGGCGCAGGTACTCGAGGGTGTCGACGTAGATCAGCTCGGTGGACCTGTCGAAGCGGCGCTGCGCGGTCGCGAGCACCTTCTCCACGCTCCCGCCCGCCTCGGCCACCTTGCCGGCGGCCTGGACGGCGTAGCCGATGCTCATCCCGCAGGTGTGCGTGTCGACGACGTGCACGGGCACGCGGACCTTCGCGGCCGCCTCGCGCGCCGCCTCCACCGTCGCCGACTGGCGGCTCGACACGTGCACCGACACGATCGAGCGAACTCCCTGCGCGGCCAGCTCGTTGTACGTCCAGAAGAACGCGTTCGGATCCGGGGGGATCGTCGCGACGGGGACGTTGGAGCGCATGGCCGAGACCAGGTCGGGGACCGGGATGCGGGACTCGTCGTCGGTGTGGTCGCCGATCCGCACCTGGATCTGCACCACTTCGATGCCGAGTTGATCAGTCAGCTGCGCCGGGAGACAAGCGGTGGAGTCTGTCACGATCGCTACTCGCCGGTACATGTCAGCGGAGCCTAGTCCCTCGAATGGGGTAGGTCTCAGTTGGTGGAGTTAACCGGTGATAACTGTCACGCTAGCGTGGTGCTTGCTCCTGTTTGCACCGCTGCTACTGGCGGGTAACATCCGGGTGATGGCAGGGTCGTGAACACCCGGCGGCGCAGTCCTACAGTCCTCTGCGTAAGCGTCGCCGCCCGTCCGCAGGAGGTCGAAGAGGACCTATGAACATTGTTGTCCTGGTCAAGCAGGTGCCTGACACCTGGTCCGAGCGCAAGCTCACCGACGCCGACCACACCCTTGACCGCGAGTCCGCGGATGCCGTGCTCGACGAGATCAACGAGCGCGCCGTCGAAGAGGCCCTGCAGCTGCAGGAAGCCCACGGCGGTGAGGTCACCGTGATCGCGATGGGTCCCGACCGCGCCACCGACGCCATTCGCAAGGCGCTGTCGATGGGTGCGGACAAGGCGATCCACGTCAGCGACGAGGCGTTGCACGGTTCGGACGTGCTGGCGACGGCGAAGGTCCTCGCGAAGGCGATCGGCACGGTCGAGAACGTCGACCTGGTCATCGCGGGCAACGAGGCGACCGACGGCCGCGCGGGCGCTGTCCCGGCCATCCTCGCCGAGCTGCTCGGCCTGCCGCAGGTCACCCAGCTGCGCAAGGTCACCGTCGAGGGCACGACGATCAAGGGCGAGCGCGAGACCGACGAGGGCGTCGCGTTCCTCGAGGCGTCGCTCCCGGCCGTGGTCTCCGTGACCGAGAAGATCAACGAGCCGCGGTACCCGTCCTTCAAGGGCATCATGGCCGCGAAGAAGAAGCCCGTCTCCACGCTCACCGTGGCGGACCTGGGCATCGACGCCTCCGAGGTCGGCCTGTCCGGCGCGTACACCCAGGTGCAGGAGGCTTCCCCGAAGCCGCCGCGCAGCGCGGGTCAGCGCGTCGAGGACGGTGGCGACGGCGGTGCGAAGATCGCCGAGTTCCTCGTCGGCCAGAAGCTCATCTGAGGGAGGGGAAGACATGTCTGAAGTCCTTGTCCTCGTCGACCACGTCGACGGCGACGTCAAGAAGGTCACCTACGAGCTGCTGACGGCCGCCGGCCGCCTCGGCACGCCGTCCGCGGTGGTCGTGGGCGCGCCCGGCACCGCGGCGAAGATCCGCGAGTCGCTCGGCAAGTACGGCGCCGCGAAGGTCTACGCCGTCGAGTCCGACGACGCCGCCGGCTTCCTCGTCACCCCGAAGGTCGACGCGCTGGCCGCTCTCGTCCCGAACGCGTCCGCGGTGCTCGTCTCCGCGACGATCGAGGGCAAGGAGGTCGCGGGCCGGCTCGCCGTGCGCATCGACTCCGGCTGGCTGGTCGACGTCGTGGACGTCGAGGCCGACGGCACCGGCGTGCAGTCCATCTTCGGTGGCGCGTTCGTCGTCAAGGCGAAGGTCAGCAAGGGCACCCCGGTCATCACCGTCCGCCCCGGCGGCGTCGAGGCCGTCGAGTCCGCCGCGGACGCCGTGCTGGACGAGTCGGTCACCGTCTCCGTGGACGCCGCCAAGTCCGCGAAGGTCACCTCGCGCGAAGCCGTCGTCGGCGGCGACCGTCCGGAGCTGACCGAGGCCTCGGTCGTCGTCTCCGGTGGCCGCGGTGTCGGCTCGGCCGACAAGTTCTCGACCGTCGAGGAGCTGGCCGACTCGCTCGGTGCCGCCGTCGGTGCCTCGCGCGCCGCCGTCGACTCGGGCTACTACCCGCACCAGTTCCAGGTGGGTCAGACCGGCAAGACGGTCTCGCCGCAGCTGTACGTGGCGCTGGGCATCTCCGGTGCCATCCAGCACCGCGCGGGCATGCAGACCTCGAAGACGATCGTCGCGGTCAACAAGGACCCTGAGGCCCCGATCTTCGAGATCGCCGACTTCGGTGTCGTGGGCGACCTGTTCAACGTCGCGCCGCAGCTGACCGAAGAGGTCAAGAAGCGCAAGGGCTGAGCACTCCCGCTCACGAACGGCCGTCCCACCTCGGTGGGGCGGCCGTTCTGCGTGGAGGCGCCGTTAGGGTGCACCGGACTCCCGTCCGGGAACGGTGCGGGATGTGGTGACCGAAGGGGAGAAAGCGTTGACCGAGACCAGCTTCGTCGTTCGTGGCCACGGCATGGGCTTCGAGGACGAGGAGCAGACCATGTTCACGGTCGGCGTCGCCGAGCAGCCCGACGGCGGTGGCCGGCAGCTGATGGTCACCGCGAGCGAGGACGACCTCGAGGACGCCGACCACGACATGGACACGTACTGCGTCGTCGACGACGAACACCGCTGCACGTACGGAGGTGTGCGCCGGGCGGAGCTGGACGACGGCGTGCTCGTGCTGGAGTTCACCGACAAGGCGGTCGCCGAGCTCGAGCTGGCCGACCCCGTTCTCACGCTGAAGTTCGACCTCGCCCCGGACGTCGTTGCGGAGCTGAAGGACGGCTACCGGCGCGTGTTCACGTTCGGGCGGGAGAGCTTCCGGCCGGTGCTCGGCGGCGATCTCGCCTGAGTCTTGTTTGTCCGCTTCGTGATGCTAAGCGTCGTCAGTGATCTGTCAGGGCATTGGTGAAGTCTGTCCCCGTTAGAACCGATCGAAGGGGTCCACATGGGACAGATCAAGCGCCTGGCGTCCGTCGTGCTCGGGTTGACGATGGCCGCCGGCTTCATGACGCTCGCCGCCGCGCCGGCGAGCGCCGACCGGCCGTGCACCGGCCGTCAGCAGAAGCTCTACTTCATGGGCGAGAAGGACGCGAACTTCGGCGGCAGCGGCATCGTCACGCTGCTCAACTGCCACGCGACGAAGCGCAAGGCGAGCATCGACGTCTCGCGCGGCTTCGACCCGGACTGCAAGAGCATCCCGTTCGGGGAGACGCGGTCCTTCGAGTACAACCGCCTCAAGGGGATCGCGGAGTACAACAAGCCGAAGTGGTGCTGACCCGCGACGCCTGACAGCCCCCTCCCGCGGGAGGGGGTTCGGGCATCTCCCGGGGTTAACCCGACTGCCACTGACCGGTCATCGTTCTGACCTGCTGTCATTCGCCAACCCGGCTTCACCCTGGTTCGCATGACGCAGCCGGAACTGCTTGTCAGCACCCCCGTCCAGCAGGACGGGGACGCACCTCGCTACTCCCTCCTCGTCGCCCGGGACAGCGACGAGGTCGTCGCCGCGCAGAGACTGCGCCACGAGGTGTTCGCCGGTGAGATGGGGGCGACGCTGCACACCAGCGTGCCCGGCCACGACGTCGACGAGTTCGACGCGCACTGCGACCACCTCGTGGTCCGCGACGACCGCACCGGCGAGATCGTCGGCGGCTACCGGATGCTGCCGCCGGAGCGCGCCAAGGAATCCGGAAGGCTCTACAGCGACGGCGAGTTCGACCTCTCCAGCCTCGACGTGATCCGGTCGAGCACGGTCGAGACCGGCCGCTCGTGCGTGCACCCCGACCACCGCAACGGCGCCGTCGTCAGCCTCGTGTGGGCGGGCATCGCGCGGTACATGTTGCTGAGCGGTCACAAGTGGCTCGTCGGGTGCGCCTCGATCCCGTTGCAGGACGGGGGCAGCTTCGCCGCCGGAGTGTGGGACACGGTGCACGCCAAGCACTACGCGCCCGAGGAGTACCGCGTCACGCCGCACAACCCGTGGGACGTCGACGCGATCAAACGGCCCGCCAAGGCCGCGCTGCCGCCGTTGCTCAAGGGCTACCTGCGGCTCGGCGCCAAGATCTGCGGACGGCCCGCGCTCGACGCGGACTTCGGCGTCGCCGACCTCTTCATTCTGCTCGGCATGGACCACATCGACCAGCGCTACCTCAAGTTCTTCCTGGGGGAGACACCATGAGCCACGCCTGGATGCCCACGTCGCCGTGCGGTGACGGGTGCGTCGGCAGCACGCCCGGCGAGGTCGGCAGGCTCCGGCAGACCTGGCGCGCGATCACGGCGGTCACCGCGATCCTGTGCGGCGCGTGGATCGCGCTGGCGCTGTTGCTCCCGGGCAAGCAGCGGGAAAGCGTTGTGCGCCTGTGGTTCCACGCCGTGCTGCGCGCGTTCGGGGTGCGGCTCGAGATCCACGGGGCGCGGAAGTTCCAGGCCGTGCCGAAGCGCGGCGTGCTCGTCGCCAGCAACCACGTCTCGTGGCTCGACGAGCTCGCCATCGACTCCGTGCAGCCCATCAAGATCGTGGCCAAGAAGGACATCAAGAGCTGGCCCGTGCTCGGCCCGATCATCACCGCCGCCGGCACCGTCTACCTCGACCGCGAGAAGCTGCGCGAGCTGCCGCGGACCGTCGACGAGCTCGCCGCGACGCTGCGGGGCGGGAGCGCGGTCGGCATCCACGCCGAGGGCACCACGTGGTGCGGCCTCGCGTCCGGGCACTACAAGCCCGCGCTGTTCCAGGCCGCGCTCGACGCCGGGGTGCCGGTGCGGCCGATCGTGCTGCGCTACCGGATCGGCGGCCACCTGACCACGCAGCCGGCGTTCGTCGGCAGCGACACCCTGGTCGACTCCATCCGCCGGGTGCTCAAGGTCCGCGATCTGGTCGTCGAGGTCCACGTGCTGGACGAGATCGCTCCCGGACGCGCCGCGACCAGGCGCGAACTGGCGAAACTTGCCGAAGAACAATCAAACCGCTTGACCTCGACCGAACTGGAGATTGCACCATCTACAGGTGACACTCACCGAGCCCGCACCATCACGCCTCTGGTCGCCTGAACGCCGCTGGCCCACGACGGGGATCCTCCTGCTGGTCACGCTCGTCGCCTTCGAGGTGATGGGCGTCGGCACCGCGATGCCCACCATGGTCCGCGAACTGAAGGGCGAGGCGCTGTACGCGTGGCCGTTCCTCGCGAACCTCGCGGCGAGCGTCATGGCCACGGTCTTCTCCGGGCGGCTCTCGGACCGCAGGGGCCCCAAGCCCGCGATCCTGATCGGCGTGGTGCTGTTCCTCGCCGGCCTCGTGGTCGCGGGCATCGCCGAGAACATGGCGGTGCTGCTCGCCGGCCGCGTCCTGCAGGGTTTCGGCGTCGGTTTCCTGATCGTCGCGATCTACGTGCTGATCGCGCTGGTCTACCCCGAGGACGACCGGCCCGCCGTGTTCGGCGCGCTGTCCGCGGCCTGGGTGGTGCCGTCGATGGTGGGGCCGGCGGTGGCGGGCTGGGCGACCGAGCACCTCACGTGGCGGCTCGTGTTCGTCGGCATCATCCCGTTGGTGCTCATCGGCAGCGTGCTGCTCATCCCCGTCCTCAAGAAGCTCCCACCGCACGCTGAGACGCCCCCGCAGCGCAAGCACCTGCCCATCGCGGCCGTGGCGGTCGGTCTGGGAGTGGCGGGCCTGAGCTGGTCACTGCAGCACCGCACCTGGTGGATGCTGGTGGCCGCGCTGCTGCTGCTCGCGCCCGCACTGCGCATCCTGCTGCCCAAAGGCACGCTCCTCGCCCGGCGCGGCCTCCCGGTCACGATCCTGGCGCGCGGCCTGCTCGCGGGCACGTTCTTCGCGGTGGAGGGCTTCATCCCGCTGACCCTGACGGTTGTGCACGGCTACTCGCCCCTGGAGGCGGGCATCCCGCTCACGCTGAGCGCGCTGGGCTGGGCGAGCGCGTCCATGTGGGCGTCACGCCACCCCGAGATCGAGCGCCACACGCTCGTCCGCTCCGGGTTCCTGCTCTCCGCGACGGGTATCGCGGCCGTGACGCTCATCGCACCCGCGTGGGGGCCCGCGTACCTGACGCTGGCCTTCTGGGCCGTCGCGGGCGCGGGCATGGGCATCGCGACGTCCAGCGTCGGCGTGCTGATGATGGCCGCATCGCCCGAGGCCGACCGGGGGTTCAACTCCGCCGCGCTGCAGATCTCGGACATGCTCTTCTCCGCGACCATGATCGGACTCGGCGGCGTGCTCGTCGTGGCGACCGCGCCCACCGGGGGCGTGGTGGCGCTCAACCTGTCGATGGCGGCGTTGGCGGTGGTGGGAGCGATTCTGACCGGGCCCCGCATGCGGGCTACCCTTGAGCCCTGATGGCTTATCTCGACCACGCGGCCACGACCCCCATGCACCCGCAGGCGGTCGCGGCCATGACCGAGGCGTTGTCCACCACGGGCAACGCCTCGTCGCTGCACACCTCCGGCAGGCGGGCCCGCCGGGCGGTCGAGGAAGCGCGCGAGAACATCGCCGACGCCCTGGGCGCCCGGCCGTCCGAGGTGCTGTTCACCGGCGGCGGCACGGAGAGCGACAACCTCGCGGTCAAGGGCATCTACTGGGCCGGCGGCAAGCGCCGTGTGCTCGCATCGGCCGTGGAGCACCACGCCGTGCTGGACGCCGTGGAGTGGCTGGAGCAGCAGGGTGCCGAGGTCACCTGGCTGCCCACGGACCACTTCGGGCGGGTCTCGCCGGAGTCGGTCGAGGAGGCGCTGGACGACGACGTCGCGCTCGTCACCACGATGTGGGCGAACAACGAGGTCGGCACCATCAACCCCGTGCACGACATCGCGCGCGTGTGCGCCGAACGAGGTGTGCCGTTCCACACGGACGCGGTGCAAGCCGTAGGTGCCGTGCCGGTCGACTTCGCCGCTTCCGGTGCCTCCGCGCTGACCATGACCGGCCACAAGGTCGGCGGCCCGTACGGCGTGGGCGTGCTGCTGCTGGCGCGCGACGTGAAGTGCACCCCGTTGCTGCACGGCGGCGGCCAGGAACGCGACGTGCGCTCCGGCACCCTCGACGTGCCGTCGATCGTCGGCCTGGCCCGCGCGGTGCGGATCTCTGTCGAGGAACAGGCGTCTCGGGCGCTGGAGTTGGCCGCGCTGCGCGACGAGCTGATCGCGTCCGTCCGCGCCGTCGTCCCGGACGTGGTCGTGAACGGCGACCCGGCCGACCGCCTCCCCGGCAACGCGCACCTGACGTTCCCCGGCTGCGAGGGCGACAGCCTGCTGATGCTCCTCGACGCCCGCGGCGTCGAGTGCTCCACGGGCTCCGCGTGCACCGCGGGCGTCGCGCAGCCGTCACACGTGCTGCTGGCGATGGGCGTGGAACCGGCGTTGGCACGCGGCTCCCTGAGGTTTTCCCTCGGGCATACGTCGACGCACGCCGACGTTGAAAAACTCGCGTCCGTGATCGGCCCGGTGGTCGAGCGCGCGCGTACGGCAGGACTGGCAGGCATGAGGCGTTCCCGGAAGGTGGTCAAGCAGTGAAGGTCCTCGCGGCGATGAGCGGTGGTGTCGATTCCGCGGTGGCGGCGGCACGCGCCGTCGAAGCGGGACACGACGTGACGGGCGTGCACCTCGCGTTGTCGGCCAAGCCCGGCACGTTGAGGACCGGCGCCCGCGGCTGCTGCACCATCGAGGACGCCCACGACGCCCGCCGCGCCGCCGACCTGATGGGCATCCCGTTCTACGTCTGGGACTTCGCCGAGCGCTTCACCGAAGAGGTCGTCGAGGACTTCGTCGCGGAGTACGCGGCCGGCCGCACCCCGAACCCGTGCCTGCGCTGCAACGAGCGCATCAAGTTCGAGGCACTGCTGGACAAGGCGATCGCCCTGGGCTTCGACGCCGTCTGCACGGGCCACTACGCCCGCCTGGAGATGGTCGCCGGCCGCCCGGAACTCCGCCGCTCCGCCGACCTCGGCAAGGACCAGTCGTACGTGCTGGCCTCACTGACCGCAGAGCAGCTCTCGCACGCCATGTTCCCGCTGGGCGACACGACCAAGGACGACGTCCGCGTCGAGGCCGCCACCCGCGGCCTCTCGGTCGCGAAGAAGCCGGACAGCCACGACATCTGCTTCATCCCGGACGGCGACACGCAGAAGTTCCTCGCCGGCCGCATGGAGACCAAGCCGGGCCTGCTGATCGACGACGCCACCGGCGCGGTCCTGGGCAGGCACGCGGGCGTGCACGAGTTCACGGTCGGCCAGCGCAAGGGCCTCGGCATCGACGGCCCTGCGCCCGACGGCCGCCCGCGCTACGTGCTGGCGTTGGAGCCCGTGTCCGGCAACGTCCGCGTCGGCTCGGTCGAGAAGCTCGCCGTCACGGAGATCTCCGCCTCCGCACCGGTCGCGCACGTCGAGCTCGACGGTCCGGTCGAGTGCGTGGCCCAGGTGCGGGCGCACGGCGGAACGGCTCCGGCCGTGGCCGAGCTGGTCGACGGCGTGCTGCGGGTGCAGCTGCGGGAGCCGCTGAAGGGCGTGGCTCCCGGCCAGGCCGTGGCGATCTACCGCGAGGACGCGGCCGGTGACGTCGTCCTGGCCAGCGCGACCATCGACGCGACCGGCTAATTCGGTTGTAGCGCAGGGAAAGCGGATCTAGCGTTCGCCGGGTGACGTTCATTGACACGGAGTTCGACCTCGCCGCGCGGGCTCGTACCGCGTTCCGGTGCTTCGTCAGCCCTGCGGACCGGCGGAAGCTGACCGGCCAGGCCCGTCGCGACGAGATGCCCGTGTGGGTGGTGTCACCGTTGCGCCGCCTCGGAGCGCGCCGGTTCCGCCGCTCTAGCTGGGACGCCACTCCGAGTTCGCTCCGCACAGGAGCACGCAGGGCAGCTCAGTCGTCACGTCGCCCCTGAGGAACGACGCGAACGCCGCCGCGGCAGCGGGTTCGACCGCCAGCCGGAACTCCTCCCACAGCCGGTCGCGCGCCGCGAGGATCTCCTCGTCGGTGACCAGGGCCGAGGACACGTTGTGGCGCTGCAGGATCCCCAGCGACAGCGAACCCGCTCGGGTGGCGCCCAGGGCGTCGGCCGCGATGGAGTCCACCACCGAGTCGACGGGCTCGCCCGCCTCCAGGGCGTTGTGCATCGCGCGGCAGTTCTCGGGTTCCACGGCGACGATGTGACGGCCACCGGAGGCCAGGGCGGCGCCCGCGACCAGGCCACCGCCGCCCACCGCCACGAAGATCGTGTCCACGTCCGGGGCGTCCTCCACGATCTCCTGCGTGACCGTGGCCTGGCCCTCGATGACGGTCTGCGCGTTGTACGCCTCGATGTACGGCAGGTCCAGCTCGCGCGCGGCCGCGGCGGCTTCGGCGTAGGTGGTGCCGTGGCGGATCAGCTTGGCGCCCAACGCTTCGATGCGCCGCGTCTTCGTCTCGGGCGCGGTCACCGGGACGAACACGGTGGCGTGCGCACCGAGCAGTTGCGCGGCCTGGGCGACCGCGATGCCGTGGTTGCCGCCGGACGCGGTGACGACCTCGGAGACGTTCAGCGACAGCAGCGTGTTCACGGCTCCGCGCAGCTTGAACGAGCCGGTGAGCTGCAGGTGCTCCAGCTTGAACACGAGCGGGCGCCCGTCCACCACCGCGCGCATGACCGGGGTGCGGCGGACGTAGTGCGACAACGTTCTCATGAGAACAGCTTCCACAAGAACTGCACGAGAGTCACGATCCCCAGCAGGAAACACACCAGCACGAACGTGCCACCGGCCATGACGATCAGGCACGCGCCCCAGGACGTCTCCTCGTTCGGGGTGGCGTCCAGGTCGTGCTGCAGCTCGAGCCGCGCCTCGGAGTAGAGCGACGCGAGGCGGGTGCGCGCGGTCTCGGTCGGCGCCTCGTCGAAGCTGCCCTGCCACGAGAGCGCGACCAGCCGGGTGTCCGCGCGGCGGTAGGCGCGTTCGAACGCCTGGAGCTCGTCCGGATCGCGTTCCTCGGCGAGGTAGGACCAGCGGCCCGCCTGAGCCGGCTGGCCGAGCACGCGGTAGACCTCGGCGAGACGTTCCCGCAGGTCGAGCCGGTCCGGGAAGGTGCCCACCAGTCCGGCGACGCGCTGACGTGCGCGCAGCACGCTCGCGAGGTCGCCCCGCTGCAACTCCTCGGCCGCTTTGTGGAGCGTCAGCTCTACCGGCATGAAGACCAGTTTTGCAGGTAGGGCTAGCTTTGACCCGTGTTCGGCCTATCGCTGCTGGTCTCCGGGCTCGCCTGGTGGCTGGGTCTGTACCTGCTCGCCCGCGACCCCCGCAAGCCGCTGTTGTGGTGGGCGGGCGCCGGGATGATCGGCTATTCGGTCGCCGTCGTCGCGCCACATCCCGTGGTCATCGGGGTGCCGGCGCTCGCCTGGACGGGCGCCGTGCTGTTGCTCGCGCGCCCCGAGTTGATCAGGTGGTGGCTGGCCGCGCTGCCGTTGTTCTTCGCGGCGTCGTTCTTCGTACCGTGGGTCGTACTGCTCCCGCTGGCCGCCGCCACGGCTCTAGCCATAAGAAAACGTGCTTACTTTTCACTCGTTGGAGTGATGTTCGGGCTCTCGGCCGGTGCGTTCCTGCTGGGACTGCTGCCCACCGAGATCACGTTGCCGTCGCTGGGGATCGACGTCGTGGTCTTCGGCGTCCTGATCGCCGTCACGGACGCGGTCGAGGAGGGCGAGGCGATCCGCGCGGACATGCTGCGGTCGCTGGTCGTCTCCGGCTTCACGGCGGTGCTGTTCGGCTCGCAGGTGATCTTCTTCGGCGGACCGGACCTGCTTGCGTACACGACCGTCGCGGCGGCCATCGCGGTGCAGGTGCTCGCGAACCCCCTCGCCGCCGTGGCCGACCGTCTGGCCGTGCCGGCCGTGGCAGCCGAACGGGCCGAGCTCCGCGACGCCGCCGAGGCGTTGCCCAAACGCCGGCCGCTGGTCACCGAGGACGAGGCGGAGTTCGCCCGGCTCACCCGCAAGGCGCTGAGCCATTACGGCGATCTGGGAAAGCTCGTCGCCAGTCCGTTGATAGCGCTGACCGACGACGGACCGCCACTGGATCGGGCCGGGCAGTTGAAGAGCATGCTGCTCGCGAGCATTCAACGGCTCAAACCCGCGGACGGCGACTTCGGCACGAGTGACGAATGGCGCTATTACAACGCCGTCTACTTCTACTACGTCAAGGGAATCCGGCCGTATTCGGTCCGGACCAAGCGCGAGGACCTCGACGCGGAGGACCGGCGCGCGTTGCAGTGGTTCGTGACCCAGGTGCCGGAACGAACGCTGCACAACTGGCAGAACGCCGCCGCACGCCTGGTCGCGGCGGACCTGATGGCAGGAGTTGGCAGCGCTTGACGTGGTTTTGGCAGCACCGGCCGGGCCATCGTCGAGCCATGTTGAAATTCGCCTTGAAACTCGACGGTGTCGCTTCTTTCGGTCTCGGTCTGCTGACCCTGCTGATCCGCCCCGAGGTCGGAATGCCGGTGGGCTGGCAGATCGGTCTCGGTTCTTTCTGCGTCGTGTACGGACTGGGCGTGTTCTTCCTCGGAACCCGCGCCGTTCCGGACCGCCGAATCGTTCTGCTGGTCATCATCGGCAACGTGGTGTGGGCCGCCGACAGCGTTCTCACCGCCACGATGGACTGGTTCCCGCTGACCGGTGTCGGCGTCGCGCTGGTGCTCGCCCAGGGCCTCGCCGTGCTCGGGTTCGCGGTGCTGCAGTTCGTCGGCCTCAGGAGCGCAGGGTCCGCGACCGTCCCCGGAACTCAGCCACGATCTCGGTCCCTCGCCTGACCGTGATGTCGTAGATCCCGCTGCGGCCGAACCGGGTCCGTTCCACCGCCTCCGCCACCAGCTCGTCGCCCTCGTGCACGGGCTTGATGAAGTCGATCTCCGCCGTGGCGGCGACGGTGACGGACCCGGCCCTGTTGCAGGCGCAGGCGAACGCGGTGTCCGCGAGCAGGAAGACGTAGCCGCCGTGCGCGATCCCGTGACCGTTGATCATGTTCTCCGCGACGGTCATGCGCAGCAGCGCGTAACCGTCGCGCAGCTCGATCGGCGCTATGCCGAGTCCGGTCGAGGCCTTGTCTGCGGCCAACATCTCAGCAGGACCATTCATTCGTGGCAGCGTAATCACCCTGGCGGTGGTGTCACGCCGCGTTCACGTCGCCTTACTGTCCGATTGCATGATCGCTCAACATCGGAGGTGGTCACCATGGGTGGTTGTTCTTGCTGCGGCGGGTGCACGGGTCCGGGCTGCGGATGCTGCAGCTCCTGCTGAGCGCCCTGATGAAGTGAGGAAGGCCGTTGCGGGGACGGAAGTTCCCGCAACGGCCTTCGCTCAACGGAGGGCGGTCAGCCCGTGTAGGTCTTGAACAGGTTCGTGAACTCCCAGTTGGCCTGCGAGATTCCACTGCACGTGGGCGAAACGCCGCCGCCGGGGCAGCCCTTGTCTCGGCCGGCCGACCAGAACGCGACCCGTCCGACGTGGTTCGCCTTCGCGTAGTCGAGGACCTTGCGCGCGTCGTCCTGAGTGGTCGTCGGACCGGTGTCGTTGCGCCCGATCATCGGCGTGAGGCCCAGCAACGCCTTCAACTGCGCGTCGGTCTTCGACGGCCAGATGGCGCGCATCTGCCCGAGGGTCGCGTTGGAGGCGGCGACCATCGCGTCACCCCAGTTGCCCGTGTAGCCGAAGTTCATCAGCATCGGGTTCACCAGGACCGTGACGCCCTTCGCGGCCGCGTCCTTGAGCACGTCGACCGAGTACGGGTCCATGCCGTAGTCCTGGCCCTGGATGCGCATCGTGTAGCTGACGGTGGTGCCGCGGGTGTCCTGCAGCCGCTTGAGAGCGGTGTTGACGATCGCCTGCGGGATCGTCGCTTCCACGTCCACGTCGATGCTGTTGGAGCCGACGGCGTCGAGCACCTTCACGTAGGCGTTGTACAGCGCGTCAGCGGTCGAGCAGACGTGCTCCAGGTACGGGCCCATGGCGCCGCCGGTCGCGACGATGACACTGCCGCCCGCGGCCTTCAACGCCTTGGTGTCGTTCACGATGCGGCTGTCGTTCAGCGGCACGGTGCCGCCCCAGGCCGGGTCGCAGCCGGCCGACGAGCCCAGCGCGAACGCGAGCGTGAAGTGCTTCTGGCCGGTCGCGTTCGCGACGTCCATCAGCGACGGCGTGGGCATCGTGATGTCGATGTACGGGGCGACGCGCGCGCTACCGGGCGTGGGCGGCACATCGGACCCAGTGGTGGTGGTCGGGCCGCCGGTCGTGGTCGTCGTCGTGGTGGTCGTGGTGCCACCGCCGCCGCTGCACGGCACTCCGTTGAGCTTGCAGTTCGTGGGCACGGCCGAGCCGCTCACCAGGAAGCCGAAGCTCGTCGACGCTCCCGCCGCGAGGTTGCCGTTGTACTCGCGGTTCGTGAACGTGTGGTGACTGCCGCTGCTGGTCGCCGTGGCGTCCCAGTACGAGCCGAGGGTCGCACCGGGGAGGTCGAACTCGAGCTTCCAGCCGTTCAGCGCGGTCGAGCCGGCGCTGATGGTGAACTTGCCCTGGTAGCCGGAGCCCCAGGACGAGTCCTGGCTGAAGGCGGCGGACTCGCCGGCGGCGGAGGCTGTCGGGGCGATCGCGACGAGGCCGGCCACCAGTGCGGTGGCGGCCCCGGCCGCGACGAGGGCGAAGCGGGACATCGGGTGAGTCCTTCCGGCAGGGGAGGAAGGGGTGGGAGTGGTGCAGGACCACGGGGCGCGTCGCGGTCCTGCACCACGTGCAGGGAGGCGCCCGTACGTTCAGCGCCTGCTCAATCACGGTAAGTGGCCTAGACCATAGCGTCAATGGGTCTAGACCTCTCTTGTCTGCCGGACAGTGGAACAATTCGGCGGGTGCGTGGAGCCACTGGAATCGGATCGCTGCCCGGAACCGACATCGACGAGGCGGCGAGGATCGTCGTCGGCGAGCTGCCGGAGCTGCCGCACGTGCCGGAGCTGCCCGGCCGCGGCGTCGGCGCGGACATGATCGGCCGCACCGCCGGCCTGCTGGTCGACCTCGCGATCGAGGTCATCACGTCCGGCTACCGCGTGAACCCGCGGCCCGGCCGGGACCACCGCCGCGCCGTCGACTTGCTGCGTGGCGACCTGGACGCGTTCGACGAGGCGTTGGAACGGGCGGGGGCGCAGCCGGAGACGGTCAAGGTGCAGGCCGTCGGACCGTGGACGCTCATGTCGAACATCGAGCTGATGCGCGGCCATCGGGTGCTCACGGATCGTGGGGCCGTCAAGGAGTTCTCCGAGTCGCTGGCCGAGGGGCTCAAACTGCACGCCGCCGAGGTCGCCAAGCGCACCAAGGCGAAGGTCGTCGTGCAGCTCGACGAACCGGGGCTGCCCGCCGTCCTCCAGGGCCTGCTGCCCACGCCGTCCAAGCTCGGCACCGTGCCCGCCGTGCCGGGGCCGGAGGCTCGTGCGGTCCTTGCGACCGTCATCGAGGCGTTGAAGGACCACGAGGTGATGGTGCACTGCTGCGCGCCGCACCCGCCGTTGACGCTGTTGCGCGAGGCGGGCGCGACGGCGATCGCGTTCGACACGACGTTGATCAAGGGTGCAGAGGCGCTCGACGAGATCGGCGAGACCTGGGAGGCGGGCACGACGCTCGCGCTCGGGCTCGTGCCGAGCACGGACCCCGGCGTGCCCGTGCCGCTCAAGGAGGTCGGGCAGCGGGCGTTCACCCTGGTCGACCGCCTCGGCTTCCCGCGGTCGATCCTCGCCGAGAAGGCGCTGCCCACTCCGACGTGCGGTCTGGCGGGTGCGACGTCCACTTGGGTCAAGCGCGCGCTGTCGCTGACCCGCGACCTCTCCTCGTCGTTTTTGGAGCCGCCCGAGGGCTGGTGATGTCCGGTTTGGGCGGCTAGTCTGCTGCGAACTATTAGGAAACTTTCTTAACCGAAGGCCGGACGCCGAGGCCTGGATCGGGAGTTCCTCTCATGCGCATCAGACGTGCGGCCCTGGTCGCCGCAGTGCTCACCGGGGTGGTCGTGGCGCCAGCCCAGGCCCAGACCGCGGCCGGGCAGATCCGGCTGGACCAGGTCGGGTTCGGCACCTCCGAGCAGAAGCACGCCTACGTGCTCGGCGGCGCCGCGAACACCAAGTTCTCCGTCGTCGACAGCCGCGGCAGGACCGTGCTGACCGGGAGGACGGGTGCCTCGACGGGGTCGTGGAGCGACAAGTTCCCCGCCGTGCACCCGATCGACTTCTCCAAGCTCACGAAGTCGGGCACGTACCGGATCAAGGTCGGCTCCGCGACCTCCCCGGCGTTCCAGGTCGACTCGCTGAAGAAGCTGTTCTCGCCGGTCGCGCACAACACCGTCGAGTTCTTCCAGGCGCAGCGCGACGGCGCCGACGTCATCCCGGGCAGGCTGAACCGCAAGCCAGCGCACCTCACCGACCGCGAGGCGCTGGTCTACGAGGCGCCGGTGTTCGCGGGCGAGGGTGGCGACCAGATCGCGGCGCCGTTGAAGCCCACGGGCGCGAAGGTCGACCTCGAGGGCGGCTGGTTCGACGCGGGCGACTTCGTGAAGTTCACGCACGCCTCGTCGTACTCCACGGCCTCGATGCTGCTGGCGTTGCGCAACAAGCACAACGACGCCCTGTACGAGGAAGCCAAGTTCGGCCTCAAGTGGCTCGACAAGGCGTGGGACGAGAAGACCGGCACGCTCTACGCGCAGGTCGGCATCGGCACCGGCTCCGAGGAGTTCGGCTTCGTCGGTGACCACGACGTGTGGCGCCTGCCCGAAGCCGACGACCAGCTGAACGTGAAGCCGGGCGACAGCGAGTACTTCATCAAGCACCGTCCCGTCTTCCGCGCGAACGTCGCCGGCGAGAAGATCAGCCCGAACCTGGTCGGCCGCGTGGCCGGGTCGTTCGCGCTGGCCGCGCAGATCGAGGCGCACAAGAACCCGCGCCTCGCGCGTTCGTACCTCGACAAGGCCGCGCAGCTCTTCGCGCTGGCCAAGACCACGGACGTCGGCGAGCTCGTCACCGCGTTCCCGCACGCGTACTACCCCGAGGAGTCGTGGACCGACGACATGGAGTTCGGTGCGACGCAGCTCGCGCTGGCCGCCAAGGCGTTGCACGACAAGCGGTACACCCAGTTCGCTCGCGCGGCCACGCACTGGGCCAAGGAGTTCCTGGCCACGGGCGACCCGGACACGTTGAACGTCTACAACATCTCCGCCCTCGGCCACGCCGACCTCGCCCCGTTGCTGAAGAAGGGTGTCCCCGGCGCCGAGGTGACGGAGCAGCAGGTCGTCGGCGACATCAAGCGCCAGCTGCAGAAGGGCGCGGACGCCGCGCGCACCTCGCCGTTCCGCACCGCCGCCAACGTCGAGACCTGGGACGTCGGCTCGCGCACGTTCGGGTACATCACCACCGCCGCGCTGTACCAGAAGCTCACCGGGTCGAAGGAGTACCAGACCTTCGGCACGCAGCAGCGCGGCTTCGCCCTCGGCACCAACGCGTGGGGCACGTCGCTCATCGTCGGCGTCGGCACGAAGTTCCCCGAGTGCCCGCACCACCAGGCCGCGAACCTCTCCGGCTCCGTCAACGGCGGCTCGAAGGTGCTGGTCGGCGCGGTGATCAACGGACCGAACGACGCCTCGCTGTTCGGCGACCTCGGTGACATGCCGGCGGGGTCCGTCGACTGCACCAAGCCCTACACGCTCGAGTTCAACTCCGCGAAGTCCGTGTTCGCCGACGACCTGCGGTCCTGGCCGAGCTCCGAGCCGGCCATCGACTTCACGGCGACCGGCGTGCTCGGCTTCTCGCTCATCGCCCACTCCTGAGTGGCGCCGGCGCGGGCCTGGGTGTCCAATTCGGACTTGTGCTCAGGCTCGCGCTGGTCTTCGTGCTGCTCATGTCCGGTACGGCACACGCCCTGCCCCAGGACGTGAGGTGCCGAGTCCCCGGCGTGCACGACGCGGAGGTCATCCGCACCGTGCACGCCGTTGGTCTTTCCCTGCGCGTGAGCGACAAGGTGATGCTCGCCGGTTTCGAGGCCGGGTGGGTCGAGTCGCACATGAACAACCTGTCGTGCGGCGACCGCGACTCGCTGGGCGTGTTCCAGCAACGGCCGTCGATGGGCTGGGGGACACCCGAGCAGATCATGGACGTCTCCTACGCGGCGCGGCGGTTCTTCGAGTACGCGGTGAAGGTGGACCGGCCGGAGCTCACGGCGGGCCTGCTCGCCGACGCGGTGCAGCGCTCGTGCTGCCCGGAGCGGTACGACGCCTCGGTGGACCGGGCCGAGTCGATGCTGCGGCAGGCCTGGCAGGGCGGTCCCGAGGTCGTGGGCGGCGTCGTGCACGTGGTGGAGGACGGCGACGTCCGCGCCGACGGCACGCGCCTGAGCACCTCACGCGACTTCGTGGGGCGGCCTTCGGTGGCGGGCGGGCTGGTGTTCGCGCGGACGGTGCGCGGCGACGTCCGGGTGCTGGCCGACGGGGCGTGGCGCGCGGTGGCCACGGGCGTGGCGGGCGATCCCGAGGCGGTGGCCCGTCCGGACGGGACGGTCGAGGTGTACGCGGTGCTCGCCGACGGCAGCGTCGCGAAACTGTCAGACCCTCTTGGGACGATAGGGATGGGGCCCGCGCTCCCCCAGGGGGCCCGCCAGTCCGGATCGATTCCGGTGAGCCCGGCCGGCTTCGCGACCGGCAAGCCGTCCGCCCTCGTCCTGCCCGACGGCTCCGTGACCGTCTACGTCCGCTCCGGCGGCAAGCTCGTGGCCAGTGCCGCCGGAGCGTGGCGCGAGATCGCCCCGTCCATCGAGGGCTCGCCCGAGGCAGTTCTCCGTCCAGACGGGACGGTCGGCGTGTACACCCTGATCGACGGCCGCGTGCACCGCCTCACGACCACATGGGAACCGTTGAGCGAGACGCGTTTCATCGACACCGTGTCCGCCCAACCCGACGGCACGATCTACGCGCGCACGGCCGAAGGTGCGGTCGTCAAAGCCGGTTGAACGGCTCCGCGTACCGGAACGGCCCCGGCTCGACCTCCCCGAACAACCGCGCCTGGAAGTGCGGTCCCCAGGCCGGGTCCGGCGGCGTGATCTCGAACTCCGAGGCGAGCCGGAACCCGAACCGCGAGTAGTAGTCCGGCGACCCCAGCAGGATCACCGCGCGCTCACCCCGGGCCTCCGCCGCACCGAGCACGGCGTGCATCAACGCCGACCCGATCCCCGCCCGCTGGTGCGACGGGTGCACCGCGATCGGCCCGAGCCCGAGCGCCGGCGTGTCGCCGACGTACCCGCGCGTGCACACGACATGGCCGCGCACGCCGTCCTCCACCAGCGACAACTCGGGGATCCAGCCCTCGTCGGCGCGCAGCTGGTCGATCAGCGGACCCTCGGGGCCGTTCTTGAAGGCCAGGTCGGTCACGTCGCGAATCGCGGTGATGTCTGCGGGCGTCTCCCGCCGGATCAGCATGACCGCACTGTGGCCGGAACCGCCGCCGCGCGCCACCGGGTTTCCCGCGCCATAATCCGCGGCGTGGTCGTGAGACAGACCGTGATGGTGTGCGTACTTGCCGTGGTGGCCTATCTCGCCGTGTGGTGGGTCTTCAGCGACGAAGAAGAACCCAGGGCATCAGGACCTGTGTTCCTCACGGACTACTCGCAAGCCTTGAAGGGCAGCTGCGTCAAGTTCACCGGACCGGGCGAGAACGACCAGGGACTCACCGTCGTCGACTGCGCCGGCACCAAGGCGGCGCTCAAGGTCGGCAGCGTGCTGGGCGACACCAACGGTCGTTGCCCGCGCGGTGACTACAAAGTCCTGCGCGACACCAGGCACAACGCCGCGCTCTGCCTGCTGCCCAACGCCGCCAAGGGCGACTGCTTCGAGTTCGACACCGAGGACCTGCAACGGTCCGTCGTGTCCAAGTTCGACTGCGCCGCACCACGGGCGAACGTGCAGGTCGTCGGGATAACCGCGGAAAGTTGCCCCGCGGAGGCCGATCTCGGTGTTCCCTATGAGGAGATGACGCTCTGCCTGAGGAGGGTGCGTTGATCGTCTTCGAGGGTCCCGCGGAGTTCGACGCGTGGCTGCACGAGAACGGCGCGAGCGAGACCGAG
Organism: Lentzea sp. NPDC003310; assembly: GCF_040610935.1. Lineage (NCBI taxonomy): Bacteria > Bacillati > Actinomycetota > Actinomycetes > Pseudonocardiales > Pseudonocardiaceae > Lentzea > Lentzea sp. NPDC003310. Next base: position 393,747 of record NZ_JBEXNC010000002.1, read on the forward strand.
CTGTGGATCAAGTACGCCAAGAAGGGCAAGGGGATCAAGACGATCACCTACGACGAGGCGCTGGACGTCGCCTTGTGCCACGGGTGGATCGATGGGCTCGTGCGGTCCGTGGACGATACCTACTACTCGCAACGCTGGACACCGCGCACGGCGCGCAGCAAGTGGTCCAAGCGCAACTGCGGCAAGGTCGAGGAACTGATCGCCGCGGGCAAGATGCTGCCGGCCGGGCTGAAGGAGATCGAGAAGGCCAAGGCGGACGGGCGGTGGGACGCGGCCTACGCCGGTCCGGCCACGATCGAGGTGCCGGACGACCTCACCGCGGCGCTGGCCGCCAATCCCCAGGCCGCCGAGTTCTTCAAGACGCTCAACAGCCAGAACAGGTACGCCGTGCTGCTGCGGATCCACGACGCGAAAAGGCCGGAGACCCGGCAGAAGCGCATCGCGCAGTTCGTGGAAATGCTGGCCGAGGGACGAAAGCTCTACTCTTGAACATCATGAAGTGGTTCCGCCGCCGCACCCCGGAAGACGTCGCCCCGGCCCACCTGCCGAACGCCGAGGAGGCCGCGCAGCGCTTCTGGGAACGGTGGTTCGAGCTGGTACCGGTGGTCAGCGCGGCGCTCGGCGACGGCGAGCCGCACCGCGTCGAGGACGACCTGCGGGACCTGGTGAGCTCGCTGCACCCCGATCTCGTGTTCTCCCTCGAACAGGGCCACATGGCCATGTACGCGCTGGTGGTCACGGGTCAGGAGGACCCGCGGCTGCGCCCGTACACCGACGCGTGGATCGACGCCGCGCCGCCGTCGGACATGGTCTGGGAGTTCCACGACTCGGTGCCGCCGGTGCCCGACCCGACCGAGGTGGTCGTGAACCTCGGCCAGGTGAAGGTGCGGCTCGGCGACTACCGCGTGGTGGCCCAGGTGGACGGTGACGTCGTCGACGTCGCGGTCTACCACCCGGCGCTCGCGGACCTGAGCGAGGAACGCCGCCAGACCATGACGTTCCTGCCGCTGGACGTCACTCTCGGCGAGCGGCTGGCGGGGGAGCGGCTGCGGCGCGTGGAGACCGCGGAGCTCGAACCGCAGGGCACGATCAGCCTGCTGGAGCTGCGGACGCTGGTGCGCGAGCTCGCCGGGCAGGCCGAGCGCTGAAAACTGTCGGACCTGGTCACTAAGCTGTCGGACGTGACCAGCGAGAGCCTTGAAGACGTCCCCGCCGAGGTGCGCGAGCGGCATGCCGTGCTCGCGGAAGAGGTGCGCTCGCACCAGTTCCGCTACTACGTGCTGGACGACCCGATCGTCACCGATGGTGAGTTCGACGCGTTGCTCAAGCAGCTGGAGGCGATGGAGGCCGAGCACCCCGGTCTCGCCACGCCGGAGTCGCCGACGCAGCTCGTCGGCGGCACCTTCTCGACCGAGTTCAAGGCGGTCGACCACCTGGAGCGCATGCTCAGCCTGGACAACGTCTTCGCCCAGGACGAGCTGACGGGCTGGTTCGAGCGCGTCCAGAAGGAGATCGGCGAGGGCACGCACTTCCTGTGCGAGCTGAAGATCGACGGTCTCGCGATCAACCTGCTCTACGAGAAGGGCAAGCTGACGCGGGCGCTCACCAGGGGTGACGGCCGCACGGGCGAGGACGTGACGCTGAACGTCCGCACCATCAGGGACGTCCCGGTGGTGCTGGAGGGCTCCGCCGAGTTCCCGGTGCCGGACCTGGTGGAGGTGCGCGGCGAGGTCTTCTTCGCGGTGGACGACTTCCTGGCGCTCAACGCCTCGCTGGTCGAGCAGGGCAAGCCGCCGTTCGCGAACCCGCGCAACACCGCGGCGGGGTCGCTGCGGCAGAAGGACCCGAAGGTCACCGCCTCGCGCAAGCTGCGGATGATCTGCCACGGCATCGGCAAGACCGAGGGCTTCGAGGTCGCGCGCCAGTCACTCGCCTACGAGGCGCTCAAGTCGTGGGGCCTGCCGGTCTCCACGCACACCGAGGTGCTCACCGACCCGGCCGACGTGCGCAAGAAGGTCGAGTACTGGGGCGAGCACCGGCACGACGCCGTGCACGAGATCGACGGTCTGGTGGTCAAGGTCGACGAGGTGGCGCTGCAGCGGCGCCTGGGCACCACGTCGCGCGCCCCGAGGTGGGCGATCGCGTACAAGTACCCGCCGGAGGAGGCCACCACCACGCTGCTCGACATCCAGGTGCAGGTGGGCCGCACGGGCCGGGTGACGCCGTTCGCGGTGATGGAACCGGTGAAGGTGGCCGGCTCGACGGTCGCGCGCGCCACGCTGCACAACGGGTCGGAGGTCAAGCGCAAGGGTGTGCTGATCGGCGACCGCATCGTCATCCGCAAGGCGGGCGACGTGATCCCCGAGGTCCTCGGGCCGGTGCTGGCCGCGCGGCCGGCCGACGCGCGCGAGTTCGAGATGCCGACCCGCTGTCCCGAGTGCAACTCCGTGCTGCGCCCGATGAAGGAGGGCGACGTCGACATCCGCTGCCCCAACGCGGAGACGTGCCCCGGTCAGCTGCGCGAACGCCTGGCGTACCTGGCTTCCCGGGCCGCGCTCGACATCGAGGTGCTCGGCTACGAGGCCGCGGCGGCGATCACCGAGTCCACGATCTACACGAACGAGGCCGACCTGTTCGACCTCGACGCGGACGCGTTGCGGCAGGTCGAGCGCTTCATGACGGTGAAAGGCGAGCTGTCGACGAACGCGCTGAAGCTGATCGACAACCTGGAGGCGGCCAAGGAGCGTCCTCTGTGGAGGGTGCTGGTCGCGCTGTCGATCCGCCACGTCGGCCCGACGGCCGCCCGCGCGCTGGCGCAGCAGTTCGGCTCGATGGACGCGATCCTCGAGGCGGAGGAGGAGGCGCTGGCGGGTGCCGAGGGCGTCGGCCAGACCATCGCGACCGCCGTCGTCGAGTGGCGGGAGACCGAGTGGCGCCAAGGCGTCGTCGAGCGCTGGCGGGCCGCGGGCGTGCGGATGGAGGACGAGCGCGACGAGTCCATCGCGCGCAACCTCGAGGGCCTGTCCATCGTGGTCACCGGCTCGCTCACGGACTTCTCGCGCGACTCGGCCAAGGAGTCGATCCTCGCCCGCGGCGGCAAGGCGGCGGGGTCGGTGTCCAAGAAAACGGCTTTCGTGGTGGTCGGCGACTCGCCAGGATCCAAGTACGACAAGGCCGTCTCGCTGAAGGTCCCGGTCCTCGACGAGGCGGGCTTCCGCGTCCTGCTGGAGCAGGGCCCGGATGCGGCGAGGGAGGTCGCTCTTCCCGTGGAAGAAGGTGCAGATGGCTGACCTGATCATCCGTCCGGCCACCGAGGCCGACCTGCCGGTGATCGGCGCGGTGACGGTCGAGGCGTACCGCGAGGACGGTTTCGTGGGCGACCACGACGACTACGCGAAGGTGCTCGCCGACTCGGAGTCCCGCTTCCGCGACGCCGAGCTGCTCGTCGCGCAGGACGAGTCCGGCACGGTCCTGGGCTCGGTCACGGTGGTGCGCCCCGGCACGCCCTACGCGGAGATCTCGCGGCCGGGCGAGCTGGAGTTCCGCATGCTGGCGGTGACGGCGGCGGCCCGCGGTCGCGGCGTCGGCGAGACCCTGGTCCGCGCGGTGATCGACAAGGCGCGCGAGGCCGGCGCGACGCACGTCGTGCTGTCGTCGTCGGAGAAGATGCTGGCGGCGCACCGGTTGTACGAGCGGATGGGGTTCACGCGCCTGCCGGACCGCGACTGGTCGCCGTTACCGGGCTTCAAGCTGGTGGCCTACGCGTACGGCTTACCGGTCTGAGCGGCCGGACCGCGCAACCGCCACGGCCGACGGACGTCAACGAGGTAGTCGTCGACGGATGGGGGTTCGGGCGTGAGAACGACCGCTGTGCTGCTCGTGACCGCGGGGCTGACGAGCGCCTCGGCCCTGCCGGCCGCACCGGTCGCCCTGGCCGAGTCCGACCAGGGCGAGCTCCTCGCGATCGCCCAGCGCTACCTGCACAACAGGGCGCAGAAGGTGGTCAACGGTCCGCAGACGCCGGGCTTCGGCGTCCCGGTCACCCCGGAGCTCGCCGCGAAACTGGCCGTGCACGAGGCGAAGATCGCCGCGGCCAGGGCGAAGGCGGTCGTCCTCTACCGGGCGGCGGCGGTGACGGTGAGAGCCGAGTGGTTCGAGGTCGGCCGGACCGGCCGGACCGTCGTGGCGAGCGTGCACGAGGGCGCCGAGATGCACTACTCCGTGCCGGGCACGGCGCCGACCACCAGCTACGGCCTGCCCCACCTGCTCACATTCACCAGGTCGGGCGACGGGTGGGTGCTCGCCGACGTCGCGCTGGGCTACTACAAGCACTGCGCGCTGCTGCCGGAGACGCAGCAGCCGTCAGAGTGCTGAGATGATCCGCGCCCGCAGCTTGAGATCGCCGGCGGCCTGCTCGTACAGCAGCTCCCGCAACGTCTCGGGCGGCAGCGATCTCAGCACGTCCTTGAGCTCCACGTCCTCGGCGTCCGGCGGCGGCACCGTCTCACCGCGGTCCAGCAGCACCAGCCCGACGGCCACGCAGTGCTTGCAGAAGAACCCCTCGGCCCCGTGCGGACAACTGCACGAACCCACCAGTTGCGCCCCCGACCAGGACAGTTCCACCACGTAGGCGTCCTCGTCACCGCCCCGCACCCGCGCTGCCACGTGGCGGCTGTGCACCCGCAGGGACAGCACCGCCTCGCGGTAGGTCAGGCCGCGCCAGTACGACTTGGTGCCCGCGCGGTGCAGCAGCAACTCGGTGGTGAGGGTCGTCGACACGGGGGTCATCCAACCGGGTGACCACAGAAAGGATCAACATGATCGCGATCGGCCCACTCCACCCGGCGGACCGAGCCGCCTGGCAGCAGCTCTTCGAGGGCTACAACACCTTCTACGAACGCACGTTGCCACCGGAGACCTACGACGAGAAGTGGAAGGCGTTCCTCGCGGACGACACGATCCACGCCCTGTGCGCCCGCGCCGGCGGCGAGGTCGTCGGCATCGTGCACTTCCTCAAGCACCCCAGCACGACCAGCCAGGACGTCTGCTACCTGCAGGACCTCTTCACGGCCCCCGAGGCGCGCGGCCGGGGCGTCGGCCGCGCGCTCATCGAGGCGGTGGCGGACTGGGCGCGACAGCAGGACTGCTGCCGCGTCTACTGGCACACCAACGAGCAGAACGAGACGGCTCAGCGGCTCTACGACCGGATCGCGGAGCGCAAGCCGTTCGTCTTCTACCGCCAGGAGCTCTAACGAGCCGTCGTCTCGAGGTCCAGCAACGTCACGGCCGCGCGGAAGTACTTGTTGGTGCCCAGGTCCCGCACGGTCTTGATGTTGAACGCGGCCTTCAGCTTCTCCGCGTCGCCGGGGCTCACGCCCTGCAGCGCGTCGACCGGCGCGTCCAGGATGTCGGTGAGCGGCTTGTCCTCGTAAGCCTTGTCGAGGAGCGAGTCGAGGTTCACGGTGACGGCCATGATCTTCATACCTCCAGGGAGTGGGGCGATCACGGCAGATTCTGGGGTGAGTTCGCGAATCCCGCAGAACTTCAGCGCTTGCGCCGCAACGCCACCACGATGACCGCCACCACCGCGACCAGCCCACCCAGCCCCAACGCCAGGTCGCCGATCGCCAGGTCGTTCCCCTGAGCCAGCACCAGAGCCACTCGCATGACTCCAAGCTAGCCCTTGGAGCAACGCCGTGCGCGGCATTGTGTGGGACCGTATGAGGTGTGCTGCAAGCCTGTCTGAACGGCTCCCGCACAGCCGAGGAGCACCCGGCCCTGCCGTTGTCCCCCGAGCGCCTGGCGGAGGACGCGGCCGACGTCGCCGCACTCGGCGTCACGTCCGTGCACATCCACCCGAGGGACGTCATCGGCGCCCCCACCCTCGTCGGCTCCGAGGTGGCCACGACCATCGCCACGGTCCGCGCCGCCGTGCCGGGCATCGAGATCAGCGTGTCCACCGCCGTGCCCGGCAACCGCACCGCGCTCATCGGCAGCTGGGCACCGCTCGCGGCGGGCCGTCCGGACATCGCGAGCGTCCACGTCGCCGACCCGGCCTGGCGCGACCTCGCCCAGGCCCTGCACCGCGTCAACGTCCAGGTCGAACTGGTCTTAGCGGCCCCGACAGACCTGACGGACCTGCCGCCGGGCGTCAGCCGGGTCACCGTCGCGGCGACGCGGGAGAACGCCGAGAGCGTGCTCGCCGCGGTGGAACCGCTCGGGCTGCCCGTGCTGCTGCACGGCAAGGACGCCGAGGCCTGGCCGGTCTTCACCTACGCCGCGAGGCTCGAACACGGTGTGCGCATGGGCCTGGAGGACACGCTCCGAAGGCCTGACGGACAGCTCGCGAAGAACAACGTCGAGCTGGTCGCCTACGCGAAGCGGAACCAGAGGTCCAAGGCGCCCCGATGACGAGCTCGTCCTCGGTAGACGTCGAGGACAGCGGTTCGCGGCGCCGGTGTTCGTGCCGGACGACCGGCGCTCACCTCTTGCACCCCGTGGTCGTGCCGAGGATCGCCCCGCACTGATGCGCGTTCAACACGGCCGTCATCGCGAGCCCGCCGTTGTTGACCGCCAGGAGGTAGGCGGCCGGCGCGACCTCCCACCGCTCGCCGTCCCACCGCATCGGCACCACGCCCACCTTGGCCCCGCGGAACGACACGTCCACCTCCGCGGCGTTGTTGGAGCCGCTGACCGCGCCGATCCCCACGTCCGCGATCTCGCCGCGCAGCTGCGGGTTCGCGGTGAACGCGGACGCGATCATGTCGCGGCAGGTGTCGCCGGAGCCGGCGGAGGCGAGCAGGCACCAGTCGGTCGCGTTCAGGTCGGCCTCGGCCTGCTTGATCGCCGCGACGGTCTTCACCGCGCCGTCGAGGCCCGCCTCGCGCACGACGTCGGTGGGGGACGAGTCCAGCTGCCTGCTGATCACGTAGCCGCCGCCACCGACCAGCAGGAGCGCCAGGAAGCCGACTCCCAGGCGGACCTTGGTGTTCGTGACCTTGTCGCCGCCGATCTTGTCGCCGCCGACGTGATCACCAAAGTGCTGGTCGCGACCTGCGAAGTTCGACCCCTCTAGGGAGAAGTCGCCACCGACGTTGAAGCTGTGGTCGTCGTTGTTCATGCGTTCGAAGTCCCTCGGGTTCGCGGTTGACGCGATGGAACCCGGGAAGCGGGGTGCGAGCGACCTCCTGTGCGTCATCGGACGCACAGGCAGCCTGTTTCGTTACGAACGCGCCCCGAGCTAGTCGGGGAGCACCACCGCGACGATGCCCGCCAGGTGCGCCAGCCGCGCCACCTCGGCCGCGCGGAACATCGGCCCGCCGGGACGCCCCACCACGAGCACGCGGTCCGGCTTGCCGAGCGGCGTCGCGGCCAGCTCGGTGCCCAGCTCGCGCCACGTCTCGGGCACCCACTCGTCCTCACCGTCGAGCACGGTCGCGCGCTCCAGCGGGAACCACGGCACGTCCAGCATGCGGGTCTCCGGGGCGGCGGACGACGCGGTCAGCCGGTGGATGCCGGTGCCGTTCGGGCCGACCACGACGGCCCAGCCGGCCCGGATGATCTTCGGGACGCCCTCGGTGAAGATCTCGAGGCCCTTCTTGGGCTCCTCGGCGATCTCCTCGACCAGCTCCAGCTCGCGGTGCGTGTCCAGGATGCCCGCGTACGGGCGCACGGCGTCGACCTCGACGCCCTCGATGGACTCGGCGGCGGTGATCAGCGTGTCCGGCAGGCGGCCCGACGGGAGCTCCACCACGAGGTCGTCGATGGCGAGGCCGGAACCGCGTTCCACCACGTCCACGGAGAGTATGTCCGCCCCGATCTCGCCCAATGCCGAAGCGACCGCGCCGAGGGTGCCGGGACGGTCCGGGAGCTGGACCCGGATCAGGAACGACAAGGTGAACGCCTCCATAGCTCGTGCGAGAGACCCCGCGTCTCGCGCCGTTGCCGGTCGGTGATTCTCGCAGACGCATCGTCAACGCATGACCTGCTGTCCGCGTTGCGGAACGGTTAAGTTGACGTGCCAGTCAACGGTAGACGCGGTAACCGGTTCGAAGGCGTGTCTGACCAGCCCATAGACTCACGGGGTTCCCGATCCGTATCCCGACCCTACGGGGGTTGACAGGAGTGCCCAGCATCTCCCGCGACGAGGTCGCGCACCTGGCGAAGCTCGCCAGGCTGGCTGTGTCCGAGGACGAGCTCGACTTGTTCGCCGGCCAGCTCGACGTGATCCTCCAGTCGGTGGCTTCCGTTGGCGACATCGCCACGGCCGACATCCCGCCGACGTCGCACGCCGTTCCGCTGACCAACGTCTTCCGCGAGGACGTGGTCCGTCCGAGCCTCGGTCAGCAGCAGGCGCTCTCCGGCGCTCCTGAGGCCGAGGACGGCCGGTTCCGCGTGCCCCGCATCCTGGGTGAGGAAGCATGACCAACGACCTGATCCACGCCACCGCGGCCGACCTGGCCGCGAAGATCCACAGCGGTGAGGTCTCCTCGGTCGAGGTCACGCAGGCCCACCTGGACCGCATCGCCGAGACCGACGGGAAGGTCCACGCCTTCCTGCACGTCGACACCGAGGGCGCGCTCGCGCAGGCCCGCAGGGTCGACGAGGCCGTCAAGGCCGGTGAGCAGGTCTCGCCGCTCGCCGGTGTGCCGCTGGCGCTCAAGGACGTCATGACCACCGAGGGCGTGCCGACCACCGTCGGTTCCAAGATCCTCGAAGGCTGGCTGCCGCCCTACGACGCGACGGTGACGCGCAAGCTCAAGGAAGCCGGCGTCGTCATCCTCGGCAAGACGAACATGGACGAGTTCGCCATGGGCTCGTCCACCGAGAACTCCGCGTACGGCCCCACGCACAACCCGTGGGACCTCGACCGCATCCCCGGCGGCTCCGGCGGTGGTTCGTCCGCCGCGCTCGCCGCCCTGCAGGCCCCGCTCGCGATCGGCACCGACACCGGTGGCTCGATCCGCCAGCCCGGCGCGGTCACCGGCACCGTCGGCGTGAAGCCCACCTACGGCGGTGTGTCGCGCTACGGCCTGGTCGCGTTCTCCAGCTCGTTGGACCAGGCCGGTCCGTGTGCGCGCACGGTGCTCGACGCCGCGCTGCTGCACGAGGTCATCGCGGGCTACGACCACATGGACTCCACGTCCATCAACGCGCCCGTGCCGCCCGTCGTCGCCGCCGCCCGCGAGGGCCTGAGCGGTGACCTGTCCGGCCTGCGCATCGGCGTCGTCACACAGTTCAGCGGCGAGGGCTACCAGCAGGGCGTGCTGCGCAGCTTCGAGGCCGCCGTGTCGCAGCTCAAGGAGCTCGGCGCGGAGATCGCGGACGTGTCGTGCCCGAGCTTCGACTACGCGCTCCCGGCGTACTACCTCATCGCGCCGAGCGAGTGCTCGTCGAACCTCGCCCGGTTCGACGCCATGCGCTACGGCCTGCGCGTCGGCGACGACGGCACGCGCAGCACCGAGGAGGTCATGTCGCTGACCCGTGAGGCCGGCTTCGGCCCGGAGGTCAAGCGCCGCATCATGATCGGCACGTACGCGCTGTCGTCCGGTTACTACGACGCGTACTACGGCTCGGCCCAGAAGGTCCGCACGCTGATCACGCAGGACTTCGCGAAGGCGTTCGAGAACTTCGACGTGCTCATCTCCCCGACCACGCCCACCACGGCGTTCAAGATCGGCGAGCGCGCGAACGACCCGATGGCCATGTACAAGGCCGACCTCTGCACCATCCCCGCGAACCTCGCGGGCACCCCGGCCATGAGCGTGCCGAGCGGTCTGTCCGATGAGGACGGTCTGCCGGTCGGCCTGCAGATCATGGCTCCCGCACTGCAGGACCACCGCATGTACCGCGTCGCCGCGGCGTACGAGGCGGCGCGTGGCGCGTTTGGAGGGCCGTCGCTGTGAACATCAAGAAGGCACGGGGTCTCTTCGGCCTCGCCGGCGCCGTCGTCGGAGCCGTGGGAGCGTTCTCCGGCCTGAAGGTCGCCCGGGAGAAGAAGGACAAGCTCGCACTGGCCAACGCGATCGCGAGCTTCGTCGTGGCGATCACCGGTGCGGCTCTGGCCGCGCGTGCTCTGCGGAAGGACGAGTTGGCATGACCTCCCTGGTTGAGCTGATGGACTACGACGAGGTCATCGAGAAGTACGACCCCGTCCTGGGCCTGGAAGTGCACGTCGAGCTGCACACCAACACGAAGATGTTCTGCGGCTGCGCCAACGAGTTCGGCGGCGAGCCGAACACGCACACCTGTCCGACGTGCCTGGGTCTCCCGGGCTCGCTGCCGGTGGTGAACGGCAAGGCCGTCGAGTCCGCGATCCGCATCGGCCTCGCGCTGAACTGCGAGATCGCCGAGTGGTGCCGGTTCGCCCGGAAGAACTACTTCTACCCGGACATGCCGAAGAACTTCCAGACGTCGCAGTACGACGAGCCGATCGCGTTCAACGGCTGGCTCGACGTGACGCTGGACGACGGCGAGGTCATCCGCGTCGAGATCGAGCGCGCGCACATGGAGGAGGACACGGGCAAGTCGCTGCACGTCGGCGGCGCGACCGGTCGCATCCACGGCGCCGAGCACTCGCTGCTCGACTACAACCGCGCCGGCGTGCCGCTGATCGAGATCGTCACGAAGATGATCCCGGGCACCAAGGAGCGCGCCCCCGAGGTCGCTCGTGCGTACGTCACGGCGCTGAGGGACCTGCTCAAGGCGCTCGACGTGTCCGACGTCCGCATGGACCAGGGCTCGCTGCGCTGCGACGCCAACGTGTCCCTGTCGCCGAAGACCACCGGCGCCCTGGGCACCCGCACGGAGACGAAGAACGTCAACTCGCTGCGCAGCGTCGAACGCGCCGTCCGCTTCGAGATGACGCGCCAGGCCGCCGTGCTCGAGTCGGGCGGCGAGGTCACCCAGGAGACCCGTCACTTCGACGAGTCGTCGGGCAGCACGTCGCCGGGCCGCAAGAAGGAGACGGCGGAGGACTACCGCTACTTCCCGGAGCCCGACCTGGTCCCGATCGCGCCGTCGCGCGAGTGGGTCGAGGAGCTCCGCGGCACGCTGCCCGAGCTGCCCTGGGAGCGCCGCGCGCGCATCCAGAAGGACTGGAACCTCACCGACGAGGTCCTCCGCGACCTCGTCAACGCCGGCGCCCTCGACCTCATCGAGGCCACCGTCGTCGCCGGCGCGAAGCCGGACGAGGCCCGCTCCTGGTGGGTGTCGTACCTCGCGCAGCAGGCCAACACCCGCGGCGTCGAGCTGTCCGGCCTCGCGATCACGCCGGTCCAGGTGGCCCGCGTGATCGAGCTGGTGAACTCCGGCGCCCTGACGAACAAGCTCGCCCGCGAGGCCGTCAACGGCGTCCTCGAGGGCGAGGGCGACCCGGACGAGGTCGTCGAGAAGCGCGGCCTCAAGGTCGTCTCGGACGACTCGGCGCTGGAGAAGGCGGTCGACGAGGCCCTCGCGGCCCAGCCGGACGTCGCGCAGAAGATCCGCGACGGCAAGGTCCAGGCGGCCGGCGCCATCGTGGGAGCGGTCATGAAGGCGACCAAGGGGCAGGCCGACGCGGCCCGCGTGCGCGAGATCGTGCTCGCTCGCTGCTCCTAGATACACATAGGCCATAAAAATCACAAAGGGTCACCTGTTTGTGCAGGTGGCCCTTTGTGATCTTAGGCCGTCTGAGTGGCTGTTAGCTAAATGAGACGTATGTCTGTAGCCGTGTGTGCGACTCTCTCGGAGCAATCCATCTGGGGGGATGGAAGGTAATAGTCCAAACGAGGGGGGAAACCTCATGGCTTTCCAGCGCGAGAATCTGGAGCACGCGGCGAACGAGGTCATCAAGGAGGCCGAGTCCGTGCTCGAGGGCACGCCGGTGACCGAGCCGGACCCGATCCCGGCGCCGCCGACCGAGGTGCCGGACGCGCCGCCGGTGAAGAAGGACGACCCCGAGGTCACGCCGATGTGCTGTGGCGGCGGACCCGGCTTCTTGGTCAAGCCCCGCACGCTGCTCTCCGGCGAGGACTCGGGTGGCGACGTCGAGCACGCGCACGACTGCCCGAACAACCCGAACAACATCGCCGTGTGATCACTCAGCGTGTTCTGCCCGCCACCGGCTCCAATGCCTGGTTGGCGGGCAGCGCTGTGTGGACACGTGTGGTGTGATGATCACATGCCCGCTCGTCCCCTGGAGAGAGCGCGCGAGTCGTACGAGAAGGGATGGGCTGAGCAAGCGAAGTTCCGCTTCCCCTCGGCCATCCGGTCGCTCAAGCGTGCGCTCGTGCACATCGAGCGCGTTGAACCGAGCCAGGAGCGTGCGGCCACACGTGCGCGCATCCTCTACACGTTGGGGCTGTGCCAGGGTGAGACCAGTGGCATGGACGTCGCCGTCGGCGCCTTCGACGCCGCTCGCCTGGAGATCGAGACCATTGAGGACGCGGCGACCAGGACGCTCCTGAGCGCTGGTGTCGACCACAACCAGGGCCTCATGGTCATGCGCATGGGCCAGCCCGAACGCGCGGTCGAGTGGTTCAACAGGTTCATCGAGTCGGTCGAACACGACGTCGAGCAGACCCCTCCCGGCGAGAACCGGGCACTGGTGCAGGGATTCGTCTCCACGCTGCTCAACCGCGGGTTCGCGCTGGCGGCGGTGCGCCGGAGTGAACGGGCGATCACCGATCTCGAGCGCGGCATCCGGCTCGCGAGGCAGCACGATCTGCTCCACCTCCAACCGTTCCTGGTGCACGCCTTGGGGAACGTGCACAAGCAGAGCGGTGAGCTGGCGGAGGCGTTGCGCCGGTACGAGGAGGCGGAACGGATCTTCCGCGCCGAGGACCAGCCGGCACTGCTCGCGCGGCTCCAGCTCGACCAGGCCGAGGCCATGCTCATGATCGGACTGTCCGATGAGGCCGGTAAGCACCTCGACGAGGCGCTCCCGGTGATGCGCCGGGAGAAGTTCGGCCAGGAGATCGCCGAGGTCGAGATGTTCCGCGCCTCCGCCGCGTTGCTGGACGACCAGCTGGACCTCGCCCGGCGCATGGCGAAGCGGTCCGAACGCAAGCTCGTCCGCCGCGGCAGCACCTGGTGGATGATGGCCGGCCTGATCGAGCTGTGGGCCCACGGTCGGCACGCCATGCGGACCGGGCGGATCTCCAACGCGTTGGTGCAGAAGGCTTTGACGCTCTCCGACGAACTGGCGGCGAACCACCTCCTGGACGAGTCGCGGCTCGCGCTGCTCCTCGCCACCAGGCTGGAGATCCGCCGGGGGCGGCTCGCCGACGCCGAGGAACTGCTGAAGAAGGTGCCGGGGCCGAGGGCCGTCACGCCGCTCGACCACCGCATGCAGCGCAGGCTCGTGCTGGCGGAACTGGCGCTGGCCAAGGGAAGTCGTCGCGCCGCGCTGGTGCACGCGCGGCAGGCGTTGGACGAACTGGGGCGCGTCCGCGATCAGCTCGGTGGCCTGGAACTGGTGTCCGCCACGGCGGTGCACGGCAGGGAGCTGAGCGAGCTCGCGATCACCCTCGCGCTGCAGGACGCGGACGCCCGCCGGCTCTTCGCCTGGCTGGAACGCACCCGCGCGCAGACCTACCGGTACGAGCCGCTGGAGGCGACGGAGAACAACGAGGTCGCCGAGCGGATCACCGAGGTGCGCAACCTGAGCTGGGCGATCCTGCGGCACGGTCTGTCCGGGCAGCCGACCGCGGAGTTGCGCGGCAAGCTCGTGAAGGCGCAGCGCGAGGCGAACCGGCTCGGCTGGCACTCGCAGCGGTGGGGCAAGCCGCGGCCCGTCGCGGGGCTCCGCGAGGTGATCGCGGAACTGGGCGAGCGGGCCATGGTCAGCTACGTCGTGTCGGGTGGCGAGATGGCCGCCGTCGTCGTCGCCGGTGGGCGCGTCAGCCTCGTGCGGCTCGGTGCGGCCGCCGAGGCCCTGGAGAGCGCCCAGAAGCTCCACTTCGACCTCAACGCCCTCGCGCCTGATCACCTGCCACCGCCGTTGGTGCAGGTCATCGGCGCTTCGGCACACAAGCAGGCCGACCGGCTCGACACCATGCTGATCAAGCCGCTCCGGCGCCTCATCGGTCATCGCGAGCTGGTGGTGGTGCCGACCGGGACGCTGTACGCGGTGCCGTGGGGTGTCATCCCGAGCCTGCACGGGAGGCCCGTCGTCACCGCCCCCTCGGCGACGGCGTGGCTCGCCGCGACGCAGGCCGAGGAGGCAAGGACCGGTCGCGTGCTGGTGGTGCAGGGGCCGGGGCTGCTCTTCGGGCACGACGAGGTCGACAAGCTGGCGACCTACCACGCCAACGCCACGATGCTGTCCGGGAACACCGCGACCGCCGCCGAGGTCATGGCGCATCTCGACGGGGCCGACCTGGTGCACGTGGCCGCACACGGCGAACACGAGACCGAGAACGCCCTGTTCTCCCGGCTCGAGCTCTTCGACGGGCCGCTGTTCGCCCACGAGCTCGGCCGGTTGCGCAAGCCGCCCGCGCACGTGGTGCTCGCGGCGTGCGAGCTGGCGCTCAACCGGATCCGGCCGGGCGACGAGGCGCTCGGGTTCGCCGGGGCCATGCTCGCCGGCGGGACGCGGACCGTGGTGGCGGCGGCCAGCAAGGTCGGGGACGAGGTCAGCGCGGCGGCGATGGCCGACTACCACCGCGCGTTGGTCGCCGGGGCCGCGCCTGCCGTGGCGCTCGCTGAGGCGATGGCGAAGGACCCGTTCCGGCGGCCGTTCCTGTGCCTGGGGTCGGGCTAGGCCGTTCGAGTGGTTGTCCGGCGTTCAGGGAAGTGAACGTGCTGGTCAGCGGTGATTTGTACCCCATATCGACCCGGTGGTTGGTGAACTTTTTCCGCCGATCATCGAGCGTCTGTGCCATCTTGGACTGGACCGAGGGGATGCAACGGCCCGCCTATCGGCTCTAGTCGATGCGCGGGCCGTTGTGCGAGAAAAGTCCGTATGCGCAGAACCCTGCTCGCTGTTCTCTTGGCGGCCGCCGCTGTGGTGGCGGCGCCTGTCAACGGAACCGCGCAACCGTCGAGTTCAGACCGAGAGCCCGGGAACGGGCCCGAGCGCAACGACGTCGCCACCGTGGACAGCGCTTTCCAGGCGCGGAGTGCACTGGCCCAGGGCGAGAACCAGGCCGACCGGTACCAGGGGTACCCGCGCCGGACGACGCTGCGGACGTACCCGGAGAACGCCGCCGACAGGTCCATCAAGCTCGGCCTCGCGCCCTACCACTCGCTCGCGCCGACGCTGAACGCGTTGCAGCGCAGGAGCAACCGGGTCTCCGTCGAGGTCGTCGGGCAGTCGACGCTCGGCCGCGACCTGTACCTCGTGACGCTGACAGCGCCGGAGAGCGCGGCCGAGACGCGGGTCCAGGAGCGGTTCCGGGCGTCCATCGAGGAGGGGCGGAGCGTTCCGCACCCCCTCTACAAGGCGCCGATCTGGATCAACAACAACATCCACGGCGACGAGTGGGAGGGCACCGACGGCGCGTTGCGCGTCATCGAGCACCTCGCCACGAGCGACGACCGGGAGACGAAGAACCTGTTGCAGCGCAGCAGGATCTACTTCAACCTCACGGCCAACCCGGACGGCCGGGTCGCCGGCACGCGCGCCAACAACGCCGGGTTCGACCTCAACCGCGACTTCGTCACGAGCTCCCAGCCCGAGAACCGGGCCATGCAGGACATCGTGGAGCGCACCCAGCCGTTGATGATGCTCGACCAGCACGGGTACGTGGCTAACACGCTCATCGAACCGACCACGCCGCCGCACGGCCAGAACTACGACTTCGACCTGTACATCAAGCACGGGTACGAGAACGGCCTGCGGATGGAGAAGGCCGTGCAGGCCCTCGGACACCCCGAGGCGGCGAAGCCGGAGATCCCGTTCCGCGACTACCCGGTCGGCGAGTGGGACGGCTGGGCGCCGATCTACACGGCGCAGTACTCGATGTACCACGGGGCCGTCTCGTACACGATCGAGATCCCGATGCGGGTCAACCGCTCCGACTACGACACCCTGCCCGCGGCCGAGCTGCAGCGGCGTTCGAAGATCAACACGGACGTCGTCGAGGCCACCATCAAGACCACGCTCGACTACGTGGACGACAACCGGCGCAGCCTCATCGCGAACCAGACGGAGATGTTCCGCAGGGGCGCGGCGGGCGAGGAGCAGCGGTACATCCCGGACGGCTTCGTGCCCGGTTTCGGGCCGGAGGACCGCTTCAGCACCGAGTTCCCGCGTGCCTACGTGATCACGAACGAACGGTCCGCGGCCGCCACCGCGCGCCTCGTCGACCAGCTCGTCCGGCACGACGTCCGGGTGCAGCGCGCCGAGAGGCCGTTCACGCTCGGCGGCAAGCGCTACCCGGCCGGCTCGTACGTCGTGGACATGCACCAGCCCAAGCGCGGCCTCGCGAACGTGATGCTGGAGCAGGGCAGCGACATCTCCGACAAGGCGCCGGTCATGTACGACATCTCCGGTTGGAGCCACCGCCTGCTCTGGGGCGCTTCGGTCGACATCCTGAAGAGCGGCCAGCTGCGCTTCGACGGCAAGCCGGTCACGGCCGCCGCGCCGACCGGGGCCGTCGACGCCGCGCCCGGTGCCGACCTCGCCGTCACCCTGACCGACCAGAAGGACGTCAGCGCCGTCAACGACCTGCTGTCGCGCGGGCTCGAACTGCGGCGGCAGGACGACGGCACCATCGTCGTCCCGGCGAAGGAGCGCGCCGCCGCGCAGGAGGTCGCCGACCGCTACGGCGTGCGCTTCACCACCGCGAAGCCGGGCGGCACGCCGGTGCAGCGCAAGGTGGTCGCGGCCGCGGTCTCCGCCGACGAGCTGCAGGTGCTGCGCGAGTCCGGGTTCGACGTCCGCACCATCTCCACGGTGGTGCTGAACTCGGGCTTCGACTGGTCGAGGATCGATGTCCTGTACGTGGGCGCGGGGCTCAACTACGCGCAGCTCAACGCCACCGCGAAGGCCGCGCTGGACGAGTTCCTCAAGCGCGGCGGTGTGGTCACGCGCGGCGCCACGGGCAGCCGCTTCAACACCGACGCCAAGCTCCTGCAGGCCACGCCGGTCGCCGGCTGGGAGGACGCGAACGGCGTGGTGAACGTCGTGAACGGCACCGGCCCGGTGGGCGCAGGAGCGCTGCCGCACTCGTTCGTCTACGCACCGCAGTGGTTCACGAACCTCGGCACGGGCGTGACGGTCGAACAGCGCTATGGCAGCACGGTGATCGCGGCGGGCCACTGGCACGCACGGGACAACGGCACGGGCGGACAGGACGCGGCAGCAGGTCAGGCGGCAGTGGTGTCCGGTACGGCGGCCAACGGCGCGAGGGTCGTGTTGTTCGGCACCGAGCCGATGTTCCGCAACCACCCGAAGGGCCTGTACGCGCAGGTCGCGCGCGCTCTGTTCTGGAGCGGTTCGCGCTAGGCAAAGTATTAGGGGCGGGACGGCCCCGACAGCCGATCCCGCCCCTTCCTGCAATACCCCACTAGAAGAGTTCCCCGCAGGCCCGCAAGAGAAACCCCTGGTCAGGACTCCCCGGCGCCCGGCGGCAGGAACCCGTGCGCCGACAGGTCGAACCAGTTCCCCTCGGGGTCGATCGCCCGGTACTCGGCGAACGGCCGGTCACCCCCGCGCAGCGCGGGCCTCGGCTCCAGCGTCTCGAGGTACGGCTCGACGGACTCCACCTGGAACCCGAAGTGGTTGAAGCCGGTCGGCACGTCCCCGTCCAGCCGCTGCTGGATCAACGCCAGGTTGAGGTACCCGTCGGTGACGAAGTGGCTGCCGTCGGGGTCGGTGTGGAACAACGTCATCCCGAACTTCGACGTGTAGAAGTCGGCCATCTCCTTCGCGTCCTGCACGACGAACGCGAGGTGGCGCAACCTGGGCCTGCTCATGACTGTCCCTTCGGGATCATGTTGTGGAACGCGGCGACCTCCCAGCCATCGGCCCGCCGCACGACGACGGCCTGGGCGTGGGTGGTGATGCCCGCCGGGGCGATGGACGACGTGACGTGCACGACCGAGACGTCGTCGGTCAACGGCCTGATCAGGCTGATCTCGGCGGTGAGCTTGGTGTCGCGGTAGGGGCCCGCGAAGAGCTGGGCGTGCCCGAGGGCCACCGCGCGCCGCCCGAACAGCTCCTCGCCGCGCACGGTCACGAAGTCGACGTCCTCGGCGAACACGGACGCGAAGGCGGCGCCGTCACCCTGCGCCCAGCCCTGCTCCATGCGCTGCCACAGCGCGTAGATCTGTTCACTCATGCGTGGTTCGTCCTCAACGGCAGGCGCAGGCACGAGGCGTCCCACGCGGCGAGCGAGTAGTAGAGGCCGCCGTGGCGGCGTTCGAGGTAGCAGACGACGTTCACGGGCCACCCGCTGCTTCGGAACATGTGCTCGTCCATCGGCGTCGGACTGTCGCTCAACGGCCGGTTCCGCTCGCACTCCGGCCCCAGCCGGTGCCAGTCGGGGTGCAGGTGGATCGACCCGAGCACGTCGAGGTCGCGCGCGTCGGCCGCCCGCGTGATCGTCAGCAGGTCGGCGGGGTCGAGCCACCACGCCCGCACCGGGTTCTCGTACGCCGTGCCGAAGCGGGGCACGATCGTCGTCGAGAACTCCTCCCGCGCCGAGGGGTCCGTCAGGCGCGCGTTGCGGCCGAACGCCACCTCGGACACCACGGCCTCGGTGCCCTCGACGCGCCCGAGCAGCACCGCGAAACACGGTCTCGGCTCGTCCTCGGTGATGAACGAGTATTCGGCGGACGCGGCCTCCAGAAACGTTTTCACAGCGCGATCCGAAAACAGCACCGCGTCGGTGCGCGTCGGGCGCTCGGCCAATTCCATCACGCGAGCGAACGTATCGAGACCACGACGTCTCACGACAGATAGCGAAGGGTGTTGGACCTATTACATTCAGCGATAACATCGCGGCCATGCGTCTGGAAGTGCGGCATCTCGAACTGGTCGTGGCGATCGCCGACTGCGGCAGCCTGCGCAAGGCCGCCGCCCGCCTGCACCTCACCCAGCCCGCCGTGACGACGCAGCTCAAGCGCATCGAGGAGCACCTGGGCGGCACGCTGTTCCTGCGTGCGGCCGACGGCGTCACGCTCACCCCGACCGGTCAGGACTTCGTCCAGGAGGCCCGGTCGATGCTCACCCAACTGGTCACGCTGGAACGCGTAACGCGCCGTAACGCGCAATGCGGCAACGCTCCGACCAGGCTCGCCGGAATCCCCGCCTATCACTTCGGACTACTCGTCGGCGCGTTAAAGGACAACGTCACGAGTCGCACCGTCAAGGAGACCGGCACGCTCACCGCGTTGCTCACCACGGGCGAACTCGACATCGCGGTGATGCGTCGATTTCCCGGTACTCCGCTCACCTTTCCGCCGAACGTCGGACACCGGCTGCTCACCCGCGAACCGCTGTTCGTCGGCGTCCCCGGGCAGCATCCGCACGCGCACGAGCCCGAGATCGCGCTGGAGGCCCTGGCGCAGGACAAGTGGGTCATGCCCGAGCCCGACGACAGCGGCATGAACGCCCACTTCGCGCGCGAGTGCGCCGCCCGCGGGTTCGAGCAGCGGATCGCGCACTTCAGCAGCGAGGCCCACGTCGCGTTGACGCTGATCAGGGAGTCCGGCGCGGTCTGCCCGCTCTACCCGGTCGGCGGCACCCCGGCGGGCATCGCCCGGCTGCCGCTCACCGGGAACCCGCTGGTCCGCGAGGTCGTGCTGGCCTGGCGCACGGACGCGCCGGTCGCCGAAGAGGTCGACGACCTGTGCGAGCAGGTCGCCGCCGGGTACCTGAAGCTCGTCGAGGAGAGCGAGGTCTACGCGCGGTGGTGGCGTGACGGAGGCGAGAGCTTCGCCCTCGGCCACTAGTCCTTCGTGCCGCCGCCGTTGTTCGGCCGCACGATGATCACGACCCGGTCGTCGGACGAGATCGGCGCGCCGCCCGTCTTGTTGACCGTGCCGACCAGCGACGCCGACTCGTTCAGCATCTCCATCGGCCCGAGCAGGCCGAAGCCGTCCTCGGCCAGCGCGATCTCCGGCTTGCCCGTGAACGCGCCGGTGGCGTTCATCGACAGCGACTGGTAGCCGGGCGTCTTGGACGTCGCCACGGACAGCTGGTCCGAGTACGACGCGCAGCCCATCACACCGGGCCGGTCGGGCCACGCCCACGCGACCTCACCGAGCTTGCCCGGTGCGACGCGGTAGACGACGTCGCCGCTCGCGGCCCAGTCCGTCACCCAGACCTTCGTGGTGTCGGCCGAGACGCACAGGCCGCCGGGCAGCCGCAGCCCGGACGACACGACCGCGGTGCCGGCCGTCGGGTTGCCCTGGGCTGGCTGGCCGGAGCCGTCGATCCGCAGCACCTTGCCGGCCAGCGAGTTCGGGTCGGCGGCCAGGGCCGGGTTCCCGGCGTCCCCGGTCGCGACGAGGATCGCGCCCTTGCGGTCGCTCGCCAGCACGCCGCGGTTGCCGGACGGCCCCTTCGGGATGCCGGTGAGGATCGGCTTGGGCGTGTCACCGGGGGCGATGCGCAGCACGCGGTTGTCCGTCGCCGTCGTCACGTAGACGTAGGCGAGCTGGTCCTCGGCGAACGTCGCCGACAGCGCGAGCCCGGTCAGCCCGCCGTCGGTGGACGCGTCGACCTCCAGCTGCGCGATCACGACCGGGTCGACGTCCTTGGTGACCTTGAGCAGCCGTCCACCGCGCTCGGTCGCGTACGCCGCGACGCCGCCCTGGGCGTCCGCGCCGATCGGGGCGACGCCGGTGACGGTGTTGAGGCAGGTGGCCACGACGGCCGGGTGGTAGTCCTTGCAGCCCTGCGGCGGCGGCACGCTCTGCGGCGCCGGGTTGCGGCCGGGGTCACCGGGCGTCGGGCGGTACTCGCCCGGCAGCTCCGGCTTCGGCCCCGCCTGCGGGGTCAGCTGCGGTTGCGCGCTCCACTGCGTGGGCGCCGGCTCGTCGGGAAAGCTCGCGCAACCCCCCACCAGCAGGCAGGCGGCTGTCAGCAACGCAACGGAACGAACCACGGCTCCCAGGTTAGGTGCGCGACCGTGAACCCGAAGTCAACTTCTCTCCGAAGTCGCGAAGTCCACGGACCGGACCCGGTCGAGCAGCAGGTCGAGCTCGGCCGACACCACCTCGGGCGCCTCCAGCGGCAGGTAGTGGCTGCACGGCAGCACCCGCAACCGGGCCTGCGGCAGCGCGCCGACCGGACCGGACATGCTCTCCGTCGTCGCCAGCACGTCGTCGCGGCCGGCCAGCAGTGTGACCGGGCACACGATCGGGCCCAGGTCCTGCCGCGGCGCCGTGCCGAGGGCCAGCGCCAGCGTGAAGTACCAGCGCCAGTCGTGCTGCAGGAACCGGCTCACCGCGTGCGTCACGGCCTTCGGGTCGCTCGACGGCTTGATCACGCCGCTGTGCCGCAGCAGGAACGCCGTCGCGTCCGTCACCGGGACCCGGTGCAGCACCTGGTCCAGCACCGGACCGGCCTGCTGCAGCAGCCTCGTGCCGGTCAGCCCCACGAACCGGCGCACGGTCTTCGGCACGAGCGGCAGCATCGCGTCGAACGAGTCACCCGGCGCGCCCGCGACGAGCAGCAGGCCCGCCACCCGGTCCGGGTGGCGCAACGCGAGTTCGGCCGCGATCGTCACACCCATCGACCAGCCCATGACGACGCACCGCTCGACGCCCGCGTCGGCCAGCACGGCGATCGCGTCCGCCACGTGGTCGTCCAGCGAGATGTTGCGCTCGTCGACGGGCCGGTCCGAGCCCATGGTGCCGCGCATGTACCAGCTGAGGACGCCGCCGCGGTCGGTCAGCGACGGCCACGACTCGGGGCCGGAGCCCACGCCGGGGCACAGCAACACCGGTGTGCCCTCACCCGCGGCCTGCCACGTCCGGATCTTCGTGCCGTCCCACGCGATGATGTCGTGCTCCCGCATGCCGAACATTCTGACGTACGTTGGCGTCGTGACGCTCACCGTGCTCGTGCCAGATGATTTCGGAGTTCAAGCGCTGTCCCAGGTGGACGGTGTCCGGGCGGTCCGCTACACGCCGGGGGAGCCGTTGCCCTCCGACGGGCTGGACGCCGAGGTCCTCATCCCGCGGTTCCTCTCCGGCACCGACCCGCGTGAGGTGTTCGAGCAGCTGCCGAACCTCAAGCTGGTGCAGCTGCTGAGCGCCGGCGCCGAGAACTTCATCGGCAGGGTGCCCGACGGCGTGATGCTGTCCACGGCTCGGGGCGCGCACGGCGGCAGCACGGCGGAGTGGGCCATCGGTGCGTTGATCGCCATCTATCGAGACTTCTTCGTCTTCGAACGGGCGCGCGCCGAGGGCCGCTGGGACTACCACGGCACGGACACCTTGCAGGACAAGAAGGTCCTGATCGTCGGCGCCGGAGACCTGGGGGAGCAGCTCAAGCGCCGCCTGGAGCCGTTCGACGCCACGGCCACACTGGTCGGCCGCACCGCCCGTGAAGGCGTGCACGGCCAGGACGAACTGCCGGAGCTGCTGCCCGGGTTCGACGCCGTGGTCGTCTTCACGCCGATGACCGAGGAGACCCGGCACCTCGTCGACGCCAAGTTCCTGGCGGCGATGAAGGACGGCGCGATCCTGGTCAACGGCGCGCGCGGCCCCGTCGTGGACACCGACGCGCTGCTCGCCGAACTCACCTCCGGACGGCTGCGCGCGGCACTGGACGTGACCGACCCCGAGCCGCTGCCCGCCGATCATCCACTGTGGACGGCGCCGGGCCTGTTCCTGACGCCGCACGTGGCCGGCTCGTGCACCGGCAGCGGACATCGCGCCTACGCCGTCGCCATCGCGGAGATCTCGCGGTTCGCGGCCGGGGAGGAACCTCGCAATCTGGTCCACGGGACTTATTAGTCCAACTGGGTGAAACTGGGCTGCCGTTCGGACCTCGCGCGCCCGCGCGAGGTCTCCTAGCGTGCGGGCGTGGCTACTCACGACAAAGGCTCGACGAGTTCGAGCGCTTTCTCCGACGACTCGTTCTACTCGGGCAGCGGAGGGGGAGTGCACCACTTCGACGACGGCACGACCAGAGCCGGGTCGGACGTCCTGTCGCCGTACGACTCGACCACGAAGTCGTTCGACACGACGGCCTACACCCCGCTCGACACGTCCACAGTGGACACGCGCGACGAGGACCCGTTCTCCGACGACCGCAAGAAGTTCGGCTGGACCGCCGGCCCGGACATCGGCCTGCTCGGCCTGCGGGCGGTGCTCGGCGGCATCTTCCTGCTGCACGGCCTGCAGAAGGTCTTCGGCCTGTTCGGCGGCCCCGGCATCAACGGCTTCGCGCAGTCGCTCGAGAAGATGGGCTACCGCGAGTCCGTGGTCCTCGCCTGGGTCACCGGCATCACCGAGCTCGCGGGCGGCGGACTGCTCGTGCTCGGCCTCTTCACCCCGCTCGCCGCGGCGGGCCTGCTCGCCGTGATGGCCAACGTCATCGCGCTGCAGTACAAGGGCGGTTTCTTCGGCCCCAACGGCGTGGAGCTGGAGCTGGCGCTCGCCGGCATGGCGTTCGCCGCGCTGTTCGCCGGTCCCGGCCGGGCCGCGCTCGACTACAACCGCAGCTGGTTCCGCCACCCGCTGGCGGCCGGGTTCATCGCGCTGCTCATCGGAGCCGGTGGCGCCGCGGTGACCTACTTCGTCTTCCGGTAGGAACACCGGATGCGGAAGAACGTGACGGGAGCGGTGCTCCAGCTCGCCCTGCTGGTGATCGGCATCCCGGTCGTGTACCTGGTGGCGTTCCCGTTCGGTCTCACCGCGCAGTCCCTGCTCCCGCCGCTCGGCCTCCTGGCAGGCCTCATCGTGAGCGGCGTCATGGTCAAGAAGACAGAGCAGCCCGTCAGCGGACCGCTGACGGGCTGGCTCGTGTTCGGCGCCGCTGTGGCGCTCGCCTTCGCTCTTTAACGGCTCGGGTCGCGCACGGCACCCGTGGACGCGTCCGTCGCCATCCGCGCGTACGCCCGCAGCGCACCCGTGACCGGGCGGATCCGGTCCACCGGCTGCCACGGCCGTTCCGACGCCTCCATCTTGGCGCGGCGCTCGGCCAGCACGGCCTCGTCCACCAGCAGTTCGAGCCGGCGCTCGTGCACGTCGATCAGGATCCGGTCGCCGTTCTCGACCAGACCGATCGTGCCGCCACCCGCCGCCTCCGGCGAGATGTGGCCGATCGACAGGCCCGACGACCCGCCGGAGAACCGGCCGTCCGTGATCAGCGCGCACTTCTTGCCGAGGCCGGAGCCCTTGAGGAACGCCGTGGGGTGCAGCATCTCCTGCATGCCGGGGCCGCCGGACGGGCCCTCGTAGCGCACGACCAGCACCTCGCCCGCCTGGATCTCCTTCTTCAGGATCACCGAGACGGCCTCCTCCTGGGACTCGACGACGCGCGCCGGGCCCTCGAAGTGCCACAGCTCCTCGTCGATGCCCGCGGACTTGATGATCGCGCCGCGCTCGGCCAGGTTGCCGCGCAGCACGTTCAGGCCGCCCTCACGGGTGTAGGCGTGCTCGAAGTCGCGGATGCAGCCACCGGCCGCGTCGGTGTCCAAAGAGGACCAGCGGTTCGACGTCGAGAACGCCTGCGTCGTCCGGACACCACCGGGGGCGGCGTGGAAGAGCTCGATCGCCTCGGGCGACGGGTTCTCCGCCCGGATGTCCCACTTGCCGAGCCACTCCGCGAGCGTCGGAGTGTGCACCGACGTGACGTCGTCGTTCAGCAGGCCGGCCCGGTAGAGCTCGCCCAGCAGAGCGGGGATTCCGCCGGCCCGGTGCACGTCCTCCATGTGGTAGTCGGAGTTCGGCGACACCTTGGACAGGCACGGCACGCGGCGGGACAGGTCGTCGATGTCCTGCAGCGTGAAGTCGATCTCGCCCTCCTGCGCGGCGGCGAGGATGTGCAGCACGGTGTTCGTCGAGCCGCCCATGGCCATGTCGAGCGCCATCGCGTTCTCGAACGCCTGGCGGTTCGCGATCGACCGCGGCAGCGCCGACTCGTCGTCCTCGCCGTACCAGCGCTTGCACAGCTCCACGACCACGCGGCCGGCCTCGGAGAACAGCTCCCGGCGCGCGGCGTGCGTGGCGAGCGTCGAACCGTTGCCCGGCAGCGAGAGACCCAGGGCCTCGGTGAGGCAGTTCATGGAGTTCGCGGTGAACATGCCGGAGCACGAGCCGCAGGTCGGGCACGCGGAGCGCTCGACCTCGGAGAGCCCGTCCTCGCTCACGGCGGGGGAGGCCGACGCGGAGATCGCGGTGATCAGGTCGGTCGGCGCGACGGCGACGCCCTCGACGACGACGGCCTTGCCGGCCTCCATCGGGCCGCCGGACACGAACACGACGGGGATGTTGAGGCGCATGGCCGCGTTGAGCATGCCGGGCGTGATCTTGTCGCAGTTCGAGATGCAGACGATCGCGTCGGCCTGGTGCGCGTTGACCATGTACTCGACGGAGTCGGCGATGATCTCGCGGCTGGGCAGCGAGTAGAGCATCCCGCTGTGGCCCATGGCGATGCCGTCGTCGACCGCGATCGTGTGGAACTCGCGCGGCACGCCACCCGCTTCTCGCACGGCCTCGGCCACGATGTCGCCGAGATCGCGCAGGTGCACGTGGCCCGGCACGAACTGCGTGTAGGAGTTGGCGATCGCGATGATGGGCTTGCCGAAGTCGCTGTCGGTCATGCCGGTCGCGCGCCAGAGGGCGCGGGCACCGGCTGCGTTGCGACCGTGCGTGGTGGTGCGAGAGCGGAGCTGAGGCACTGCTCCTCCAGATTCAGTTCAAGAAAAAGTGCGCGCGGGACGGCCGGGTGAGGCGTCACCAAGTCTGGGAGCGGTGCCTCAAAGGTTACTCGTGCGCAGACTCGCCGAGACCAGCAGACAGGCCAGTGCGAGCGTGATCACGTGCACCGCGGTGCACCAGAGGCAGATCTTGCCGATGACGAGGAACTCCGCCGCGACCAGGTAGACCACCATCAGCACGCCCACGCCGACGGACGCGAGGCGCACCCACTTGAGCGTCCCGATCCGCCACGCGAACGGGAGGCAGATCACGGTCAGGAAGGCGAAGAACGCCAGTCCGAGGAACGCGACCGGGATGCCGAAGAGCTCCGACTGCTCGCTCGTGGTCACGGTCTCACAGTCGATCACGGCGTCCGCCGAGCACAGCAGCGCGTTGGCGTTGAAGTGCGTGTACGTCAGATAAGCCGACGTCAGCAGGCCCGCGATGGAGAGCAGCAGGCTCAGCAGAGGAACTCGTCGGATCACTTCTCCGACTCCACGACCTCGCCGGACTTCTCCTCGGCAGGCTCCTCCACGGCCTCCTCCACGGCCTCTTCGGCGGGCTCCTCGGCCCGCACCGGGACGGTCGTGTCGGGCACGCGCCCGCCGCTGACCACCGACAGCGCCGGCAGGTGCATGAACCGCACCGCGGGCAGCGTCACCTCGGAGTCGTCGGTCTTCACGGCCCGCAGCCAGCCCTTCTGGACCAGCCGGATCGACTTCACCTCGTCCCACCGCAGCGTCGTCGTGCCGAACACACCACGGGCGACGATCTCCTCCTCGGTGACCGTCGTGCGGTTGCGCAGCACCCAGTAGGCGTAGGCGAGCGGCAGGAGGTAGAGCGCTTGCAGCCCCGGAGCGAGCCACGCCACAGGGGTGACGCAGATGACGATCAAAGCCGCTGCGAGCAGGGCCGTTGCCGGGATGCGAAAGACCAGCTTCTTCACCCGGTCGATTGTTCCACGTCCACGATCCGGGAATTCCGTCTCGCAGAGTTGACGCCCTCTTGCCAGAGGCGATAACGTCCCGGCCATGCAGCGCACGCTCGTTCTCGTACTTCTCAGGCGCGTCGACGCCTGAGCCGAACAGCCTGCGTCGACGCGCGACCCTCGCACGACCCAACTTCGGGTTGTCGAGGGTTTTTTCGTGTCCGGACCCCGATACCCACGAGGCAATGAGATGACCAGCGCACCATCGCGACAGGCTCCCGAGCCCACGTCGCCACGTCCAGGTCCGCGGCCCAAACCGGCCCCGCCCACGGGCGCACCGATCCGTGTAACCGGTGCTCAGTCGCTTGTCCGGTCCCTTGAGGCGGTCGGCTGCGAAGTGGTCTTCGGCATTCCCGGCGGGACGATCCTCCCCGCGTACGACCCGCTGCTGGACTCCACGAAGGTCCGGCACATCCTGGTCCGCCACGAGCAGGGCGCAGGACACGCGGCCACCGGATACGCCCAGGCCACCGGCAAGGTCGGTGTCTGCATGGCGACCTCGGGACCGGGTGCGACGAACCTCGTCACCCCGCTCGCGGACGCGAACATGGACTCCGTGCCCGTCGTCGCGATCACCGGCCAGCAGTCGCGGCCGCTGATCGGCACGGACGCCTTCCAGGAGGCGGACATCTGCGGCATCACGATGCCGATCACCAAGCACAACGTCCTCGTGACCGACGCCGCGGAGATCCCGCGGGCGATCGCGGAGGCGTTCCACATCGCGGCGACCGGCCGACCCGGCCCGGTCCTCGTCGACATCCCGAAGGACGTGCTGCAGGAGCAGACCAGCTTCTCGTGGCCGCCCGAGATGCGCCTGCCCGGTTACCGGCCGACGACCCGGCCGCACGGCAAGCAGGTCCGCGAGGCCGCCAAGCTGATCGTCAGCGCGCGCAAGCCCGTGCTGTACGTCGGTGGCGGCGTCATCAAGGCGGACGCCCACGCCGAGCTGCTGCGCCTGGCCGAGGACACCGGCATCCCGGTCGTCACGACGCTGATGGCGCGCGGCGCGTTCCCGGACTCGCACGAGCAGCACCTGGGCATGCCCGGCATGCACGGCACCGTCGCGGCCGTCGCGGCGATGCAGAAGTCGGACCTGCTGGTCGCCTTGGGCGCCCGGTTCGACGACCGCGTCACGGGCCAGCTCGGCTCGTTCGCCCCCGACGCGCAGATCATCCACGCCGACATCGACCCGGCCGAGATCTCCAAGAACCGCCGCGCGGACGTCCCGATCGTGGGCGACTGCAAGGAGATCATCACCGAGCTGATCGACGCCGTCCGCACCGAGCGGGAGACGGCCAAGGCCGTCGACCTCACGCCGTGGTGGGACACGCTGAAGTCGCTGCGCGAGACCTTCCCGCTGGGCTACGACTGGCCGGAGGACGGCACGCTGTCCCCGCAGTTCGTGATCGAGCGGATCGGCGCGCTGTCGCCGTCCGACACGATCTACACGGCGGGCGTCGGCCAGCACCAGATGTGGGCCGCGCAGTTCGTGAAGTACGAGCACCCGCGCACGTGGATCAACTCCGGCGGCCTCGGCACGATGGGCTTCGCGGTCCCCGCCGCGATGGGCATCAAGGCGGGCGAGCCGGACCGCACGGTGTGGGCGATCGACGGCGACGGCTGCTTCCAGATGACCAACCAGGAGCTCGCCACCTGCGCCATCGAGGGCCTGCCGGTGAAGATCGCCGTGATCAACAACGGCAACCTGGGCATGGTCCGCCAGTGGCAGACGCTGTTCTACGGCGAGCGGTACTCCAACACGGATCTGGGGACGCACAAGCACCGCATCCCAGACTTCAAGCTCCTGGCGGAAGCCCTCGGCTGTGTCGGCCTCCGCGCCGAGTCGCGCGAGGAGGTTGACGAGGTGATCGCGAAGGCGCTGGAGATCAACGACCGGCCGGTCGTGGTCGACTTCGTCGTCGGCAAGGACGCCCAGGTGTGGCCCATGGTCGCGGCGGGCACCGGCAACTCCGAGATCATGGCCGCCCGCGGCATCCGCCCCCTGTTCGACGAGGACATCTGATGACCAGGCACACGCTGAGCGTTTTGGTCGAGGACAAGCCCGGTGTGCTCGCACGCGTCGCCGGTCTGTTCTCCCGCCGCGGCTTCAACATCGAGTCGCTGGCGGTCGGCCGCACGGAGTACCCCGACATCTCGCGCATGACCATCGTGGTGTCGGTCGACGAGCTGCCGCTGGAGCAGGTCACCAAGCAGCTCAACAAGCTCATCAACGTCATCAAGATCGTGGAACTGGAGCCGACGGCCTCCGTTCAGCGGCAGCTGGTGTTGATTAAGGTCAGGGCGGACGCGACGGTGCGGTCGCAGGTCCTCGAAACCGTCCAGCTCTTCCGCGCGAAGGTCGTCGACGTCTCGCCCGAGGCCGTCACGATCGAGGCGACGGGCACGTCCGAGAAGCTCGACGCGCTGCTGCGCATGCTGGAGCCCTACGGGCTTCGCGAGATCGTCCAGTCCGGCATGGTCGCCATCGGCCGTGGCGCACGTTCCATCACTGCCACCGCGGTTCGCTAGAAACCAGACAGAAGGAAATACAGTGAGCGTTGAGATCTTCTACGACGACGATGCCGACCTGAGCATCATCCAGGGCCGCAAGGTGGCCGTGATCGGCTACGGCAGCCAGGGCCACGCCCACGCGCTGTCCCTGCGCGACTCGGGCGTCGAGGTCCGCATCGGCCTGCAGGAGGGCTCCAAGTCCCGCGCCAAGGCCGAGGAAGAGGGCCTGGAGGTCGGCACGCCGGCTGAGGTCTCCGCGTGGGCCGACGTGATCATGATCCTGGCGCCGGACACCGCGCAGCGCCACATCTACGCGAACGAGATCGCCGCGAACCTCAAGGAGGGCGACGCGATCTTCTTCGGCCACGGCTTCAACATCCGCTACGGCCTGATCACCGCGCCGTCCGGCGTGGACGTCGCCATGGTCGCCCCGAAGGGCCCGGGCCACCTGGTCCGCCGCCAGTTCGTCGACGGCAAGGGCGTCCCGGCGCTCATCGCGGTCGAGCAGGACGCCTCGGGCAACGCGCAGGCGCTCGCCCTGTCGTACGCGAAGGGCATCGGCGGCACGCGCGCCGGCGTCATCAAGACGACGTTCAAGGAAGAGACCGAGACCGACCTCTTCGGCGAGCAGGCCGTCCTCTGCGGTGGCGCCTCGGCGCTCGTCCAGGCGGGCTTCGAGGTCCTCACCGAGGCGGGCTACGCCCCCGAGGTCGCGTACTTCGAGTGCCTGCACGAGCTCAAGCTGATCGTCGACCTCATGTACGAGGGCGGCATCGCCCGCATGCGCTACTCGATCTCCGACACCGCGGAGTTCGGCGACCTGACCCGCGGCCCGCGCGTCATCACTCCTGCGGTCAAGGAGGAGATGAAGAAGATCCTGGGCGAGATCCAGGACGGCACCTTCGCGAACGAGTGGGTGGCCGAGGACGACAACGGCCGCGCGAACTACAAGAAGCTGCAGCAGGAGGGTGAGAACCACCCGATCGAGGCAACGGGCAAGAAGCTCCGCGACATGATGTCGTGGGTCGACCGCCCGATCACCGAGACCGCCTGACCTTTCCGTTCAGGTTTCTCGCAGGTCTTTCCCCAAGGGAGGCCCGTGGAGCGCGTGTGACGCTCCGCGGGCCTTTCCGCTTTTCGTTCGCTTCCATCCGCTAACTTCTCAGCATGACCGAGAGTGCGCCGATCTACGACGACAAGGCCCACGTCCGGGGCAAGCTCGACCTCCGCAACGCGGAGTGGAAGCGCCCGCCGGAGCCCGAACCGGAGGACGGCCACGTCGAGATCGCGTTCATCGAACACACCGACGGCGCCACCTACGTGGCGATGCGCAACTCCAAGCAGTTGGAACCGGTCCTCACCTTCACGATGGCAGAGTGGGACGCGTTCGTGCTGGGCGCGAAGGACGGCGAGTTCGACGAGCCGTGGTGACCGCCTCCACCACGTCCTCCAACGGCAGCGTCCCGTCCACGATCACAGCACCCATCGCTCGGTAGCGCTCCTCGATCCGCGCGTTGTGCCACAACGAGGCAGCCAACTCCTCGGGATGCTTCCCGAACGAGTTCCCGATCCGCGTGGCCAACCTCCGCCGCACCGTCTCGTCGTCGATCACCAGACACACCACCAGCTCGAAGAGGTCCACCACCTCGGCTTCGTTCTCGACGCCGCCGAACAGGTAGGCGTCCCGATCCCGAGACCGCGCGGCGAGGTCTTCGACCAGTTCCCGGCTGATCTCCCAGCCGTACCGGTCGAGCCACCCGGCGGGCACCGGATCGGGCGGATCGACGACGACCTCCCTGGTCTCCCGGTCGACCCAGTGGTTGTAGCCCTCCCAGTCGGTGTCGACCGCCACCTCTCCACGCACCTTGAGCACTTCGCAGACCGTCGACTTACCAGCGCCGGACACGCCGGTCACCCACACGAGTGGCACGCACCAAGCGTGCCACCGGCGCCAAGGGAATTACGCAACAACCGCACCCCCGCGCGGCACCACGACGCAAGCCCAGCCACGGTGCCAACCGCACCCGCCAAAGCAAGGCGACCACGACGCAGGCCCGGCGCGCGGTGCCAGCCGGAAGCCGACGACGAAGGCCAACCACGCACGCAGCCTGGCGTGGCGATGCGAAGCGAGCCGTCTGAACCTCGGCGCGCTGCGAGGCGATAAGGCCCCGGCCTCGGCGATCGGGGCTTGACTTTGGGTGCGAGGTGCTACCCCTCGCGGATCGGCCGGGCGCTTTTCAGCCCGGCTTTTCCAGGCCGACCAGCGCCTCGCAAGGGCCCCGAAGTCAAGCCCCGATCGCAACCCACTACATCGTCCCGGCCCGCGTGAGCACCCTCGCAAGGTGACGGGAACCAACCCAACGCAACCAACCCCCGACAAACAGGCGCCAGCCCACGCAAGCCGACCCGGGCTCCACCACGTCCCAACCCCTGGGCGTCACCCTGAAGAGCGAACGCCACGTCCACCCCACCGGAGTCCCATACTCCAAGACGCGGGCAGTGACCTGAACCACCCGGCGGAATGCGCGCGCAAGCCCCCTGTCTATGCTCGTTAACAGTCCGGACACATTGCGGTGCTCCGGTCGGCGCGGGCCAGCCGCCCCCGACCACGCCCGCGCCCCACGATCCGACCCTTCCTGGGAGCGATGTCCGTGAGCAACACGAGCCGACCTGTTGTCCTCATCGCCGAGAAGCTCGCGCCGTCCGTCCTGGACGCTCTCGGTGACGGCGTGGAAGTCCGCCACGTGGACGGAACCGACCGCGCGGCCCTCCTCGAGGCCGTCCAAGACGCCGACGCCCTGCTCGTCCGGTCCGCCACCCAGGTGAACGCCGAGGTCTTCGCGGCCACCCGCAAGCTGAAGGTCGTGGCCCGCGCGGGTGTCGGCCTGGACAACGTCGAGGTCCCGGCCGCCACGCAGAACGGCGTGATGGTCGTCAACGCCCCGACGTCCAACATCGTCAGCGCCGCCGAGCACGCCGTGGCCCTGCTCCTGTCCGTCGCGCGCCAGATCCCGGCCGCGCACGAGACGCTGCAGAACCACGAGTGGAAGCGCTCCAAGTTCAACGGCGTCGAGATCAACGGCAAGACGGTCGGCGTCGTCGGCCTCGGCAAGATCGGCCAGCTGTTCGCGCAGCGCATCGCCGCGTTCGGCGTCGAGCTCATCGCCTACGACCCGTACGTCAGCGCCGCCCGCGCCGCGCAGCTCGGCATCGAGCTCGTCACGCTGGAGGAGCTGCTCGAGCGGGCGGACGCGATCAGCATCCACCTGCCCAAGACGCCGGAGACCAAGGGCCTCATCGGCGCCGAGCAGCTGGCGAAGGCCAAGCGCGGCGTCATCATCGTCAACGCCGCCCGCGGTGGCCTCATCGACGAGGAAGCCCTCGCCGAGGCGGTCAAGGAGGGTCAGGTCGGCGGCGCCGGCATCGACGTCTTCTCCACCGAGCCCACGACCGAGAGCCCGCTGTTCAACGTTCCGGGCATCGTCGTCACGCCGCACCTCGGCGCGTCCACGGCCGAGGCGCAGGACCGCGCGGGCACCGACGTCGCGAAGAGCGTCATCCTCGCGCTCGCCGGCGAGTTCGTGCCGGACGCCGTCAACGTCCAGGGCGGTGCGGTCGGCGAGGAGGTGCGCCCGTACCTGCCGCTCGTGCAGAAGCTCGGCACGGTCCTCAGCGCGCTCGCGCCCAAGGCGCCGACCACGGTCACCGTCGAGGTCCGCGGTGAACTGTCCACTGAGGACGTCGAGATCCTGCCGCTCGCCGCGCTGCGCGGTGTCTTCACCAAGGTCGTCGAGTCGCAGGTGACGTTCGTGAACGCGCCGAGCCTCGCCGCCGACCTCGGCGTCACGGTCGAGCTCGTCAAGGAGACCGAGAGCCCGAACCACCGCAGCCTCGTCACGGTCAAGGCCGTGCAGGCGGACGGCACGACGAACACCGTGTCCGGCACCGTCAGCGGCATCGCGCAGGTCGAGAAGCTGGTGAACATCAACGGCCGCAACTTCGACCTCCGGGCCGAGGGCACCGTGCTGCTGCTCGAGTACCCGGACCGCCCCGGCGTCATGGGCACCGTCGGCACGCTGCTCGGCGAGGCCGGCGTGAACATCGAGGCCGCGCAGATCAGCCAGACCGGCACCGACGCCGTCATGGTGCTGCGCGTCGACCGTCCGGTCGACACCCAGGTGCTCGACCCGATCGGTGCCGCCGTCGGCGCGCGCACGGTCCGCTCTGTCGACTTCGGATAGTCACGACATACGGGAAGGGGATGGGCAAAATCCCCTTCCCGTAGACATCGTCATTCACAACGAAGTCGTAACAGGCAACTATCCGTAGACAACATTCATACTTTCGGGGCAGTCGCAAAGACACGATCAGCGATTAGCGTCCCCACGAGGTTGACCCGGTGCCGTAGAGGGCACGGCACATCTGGATGCGGGTCGAAGGCACACACCTCGGTTGGGGCAACGTTGTGAAGAGACGATCGAGTTTGGTGGTGTTCTCTGCCATCACCACACTGCTGATCGCACCCGCCACCGCACAGGCGCAGAGCCCTGAGCTCGCGCAGCCGGTCAAGGGTGCACAGGGGTTGGACGCGAAAGCGTTGCACCTCAAGGTTTCTCCCAGGCTCAACGCCGCGGGCACGGTCACCGCGTTCGTCGCGCTCGACCGCAAGCCGGCCGTCGACGCGTTCGACGAGAAGAAGAGCCAGGGCAAGGAGGTCGCGAAGCAGGCCGCCAAGCAGGCCAAGAACGACACCTCCGCGACGGTGGACCAGGTCGTCGGTCAGCTGAAGAGCGCAGACACGCAGACCAAGGAGCTCTACCGCACGTCCAACGGCGTTCCCGGCGTCGTCGTGAAGGCCGACGCGCAGAAGGTGCGCGACCTGGCCCAGCGCAGCGACGTCCTCGCGGTCTACCCGGTCGTGCCGAAGAAGCGCCAGAACTCGAACGCGGTCCAGCTCACCAGGACCGTCAACGTCTGGCAGCAGTACGGCAAGCTCGGTGACGACGTCCGCGTCGGCATCATCGACACCGGCGTGGACTACACGCACGCGAACTTCGGCGGTCCCGGCACGGTCGAGGCGTTCAAGGCCGTCGACCCGACCAAGGCCGACCCGAACTTCCCGACCGCCAAGGTCGTCGGCGGCTACGACTTCGTCGGCGAGGCCTACGACGGCGAGAGCACCGACCCGGCGATCAACACGCCGAAGCCCGACCCCAACCCCATCGACTGCAACGGCCACGGCTCGCACGTCGCGGGCACCACGGCCGGCTTCGGTGAGAACGCCGACGGCAGCACGTTCAAGGGCGACTACACCAAGCTCGACGCCGCGAAGCTGAACGAGATGAAGATCGGCCCCGGCACCGCGCCGAAGGCCCAGATCTTCGCGCTCAAGGTCTTCGGCTGCGACGGCTCGACCAACGTCACCTCGCAGGCGCTCGACTGGTCGCTCGACCCCGACGGCGACGGCGACTTCTCCGACCACCTCGACGTGGTCAACCTGTCGCTCGGCTCCGACTACGGCGCCCCGGACGACCCCGACAGCCTCTTCGTGAAGAAGCTGTACAAGGTCGGCGTCATGCCGGTCTTCTCCGCGGGCAACGGCGGCGACCTCTACGACATCGGCGGTTCGCCGGGCAACACGCCCGAGGCGCTGACCGTCGCCTCCACGCGCGACTCGTACGTGCTGCGCGACGGCGCCGAGGTCAAGGGCCAGGGCCTCAAGCCCGGTCAGTACAGCCAGAACTTCACCGGCTACCTGGGTTACAACAAGGAACTGCCGGTCGTGAAGCTGACGCAGGCGGGCAACCTCGACGGCTGCCAGCCGCTCACCGACACCGTCGCGGGCAAGTTCGTCTGGCTGGAGTGGGACGACAACGACGCCACGCGTCGCTGCGGTTCCGGCGCGCGGGCCAACAACGTCCAGGCCGCCGGCGGCCAGGGCGTGCTCCTGTCGTCCACTTTGGAGAACTTCGCGGCGGGCATCGCGGGCAACGCGGCCATCCCGATGTTCCAGTTCACCGGCTCGGCCACCGCGGCGGTCCGTCCGGCGCTCGACGCGGGCACGCTGGTCGTCCGCCTCGCGGGTGACCTGCGCACCTCGACGGCGACGTACGACCAGTCCATTTCGGACACCCCGAGCTCGTTCACCAGCCGCGGCACCCGCAGCGGTTCGATCAAGCCGGACGTCGCCGCCCCCGGTGACACGATCTCGTCGACCGCCGTCGGTTCCGGCAACGACCGCCTGGTGATCTCGGGCACGTCGATGGCGTCCCCGCACGTCGCGGGCATCGCCGCCCTGGTCCGCCAGGCGCACCCGGACTGGTCGCTCGAGGAGGTCAAGGCCTCGATCATGAACACCGCCGGTGCGGACGTGAAGGAGAACGGCAAGACCTTCGCCCCGAACCGGGTCGGCACCGGACGCGTGGACGGCAAGTCCGCGCTCGACAACCAGGTCCTCGCCTACGTCGAGGAGGACAACGGCTACGTCAGCGCGAACTTCGGCGTCGTCGAGGTCTCGAAGCCGGTCGAGAAGTCCAAGACCATCAAGCTGGTCAACAAGTCCACGAAGTCCGTCGAGTACAAGGTCGGCTACACCGCGGCCACGACGATCCCCGGCGTGAGCTACGTGCTCTCGCAGGACAAGGTGAAGCTCAGCCCGCGCGGCGTCGCGAAGGTCAAGGTCACCCTGAAGATCACCGACCCGAAGGCCCTGCGCAAGACGGTCGACTCGACGGTCGAGCCGAACCAGCTCGACGTGCCGCGCCAGTTCCTCGCGGACGCCTCCGGTCGCGTGACCTTCACGCCGACCGCCGGCGCCACCGTGCCGCTGCGCCTGTCGGTCTACTCGGCGCCGAAGCCGGTCGCGGACATCAAGACCGCGTCCAGCCTCAAGTTCCCGGGCAACAGCAAGCAGGCCGTCCTCAACGTGTCCGGCAAGGGCATCGACCAGGGCACCGGCTCGCAGGCCTACCGCTCGCTGATCAGCGTCCTCGAGCTGCAGGCCCAGTCGCCGAAGCTGCGCGACTGCAAGCGCAACGTCACCGAGAACTGCGCGCTCAACGAGACCGCCAAGGGCGGCGACCTCCGCTACGTCGGCGCGGCCTCCACGGCCCCGCTCGCCAAGGCGCAGGGCAAGCCCGAGGAGGCGCTGCTCGCGTTCGGTGTCGCAACCTGGGGCAACTGGTACAACCTGGGCAAGAACACCATCCCGTTCGTCGACATCGACACCAACGGTGACGGCACCGCGGACTTCGAGGTGTACGCGACCCGCCTGACCGACACCGACCTGCTGGTCGCGACCACCGTGGACCTGAAGACGGGCGAGACCGTCGACATCCAGGGCGTGAACGGCCTGTTCGGCGACGTCGACGCGAACGTCCAGGACACCAACGTCGTCGTCCTGCCGGTGCTGCTGAGCGCTCTCGGCATCGACGCGACGAAGGACACGGCCCGCGTCTCGTACACGGTCGGCACCGCCGGCTACTACCCGGCGCCGGGCAACGCGAACAAGCTGATCGACGTGGTCGACCGCAAGCTGTCCTTCGACCCGCTCAAGCCGGGTCTGTGGGCGCAGGGCGGCGGCGACGCGGCGCTCTCGTACCTCGCGAAGCCGGGCACCGCGCTCGTCGTCAACAAGGACGAGGCCTCGCTGAAGGCCGACAGGTCCGACGGCCTGCTGGTGCTCAACCACCACAACGCCAACGGTGACCGCGCGTCGGTCGTCCTGGTGAAGTCCGGTGGGCGGGGCGCCTACTAGATCGGATGTTTCACGAGAGGCCCGGTTCTCCGCCAGGGGACCGGGCCTCTCGGTCTGTCACGGCCCGGAACTGCCTGCCGTCACCCCTTGACGCGACACCGTTCCTGCGGTCGAGTGACACTCGAAAGTTTGGTATGGGCCGTGTGGGTGTCCCGCAGTACGGGAGATAACACCCCGATGGGGTGTCCGGCATGCGGCGGACGGCCGCGATGCCGGTAGCCTTTCGCGTGAGGAAAATAGTCCCACCAATTGGGGACTGACACCTGGGAGGTGTGTGGATGCGGCTCGCAGTGATCCCAGGAGACGGGATCGGGCCCGAGGTCATCGCTGAGGCCCTGAAGGTCCTCGGTGAGGTCGTTCCGGCGGCCGAGATCACTCGCTACGACCTCGGCGCGGCGCGCTGGCACGCCACGGGAGAGTTGTTGCCCGAGTCGGTGCTGGGGGAGCTTCGCCAGCACGACGCGATCCTGCTCGGCGCGGTCGGCGACCCGTCGGTGCCGAGCGGAATCCTGGAGCGGGGCCTGTTGCTCAGGCTGCGCTTCGAACTCGACCACCACGTGAACCTCCGCCCTGCTCGTCTCTACCCCGGTGTCCGCAGCCCGCTCGCGGACCCGCCGGAGATCGACATGGTGGTGGTGCGCGAGGGCACCGAGGGCCCGTACGCGGGCAACGGCGGCCTGCTCCGCAAGGACACGCCGCACGAGATCGCCACCGAGGTCTCGCTGAACACCTCGTTCGGCGTCGAGCGCGTGGTCAGGGACGCCTTCGCGCGTGCCTCGAACCGCCAGCGCCGGCACCTGACGCTGGTGCACAAGACGAACGTCCTCACGCACGCCGGCTCGTTGTGGTCGCGCGTGGTGGAGGAGGTCTCGCTGCAGCACCCGGACGTCACCGTGGCCTACCAGCACGTGGACGCGGCGACCATCCACATGGTCACCGACCCGGGCCGCTACGACGTGATCGTCACGGACAACCTGTTCGGCGACATCCTGACCGACCTCGCCGCCGCCGTCACGGGCGGCATCGGCCTGGCCGCGTCCGGGAACATGGACGTCACGCGCCGCAACCCGTCGATGTTCGAGCCGGTCCACGGGTCGGCACCCGACATCGCGGGCCAGGGCATCGCCGACCCGACGGCCGCCGTGCTGTCGGTGGCGCTGCTGCTCGACCACCTGGGCGAGCACGAGGCGTCGCGCCGGATCGAGGCCTCCGTGGCGTTCGACCTGGCGACGCGCGACCACCAGTCGCCGGGCGCGACCTACGCGATCGGTGACCGGCTCGCGGCGCTCGTGTCGTCGAACGTGCGCACGGGCTGAGTTCTCCAAGGCACGTACTAAGGCCCCGGTCGAGTCGACCGGGGCCTTGGTGTTTCCGGAGGTGCGTCAGAGCTGGCCGTTGGCCTCACGCCACGCGCGCTCCTTCTGGATCCACTCGTTGTCCTGCGGGAACTCGTCGATGGTCGGCACGCGCCGGATCTCGGTCTTGAAGCCGGGGCCGGTCATCGGCATCCGCTTCGCCCACTCGACCGCCTCCTGGATCGAGGACACGTTGAGCAGGTAGAAGCCGTTGAACAGCTCCTTGGTCTCGCCGTACGGGCCGTCCGTGACGACCGGCGGCTCCTGCGAGTAGTCGACGACGACGCCCTCGGAGGTGTCGGAGAGCCCCTCCGCGGCGAGCAGCACGCCGGCGCGGATCAGCTCCTCGTTGTACGCGCCGACCTCCTCCAGCATCTTGTCGAAGTCGAACTCGCCCATGTTGGCGAAGGCCTCGTCGGTGGCGCGCATGATCAGCATGTACTTCACGGTGTGTCTCCCTGGATGTCTCTCGTTCGGTGTCGTCCACAGGTCGAACGGGCGCGGTGCCGGATCGACATCACACCCGAGAAATTTCCGAACTTTCTGTTTTCGCAGGTAGGGTCACTGAAGTCGTGCGTGGGGGAAGACCGGTCTGAGTCCGGCGCTGACCCGCAACGGTAGGTCCCCCGAGCCGGGGGACGAGCCCGAACACCCGCGTGCGATGCCCCAGGAACTCCGATTCCGCCGTGGACTGCGGGAAGGACCAAGTGATCTCCAAGATCAGCGCGCTCGTGGGCGTGCTCGTCGTCAGCATCGTGGCCGGCGTGGCGCTCGGCCCCGTCTCCGTGCCGTTCGGTGTCACCACCGAGCTGCTGTGGGAGGCGCTGACCGGCGGCACCGTCCCCGCCCACCTCGCCGGGCAGTACCACATCGTCTGGGACATCCGGCTGCCCCGCGTCCTGCTCGCCGCCGTCGTGGGCGCGGGACTGAGCGCGGTCGGCGTCGCGATCCAGGCGATGGTTCGCAACGCGCTCGCCGACCCGTACGTGCTCGGCATCTCCTCGGGCGCGAGCGTCGGCGCGACGGCCGTGGCGACGATGGGGATCCTGTCCGGCCTCGGGGTCTACGCGCTGTCGGTCGGCGCGTTCGCCACCGGACTCGGCGCCACGGCCCTGGTCTACATCACCGCGCGCACGAGCCGAGGGCTCACACCGCTGCGGCTGGTGCTGACCGGGACCGCGCTGGCGTACGGGTTCTCCGCCGTGGCGATGCTGCTGGTGTTCCAGGCGCCGCACGGGGAGGCGGCGCGGGCGGCCATGTTCTGGCTACTCGGCAGCCTCGGTGGCGCGACGTGGACGGCACTGCCGATCGCCGCCGCCGTGACGGTGCTGGGCATCGCCTACCTGATGACCAGAGCCCGGCAGCTGAACGCGCTGGCGATGGGCGACGAGACCGCGACGACGCTCGGCGTGCCCGTCAACCGGTTCCGCACGCACCTCTTCGTCGTGACCGCCGGCATCACCGGCGTGCTCGTGGCCGTCAGCGGCGCGGTGGGCTTCGTCGGGCTGATGCTGCCCCACCTCACCCGCATGGTCGTGGGCGCGGACCACCGCAAGGTCCTCCCGCTCGCGCCCCTGGCCGGGGCGTCGTTCATGGTGTGGGTCGACGTGGCCGCGCGGATGCTCGCGGCACCCGAGGAGCTCCCGCTCGGCGTCATCACGGCCGCGATCGGCGTGCCGTGCTTCATCTTCCTCATGCGCCGCAAGAGCTACGTGTTCGGAGGACGTTGATGCGCGTCGACATCGAGCAGGTCACCGTCCGCGGCATCATCACGGACATCACGCTGCACGCCGAGGACGAGGTCGTCGGGATCGTCGGCCCGAACGGCAGCGGTAAGTCCACGACGTTGCGCTGCGTCTACCGCGCCCTGAAACCGGACGTGGGCGCCGTGCTGCTCGACGGCGTCGCCGTCCACAAGCGACAGCACGTCGCCCGCGACCTCGCGGCCCTGTCGCAGGAGTCCCAGGTCGAGTTCGACTTCACCGTCGCCGAGGTGGTGGAGATGGGCCGCCTGCCGCACGAACGCGACTCCGTCCGCGACCGCCGCGTGGTGACCGACGCACTGGACACAGTGGACGTCGCGCACCTCGCTCCGCGCAGCTTCCTGAGCCTTTCGGGCGGTGAACGCCAGCGCGTGCTCATCGCCCGCGCGATCGCCCAGGAACCCCGCGTGCTCGTGCTGGACGAGCCCACCAACCACCTCGACATCCGGCACCAGCTGGAGGTGCTGGCTCTCGCGCGCGACCTGGGCGTCACGGTGCTCACCGTCCTGCACGACCTGAACCTCGCCGCGTCCTACTGCGACCGCCTGCACGTGCTCGACGAGGGGCGGCTGGTCGCCTCCGGCACACCGTCGGAGGTCCTCGTCCCCGAGCTGGTCGCCAAGGTTTTCCACGTCACCGCGCACGTCGTGCGGCACCCGACCACGGGAGTTCCCCAGCTCCTGTTCGACCAGGAGGTCACCCCTTGAGAACCGCACTCGTCACAGCCGCCCTGCTGCTCGTCTCCGGCTGCGGCGCCACGGTGGCCCAGGACACCTCCGCCACCGACCCGGTGACCGTCACGAACTGCGGTCAGCAGGTCACGTTCGACCGCGTGCCGTCCAAAGTGGTCACCAACGACACCGGCATCACCGAGATGATGTTCGCGCTGGGCCTCAAGGACCGCATGGCGGGGTACGTGGTGAACGGCCTCAAGACCGTCGACGTGCAGACCTCCCCGTGGAAGGCCGACTTCGAGAGCGGCAAGCACCTGGCCGACAAGATCTCCAAGGAGGTCGTGCAGGGCGCCAACGCCGACCTGGTGTTCGCGGGCTGGAACTACGGCTTCAGCGAGAGCACGGGCTTCACCCCGGACGCGTTGAAGGAGCTCGGCATCGGCAGCTACCTGCTGACCGAGGCGTGCCGCAACGGTGTGGGCAAGCAGCGCGGCATCATGCCGGCGCTGGAGGCGCTGTACACGGACCTGCGCAACCTCGGGAAGATCTTCCGCGTCGAGGCCAAGGCCGAGGAGCTCATCAAGGGGTACCAGGAGCAGATCGCCCGCGCCGCGAAGCTGATGGAGGGCAAGCCCCGGCCGAAGGTGTTCCTGTACGACAGCGGGCAGGACCAGCCGTTCACGTCCGGGAAGAACGCCGCGCCGCAGGACGTCATCTCGAAGGCGGGCGGGGACAACCTCTTCGGGGACCTGAACGACAGCTGGACGACCGTCAACTGGGAGACCGTGGTGCAGCGGAACCCGGACGTCGTGCTGATCGTGGACTACGCGGACGGCGAGGCGAACACGCCCGAGGAGAAGCAGCGCTTCCTGGAGGGCTACGCGCCTCTGGCCAACTCGCCGGCGGTCAGGAACAAGCGGTTCTACTCGCTCCCGTACGCGGCTCTGGTCGAGTCGCCGCGCAACGCGGCGTCCATCGAGGCCTTCGCGAAGTTCCTGTCACAGGCGTGAACCCGTGACCAGATAGTGGGAGATTTCCTCCCGTGGCTTGGTACGTCGAACTGAGCTGTGGCACCATCCCGGACATGGCTCAGTTCACCGCCATCATTATTGACGAGCGCGTCGGGTAGTTGCCGCCCCTGGCACCCGACGCGCAGACCTCTCGCATCCCGCGGGGGGTCTTTTTGTTTGCCCGGATGAGGAGATGACCCCGATGGCCGGCCCTACCGACGAGTTCCACGTCTACGACACGACGTTGCGCGACGGTGCACAGCGTGAGGGCATCTCGTACTCCGTCACGGACAAGCTCGCGGTCGCGCGGCTGCTGGACGGGCTCGGCGTCGGGTTCATCGAGGGCGGCTGGCCCGGCGCTCTGCCCAAGGACACGGAGTTCTTCGCGCGGGCCGCGGCGGGGGACCTGGAGCTCAAGCACGCCAAGCTCGTCGCGTTCGGCGCCACGCGCAAGGCCGGGGTCAGGGTCGAGGAAGACCCGCAGGTCAAGGCGTTGCTCGACTCCCAGGCACCGGTGGTGACGCTGGTGGCCAAGTCGGACCTGCGGCACGTCGAACGGGCGTTGCGCACGGACACCGACGAGAACCTCCGGATGGTGCGCGACACCGTCCGGTTCCTGAAGGACCACGGCCGGCGCGTCTTCCTCGACGCCGAGCACTTCTTCGACGGCTACGCCTTCTCCCCGGACACCAGCCTGCGCGTGCTGGAGTCCGCTGTGGAGGGTGGGGCGGACGTGGTGGTGCTGTGCGACACCAACGGCGGGCAGCTGCCGCTGGGACTCGCGGAGACCGTGGCGGAGGTCGTCGCGAAGACGGGCTTCCGGGTGGGCATCCACTGCCAGGACGACACGTCCTGCGCGGTGGCGAACACGCTCGCGGCCGTGCAGGCCGGGGCGACTCACGTGCAGTGCACCGCCAATGGTTATGGCGAGCGAGCAGGCAACGCGGACCTGTTCGCCGTCGTGGGAAACCTCGTGACCAAGCTCGGCATGGAGGTGCTCCCGACCGGGGCGCTGGCCGAGCTCACCCGTGTCTCCCATGCGTTGGCCGAGATCGCGAACATCGCACCCGACACCCACCAGGCTTATGTCGGGTCGTCAGCATTCGCCCACAAGGCGGGTCTGCACGCGAGCGCGATCAAGGTGGATCCGGAGCTGTACAACCACATCGATCCGGACATCGTCGGCAACGACATGCGGGTGCTGGTCACCGAGATGGCCGGTCGGGCGAGCCTCGAACTCAAGGGACGTGAGTTCGGGCTCGACCTGGCCGGCCGGTCATCCGAAGTCGGGAGCGCGCTGGCGCGCGTGAAGTCCCTGGAGTCCAAGGGGTGGTCGTTCGAGGCCGCCGACGCGTCGCTGGAGCTCCTGCTGCGGGGCGAGCTGTCCGAACTGGACACTCCGCCGTTCACGCTGGAGTCGTACCGGGTCGTGCTCGACCACCGCTCCGACGGCGAGATCGTGTCCGAGGCCACGGTCAAGGTGCACGTGGCGGGGGAGCGGGTCATCGCGACCGCCGAGGGCAACGGTCCGGTGCACGCGCTCGACGCCGCGCTGCGCAAGGCGTTGCTGCCGCACCTGTCCTGGTTGGACACCGTGGAGCTGGCCGACTACAAGGTGCGCATCCTCACCGAGCACCCCGGCACGGACGCCGTGACGCGCGTGCTCGTGGAGTCGACCGACGGCGAGCGCGAGTGGACGACCGTCGGCGTGCACGGCAACATCGTCGAGGCCTCGTGGCTCGCGCTGTGCGATGCGCTCGTCCACAAGAGCATGAGGAGCGGCTGACCTCGTAAGCTGGGGTCGTGCGCATCGCCCGAATTGCTCATCCCGCAGGCGTGGCCTTCGTCGCCGTCCAAGGCGACGAGGCCGCGGAAATCGCCGAACACCCCTTCGGCACCCCCACGTTCACCGGCCGGAAGTGGCCGCTCGCCGACGTGCGGCTGCTCGCCCCGATCCTCCCCACCAAGATCATCGGGGTGGGCCGGAACTACGCCGACCACGCGAAGGAGATGGGCAACGAGGTTCCCGAGGAGCCGTTGCTGTTCTTCAAGCCCAACACGTCCGTGATCGGCCCGAACGTGGAGATCAAGCTCCCGGCCGCGTCCGAGCGCGTCGACTTCGAAGGCGAGGTCGCGGTCATCATCGGCCAGCCGTGCCGCGACGTGCCGCGCGCGAAGGCCACCAGCGTGATCATGGGCTACACGATCGCCAACGACGTCACCGCGCGCGACCTGCAGAAGAAGGACGTGCAGTTCACGCGGGCCAAGGGGTTCGACACGTTCTGCCCGCTGGGCCCGTTCATCGAGACGGAGTTCGACCCTTCCGACGTGCGCGTCGTCACCGAGCTCGACGGGGAAGTCAAACAAGACGGACGTACTTCCTTGATGGTGCACGACATTCCGTCGCTCGTGGAGTACGTGTCCGGCATCATGACGCTGCTGCCGGGCGACCTGATCCTGACCGGCACCCCGGCCGGTGTCGGCCCGATGACGGCCGGACAGACGGTGTCCGTGACTGTGGACGGCCTCGGCACGCTCACCAATCCGGTCGCAAATAGGTAGCCGTACGGAGCAATCCGGCGTCCGGCAGCTTACGCACCCGGGTACCCGCGAGTAACTTCCCGGTGTC
The DNA here is from genome assembly GCF_040610935.1 of Lentzea sp. NPDC003310. Classification (NCBI taxonomy): domain Bacteria; kingdom Bacillati; phylum Actinomycetota; class Actinomycetes; order Pseudonocardiales; family Pseudonocardiaceae; genus Lentzea; species Lentzea sp. NPDC003310. Next base: position 438,239 of record NZ_JBEXNC010000002.1, read on the forward strand.
ATGACGGACCAGGCGTCCACGCGTGTGCTGCTGGTCGACGGTTCGCAGCTCATCACCGAGGGGCTGCGGATCTCGCTGCACCGCACGCACTGCTTCCGCGTTGTGGGGATCGCCCACACCGTGGCCGACGCTGCGCGCAGCCTGCGCGGCACACTCGTGGACCTGGTGGTGACGGACTTCGACGTACCGGGCGCCGGACCGCTGCGCACCGTGCGCGACACGGCGCAGTACCGGCCGAACGCCCGCGTCGTCGTCCTGTCCAATGCGGACAGTCCGAGCTGGGCCCGCGCCGCCCTGGACGCCGGCGCGGTGGCCTACCTGCTCAAGACCTCGCCCGTGGCCGAGCTGCTGCCGCTGATCGCGGCCGCGGTGCGGGGGGCTCCCGCCACGATCGACGCGCGGGTGGGCTCGCTCGCGCGCCTGCCCGCGCGGATGCCGCCTCCCGCGTCGCTCGGCCGACTCTCGGCGCGGGAGTTCGACGTCCTGGCCGAAATGGCCAAGGGAATGGACAACGCGCGCATCGCCCAGCGGCTCTTCATCAGCAACGACACCGTGAAGACCCACGTGAAGGCGATCCTGCGCAAGCTGGGCGCCCGTGACCGCGCCCACGCCGTGGCGATGGTCCTCGGCGAGAACGCCGAGGCGTTCGTCACGACCTGACGATGGTCTGCGGTGCCCTGCGCGCGAAGTCCGGCGCGTGCTCGGGCCGTGGCCCGATCGCGACCATGTAGGCCGGGATCGCCTGCAACCGCGGGAAGCGCTGCAGGAGCCTCAGCGGCGCGGGCACCCCGCTCGACGCAACCGCGGCGTCGCCCTCCACCACTCGCTTGAGGAACCGGCCCTGGATGACCCGCTGCATCGTCTGGATCAGCACGGTCGGGAACCAGCGGCGGCGGCGCACCTTCGCGAGCCCGGCGCCGTTCACGGTGCCCTCCCGCAACGGTTTCGCGAGCAGCCGGGCGGTGGCGACCGCGTCCTGCACGGCGAGGTTGATGCCGACGCCGCCGATCGGCGACATCGCGTGCGCCGCGTCACCGATGCACAGCAGTCCGTCGACGTGCCAGCGCTTCAACCGGTCCAGCTTCACGTCGAGCAGCTTCGCGTCGTCCATGCTCTCGATGTGGTCGACGCGGTCGGCGAGCCACGGCACCAGCGTGGTCACGCGCTCACGGAACTTCTCGACGCCCTCCGCGCGCAGCTGCCGGTCCGACCCCTTGCGGATCAGGAACGCGCACTGGAAGTACTCGCCACGTGGAATCAGCACCAGCGCACTGCCCGAGCTGAACCGGCCGGCGCCACCCTTGACGTCGTCGCTCTCCTTGCGCGGCAAGCGGAACCACCACACGTCCATCGGCGCCCCGAAGCTGTGGACGGGCAGGTCGACGGCGTCGCGCAGGATCGAGCCGCGTCCGTCGGCCGCCACGACGAGGTCGGCGGCGAACTCGCCGGTGCGCCCGTCCGTCCTGTCCCGATACGTGACGCCGGTGATCTTGTTGCCCTGCTTGGTGATCCCGGTGACCTCGGTGTTCATCCGCAGCGAGAACGTCGGCTCCACCTTGCCCGCGTCCGCGAGCAGGTCCAGGAAGTCCCACTGCGGGACCATCGCGATGTGCTTGTGGGCGCCGGGAAGGCGGCTCAGGTCCGCGATGGCGGCCTTCCCGCCGTCCTCCAGCAGTGACTCGATCTTGTCCACCCGCTGCTGCGGCACCTGCGCGAAGGCCGGGCCGAGCCCCAGTTCGTCCAGCAGCGTGAGCGTCGACGCGTGCACCGTGTCACCGCGGAAGTCGCGCAGGAAGTCGCCGTGCTTCTCGAGCACCGTGACCTCGACGCCACCGCGCGCCAGGAGCAGCCCCAGCACCATTCCCGCAGGTCCGCCGCCGACGACGAGACAGGTCGTCCTCTCCATGTCGATCCCCTCTTTTCAACTCGTGTTGAATAAACTCAGCATGCTCGTGATCGCCCGTCCCGTCAAGCGGAGTTCCGAGTGGCGTGGCTCTCGTTCGGGTCCGTCCAATGTGGACGGTCTGGTGGACCAGGCCTCGAAAAGGTTGCGGCTGGTGCGAAATGTCGTTGTGCGAGCTAGGGTGTCGCGCTCGCGGAACCGGCGTTTCAACTGGCGGACGCGGATTCGCGGGAAAACACTCGACCGGGCGATTGCTTTCGGCGGCCGGAGGAGTCTGACTGGTTCGTTCGGGGCCTCAAGGTCCGCTTGATCGTGCAAGGACCTATAGGAATCACCTCGTTAGCCGAATCGGACGAGGCCCCCTCGCACCTAACCTTCCGGGGTGACAACTGCGTCCCCGACTTTCACGCGTAAGAGAACCGGCGAGATCCGCGCTGTGTGCCTGGACGTCGACGACACACTTGTCGACTACAGCTCTTCTTCGCGAGCCGCGTTGGCCTCGATGGTCGGTAACGCCGACGCCTGGTCGTTGTGGCAGCGGATCACCGACGACCACGTCTCCCGCCAGCTCGCCGGCGAGCTCCAGTACCAGGACATGCGCAACATCCGCACGCAGGCCTTCTTCGCCGCGCTCGGCGAGGACCTGTCGCTGGAGGAGGCGACCCGCCGCGAGCTCGGCCGCCAGGAGGTCCTCACCGCCGGCTGGTGCCTGTTCCCGGACGCGATCCCGATGCTCGACTGGCTGCGCGCGACCGGACTGCCGATCGCCGCGATCAGCAACGCATCGGGCCACCACCAGCGCGTGAAGATCGCCCAGCTCGGCCTCTCCGAGTACTTCGACGCCGTCCTGATCGCGGGCGAGGTGGGCTGCGCCAAGCCGGACCGCGTGATCTTCCACACCGCGTGCCTGGCCCTGGGCGTCCCGCCCGGCGACACCGTCCACGTGGGAGACCGCCTGCACGCGGACGCCATCGGCGCGAGGGACGCGGGAATGCACGGCGTGTGGATCAACCGCATCGGCCCGACCGGCGGCACCCTCCCCGCGGGCCTCTCGTCCATCACGACGCTCGCGGAACTGCCCGAGCTCCTCGTGTGCGAGCTCTCCACCGCCCACGCCTGATCTGGGCTCCGAGACCGGCCCCCACCTGCGCGTATGCGTTGAGGTGGGGGCCGATTTCACTTCTGGTGGGGGCGTGGTCTAGTATTTCTCTCGGCAGCAACGAGGACCTCGGAACTCCCGCTGGGAAGACGAAGTCAATCGTGAAAGCCAATGGGGTATGGTGTAATTGGCAGCACGACTGATTCTGGTTCAGTTAGTCTAGGTTCGAGTCCTGGTACCCCAGCTGCGAAGGAAGAACTACCTCAGGGTAAGCTTCCGGAGCTGCTGAAAATGCAAGACCCAGCAAGAAAACGAACTGAATAGCCGGATTTGGACCGGACAGAGAGATCTGATAAGGTTCACTCCAGCAAGAAGTTCTAGGGCCCCGTCGTCTAGCGGCCTAGGACGCCGCCCTCTCAAGGCGGTAGCGAGGGTTCGAATCCCTTCGGGGCTACAGAGGTGGGAGAGGCCCGTCTGCGGAAAGCGCAGACGGGCCTCTTTCGCATTGTCCTCTGGGGGCCAAGCCCCCAGACCCCCGGCTGGCGGGCTCCGCCCCCGGACCCCCGGTAGTGGCTGACCCGGGTCGCTCGGTGTTGGCTTCGCTTCGCTCGCGAATGGCTTGCTGCCCTCGCTTCGCGTCGGGGGGCGGGAATTGTGCTGGGGATCACCTGGCGAGTAATCGTGGTGGCCTCGCTTCGCGTCGGCGGCATTCGTGTGAGGGTTCGCCTCCGGGCGGTTTTTAGTGCGCCGGGCAGCTTGTGTCCATATCTTGAGTTGCCTGTGCGGTCTCGACCTCGAACCCACTGCGCGCGAACCGCGCCGCACCTTTCGTGCCGCGCCCGCGCCTGCGTTCCGCGGCTCAATCCATTGCGCCCACGGCCCCCAGGTCTCGCCGTCTCACCCCAACCAGGCCCAGGCCCTTTGCCGCCTCGCTCCGCCCCTCGCCGGCCCACTGCCCCTTGCCTTCTCGGCCTCCTCAACTCGCTCTCGCCCCCTCGCCCCCTCGCCCCCACGTGCTCACCTCCGCCCTTCTCCTTGCCGCCCCCAGCCCGCCCTCACCCCCGTCAGCAGCCCCGCCCCTCCTCGCCTCCAATCCATCGCTCCATTCCTCTGTCCCGCCTCGCCCGCCGCCCTCGCCCGCCGCCCCGTCACCACCGCCCGCACGCCGCTTTCTCGTCCCCACCCGCCGCTCCGCCTGCTTTGAGCCCCCAACCCATCTCTCTGTCCCGCCCCCACCCACCGCCCCCGCCCTCGCCTCGGCCCTCACCACCCTGTCCTCACCCCTGGCCCTCGCCGCCTCCGCGCCTCCGCCTCCGTCCCCACCCACCGTCCCCACCCGCCGCCTCTTCGCCCGCCGCCCCCACTGCCCTCGCTCCGGCCCTCGTCCCTGGCTCTCGCCGCCCTCCGCCGCCTCCGCGCCCGCCGGCACTCACCCTCGGCCCTCGCCCGCCGCCCCCTTCCCTCGCCCTTGCCCGCCCCGCCCTCCCAACTCGCCGCCCCCATCCGTCGCCCCCTCGGCCCCGTCCCTCCGGCCGCGCGCCAGCCACCCCTCGGCAACCGTCTGCTCGCAGCTCGAGTTCGACCTTCTCCCGTCGCTGGGCGGGATTCGGCGTGAGCGGCGTTCGGCCGGTTGGTGGTGTGCCTGTTGAGACGGTGAGGGCGTGTCGCGGGGGGAAGGGGCGGCGTGTCGGGGGCATGCGAAAGGCCGCCCTGTCCCTGGAGAGGGTGGGCGGCCTTCGGGTGGTTGGTGCTTTAGAGGCGGCTTTGCAGGGCTTCTGCTGCTGCCAGTAGGTCTGCTGCCCAGCGGGCTCCCGGGCGGCGGCCCATGCGGTCGATGGGGCCGCTCACGGAGACTGCTGCCACTACGGCGCCTGAAGAGTCTCGTACTGGGGCTGAGACCGAGGCCACTCCTGGCTCTCGTTCTGCCACCGACTGAGCCCAGCCGCGGCGGCGGACTTCCAGGAGGGTGCGTTCGCCGTAGACGGCGTCGGCCAGGACTGCTCGTTGGGTGCCCGGGTCCGACCACGCGGCCAGGACCTTGGCGCCCGAGCCCGCCGTCATGGGGAGGCGGGCGCCGATGGGGACCGTGTCCCGCAGGCCTGACGGGGGTTCCGCCGAGGAGACGCAGACTCGCTGCATCCCGTCGCGGCGGTAGAGCTGCACGCTCTCGCCCGTGATGTCGCGCAGGCGCGGCAGGACCGAGGAAGCGGCGTCCAGCAACGGGTCCGTTGCGCCGCCTGCCAGTTCTGCGAGTGCCGCACCTGGACGCCAGCGGCCGTCGGAGCCTCGGCGCAGCAGCCGGTGCACCTCGAGGCCCACGGCCAGGCGGTGTGCGGTTGCTCGGGGGAGGCCGGTGCGGTTGCACAACTCGGCCAGGCCACAAGGATCTTTTGCCACGGCGTTCAACACGGCCACTGCCTTGTCCAGCACGCCGATCCCGCTATGCTGTCCCACAAGCCGATACTAACTTCCCAAGCAGTGAGAAGTCCAGATCTGTCGGCACGTCCATACTGTGGGAGATGTCGCGATGAGCCGCACGCTCGCGGAGAAGGTGTGGGAGGCACACGTTGTGCGCCACGGAAGTGGTGCGGAGCCGGACCTGCTCTACATCGACCTCCACCTGCTCCACGAAGTCACCAGCCCCCAGGCGTTCGACGGGCTCCGGCTCGCGAACCGCAAGCTGCGCAGGGCCGATCTCACGATCGCCACCGAGGATCACAACGTCCCGACCGTCGACATCGACAAGCCGATCGCGGACGTGGTGTCGCGCACGCAGGTCGAGACGCTCCGGCGCAACTGCGCCGAGTTCGGGGTCCGTCTGCACCCCATGGGCGACTTCGAGCAGGGCATCGTCCACGTGGTCGGGCCGCAGCTCGGCCTCACGCAGCCGGGCATGACGGTGGTGTGCGGCGACAGCCACACGAGCACCCACGGTGCTTTCGGCGCGCTGGCGTTCGGCATCGGCACGTCCGAGGTCGAGCACGTGATGGCGACGCAGACGTTGCCCTTGCGCCCGTTCAAGACGATGGCGATCAACGTCGACGGGGACCTCGGTCCCGGCGTCACGGCGAAGGACATCATCCTCGCGGTCATCGCGAAGATCGGAACCGGTGGCGGGCAGGGCTACGTGCTCGAGTACCGCGGGTCGGCCATCGAGAAGCTGTCGATGGAAGCGCGCATGACGGTCTGCAACATGTCGATCGAGGCGGGTGCCCGCGCCGGCATGATCGCACCGGACGACACGACTTTCGACTACATCAAGGGTCGCGACCACGCGCCGTCCGGCGCGGACTGGGACAAGGCCGTCGAGTACTGGAAGACGCTGCGCACCGACGACGACGCGACGTTCGACGCCGAGGTCACCATCGACGCGACCGAGCTCACCCCCTTCGTCACGTGGGGCACCAACCCCGGCCAGGGTCTGCCGCTGGGCGCGGCCATCCCGGACCCCGAGCAGATCGCGGACGAGAACGAGCGCGTGGCCGCCGAGAAGGCGCTGACGTACATGGGCCTCGAGCCCGGCACGCCGCTGCGCGACATCCGCGTGGACACGGTGTTCCTCGGCTCCTGCACCAACGGGCGCATCGAGGACCTGCGCGCCGCGGCGGACGTCATCAAGGGGAAGCACGTCGCTTCAGGAGTACGGATGCTGGTCGTCCCCGGTTCGATGCGGGTGCGCAAGCAGGCCGAGGACGAGGGCCTCGACAAGGTGTTCCTCGACGCGGGCGCCGAGTGGCGGCAGGCCGGCTGCTCGATGTGCCTTGGCATGAACCCGGATCAGCTCGCGCCCGGCGAGCGCAGCGCCTCGACCTCCAACCGCAACTTCGAGGGCAGGCAGGGCAAGGGCGGCCGGACGCACCTCGTGTCCCCGCTCGTCGCCGCCGCCACGGCCGTGCGCGGCACCCTGTCGGCCCCCGCAGACCTGGAGAACTGACCATGGACGCCTTCACCACCCACACCGGCGTCGGTGTGCCGCTGCGCAGGTCCAACGTGGACACCGACCAGATCATCCCGGCCGTCTACCTCAAGCGCGTGACCCGCAGCGGGTTCGAGGACGGGCTCTTCGCCGCCTGGCGCGGTGACGAGCACTTCATCCTCAACCAGGAGCCCTTCAAGGCGGGCAGCGTCCTCGTCGCGGGCCCCGACTTCGGCACCGGGTCCTCTCGGGAGCACGCCGTCTGGGCGTTGATGGACTACGGCTTCCGGGTCGTCGTCTCGTCCCGGTTCGCGGACATCTTCCGGGGCAACGCGGGCAAGCAGGGCCTCGTGGCGGCGCAGTGCAGCCAGTCCGATGTCGAGCTGCTGTGGAAGCTGCTGGAGTCCGAGCCCGGCACATCGGTCACCGTCGACCTCACCGACAAGACCGTTCGCGCCAAGGACTTGGTCGCCCCCTTCGAGATCGACGACTACACCCGCTGGCGCCTTCTGGAGGGCCTCGACGACATCGCTTTGACGCTGCGCCACGAGGCCGAGATCAGCGATTTCGAGGGCAATCGCCAGACTTGGCTGCCCACAACGGATCCGCTTCCGGCGGTCTGAGAGGGGGCCGGATTCTCCCCTTGAGAGGGGCGAATCCGGCGCCTCCTGTCCCTCGAAGGGGCGCAATTAGCCACGCCACAACGAAAATTTTGGCGTGGCGATTGGTATTTCTCGCGATTTGGGCCTACCGTTGCGTTCTAGTCGGCCCGACGCTTATGGGCCGTGAGCGTCCTGGGAGGGACTGAAGGTGAACAAGGCCCAGCTCATCGAGGCGCTCGCCGAGCGCCTGGGAGACAAGAAGACTGCCGGTGCTGCTGTTGACGGGCTCGTCGATGTGATCGTGCGCTCCGTCAACAAGGGCGAGAAGGTCAACATCACGGGCTTCGGCGTCTTCGAGAAGCGTGCCCGTGCGGCTCGCACCGCGCGCAACCCGCGCACGGGCGAGACCGTGAAGGTCAAGAAGACCAACGTGCCCGCGTTCCGCCCCGGCTCGACGTTCAAGGACGTCATCAGCGGTGCGAAGAAGCTGCCGAAGGCCGTTGCCGCCAAGGCTGCCGCGAAGCCGGCCGCCGCCGCTGCGAAGCCTGCGGCCACCAAGGCTCCGGCGACCAAGGCCGCGACGACCCGCGCGACCACGACGCGCACCCGCACGGCCGCGGCCGCCACCAAGGCGCCCGCGACCCGTCGCACCACGACGGCCGCTGCGAAGCCCGCCGCTGCCAAGGCGCCCGCGAAGGCGACCGCCACGAAGACCGCCGCCGCCACCAAGACGACGGCTGCCAAGGCTCCGGCGAAGCGCACCACCGCTGCTGCCAAGACGACGGCCGCGGCCAAGCCCGCCGCCAAGACGACGGCTGCGGCGAAGCCCGCTGCGAAGACCGCGGCTGCGAAGCCGGCTGCTCGCAAGACGGCTGCCAAGAAGAAGTGAGACGGGCCTCCTGAGGGAGGCTGCGTCACTTCAGAACCACGCGGAAGGCCCCGGTGTGCGCACACCGGGGCCTTCCGCGTGCCTGGGGCCGGATGGGCGGCGCAACATCGTTGGCCTGCAGGAAAGCGCGTCAGAGCGCCGCTGAGGTGGTTGGGGCACCTGAAGGCTGGGGCGGGTGGGGGAAAGTCCGCTTGGGGCGTCGGGAATGCGTGGCGGGGGACTGGGGAATGCGCGGCGGCCGCGCCCGGCGAGTGAGCGGACGGGCTCGCTGGGAAGTGCGGCGGGCATAGCGCGGGAGTTCGCCGCGAGCGCGCCGGCAAGGCTCCCGGGCCACTCGCCGCAATTCCGGAACAGCCCGGGGCGAATGCCCGAACCGACTCACCGAACCCGCACTCCGCCAATAGAAATAACGCCCACGCGCCGGTGAACGCCCCCGGCACAAGCGAAACCGCCGCCTTCCGGCCCGACTTGGTTGCCAGAGGCGAACTTTCGTCGGAGCCGTCGGACGGCGGTGGGAAAGGCGGTGCGGACGGCCTCAGGGACGCGGCAGCGCCGAGGCCAGGTAGTGCGCCGACACCAGCGTTGGCCAGCGCGAAGGCGAGTCCGAAGTGGACCAGGTGCCGAACGGCCTGGTGAAGGCCAGCACCCACGTGCTGCCCTTCTTGCAGGGGATCTCGTCGAGCCTCAGACCACCCAGTCCGGCCAGCGACTCGACGACGGACGGGATCACGCCGCCCTGCGAGGAGACGACGGCACGGCCTTCGAGGGCGGCCACCTCCAGCAGCCGCACCAGACCGGCGTCCGGGTCGGGCCAGTAGCCCTCCTCGGACAGCCGCGGCTCCTCGACCATGTCGACGGCCAGATCCGTTGCCACCGCCCGCACGGTGTCCGCGCACCGCACCCTGGGCGCCGTGTGGACCCGCAGAGGTGACCACAGGGGCAACAACTCGCGCAGCGCCGCCGCCTGACGCCAGCCGGCGTCCGAGAGCGGCCGGAGGTCGTCGTCGTCCTCCCACTCGGACCGCTTGCCCGCCTTCGCGTGCCGCACCAGCAGCACGACCAGCAGGTCCGCGGGCAGGCGGGCGAACTCGGCCAGCACGTCCCGGTCCGGTTCGTAGGTCAGCAGCGCGGAGGCCTCGTCGACCGGCAGCCACCGCAGCAGATCGACCTCCTCGTTCGGGACGAACGAGCCGGAGACGGCCTGGGCGGCGTAGTAGTCGACCGTCTTCGGCACGTCCTTCACCGAGTACGACACCTGCCGCAGGTGGCGGCCGAGGACGCAGGAGAACCCCGTCTCCTCCTCGATCTCCCGCACCGCGCAGGCGGGAATCGTCTCGCCCTGGTCGAGTTTGCCCTTCGGCAGGGACCAGTCGTCATAACGCTGGCGGTGCACGACCGCGACCTCGACGTCACCGTCGGCGTCACGCCAGAGCACCGCCCCAGCAGCTTTGATCACCCAAGAGCTCCGTGCTTGTGCAGCAGTTCCATCTGGTGGTCGCGCACGGACGTGCCGTCCGACGGCGAGGCTTCCCATTCTCCGTCAGAACGCAACACCCAGCAGCGCGTGTGCGGGTCGAGCGCGGAGTCGAACATGTCGCCCAGCTGCTTGGTCAGGCGCGGGTCGGCCACGCGCACGGCGACCTCGACGCGGCGGTCCAGGTTGCGGTGCATCATGTCCGCGCTGCCGATCCAGTACTCCTCGCCCGCCACGAAGTGGAAGACCCGCGAGTGCTCCAGGAACCGGCCGAGGATCGAACGCACCCGGATGTTCTCCGACAACCCCTTGATGCCCGGCTTCAGGCCGCAGATGCCGCGCACGACCACGTCGACGGGCACACCCGCCTGCGACGCCCGGTACAGCGCGTCGATGACCTGCTCGTCCACGAGCGAGTTCACCTTGATGCGCACGCCCGACGGCTTGCCCGCCTGCGCGTGCTGGATCTCGTCGTTGATCCGGTCCACGATCCCCTTGCGCACGCCGTAGGGCGCCACCAGCAACGAGCGGTACTCGTCCTGGCGCGCGTACCCGGTCAGCACGTTGAAGAGGTCGGTGAGGTCCGCGCCGATCGTCGGCTCGGCGGTCAGGATGCCGACGTCCTCGTACAGCCGCGCGGTCTTCGGGTTGTAGTTGCCGGTGCCGATGTGGCAGTAGCGGCGGATCGTCGAGCCCTCCTGGCGCACCACCAGCGACGTCTTGCAGTGCGTCTTCAGGCCCACCAGGCCATAGACGACGTGCACGCCGGCCTTCTCCAGCGCCCGCGCCCACTTGATGTTCGCCTGCTCGTCGAAGCGCGCCTTGAGCTCCACGAGAGCCACGACCTGCTTGCCCGCCTCGGCCGCGTCGATCAGCGCGTCCACGATGGGCGAGTCACCCGAGGTGCGGTACAGCGTCTGCTTGATGGCGAGCACGTGCGGGTCGGCCGCGGCCTGCTCGATGAAGCGCTGCACCGACGTCGAGAACGAGTCGTACGGGTGGTGCACCAGCACGTCGCCCTCGCGCAGCGTCGCGAACACGCTCTTCGGCGTCTCGCGCTCGCCGAACGCCGGGTGCGTCGCCGGCACGAACGCCGGGTCCTTCAACGTCTTGCGGTCGATGCCGTAGAGCTGCCACAGGCACGACAGGTCGAGCAGGCCGGGCACCGTCACGACGTCGTGCGGGTCGACGTCCATCTCCCGCAACAACAGTTCGAGCATGTGCTCGGTCATGTCGTCGGCCACCTCGAGGCGGACCGGCGGACCGAACCGGCGCCGCGCGAGCTCGCGTTCGAGCGCCTGCAACAGGTCCTCGTCGCGGTCCTCCTCGACCTCGAGGTCCGCGTTGCGCGTCACGCGGAACGCGTGGCACTCGATGACCTCCATGCCGGTGAACAGCTCGCCCAGGTGCGCGGCGATGAGCTCCTCCAGCGGCAGGAAGGTGGCCGAAGAGGACGACCGGTCCGCTTCCACGCGAACCAGGCGTGGCACGTTGTCCGGCACCTTCACCCGCGCGAACCGCTCGCCGCCGCCCTCGGGGTCCCGCACGGTCACCGCGAGGTTCAGCGACAGCCCCGAGATGTAGGGGAACGGGTGCGCCGGGTCGACCGCGAGCGGCGTGAGGACCGGGAACACCTGCTCGCTGAAGTAGTTGGAGAGCCTCAGCCGGTCGTAGTCCGTGAGGTCGCCCCACGTCACGATGCTGATCCGGTGCTCTTCCAGGCCGGGCCGGATGTGGTCGAGGAACGCGCGGGCGTGCTGCTCCACGAGTTCCTGCGAGCGCTTGGAGATCGCCACGAGCTGCTCGAGCGGCGTGAGCCCGTCCGCACTGCGCACCGTGAGCCCGGTCTCCGCGCGCCGCTTCAGGCCCGCGACCCTCACCATGTAGAACTCGTCGAGGTTCGACGCGAAGATCGCGAGGAACTTCGCGCGCTCCAGCAGCGGCTGCGAGGAGTCCTCGGCCAGTGCGAGCACGCGGGCGTTGAAGTCCAACCAGGACAGTTCACGGTTGAAGTACCGGTCGTCCGGGAGGTCCGTGGGCAACGAGCTGGGCGTCACCGCGGGCGGGGCGGAGGGCACACCGCGCGTGGGCGCGGCGACCGGCTCCTGGGGCGGTTCGGCCTTCGTCCGTGGGTTGGACGCCCGCCTGGTGGCCGCGCGAGGCTGCCTCTTCGGCGCCGCCGTGCGCGGGGTGGCCGCCGTTCTGCCGCGCGTGGAGCGGCGTCGGGAGGGTGTCGCCTTGCCGTCGTTGTCGTCCGTGCTCACGTCACGCATTGTGTCGCACTATCGCCGTGAGCGCCCCCAACCAGGACGACCGTCTGGTGAACTCCTCGTCACAGAACAGGCATGCGAAGAGCGGTAACGACTCCGTCGGGACTACGTTCGAGGGTCACCCGCTGACCCGGACGCAGCATCCGCCAGCCACCCGCCGTGACCGCTTCGGCACTCACGTCGACGAGAACGCCGTCATCTCGGAGGACCGCGGCGGAACCGTCGCTGTTAAAAGTAGACACAGTCGCCTGCACGGAGCAGAACCTTAGTGGCCCGCGTCCGCTGTGGACCGCGCCGGAACCCCAGCGGCCCCAGGCGGAACACCGGTCACACCCGTCCGGGGCGAGCGGTGGTCCGCCCGCCCCGGACTGCGGCTAGCGCGGCGACTGCGCGGTGGCGGCCAGCCGCGGCTGCTCGGCGGGAGCCTGCCGGGCCTGGTCCTGCTCGGCGATGCCGGCCCGGACCGCGGCCTTCGCGCGCCGGCGGGTGATCACCCTCCGGCCGAGGTCGATCATCGGGATCTCCACCGTCACGTAGAGAACGCTCGCGAGCGCCAATCCCAGCGCCGTGACCACGACGGACTGTCCGACACCGGACAAAGCGGGCCAGAAGAACGCGATGATCGTCGCGGCGATCGTCTGCACCAGATAAAGCGAGTACGAACGCTCACCGACGAACTGCATCGGTTTCACGGACAGGAAAGTCGTGGCCGGTCCCGGAGCGATCAACGAGGTCAGCAACAGCGCGGTCGCGAGCGCGTAGACCGGAATGACCAGCACGTGACCGGGAATTCCGTTGAGGCCGTCGAGGGAACTCGCGATCGGCTTCACGCTCAGGTGCACCGCGACGAATCCGGCACACGCGAGGATCTGCGCGAACCGGCTGGTGAGCGGGCGCAGCAGCGCGAATCCGCGCGGGCTGTGCAGCGCGGTCGCGAGCAGCACGCCGGTCAGGATCGAGAAGTAGTGCAACGGCCAGCCGGGGTTGCTGTGCGACGACGTGAAGTTCACGACGACGAGCGCGAGCAGCATGCCGAGGGCGGCGGCACCGGCGCGGCGGCGCAGCACGACGGTGCCCAGTGCGATCGCGACCAGTGGCCAGACCAGGTAGAACTTCTGCTCGATGCCCAGCGACCAGGACTGGCCGTACGGGCTGGCGCCGGCGAACTCGTTGGTGAACGAGAAGAAGTACGGCAGCGCGGGGCCGATGCCGTTGCTCAGGAACGTGCCCGCGATCGCGGACGCCACGACCGTCACGAGCAGGAGCACGAAGTAGACGGGGAGGATCCGGAACGCCCGCCGCAGGTAGAACTCGGGCAGCGAGATCCGGCCGGTGCGGCGTTCCTCGCGCAGCATCAGCGTGGTGATGAGGAATCCGCTGAGGACGAAGAACATCTGGACCCCGGCCCAGCCCTGCAGCCAGTCGGGACCGCCGTAGTGGAAGAAGACGACGAGAACCGCGGCAATGGCGCGCAGGCCGTCGAGAGCGGGAAAGCGGCGCAACGCCAGGTAGTCGGCGTGCGTCAATGAACTCATGCAGGAACACCTCAGGGGCAACGCGTCGGGGATGCGGCGCTGGGGGAACGCCTTCGGTACAGGGGGATACGGATGTAAAGGTGCCGGGGTTCCCCGTTGCGTTGCTCAAACCAACATTTTCGTGGTCTTCGTCACGCCCTCCGCGAGAAGGGAAATCGCGAAAACCTCGCGTCAGCAGCGATAAAGCGGAGAAAGCTTCTCCAGCGGCGCTGCGGCCGCGACGCGCCACCCCTGCCGGGTCAGCGCACCGCCGTGCACCTCGAGCCAGTAACCGCCCTCGGTGGTGTGCGTCGTCGCGCCGCTGCGGATGTCGGTGACGTAGGACGACTCCGACTGCCACGACACGAAGTCACCGCTGACCCGCGGGAAGACGATGCCCTCCGTCAGCGGCACGGACCTGATCGCCGCCAGCTCACGGGGCTGCGGCCAGCCCTCCCGCCAGCCCATCAGCTTCTCGCCCTGCGCCCACACCACGGTGCGGCCGTCCGAGGCCACGCTGTCACCGGGTTCGGCGTTCCGCAGCTGCTCGGGCACCGCGCTCTCCGAGCGGAACCTCCCGTCCTGCTGCCACAGGACCGCGTCACCGAGGAAGACCGGTCGCTTGCCCTGTCCGACGACCCTGTCCTTTTTCCGCGCCAGGTCGAAGAGGTGCACGCCCGCGCTGTCGGACCAGGCCGCCTTCCCGTTGTGCACCACGGCACCGCTGCCGCCGATCCGCACCGGGGCGCCGTCGTCGCGCGCGTCCCACGCGTACGTCGTCGTCTGGTCGGACGGACCGGGCGTCGTGGAGAACGTCACCCAGCGGCCGTCGAACTCGACGCCGAAGAGCTGGCCGTCGTTCTGCACCGCCATGACCTGCTGGCGCTTGCCGTGGTCGTGCAGCACGAGCTCGGTCGTGCGGTTGCGCTTCGTCTTCACGAGCGTGGTGCCGCCGTCGCCGTTCGCCGCCACGACGGTGACCTTCTCGTGCGGGCCCGCCTCCGTGCTGTCCCGCGACAGCAGGTCCTTCCAGCTCTGGGGTAAGTCCACCCGGCACGTGCCGAGCTTGCTCTCCGCCGTGTAGTCGGACGGCCGGTCGATCGGAAAGGCGGCCACACAGCCCGCGACGGCCGTGATCCCCGCCAGCGCGATGAGCGCTCGCATCAGTCTCCCAAGTCGTGATCACCCCGGAAGACGCGTGGCGCGTGCTCAGGTTGTCCAGGCGGGCAGGGCGTTCGCGGTGCGTTCGCCGAGGCCGAGCGAGAGCGCGAGGCGCAGGTCTTCTTCCGTGTCCACGTCGCAGCGCAGCGAAGGCCACGGCCCGACGAGCGCGAGCGCGCCGGAGAGCCGGTGGTGTCCCGCCGATCCGACGCCGAAGCGCGGGTCGAGCTCTCCGCCGGGCGCGGCGAGGAGCAGCGTCGTGCCGGTGCCCTGGCGGTCCGGGACGAACGCGCGCCGCCCGGCCGCGGCCCCGAGCGCGGCCGCGAGCTCGTCCGGGCGCAGAGCGGGCAGGTCGGCCTGCAGCGCGCCGACGCGGGACGAGCGGAGCGTGCGCGCGCCGTGGCGCAGCGCCTCGTTCAGGCCGGGCAGCGACGGTTCCGGCAGCGACTCGACGCCCAGCGCGGCCATCTCGGACGCCACCGCCGGGTCGGATGTGATGGTCACCACTCGGCGGACGCCGGGCGTGCGCAGGGCCGCGCTCACGGTGTCGAGCGCGAGGGCGAGCGCCAGCGCCGCGTGGGACACCGGATCGCCGCCGGTCGCGCTGGTCAGCCTGGTCTTGGCCCGGTCCAGCGTCTTGACCGGGACAACGAGGTCAACTTCGTCTCGCACCTCGCCATAGTCCACGATTTGACGACTACTGTGCTCCCGGGCGCAGATCTACGCAGGTAAGGAGAGGCCTCGTGGCCAACAGGGAGAAGGGCGGCTTCTGGGTCGGGGTCGCCGCGGCGATCGTCTACCCCTTGTCGTTCGTGCTGGGCAGGCACCGGATGGTGCACGGCGAGCGCATCCCGCGCGAAGGTGCCGCACTGCTCGTCATGAACCACATCTCGCACCTCGACCCGTGCTACGACGCCATGTTCGTGCACAAGAACCGACGGGTGCCGCGCTTCCTCGGGAAGCACAGCCTGTGGAACGTGCCGATCATGGGCGCCATCCTGAAGGGCGCGAAGCAGATCCCGGTCTACCGCGGCACCGCGGACGCCCAGCAGAGCCTGCGCGCGGCGCACGAGGCGCTGGCGGACGGCAAGTGCGTGGTGATCTACCCGGAAGGGACGATCACCAAGGACCCCGACGGCTGGCCCGCGAACTCGCGCACCGGCGTGGCGAGGCTCGCCCTGCAGCACGACGGCCCGGTCATCCCCATCGCCCGCTGGGGCACGCTCGACCTCTACAACCACTATCAGAAGAAGTTCCGGCCGTTCCCGCGCAAGACGATCACGCACTTCGTGGGTGAGCCGGTCGACCTCTCCGCGTACCGCGGCAAGGAGGAGACGCTCCCGTTGCTGCGCGAGGTGACGGACCTGCTGATGGGCGAGGTCAAGCGCCACCTGGCCGAGCTGCGCCAGGAGCCGGCCCCCGAGGGCTTCTACGGACCGAGGAAGGCCTGACCATGGCGATCGAACGCGTTGCGGTGCTGGGGTCCGGTTCGTGGGGCACGGCGTTCGCGAAGGTCATCGCGGACTCCGGACCCGAGGTCGTGCTGTGGGCGCGGCGCCAGGAGGTGGCCTCGGAGATCACCGAGACCCGCGTGAACTCCGGCTACCTGCCCGGCATCTCGTTGCCCGCCAACCTCGCGGCCACCTCCGACCCGGCCAAGGCGCTCGACGGGGCGGACGCGGTGGTGCTGGCCGTGCCGTCGCAGACGTTGCGCGCCAACCTGTCCGGCTGGAAGGACCTGCTGCCGCCGGACGCGACGCTCGTGTCGCTGTCCAAGGGCGTCGAACTCGGCACGCTCAAGCGGATGAGCGAGGTGATCCGGGAGGTCGCGGGCGTCGACGAGTCGCAGGTGGCCGTGGTGTCCGGGCCGAACCTGGCCAAGGAGATCGCCGTCGAGCAGCCCACCGCGACGGTCATCGCGTGCACGGACCACGACCGCGCGGTCGACCTGCAGCACGCGTGCTCGAACTCGTACTTCCGCCCGTACACCAACACCGACGTGGTCGGCTGCGAGCTCGGCGGGGCGTGCAAGAACGTCATCGCGCTGGCGTGCGGCATGGCGGCGGGCATGGGCTACGGCGACAACACGATGGCGTCGATCATCACCCGCGGTCTCGCCGAGACGGCGCGGCTGGGCGCGGCGCTGGGCGCCGACCCGCTGACGTTCGCCGGTCTCGCCGGCCTCGGCGACCTGGTCGCGACGTGCGCGTCGCCGTTGTCGCGCAACCGGTCCTTCGGCGAACGGCTCGGCAAGGGCGACACCCTCGCGCAGGCGCAGGAGGCCGCGCACGGGCAGGTCGCCGAGGGCGTGAAGTCCTGCTCGTCGATCCGCGAGCTGGCCGCCGCGAACGGCGTCGACATGCCGATCACCGAAGGCGTCCACCAGGTCTGCCACGACGGGCTGAGCGTGCGCGAGCTCGGTGCCGCGCTGCTGGGCCGCGACCGCAAGCACGAGCGCCAGTGACCCCCGAGCTCGGTGACGGCACGCGGGTCGTGCACGCCGTCTCCGGAGAACCGGGCGACCCGTTCGGCGCGCAGCCGGTGTTCGCCTCGGCGTACCACCTGGGCGGTCAGGACTACTACGGCCGCGCGGGCAACCCGACGTGGCGCGCGCTCGAAGCGGCGCTGGGATCGCTCGAGGGCGGGGAGTGCGTCGTCTTCCCGTCCGGGATGGCGGCCATCTCGACGTTGCTGCGGACGGTGCTGTCCGCCGGCGATGTGCTGGCCGTCCCGTCCGACGGCTACTTCCTCACCCGCAAGTTCGTGTCCGAAATGGACGTCGAGGTCGTCGAGGTGCCCACGGCCGGGCCGTACCCGTCGTTCGAGGGCGTGCGGCTGGTCCTGCTGGAGACGCCGTCCAACCCCGGTCTGGACGTCTGCGACATCGCCGAGCTCGCCGCGCAGGCGCACGCCGCGGGCGCGTTGCTGGCCGTGGACAACACGACCGCGACGCCGCTCGGGCAGCGGCCGCTGGAGCTCGGCGCGGACATCGTCGTCGCGTCGGACACCAAGGCGGTGGCGGGGCACAGCGACGTCCTCTTCGGACACGTGACGCTCGCCGATCCCGCGCTGGCGAACAGGGTCCGGGACGCGCGCACGCTGAACGGCGCGATCCCCGGCCCGTTTGAGACGTGGCTCGCGTTGCGCGGTCTGGGAACCCTCGACCTGCGGCTCGCGCGGCAGGCGGAGAACGCGGCGGCGATCTACGAGCTGCTCAAGGGCCGCGTGGCAGGGTTGCGGTGGCCCGGGGCGTCCGACGACCCCGCGTACCTCGTGGCGGCGCAGCAGATGCGGCGCTTCAACGGCGTGCTGACGTTCGAGCTGGAATCAGCCGATGCGGTGAACGAGTTCCTGGCGCGCTCGAAGCTCGTCTCGGCCGCGACGTCGTTCGGCGGCCTGCACTCCACGGCGGACAGGCGTGCGCAGTTCGGCGACCCAGTGCCCGAAGGGCTGGTGCGCTTCTCGGCCGGCTGCGAGGACACTCGGGACCTGGTCGCGGACGTGTCCCACGCCTTGGGACTGGATTGACGGAGGGTTCCGGTTCCGGGACCCTCTGCTCCATGTCCTTCAACGCTTGTTGCTGTTGTACCTGGCGATAGTCCCGCGTCCTCTTTCGCGCTCGCCTGGTAAGGACTTCTCTCCCGATGTTCGCCGTTCCCGAGAACAGCCTCGTTCTGCCTGAGAACACCCAGCTCCTGCACCCGGTCCGGGTCGCCCTGAAGTGGGCCGCCGAACGCGACCGCTGGAAGCACCTGCTCCGGTACGACCCGGAGGAGCGCTTCTCCGCGTTGGTCGACAAGACCGGCGACCAGGAGATCTGGCTGATGAGCTGGCTGCCCGGCCAGGTCGCCTCGCTGCACGACCACGACCACACGTCCGGTGCGTTCACCGTCGTCAGCGGCCTGCTGACCGAGGTCGTCACCACGAAGATCCAGGTCGTGCACTCGCTGCACGCCGGTCAGTCGCGCGTGTGGGGTCCCGGCTACGTGCACCAGGTGCGCAACGACGGCGTGGACCCGGCCGTGTCGATCCACGTCTACCGCCACGGCACCCGCGCCATGAACCCCTACCGCTACGACCCGGTCACCGGCCCCGTCCGCTGACGTGCGGCGGGACGGGCTTGTCCGTCTCGTGCGGCACGGGCGCGCCCCACGACTGGACGAGTGGCATGTGCCCGGCCCACACGAGGTTCGCCTCGAGGTCCGACGGCTCTTCGCCCGGCCCGCCCTGACGCACCTTCACGCTGGCCTCGGTCAGGTCGATCTCCAGCGCCGCGGTCTGCGCGAGCTCCTTCTTGGACGGTTCGCGCGCGTAGTCCCAGCTGCCCGGCGTCACGTGCTCGACGAGGACCTTCAACGCGTGTTCCTGGTCCTCCGCGAGCTTCGCGGTGCCGTGGATGATCGCGGACCGGTAGTTCATCGAGTGGTGGAACACCGAGCGGGAGTAGACGACGCCGTCCACGAGCGTGACGGCGACGCAGACCTGCTTGCCCTCGAGCATGCTCCTGATGGACCGTGAGCCCGTCGAGCCGTGCAGGAAGATGCGGTTGCCGTCCCGCCCGTACGCGGTGGGGATGAGGAACGGCGCCCCGTCGACCTCCACGGCGAGATGGCACACGAGGCCCGCGTCGAGGATGTCGTAGAGCACCTGGCGGTCTTCGACGGCTCTCTTCTTGCCGCGGACGACGGTGCTGCGCGGGGTGGGGGAGAGCTGCACGTCAGAGGTCATGGTTCTACTGTGGCGCTGGAAGTGGCATTATTGAAGCGCCATTTTCCGTCGATTCGAGAAGGCCACTTTGGCTGAGACCGCGCTCCCCGTGGCGCTGGACCGCGAGTCCGCCGAACCGCTCGCCGTCCAGCTCGCCGACGCACTGCGCTCCGCGGCGTCGGAAGGCCGTCTGCGCGCGGGCGACCGGTTGCCCTCCACGCGCGCGTTGGCCGACTCCCTCGGAGTCTCGCGCACGGTCACCGCCGCCGCCTACGAACAGCTGCACGCCGAGGGGTGGATCGCCGGTCGGCACGGCTCCGGCACGTACGTCACCACGACGCCGCCCGGTCCGTTGCGCAAACGTTCGCGCAAGCCGCTCGTGCCCGCCATCACCGACTTCGTCGACCTCGGCACCGGCGCTCCCTGGGCGAGCGGCCTCGACCGCGCGGCCTGGCGCCGGGCGTGGCGGGCCGCCGCGGACGCACCGCCGCTGTCCCGCCCCGAACGCGCCGGCCTGCCCGAGTACCGCGAGGCGATCGCCGAGCACCTGCTGCGCCACCGCGGCCTGGCCGTCAACGCCGACCCGGTGCTCGCGACCGGCGGCACGACGGCCGTGCTGACCGAGATCGCGGTCGCGGTGCTCGAACGGGGCGACGCGGTGGCCGTCGAGGAACCCGGTTACCAACGAGCGGTCGGCGTCTTCCGCGCCAACGGCCTGCGCGTGGTCCAGGCGGCCGTCGACGCCGAGGGCCTGCTCCCGGACGCCGTGCCGGCGGGCGTGAAGGCGGTCTACTGCTCGCCCGCCCACCAGTACCCGCTCGGTGGCCGCATGTCGGCCGGGCGCAGGGTCGCGCTGGTCGAACGGGCGAGGCGCGACGGCTGGCTCGTCATCGAGGACGACTACGACGGCGAGCTCCGCTACGACGTGGCGCCGCTGCCGTCGCTCGCGGCGCTGGCCCCGGACGTCGTCGTCCACCTCGGCACCACGAGCAAGATCCTCACGCCGACCCTGGGCGCGGGCTGGATGGTGGCGCCCGAGCACATCGCCACGACCGTCCTCGAACACCGCGACCTGACCGGCACCAGCCCGGCCGCCGCGGGCCAGCGGGTCGTCGTCGAGCTGGCCCGCACCGGCGACCTCGGCCGGCACCTGCGCAAGCTGCGGCGGGAGCTGTCCGAACGGCGTGCGCTGATCATCGACACGTTCGCCGACGCCGGCATCGAGGTGCTCGGCGACGACGCGGGCGCGCACGTCGTGGTGCTGCTGCCCGACGCCGAGCTGGAACGCGACCTGATGAGGCAGGCGCTGGAACGCGGCCTGCGGGTCGACGGCCTGGCCCGCCACTACGTGAACCGGGCCAAGCTGCACGGCCTCGTGATCGGCTACAGCGCCTGTTCACGGGAGCAGCTCGTCAGCGCGCTGCCGGTGCTGACCGAGCTGCTCAGAGGGCGCGGCTGACCACGACCACCTCGCGGTTCGTGAAGAAGCCCAGCTGCGCGTTGACCCGGATCATGTGGGTGTTCGAGGCGTCCGTGCCGCTGTCGACGCGTTCGAGCTCCGGCCGTTCGTCCCGCAGCCAGCGCACCATCTCCGCCTTGACGGCGAGCCCGAGTCCCCGTCCCCGGTGGGCGGGCGTGACCATCGTGCTGCCCCAGAACGTGTCGGTGGTGTCGCCCGAGTGCAGCGGGACGTCGGTCTGCGCCACGACGAGACCCGAGGCCTCCTCGACCGCGGCGACGACCCGCAGCTCGGCCCCGGCCGCGCGGGCCTCGGCCTCGTCGGCCCGGACGGACTCGGGAGTCCACTCGGGGTCCTGCCGCGCGGACCCGGTGGCCGGTGCGTCGCGGATCGAGTTCCGGGTCGCGGCCAGCGACACCAGCAGGTGCTCCGGCGCCGCCCCGGTCCAGCGCTCCAGCCGGTACCCGTCCGCCACCCTCTGGTCCGCGACGGCGTCGGCGATCGTCAGCCGTTGCAGGACCCTGCCCGCGACCAGGCGGAAACCGCTCGCCAGCGCCCACCGCTCGCCCGCGCTGCCCTTGACGACGCCCCAGCCCTCCACCGCCTCGCCGCCGCGGGCGCGCAGTTCCGGCAGCAACGCCTCCAGCAGTGCGGTGCCGATGCCCTGCCGGAGGTGCTCGGGGTGCACGGTGATGGTGCCCACCGCCAGATGGGAGTTCACGCCGTTGAGCAGCCCCACGGACGTGATGCCGACCCCCGCGCCGTTCTCCCGCGCGACGAGCCGGACGACCTCACCGAAGTCCGGGTTCGGCTCCCACAGCGACTCGATCGCCCACTGCCGGTTCGTCGTGGGATGTCCCGTGAGCCACACGTCGACGTACGCGCCGACCGCGGCCTCGTCGTCCAGGTCGAGGACTTTGATCTCCAGCACCGGGCGAGGCTAACTGGCAGGTAGGCACAATCGCCCAAACGGGTAGGGTCCCCGGCATGACGCAGCGCAAGACGAGGGTGGCCGTGGTCTTCGGCGGCCGCAGCTCCGAGCACGAGGTCTCCTGCCAGTCCGCCAAGAGCGTCCTGCCGCACCTCGACGCGGACCGGTTCGAGGTGGTGCCGGTCGGCATCACGCCGCAGGGGCAGTGGGCACTCGGCCAGGACCCGAGGGAGCTGGAGGCCGGCACCGGCACCCTCCCGACGCTGCGCAACCAGACCGTCGCCGCGGTCGAACCGGGCGTCGCGCTCAAGGACGTCGACGTCGTCTTCCCGCTGCTGCACGGCGCGTGGGGCGAGGACGGCACGATCCAGGGCCTGCTCGAACTGGGCGGCCTGCCCTACGTCGGGCCGGGCGTCTTCGCGTCGGCGGCCGTGATGGACAAGGTCTTCGCGAAGAAGATCCTCCAGGCCGAGGGCATCGAGGTCGGGAAGTTCGTCGCCCTCGACCGCGCCGCCACCACGCTGACCCTCGACGAGCGCGAGCACCTCGGCCTGCCGGTCTTCGTGAAGCCGTCGCGCGCCGGGTCGTCCGTCGGCATCTCGAAGGTGGACGACTGGGCGGACCTCGACGCCGCCATCTTCGCGGCGCGCCGGCACGACCCGAAGGTCATCATCGAGGCCGCCGTGCCGAACGCCCGCGAGATCGAGGTCGCGGTTCTCGAGTTCCCGGACGGCCGGATCGAGGCCTCGCTGCCCGCCGAGCTGCGCCCGGTCGGCGAGGGAGCCGACTGGTACGACTTCGAGGCCAAGTACGTCAACGACTCCTACGAGGCCGACATCCCGGCGAAGCTCGACGACGACATCACCGCGCAGCTGCGCGAGCTGGCCGTCACCGCGTTCAAGGCGCTCGACTGCCAGGGACTGTCCAGGGTGGACTTCTTCCTCACCGAGGACCACCGGCTGGTCATCAACGAGCTCAACACCATGCCGGGGTTCACGCCGATCTCCATGTACCCCAAGGCGTGGGAGGCGACGGGCATCGACTTCGCCACGCTGCTGACCACGTTGATCGAGACGGCGATCGCCCGCGGCTCGGGTCTGCGCTAGGGCTGGGTCTTGACCGGCTGCTTGGGCAGCAGGTCGCGCACGGTCGTGGAGATGTCCTGCAACGGTCCGGTGCCCGCGTCGGCGGGCACCGTCAGCGCCACGTACACGGCGCGGTCGACGATCACCCAGGTGGAACTGTCCGAACCGGGCAGCTCCAGCCACTGGACGTCGGAGATCACGCGCAGCTGCGAGGTGGCGGTCAGCTCGGCCGGACGTGGCATGCCGCAGCGCAGCACCACCGGATCGTGTGCGGCGTCACCCCACGCCACCGCGGCGGGCGGGGCCGGCGAGGCGAGCTCCCGGCGCGGCAGCATGTCCTTCCCGGACGGCAGCTGCTGCGGGAGCTTCTCGACCAGGGAAGCGCATTCCGGGCTGCCCGCCGAGGGGGCGTCGATCGAGACCAGAGCGAGGGGACCCGTGCGACCGGGCACGTCCTCGGTCTGGTTTCCCGTGCCCAGCCACAGACCGAGCCCGGCGACACCGATGGCGAGCAGCACGGCGAGCCCGACCGCCGCGAGCAGCGGCCGGGACAGCGCCGACGTGGATTCCTGCTGAGTCACCCGGCTATGACAACACGGGCTGGCTAGAGGTGAACCACCGGGCACGTCAACGTGCGGGTGATGCCCTCGACGTTCTGGATGCGCGCCACGACGAGCTGGCCCAGCTGGTCGACGGTCTCCGCTTCGGCGCGGACGATGACGTCGTACGGACCGGTGACGTCTTCTGCGGTTGCTACCCCGGCGATCCCGGAGATCTCGGAGGCGACTGCGGCGGCCTTGCCGACCTCGGTCTGGATGAGGATGTATGCATGCACCACGGCGTGCCCCTTCGTCGCGACAGGTTGGGTCGAGGTAGGAACGTGTCACGCAACGTACCCCAGTTGGGGTTCCGAATGCTCAGATTGGGAGGCAACTTTGCGTCCGGAGCCGCCGCGCGACGCGGAGACGGTCGCCGATGTGGGTGAGTTCCATCTCATCCACCGGGTGACGCGCGGTCGGGCGCAACCGGAGACGACCATCCTCGGTCCCGGTGACGACGCGGCCGTCGTCGCCGTCCCGGACGGACGGGTCGTCGCCTCGATGGACGTGCTCGTCGAGGGTGTCCACTTCAGACTCGACTGGTCCAGTCCCGAGCAGGTGGGCCGAAAAGCGGCCGCCGTGAACCTCGCCGACGTCGTCGCGATGGGAGCGTTGCCGTCCGCTCTGCTCGTCGGTTTCGCATGTCCCGCGGACACCCCGGCGTCGGTCGTCGAGGGGATCATGGCGGGCCTCTGGGACGAGGCGGCGAAGGCCGGCGCGGGCATCGTCGGCGGCGACATGGTCAGCTCCGCCACGCTGGTGATCTCCATCACCGCAATGGGTGACATGAACGGACTCGAGCCGATCACGAGGTCCGGCGCGCTCGTCGGGGACGTCGTGGCGGTCACCGGACGGCTCGGCTGGGCCGCCGCGGGACTTGCCGTGCTCGGCCGCGGCTTCCGCTCGCCGGTCGGCATCGTGAACGCCCAGCGTTCGCCCGAGCCGCCGTACGAGGAGGGTCCGAAGGCCGCGGAGGCGGGCGCCACGTCGATGATCGACGTCTCCGACGGTCTGCTGCAGGACCTCGGCCACATCGCGGACTCGTCCGGCGTCGCGATCGACGTCCGGACCGAACTGCTGCCGCTGCACCCGCGCCTGCTCGACGTCGCGTCGGCGCTCGGCGGCGACGCCCGGCACTGGGCGCTGACCGGCGGCGAGGACCACGCGCTCGCCGCGACGTTCCCCGGCCCCAAGGCGGTGCCGCCGAACTGGACGACCATCGGCACGGTGCGCGCGGGCGAAGGTGTCACGGTCGACGGCAGGGTCTACGAAAAACCTCCTGGCTGGGAGCACTGGCGCGCGTAGACTTCACGTTCGTGGAACTATGCACGCGCGCGTATGACCATCCAGACTCGGTCAAGATGATCGACGACCTCCAGCAGGTCTATGTCGAGCGCTACGGCGACGTGGACGTGACGCCGGTCGACCCGGCGCAGTTCGCCGCGCCGCTCGGCTACTTCGTCATCGGCTACCTCGACGGCGTGCCCGTCGCGTGCGGCGGCTGGCGGGTGAACGACGAGCTCGCGGGCGCCGCCGAGATCAAGCGCATGTACGTGGTCGACTCGGCGCGCGGCAAGGGCCTCTCCCGGCTCGTGCTCGCGCACCTCGAGGTCACCGCGCGCGAGGCGGGACTGGAGCGGATGGTGCTGGAGACCGGCACCCGCCAGCCCGAGGCGATCAGCCTGTACACCTCCAGCGGCTACGAGGCGATCCTCAACTTCGGCGTCTACCGCGACCACCCGGAGAGCCGCTGCTTCGGGAAGTCGTTGTAGGTTCGGGCGCATGGCCATTTACGCGCTCGGTGACTACACGCCGCAGATCCACCCGGAGGCGTACGTGCACCCGGACGCCACGGTGATCGGCGACGTGCGGATCGGCGCGTACTCGTCGGTGTGGCCGCAAGCGGTGCTGCGCGGCGACTACGGGCGCATCGTCGTCGACGAGCGCACGTCGATCCAGGACGGCACGGTCGTCCACTGCACCGAGGTCCACCCGGTGCACATCGGGTCGTCGTGCGTCATCGGCCACAACGTCCACATCGAGGGCGCGACCGTCGCGGACGACTGCCTGATCGCCTCGGGTTCGGTGGTGCTCAACGGTTCCATCGTGGAGAAGGGCGCGATCGTGGGCGCCGGCGCGGTGGTCTCGTTCGACGGCCACGTCCGCGAACGCACGATGGTGCTGGGCGTTCCGGCCCGCGAACGCGCCGGACACGTTGTGCCCGAACAGGCCTGGGCATTCATCGTGGAGAAATACGTTCAGAACATCGCTTTGTACCGGGAGAAGCTCCGCCGCCTCGATTAGGTGAGATAGGGTTCACAGCCGTGGCTCGTCCCCTCAACGAAGTTGTCGAAGCCGGTTGGGCTGACGCTCTCGCCCCCGTCGCTGACCAGATCGCCGCCATGGGTGAGTTCCTGCGCGCGGAGGTCGCCGCCGGCCGCACCTACCTACCCGCGGGCGAGAACGTGCTGCGCGCGTTCCAGCAGCCGTTCCACCAGGTGAAGGTGCTGATCGTCGGCCAGGACCCGTACCCGACGCCCGGCCACGCGGTCGGCCTGTCGTTCTCGGTGGCCCCCGACGTCCGGCCCATCCCCAAGTCGCTCATCAACATCTACAAGGAGTACGCCGAGGACCTGGGACACCCGATCCCGTCCAACGGCGACCTCACCCCGTGGTCCGAGCGCGGTGTGCTGCTGCTCAACAGGGCGTTGACCGTGCAGCCCGGCAAGGCGAACTCCCACCAGGGCAAGGGCTGGGAGGCCGTCACCGAGCAGGCGATCAAGGCGCTCGCCGCCCGCGACGCACCGCTGGTCTCGATCCTGTGGGGCCGCAACGCGCGCAACCTGCGTCCGTTGCTGGAGCCGTTGCCCGCCATCGAGTCCGCGCACCCGTCGCCGCTGTCGGCGCACTCCGGGTTCTTCGGCTCGAAGCCGTTCAGCCGCGCCAACGAACTGCTGGAGAAGCAGGGCGCGTCGCCGATCGACTGGAAGCTCCCGTAGTTGCTCACGTCCGCCGTGATCTGACGCTGACGGCCGCGGGTGCGGCCGTCAGCGAGTTCGGCAACGCGTTGTCGTTGCTGGTGTTGCTGTTCTGGGCGACGCCCATCAGCCCGTTGCTGGTCGCCGCCGTCCTGGTCGCCGCTTTGCTGCCGTTCGTGCTCGGTGCACCTCTCGCCGGCGCGCTCGTCGACCGCCTTCCCAACCGCCGCCTGCTGATCGCCGCGTTGCTGTTCCAGGGCGTCGCGATCGCGGCCGTCGCGCCGTTGATGGGGCGACCTGTCTTCGTGGTGGCGCTGGTTCTTCTCTCCGGCTGCGGCCGTGCCGTCGCCCAGCCCTGCATCTCGGCTCTCGTGCCGCACATGGCCGGAGAAGAGCAGTCCACCCGCGCCTACGCACTGTTCGGCACCGCTCGCAGTGTCGGGAACATCGCCGGCGCCACCGGTGGAGCGGTGCTCGCCGGTTTCTTCGGGCACCCGGCCGCGTTGCTGGTCGACGGTGCGACCTTCCTCGCCTACGCGGCGCTGCTGGCGTTCGTGCGGGCGGAGCGCCGGCCGACTGGTGAGCACGCGGAGCGGCCCAGTGCGCTCGCGGGGATCCGGCACGTGCGCCGTGATCCCGTGCTGTTCGCGGCGATCACCGGGCTGACGTTCGCGGGCGTCGTCGTGGTGATCAACGTGGCTGCTCCCGCGTTCGTGCGGTACGTGCTGCACGGTGACGAGTTCGTTCTCGGCGCGATGCAGGCGTGCTGGATGGCGGGCATCCTGCTGGGCAACCGACTGGTCGCGCGCCTGCGGACCCTCGCAGAGGTGGTTCACGCGCTCGCGATCTCCGGCATCACCTCCGGCGTCGCCGCGGTGGTGCCGGCGGTGTTCCCGTTCGTCGTGGCGGCGGGGATCGGCTGGCTGATCGGCGGGATCTCCAGCGGCGTTGGCAACGTGACCCTGACCGCCGTGGTGCGGTTGCGCACTCCCGAGGAGGTGCGCGGACGGGCGTTCGCCGCCGCCGGGGCGATGATCACGGCCGCGAACCTGCTCGGCACGGCGGCGGCCGGCGGACTGCTGCTCGTCCTGGGGCCGCAGGCGGTGTTCGCGAGCGGTGGTGCGGTCGCGGTGCTCGTCGGCGTCGTGTGCCTGGTGTTCGTGCGCCGGGCCCTGAAACGCGAGAAGAGCCCGGCCGGAGCCGGGCTCTTCTCGAACTAGAAACGAACTGTGGCGGTGATCAGCCGCGCACGACCTTGCCGGCCTTCAGGCAGGACGTGCACACGTTGATCCGCTGGCGCTGCGAGGCCGAGACCTTCGCGCGCACAGACTGGATGTTCGGGTTCCAGCGGCGGTTCGTCTTCCGCTGGGAGTGCGAAACCGAATGGCCGAAGCCCGGCCCCTTGCCACAGACGTCGCACACGGCAGCCACGTCAGCCACTCCTTCAGGTTCCTCAAGCGGTAAGTCATGCGTCCCGGTGGGCGCGCAAGCGTGCACAAGCCTCAACCGGGCACGGCAACCCAATCAGGGTAGCCGGTGGGCTCTCCCGCGACCAAACCGGGTGGATAGTCTCGCCGCCATGCAGGTCATGGATGCGGTCGCGGTGCGCCGGTGGGCGGACGCCTGCGTGCGGTCGTTGGACGCCAACCGGGAGTCGATCGACCAGATCAACGTCTTCCCCGTCCCGGATGGTGACACAGGTACGAACCTGCTGCACACGATGCAGTCGGCGCTCGACGCGCTGCTGCGCTCGCCCATGTCGACGGTGGGGGACGCGCTGTCGGCGCTCGCCCGCGGCGCGCTGGCCGGGGCGCGCGGCAACTCCGGCGTGATCCTGTCGCAGGTGCTCAGGGGCCTCGCGGAGACCGTGCAGGAGGTCTCGCTGGTCACCGGCTCCGCGCTGCGCAAGGGCCTGCACCGCGCCGACGAGCTGGCGACGGCCGCCGTGTCCAAGCCCGTTCCCGGCACGGTCCTGTCGGTGCTGCACGCGGCGTCCGAGGCCGCCCGCGACTGCACGTCGGACGAGCTGGACGACGTGGTCGTGGCGGCGTCGCGCGCGGGTGCCGTGGCGCTGGCCGACACGCCCCGCCAGCTCGCCGTGCTGGCCAAGGCCGGCGTGGTCGACGCGGGCGGACGCGGCCTTGTTGTGTTGTTGGACACACTGGCCGCCGTGATCACCGGCCAGAGCGTGGACACCCCGATAGACGCGCCCCTGCTGCCGCGCACGCCGGAGTCGCTGACGACCGAGCGCGAGGGCGGGTCCTCGGAGTTCGAGTACGAGGTCATGTACCTGCTCGACGGCACCTCGGAGGAGTCGGTCGCCGAGCTGCGCGCCACGTTGAACGGGCTGGGCGACTGCGTCTCGGTCGTGGGCGACGGCGTCTCGCTGTGGACCGTTCACGTCCACTGCAACGACATCGGCGCGGCCATCGAGTCAGGTGTGCGCGCCGGCCGTCCGCACCGCATCACGGTGGCGAGGTTCGCCGACCAGATCGCGGCGCAGGCCTCACGGTTCGTGCGCGACCGCGCGATCGTGGTGGTGGTAAGCGGCGCCGTGGACCTGTTTCGCGCAGAGGGCGCCACGGTGTTCGACCTCGCTTCTACTTCTGCGACGCCCACGGACCTGTTGTCGGCCATCGTGTCGACGCGCGCGCGTCACGTCGCCGTCCTGCCGGGCGACCCGGACATCCGTGAGGTCCTCGACGAGGCCGTGGCGTACGCACAGGCCGCAGGGCAGGACGTAGTGGTGGTGCCGACGTTCTCGCCCGTGCAGGCTCTCGCGGCGTTGGCAGTGCACGACTCATCTAGGCGCGCGGGTGACGACGTTGTCGCCATGGCCGAGGCCGCCGCCGCCACGCGCCGTGGCGAGCTCTCGATCGCCGCCGACGAGGCGTTGACGTGGGTGGGCCGCTGCCAGCCAGGCGACCTGCTGGGCATGCTGGACGGCGAGGTCGTGCTGATCGAGCCGGGTCCCGCGGCGCCGGAGTCGGTGCTGGACCTGGCCTGCCGCCTGGTCGACCGCATGCTGGCGGGCGGCGGCGAGCTGGTGACGTTGCTGCTGGGCGCCGACGCCCCGGATGCGCTGGTCGACGTGCTGGAAGATCACCTCCGCGTCACCCATCCGGAGGTCGAGGTGACGGCGTATCCGGGCGGACAGCCGGACGCGCTGATTTTTGTCGGTGTCGAGTAGTTGAATGGGACGCGATGATCTCCTTCGACGACAAGCTGCAGCCGTTGCTCGGCAAGAAGACCGCCGACGCACTGGAGACCGGCCTCGGCCTCACGACGGTCGGTGACCTGCTGCGCCACTACCCGCGCCGGTACGACGAGCGCGGGAAGCTGACGGACATCCGCTCGCTGGAGATCGACGAGCACGTCACGGTGCAGGCCGAGGTCCGCAAGTGCCAGAAGCGCCAGATGAAGGCGCGCCGCGGCCAGATGACCGAGGCCGTGATCACCGACGGCACCTCCGAGCTGCACCTGGTGTTCTTCGGCAAGCCGGCGTTCGTCGCCGAGCAGGAGCTGCTGCCGGGCACGCGCGCCCTGTTCGCCGGCAAGGTCGGCCGCTACCGGCAGAACCTGCAGCTGGTGCACCCGGCGTTCGAGGTCCTCACCGCCGAGCAGGACGGGTCGTCGTTCCTGCAGGCGTTCCTGCCGGTCTACCCGGCGTCGCAGCACATCAACACGTGGAACATCGCGAACTGCGTGAAGCAGCTCCTGGAGATCTGGGACGGCGTGCCGGAGGACCCGCTGCCCGCCGACTTCCGCGCCGAGCAGGGCCTGATCGGCCTGGAGGAGGCGCTGCGGTCGATCCACCGCCCGGACAGCTGGGCGCAGATCGCCGTGGCGCAGCAACGCCTGAAGTGGGACGAGGCGCTGGCCGTGCAGCTGGCCCTGGCGCAGCGCCGCAAGGCCTCGACCGCCCGCCCCGCGCCGTCGTGCGCGCGCAAGTCCGGCGGCATCCTCGACGCGTTCGACGAGCGGCTGCCGTTCACGCTGACGGCGGGCCAGGTGGAGGTCGGGTCGCAGATCGCGGCGGACCTCGAGTCGGTCGTGCCGATGAACCGGTTGCTGCAGGGCGAGGTCGGGTCGGGGAAGACAATGGTGGCGTTGCGGGCAATGCTCCAGGCCGTCGACGCGGGCCGTCAGTCGGCGATGCTCGCACCGACGGAAGTCCTTGCGGCACAACACGCCCGCTCGTTGGCCGAGATGCTCGGCGACCTCGCCCAAGCGGGCCAGCTGGGCGGCGCGGAGAACGCGACGCGCGTCACGCTGCTGACCGGGTCGATGAACACGGCCCAGCGGCGCCAGGCGCTGCTCGACATCGTGACCGGCGAGGCCGGCATCGTCGTCGGCACGCACGCGATCATCCAGGACAAGGTGGAGTTCCACTCCCTCGGCCTGGTCGTGGTCGACGAACAGCACCGCTTCGGCGTGGAACAGCGAGCAGCCCTCTCGGCCCGCGGCGAACGCGAGAACCCGCACGTCCTGGTGATGACGGCGACCCCGATCCCGCGCACGGTGGCCATGACGGTCTACGGCGACCTGGAGGTCTCCGCCCTGCGCGAGCTCCCCGGCGGCCGCTCGCCGATCAAGACGTCGGTCGTCCCCGTCCGCGAGAAGCCGGCGTGGCTCGACCGCGCTTTCGCCCGCGTGCGCGAGGAGGTGGCGGCAGGCCACCAGGCGTACTTCGTCTGCCCGCGCATCGGCGACGAGGAACCGGCGAAGTCCGAGGGCGACGACGACAAGCGCCCGGCCCTGTCCGTGATCGACGTGGCGAACATGCTCGCCGCGGGCCCGTTGCGCGGCCTGCGCATCGAGATCCTGCACGGCCGCATGCCCCCGGAGGACAAGGACGCCGTGATGCGCGCCTTCTCCGCCAACGAGGTGCACGTCCTGGTGGCCACCACGGTCATCGAGGTGGGCGTCAACGTCCCGAACGCCACGGTCATGGCCATCATGGACGCCGACCGCTTCGGCGTCTCCCAGCTCCACCAGCTCCGCGGCCGCGTGGGCCGGGGCAGCGCGCCGGGCCTGTGCCTGCTGGTCACGGAGATGCCGGAGATGACGGCCACGATGGAACGCCTGCGCGCCGTCGAGTCCACTCTGGACGGCTTCGAGCTGGCCCAGCTCGACCTCGAACTCCGCCGCGAGGGCGACATCCTCGGCGCCGCGCAGTCGGGCAAGCGGTCGGGCCTGAAGATGCTGTCGCTGCTGCGGGACGAGGACATCATCGCGGACGCGCGGACGGCGGCGCAGCAGGTGGTGGACGCGGATCCGGACCTGGAGAAGCACCCCGGGCTGGCGGGGATGGTGGCGACGCTGCTGACGGAGGAGAGCGCGGAGTTCCTGGAGAAGACGTAGGGCCGGGCGCCGCCGGGAACGGGGTGCAGGTCGCCGCGCTGGTCGTTGGGGCTGGGGCGGTGAGGGCGCTGGTTGGTGGGCCGGGGTCGGCGATGTGGCGCGCTGGTCGGTGAGGCTGGGGCCGGCGGTGCGGTGCGCTGGTCGATGGGGCCAGCCGGAGGTGGCGGGTTGACCGGTGCGCGGGACGCGTCGGCTGCCACCCAGCCCACCGGACTCGTCGAGGCGGCACCCACCCCACTCCACCCGCTTCGCCTCGTCCGCCGACCACCCCCACCGCCGCCGCTCACCCCACCGCCGCCGCTCACCCCACCGCCCCCGTTCACCGCCCCCGTTCACCGACTTCACCCCGTCCGCCTTCACCTGAAGGTGTGCGCGTGGCAGGTCGATAGCGCCCAAACGTCTGGGTACGTTCCCCGAGTGCGTCGCATGATCATCTTCGCCCTCGTCACCCTTCTCACCCTCACCTCCACCCCGGCCCACGCCGCCCCGGTCCTGCTCGCCGGCCAGGAGTCCCGCTACCCCCACGCCATCCGGCTGGAACACGGCCCCGAGCGCGGCTCGATCCTCGTGGCGCTGCACGGCTTCCACGTCGTGAACGTCCTGCGCGCGAACAAGTCCGGCAAGAAGTTCCGCCAGGTCGGCGCCTTCACCGACGAGGTGAGCGCCCACGCGACGTGCTGCGGCCACCTCTACGAGCTGCCGCAGCAGGTCGGCGAGATGCCCGCCGGCACGGTGTTGTGGGCCGGGTCGGTCGGGTTGCGGCAGGAGGGGCTGAAGGCGCGGATCTGGCGCAGCGACGACGCCGGCGAGACGTGGCGGTACCTGTCCGAGTGCGCGCGGGCCATGCCCGGTGGCGGGCTGTGGGAGCCGGACCTGTCCGTGGACGCGCACGGGCGGCTGAACTGCTACTTCGCCGACGAGACGCATCCGAGGCACAGCCGGTACATCGGGCGGACCGTGTCCGGCGACGGTGTGATCTGGTCCGGGCGGGAGAGGGTCGTCGCCGTCGCGAACGGGGCGTTGCGGCCCGGGATGCCGCAGGTCAAGCGGTTGCCGACGGGTGAGTTCTACATGATGTACGAGATCTGCTCGCAGCCGGGCCAGTACTTCTGCGAGGCCTACCACCGCAGCTCGCGGGACGGGGTCGGCTGGGGTGATCCCACGTGGCACGGCACGCGGCCCACGACCGCGGACGGCAAGTACTTCGCGCACACGCCTTCGATCGCCCTCGCGCCCAACGGCACGTCACGAGGGCGGGTGATCCTCATGGGACAGGTGCTGATGTCCGCCGACGGCAAGGTCGACCCCGGCAACGGCCGGACGGTCTTCGTGTCCGAGAACGGCGGCAGGGACGGGTGGTACGAGGTCCCCGCGCCGGTCCCGGTGCCGAGCGCGCGTGACGAGAACTGCCCGAACTACCACCCGAGCGGGGTGGCGTCGCTCGACGGGCGCGAGTTCGTCGGGTTCGCGAGCGACTTCGCGGGGAACGGCAGCTGCCACACGAGCTGGGCCACGAGCAGCCTGCCGCCGTTCCCCGGCTGAGCCCTGTCAGTCCTGCCGGCGCGGCTTCGGCAGCTGCTCGGTCTTCTGCTCCCCGGCCACACCAGGGGCAGTGGTGGGGGCGTCCTCGTCGGCGCCACCCTCCTCCAACGGCTTGAGCACCGACATCGCCGCGTCCACCGCGGCCTGCGCGGCGTGGAACTGCGTCGCGAGGTTGTCGTGCGCCGACCGCAGCGACGCCTCCTTCTCGGACGCGGCGGCCGCGCGCTGGTCGGCCTCGGCGACGGCCGCGGCGGACCTCTCCTCGGCCTCGCAGACCAGCGCCGACGTGCGGGCCTCGGCGTCGCGGACGAGCGCGGTCGCCTTCTCGTCGGCCTCGCGGATCGTCGTCGCGGCCCTCTGGTCGGCGGTGGTGACGGTCGCGGTGGCCTTGTCCTCGGCCTCGCGCAGCGTCGTCGCCGCCTTCTCCTCCGCGGCGCTGACCAGGGCCACGGCCTGGGCGGACGCGTCGGCGGTGGTCTTCTCGGCCCGCGCGAGCGTCTCGGTCTCGAGCTCGGTGAGGACCTTCGCGGCCTCGTCGTGCTTGGCCTGGAGCTCGCCGGTGAGCTTCTCCAACGCGGCGGTCCGCTCGGCCTCGGCGTCGGTGACGATCTTCTCGGCCTCGGTGCGCGCGTCCGCCAGCACCTTCTGGTGCTCGGCGGTCAGCGTCGCCTTCAGACCGTCGTACTCCTTGTCCAGCTCGTCGTGGTACGCCTTGTACTTCGCGTCCAGCTCGACTCGGTGGGCGTCCAGGTCGGCCGACTTCTTCTCGAACTCGGCGGCGACGCGCTCACCGTTCGCGCGCACGTCGGCGACCAGGGCCTCGTGCTCGGTGGCGAGCTTCGCCTGCAGCGCGGCGTGCTCGGACTCCAGTTCGGACCTGCGGGCGGCGACCTGCTGGTCGAGCTCCGCGTGGCGCTGCTGGTAGTTGACCTCGAGCTGCTTGCGGCGCGCCTCGGTCTCGGCGAGCAGCCGCTGGTGGGCGTCGCGCTGGCCGGCCGCCCACTTCTCCGCCTCGCCGCGCGTCGCGGCGGCCTTGTCGAGGGCGTCCTTGCGGATGTCCGCGATCTCTTCCTCGGCCAGGCTCATCATCACGCGGACGCGCTCGGTGACGTTCGAGGCGCTCACCGGGCTGCTGGCGAGGTTCTGGAGCTGGATCTTGGTCTTGTCGAGGTCCGCGCGCATCGCGTTGAGGAGTTTGGTGAGCTCACCCACCTGCGCCGCGGCCGCGTCACGAGCGCGGTTGGAGTTCTTGAGATCGAACTCCAGGCGGGTGACGCGTTCGTTCACCTGTCGCTGGTTGTAACCACGGAGGACAACGTCGAAATGCGGTGTGCGGGCAGTAGGCTGCCCGGCTCCATCAGCCCCGGCCATATGGCTCACCCTACCGAGATAGTCGTCAAGATCGTCACTCGATCTGGTTAAACCCACTACCGGCCGCAGTCTGACCGGGTGGTGGCTATCCACTTTGCTCCCGAAACGCGAGAATCATCGCCTGCAAGACCGATCAGGATGACACCCATCACGTGAGACAGTCCTCCCAACAGGCAAGAGTCGCACGGTAACGTGCCTCGACTGATGACTGCCGAGTAACACCGGGAGGGCACGGATGTTCCGCAAGGTTCTTGTCGCCAACCGCGGCGAGATCGCGATTCGCGCGTTCCGCGCCGCCTACGAACTGGGCGCGGGAACGGTCGCCGTCTTCCCTCACGAGGACCGAAACTCGCTGCACCGCCTGAAGGCGGACGAGTCGTACGAGATCGGCGAGCCCGGACATCCCGTCCGCGCCTACCTCTCCGTCGACGAGATCATCAAGGCCGCCCGCAAGGCCGGTGCCGACGCGATCTACCCCGGGTACGGGTTCCTCTCCGAGAACCCGGAGCTCGCGATGGCCTGCCGTGAGGCGGGTCTCACCTTCATCGGCCCCGTGGCCGAGGTCCTCGAGCTGACGGGCAACAAGGCGCGCGCCATCGCCGCCGCCCGCGAGGCCGGGCTGCCCGTGCTGGAGTCGAGCGAGCCGTCGTCCGACATCGACGCGCTGCTGGCCGCCTCGGAGACCATGCGCTTCCCGGTCTTCGTGAAGGCCGTCGCCGGTGGTGGCGGCCGCGGCATGCGCAAGGTCGACGACCCGGCCGCGCTGCGCGAGGCGCTGGAGGCGGCGTCGCGCGAGGCCGAGTCCGCGTTCGGCGACCCGACCGTGTTCCTCGAGCAGGCCGTGGTCGAACCGCGCCACATCGAGGTGCAGATCCTCGCCGACGGCCAGGGCAACGTGATCCACCTCTTCGAGCGCGACTGCTCCGTGCAGCGGCGCCACCAGAAGGTCATCGAGATCGCGCCCGCGCCGAACCTCGCGCCCGAGCTGCGCGACCGCATCTGCGCCGACGCCGTGAAGTTCGCGAAGCACATCGGCTACCGCAACGCCGGCACCGTGGAGTTCCTTCTCGACCCCGAAGGTCACTACGTCTTCATCGAGATGAACCCGCGCATCCAGGTCGAGCACACCGTCACGGAAGAGGTGACGGACGTCGACCTGGTGCAGTCCCAGATGCGCATCGCGTCCGGCGAGACGCTGGAGGACCTGGGCCTGTCCCAGGACACCGTCCAGCTGCGCGGCGCGGCCCTGCAGTGCCGCATCACCACCGAGGACCCGGCCAACGGCTTCCGCCCGGACACCGGCACCATCAGCGCCTACCGCTCGCCGGGTGGGTCCGGCATCCGCCTCGACGGCGGCACGGCGGGCGCGGGCATGGCGATCAGCCCGCACTTCGACTCGATGCTCGTGAAGCTCACGTGTCGTGGCCGCACGTTCTCGCTCGCCGTCGCCCGTGCACGCCGTGCGATCGCGGAGTTCCGCATCCGCGGTGTGTCCACGAACATCCCGTTCATCCAGGCCGTGCTCGACGACGCCGACTTCTACGAGGGCCGCGTCACCACGTCGTTCATCGAGAAGCGCCCGCACCTGCTGACCGCGCGCCACTCGGCCGACCGCGGCACGCGCCTGCTGACCTACCTCGCGGACGTCACGGTCAACCACCCCAACGGCACCCGGCCGACCGCGGTCGACCCGCGCGAGAAGCTGCCGGTCGTGGACCTCAACGCCGTCCCGCGCGACGGGTCCAAGCAGAAGCTCGTCGAGCTCGGCCCCGAGGGCTTCGCGCGGTGGATGCGGGAGAGCAAGGCCGTCGGCGTCACCGACACGACGTTCCGCGACGCCCACCAGTCGCTGCTCGCGACCCGCGTGCGCACCAAGGACCTGCTCGCCGTCGCGCCGCACGTCGCGCGCATGACGCCCGAGCTGCTGTCGCTGGAGTGCTGGGGCGGCGCGACCTACGACGTGGCGCTGCGGTTCCTCGCCGAGGACCCGTGGGAGCGGCTCGCCGCGCTGCGCGAGGCCGTGCCGAACATCAACCTGCAGATGCTGCTGCGCGGCCGCAACACGGTCGGCTACACACCGTACCCCGAGGCGGTCACCAAGGCGTTCGTGGAGGAGGCGACGAAGACCGGCATCGACATCTTCCGGATCTTCGACGCGCTGAACGACGTCGAGCAGATGCGCCCGGCGATCGAAGCCGTGCGCGAGACCGGGACGGCCGTCGCCGAGGTCGCGCTCTGCTACACGAGCGACCTGTCCAACCCGGACGAACGTCTGTACACACTGGACTACTACCTCAAGCTGGCGGAGCAGATCGTCGGCGCGGGCGCGCACGTGCTGTGCGTCAAGGACATGGCGGGCCTGCTGCGGGCGCCGGCCGCGTCGCGCCTGATCTCCGCGCTGCGCAAGGAGTTCGACCTCCCGGTCCACCTGCACACGCACGACACGGCGGGCGGCCAGCTGGCGACGTACCTCGCGGCGATCCAGGCGGGTGTGGACGCGATCGACGGCGCGACCGCGTCGATGGCGGGCACGACGTCGCAGCCGCCGCTGTCGTCGATCGTGGCGCTGACCGACCACACCGAGCACTCCACCGGCCTCGACCTGCAGAACGTCTGCGACCTGGAGCCGTACTGGGAGTCGGTGCGCAAGATCTACGCGCCGTTCGAGTCCGGCATCCCCGGCCCGACCGGCCGCGTCTACCACCACGAGATCCCCGGTGGACAGCTCTCGAACCTGCGCACGCAGGCCGTCGCGCTCGGCCTCGGCGAGAAGTTCGAGGAGATCGAGTCGATGTACGCGGCCGCCGACCGCATGCTCGGCCACCTCGTGAAGGTGACGCCGTCGTCCAAGGTCGTCGGTGACCTCGCGCTGCACCTCGTGGGCGCGGGCGTCGAGCCGAAGGAGTTCGAGGAGAACCCCGGCAAGTTCGACATCCCGGCGTCGGTGATCGGCTTCCTGCACGGCGAGCTGGGCGACCCGCCCGGCGGCTGGCCGGAGCCGTTCCGCAGCAAGGCGCTGGAGGGCCGGCCGGCCCCGAAGCCCGTCGAGGAGCTGTCCCCGGAGGACGAAGCCGGACTGGTCGACGCGCGCAGGGCGACGCTGAACAGGCTGCTGTTCCCGGCTCCCACCAGGGAGTTCAACACGCACCGCGAGGCGTATGGCGACACGTCGGTGTTGCGCTCCAAGGACTTCTTCTACGGCCTGCGTCCGGGCGAGGAGTACTCCGTCGACCTGGAGCCCGGCGTCCGGCTGCTGATCGGCCTGGAGGCGATCTCCGAGGCCGACGCGCGCGGCATCCGCACGGTCATGGCGACGCTGAACGGCCAGCTCCGCCCGATCCAGGTCCGTGACCGCTCGGTGGCCGCGGACATCCCGGCCGCGGAGAAGGCCGACCGGGCCAACCCGAACCACGTGGCGGCGCCGTTCGCCGGTGTGGTGACCGCGGTGGTCGCCGAGGGCGACAGCGTCGACGCCGGTCAGACCGTCGCGACGATCGAGGCCATGAAGATGGAGGCCGCGATCACCGCCCCGAAGGCCGGTGTCGTGCAGCGCCTGGCGTTGCGCGGCGCGCAGCAGGTCGAGGGCGGCGACCTGCTGATCGTGCTGGAGTAGCTCGACCGTCGTGGAGGGCCCCGGTCTGCGCGCAGGCCGGGGCCCTCCGCTGTGCGGACGGCGCGGAACTCCACGACGATTCCCTGCGTTGCACCGGGCACGGGAGTCAGGGGAAGAGGGTTTCGCATCATGAAGAAGGCGTTGGCCGGCCTGCTCGGCCTGGCAGGGGTGGCGTGGGCGCTGAAGGACGTGCCGAGGCAGCTGGGCGGTAAGCCAGACCCGGTCCACATGTCGCGCTCACCGCGCTACCGCGACGGCAAGTTCCGCAACGACAAGGAAGTCCGCACGGTCCCGGACCGCGACTCGTTCTCGGTGCGCGACTTCGTCTTCGGCGGCGCCGACCGCACCCCGTCCGTTGCCGTGCCGCTGGTCGGCCCGGCCGCGCCGGTGACCTCCGGCGTGCACGTCACCTGGTACGGCCACGCGTCCGCGTTGATCGAGATCGACGGCGCCGCCGTGCTCGTCGATCCCGTGTGGAGCGACCGCGTCTCGCCCTCCGCGCACGTGGGACCCAAGCGCCTGCACCCGGTTCCGCATCGTTTGTCGGATTTGCCGGACATCAGCGCCGTGGTGATCTCGCACGACCACTACGACCACCTCGACATGGACACCGTGCAGACGCTGACGTCGACCACGTCCGCGGTGTTCGTCGTGCCTTTGGGGCTCGGCGCGCACCTGGCCCGGTGGGACGTGCCGGCCTCGCGCGTCGTCGAACTGGACTGGGACGAGTCGTTCGAGGTGAACGGGTTCACGCTCACCTGCACCGCGGCGCAGCACTTCTCGGGGCGTTCGGTGCAGCGCAACGTGACCCTGTGGGCGTCGTGGGTGATCAAGCGCGGGGACCGTGCGGTGTTCTACAGCGGGGACACCGGGTACTTCCCGGGGTACCGCGTGATCGGCGAGCGGCACGGTCCGTTCGACGCGGTGCTGATGCAGGTCGGGGCGTACAACGAGGCCTGGCGGGATATTCACATGATGCCGGAGGAAGGGGTCCAGGCGTTCGAGGACCTCGGCGGTGGGTTGTTGATCCCCGTGCATTGGGCGACGTTCAACCTGGCGCTGCATCCTTGGGGGGAGCCGATCGATCGCGTTTGGCGTGAGGTGAAGGCTCGGGGGATGAGGCTGGCGGTGCCTCGGCCTGGTGAGCGGGTCGACGTGCAGGCTCCAGGTGAGGTCGACGGGTGGTGGCAGGCTCTCGCCTGATGGATCGCTTGGGGGCGCGTCGGTTTCGTTGTTTCGACCTTTGCGTTGGCGGGTTCCTGTTGCGTGCTTCCCCTGGGGGCTCTGCCCCCAGACCCCCGGCAATCTGATCAGGGGGCCAGCGCTGCCTGTGGGCTGATGGCACGCCTGTTGCGTAGAGCGGCTGCCTGTTGCGTAGAAGGTTGCGTTGGCGGTGGGGTCCCATCACGAGCCGAGCCAAGAGCGGGCCACACCTGAGGGGTGAGGTCAAGTCGACGAAAAGCGTGTCGACTTGACCTCACCCCTCAGGTGCAGCAAGAGCTATGGCGCGACTCGTGATGGGACCCCACCGCCCTGGAGTCTTGGGGAAAGACTGCTCGCCTTCGGCTTCGCTGTGGGGCGGGCTTGCCGCCCTGTCCTACCGCGCTGTCCTGCCGTCTGTCCTAGGTGGTTGCTGCCTGGTCTGCCAGCCTCTTCGCCACCGCCAGCACCTCCGGCAGGATGCGGTTCACCGCGTCCTTGGTGAGTCGGCCCTCCGGGCCCGACACCGACACCGCTGCCAGCGTCGGGCCGCCCACCACCGGGACTGCGATGCACCGCACGCCCAGCTCCTGCTCCGACTCGTCCAGGGCGTAGCCGCGGTCTGCGATCTCGTCCAGCGAGTCCAGGAGCTGGGAGGCGTCGGTGATCGTGTTCGACGTGTAGGCCGGTAGGCCCGTGCGGTCCAGGAGGGCGCGGACGTCGGAGCGCGGGAGTTGCGACAGCATCGCCTTGCCCACGCCTGTGCCGTGGGGGAGCAGGCGGCGGCCCACCTCGGTGAACATGCGCATCGAGTGCTTTGACGGGACCTGTGCCACGTAGACGACCTCGTCGCCGTCCAGGACGGCGAGGTTTGCCGTTTCCTCCACCGAGTCGACCAACTGGGAGAGGAGTGGGCGGGCCCAGGTGCCGTACTGGCGGGAGGCTGTCTCGCCGAGGCGGATCAGGCGCGAGCCGAGGGTGTAGCGGCGGTTGCTGTTCTGGCGGACATAGCCCAGCGTGACAAGGGTGCGGATCAGGCGGTGGATCGTCGGGAGTGGTAGGCCGGAGGTGGCCGCCAGCTCTGATAGCGATGCTTCGCCGCCTGCGTCTGCCAGGCGTTCTAGCAGGTCGAAGGCTCTTTGCAGGGACTGCACGCCACCTGTGGACACGTGCGGCTCCTCCCGTTGCAGTTCCGCAATGCAAAAACTATAGTCCACACAGCAAAACCTAGAGAGGTGGATTCTGGTGCAGGTCCTGACCGAAGAGGCTCTTGAGTTCGTCGCGAAGCTGCACGAGGCGCACGCCGCCCGCAGGGACGAGTTGCTCGCCCTTCGCAAGGAGCGCCGGCCCCTCGGGTTCCTCCCCGAGACGCAGGACGTGCGGGACGGGGAGTGGCAGGTCGCCGAAGCGCCCGAACTGCTGCGCGATCGGCGGGTCGAGATCACCGGGCCCACCGAGCGCAAGATGACGATCAACGCGTTGAACTCCGGGGCCAAGGTGTGGCTCGCGGACCTCGAGGACGCGAACACGCCGCACTGGGACAACGTCGTGCAGGGGCAGGTCAACCTGTACGAGGCGGAACGGCGGACGATCGCGTTCACCTCGCCCGAGGGCAAGGAGTACTCGCTCAAGGGTGGGCCGTACCCGACGATCGTCGTGCGACCGCGGGGGTGGCACCTCGACGAGCGCAACCTCCAGTTCGGAGGCAAGAACGCCGTCGGTGCGCTGGTGGACTTCGGGTTGCACTTCTTCCACAACGCCGAGCTCGGTCGGCCCTACTACTACCTGCCGAAGATGGAGTCGCATCTCGAGGCACGGCTGTGGAACGACGTCTTCACCACGGCGCAGAAGCTCAAGGGAGTCCCGCACGGCACGATTCGCGCCACGGTGCTCATCGAGACGATTCCCGCCGCGTTCCAGATGGAGGAGATCCTCTACGAACTGCGCGACCACGCGTCGGGGCTCAACGCCGGTCGGTGGGACTACCTCTTCAGCGTCATCAAGTACTTCCGCGACGCGGGTGCGGACTACGTGCTGCCGGACCGCAACAGCGTCACGATGACGGCACCGTTCATGCGCGCGTACACCGAGCTTCTGGTGAAGACGTGCCACAAGCGCGGGGCGTTCGCCATGGGTGGCATGGCCGCGTTCATCCCCAACAGGCGTGATCCCGAGGTCACCGAGAACGCGTTGCGCAAGGTTCGCGAGGACAAGACGCGCGAGGCGAACGATGGTTTCGACGGGTCGTGGGTGGCGCATCCTGACCTCGTGCCGATTTGCCGCGAGATCTTCGACGGGGTGCTGGGGGACCGGCCCAACCAGATCGACAAGCAGCGTCCGGAGGTCACCGTCACGGCCGAGCAGCTGCTCGACTTCAAGTCGGCGGGCGGTGCCGCGACGCGGGCCGGGCTCGAGGGCGCGGTCGACGTCGGGGTGCGGTACATCGCGTCCTGGCTGGGTGGCAACGGTGCGGCGGCGATCCACAACCTGATGGAGGACGCGGCCACCGCGGAGATCAGCCGGTCGCAGATCTGGCAGTGGATCAACAACAAGGTCGTGCTCGACGACGGCACCGAGGTCACGCCGGAGGTCGTGCGCGAGATCCTCGCCAGGGTCGGCGCCGAGCTGGACGGCCCGCACGTCGCGGCCGCCGTCGAGCTGTTCGAGCAGGTCGCGCTGTCCGAGGACTTCGTGGACTTCCTGACACTGCCGGCGTACGAGCGCATCTGATGTACGAGACATCGCTGTCTCCCGAGGACGTCGCGCGCGTCACCGCCCGGCTGTCCACTGTGGAACGCAGCTGGCCGGTGGGCCGTCAGCCCGTGCACACGTGCTACGTGCCCGCCGGACGCATCATCGGCTCCACGGTCGCCGACTGGGGCCGCGAGGCACTGGAGTCGATCGAGCCCGAACTGCTGCCGGACCTGCCCGACGGCGTGCTGGAGCGCGTCGAGGCGAAGCTGCGCCGGGAGCCCGTCGAGGACCTGCGGATCGACTTCGAGGACGGCTACGGCGCGCCCGAGGACGACGTCGAGGACATGGACGCCGAGTCCACGGCGATCCTGTTGTCGCGCTGGATCGCCGACGGCACCGCGCCGCCGTCGTTCGGGCTGCGCATCAAGTCCTTCGACACGGCCGAGTTGCGCGAGCGCGGGCTGCGCACGCTCGACATCTTCCTGACGGCACTGGGCGAGGTGCCGCCGGGCTTCGTGATCACCTTCCCCAAGGTGACGTCCGTCGAGCAGGTCGAGGTCTTCGGCGACGTGCTCGACCTCTTCGGCGGGGACCTGAGGTTCGAGATCCAGGTCGAGACCACCCAGTCGATCGTCGACCGGGAAGGCCGCCTCGCGATCCCGCGGTTCATCGCGGCGGGACGGGGTCGCGTCACGGGCCTGCACTTCGGCACCTACGACTACACGGCGGGCTGCGGGCTTTCGGCCGCGCAGCAACACCTCGCCCACGGCGCGTGCGACTTCGCGCGGCACGTGATGCAGGTGTCCGCCGCGGGCACGGGCGTGCGGCTGTCCGACGGCTCGACCAACGTGCTGCCGGTCGGCGACCAGAAGAAGTACGGCTGGGACACGCACTACCGCCTGACGCGGCGGTCCCTGGAACACGGCTTCTACCAGGGCTGGGACCTGCACCCCGCGCAACTCGTCACGCGGTACGCGGCTGTCTACGCGTTCTACCGCGAGGGGTTGCAGGCCGACGCCAAGCGGCTGAAGGCCTACGTGCAGAACGTCTCCGGGG
Organism: Lentzea sp. NPDC003310; assembly: GCF_040610935.1. NCBI lineage: Bacteria > Bacillati > Actinomycetota > Actinomycetes > Pseudonocardiales > Pseudonocardiaceae > Lentzea > Lentzea sp. NPDC003310. Next base: position 481,666 of record NZ_JBEXNC010000002.1, read on the forward strand.
GTGTCCTGGACGAGCCGGCGACCGCCCAGGCGCTGTCGTCGTTCTTCCTCCGTGCGGTGGACTGCGGTGCGCTCGATCCAGTGGAGGTGCAGGCCGCGACAGGGCTGGACGAGTCAGCGCTGAGGGGTCTCGCAACCCGGTCGGGCTGATCGGGGCATCACCCGTTCGTGTGGTTCTGTCAATGGGTGTCGAATAGTCCGGGCAATGGGTGCAGGGTGGCTCGCATGAGCATGCGAGCCGGCCTCTGGACCGGCCTCCCCGACCTCGACTCGGCCGAGCACAAGTACCAGGTCGTGGCGTGTGCGGCGGACGTGGACACGGTGATCCGGCTGCTCGCCCGGCCGGAGTGCAACGACGGGTCGCTCGACCACTTCGGCCGCGAGCTCACCGCCGAGGGCGACCCGGACCACAACGTCGTGCTCGCCGTGCGCGGCGCGTGGGGCTACATGTACTACGTCGACGACACCTTCATGGGCTGGCCGAAAGGGTTTCCGGAAGCGCCGTACGTCAACGAGAAGTACACCGACTTCCCGCCCGGTGTCGGCGTCCCGCTCGACCTGTATCGGCAGCTGCTGATCGAGTTCATGACGACCGGCGAACGGCCGACGGGCGTCGACTGGTACTGCGAGGCGGACCTGTTCCACTCGTGGCGCGACCAGCAGATGTCCTTGCGCACGAGCGAAAACCGCTGACTCTCGGCAGCGCGCTGGTTAGATGGCCTCATGAAGGCCGTGGTGATGGGTGGGGGAATCGCCGGGCTGGTGGCGGCCCACGTGCTGAGCGAGTCCCATGACGTCGTCGTCCTCGAACGCGACGAGCTGACCGACGAACCGGAGTACCGCGCGGGCGTGCCGCAGGGCAGGCACACGCACGGACTGCTGGTGCGCGGCGGCGAACTGCTGGAGGAACTGTTCCCCGGACTGCGCGACGAGCTCGTGCGCGCGGGAGCGGTGCTCGCCGACGCGGGCGACATGCAGATCCTCAACCCGTTGGGCTGGCTCGCCAAGACGCACCTGGGCATGCCGTTGCTGTCGTTGAGCCGCCCGCTGCTGGAGACCAGCATCCGGCGTCGCGTGCGTGCCGAGATCGTGAGCGGTGTGCACGTCACCGGGTTGTCGTTGCGCGACGGCAAGGTCGACGGCGTGCTCACCCGTGACGGACGGGTCGACGCGGACCTGGTCGTGGACGCGTCCGGGCGGTCGTCGAAGCTGCCCGCCTGGCTCGCTGCGGCCGGGATCACGACACCGGAACCCGAGGTCGTCGACTCCGGCACCGGGTACGCGACCCGGATCTACACCGCGCCGCAGGACTTCCCCGTGGTGTACGCGGAAAGCCTGTCCGCGCCGGACCTGCCGCGCGGTGTCGCGGCCATGCGCATCGAGGGCGACCGGCTCATGGTCACCGCCCAGGGCGCGCTCGGCGACCACCCGCCGCGCGAGCTCGACGGCTTCCAGGAGTTCCTGGACTCGTTGCGGGTGCCCATCTCGGAGAAGCTCGCCGACGCCGAACCGCTCACGCCCGTCTACCTGTTCGCGCGCACGGCCAGTCGCCGCAACGCCTTCGAGGACGTGGCGGACTGGCCGGGCGGACTCGTGGCCGTGGGCGACGCCGTGTGCGCGTTCAACCCCGTGTACGGCCAAGGGATCACCGTCGCGACGATGGAAGCGCTGTTGTTCCGGCGGCACAAGGACTTCAGCGCCCAGGGCTGCCGGGCGTTCCAGCGCAAGGTCGCGCGCACGTCGCGGGCGCCGTGGGCGATGTCGAGCAACGCCGACCGCAGCTGGTCCGAGACCAGGAAGGGCGGCGTGCTCGGCTGGTACCTCAAGAAGTGGCAGGCCGGGATCGTGCTCGACCCCGACCTGTTCCGGCGGTTCGTCCGGGTCGTGCACATGGTCGCCTCACCGGCGACGCTGCTCAACCCGGTCGTGTTCAGAAGGCTGGCAAGGTGCTCCAGGCAAGGCCCGCGTCCGGGGCGTCGTCCCGCAGGATCGACCCCTCGATGAGCCCGTACGGGCGGTCCGCGGCGTAGAAGACCTCGTTGTCGTTCTCCAGGCCGAACGCGCTCAGGTCCACCAGGAAGTGGTGCTTGTTCGGCATGGAGAGCCGTACCTCGGCGACCTCCTGGTGCGACTGGAGAACGGCCTCGCCCATCGCGTACAGCGTCTGCTGCAACGAGAGGGAGTGCTTGTCCGCGAACGTCTTCAGCATCACGGACCGGATCTCCGCGTACGACTTCGCCCAGTCGACGTCCGTGCCCACGTACCGCCAGCGGGCCGTCACGGACGTCGCGAGGATGCGGTCGTTCGTCTCCTGCAACGTCGTGTACGGGTCCTTCGGGTAGCCGTGGAACTCCGAGCCGGTCGACTTCAGCACGACCAGGTCGCGCACGCCCGACACGACCCACGCCTGCGCGCCCTCGATCGTCACGGCCGTGGTGCGCTTCTCGTTCGAGCCCTGTGAGAACGCGTGGTCGTGTCCGTCGATGCGCTCCCACGAGTGCTCGTCGACGAGGATCCGCGCGCCCGTGATCGGCTCCTGCGAGCCGACGAAGTGCCGGCCGAGGCGCAGCGCGAAGTCCTCGATCTCCCCGACGGGAGCCTGCTTGGCGAACGCGTAGACGGTGTTCTTCTGCGTGTCGGTCGCGAGCACCTTGGCGTTGTCGCCGGTGAGGTGCGTGTCCGCGAGGTCCCCGCGCAGCGAGGTGCTGACGGTCAGGTCTTTGATCGTGTGCACGGAACCGTTGCGCGACACCGTGACGAGGCGGTTCTCCGCCTTCCCGTACTGGTTGGGGCCCAGGACGATGGCCATGAAATCAGCTCCCGATCAGCTTCTGCAGCCGCAAGGCGGCGATCTTCGCGAGTTCGTCGTTCACGACGCGGAGCTCGACGTCCGGCGGGTTGTCCATGCGACTGGACAGGTTGTCGAGCATCTCCGCACCGCTCAGGCCGGTCGCGCACACCAGGTAGATGTGCCCGAACCGATCCTCGTACGCGGCGTTGGCGGCCGCCAGGCGATCAGCCTGGGAAGCGTCCACACCGGACTGTTCGGACCGCGACCACCTCGCCGACACCCCGCCTGTCTTCTGTCGTTCGCCGATGCGCGGGTGCCCGGCGATCGCGCCGAGCACCTCCTCGTCGGAAAGTCCTTGTGCGGCAACCGAAGAAGCCGCGAGGAGAGCATCCACCGACGCGTAGGGCCTGCCTGCCGCTATCGCGTCGATCCAGCGGGGTACCGCGAGGCACTCGGTGAGCAGGGGGCGGAGTTCGGACTCCGGGGCGCTGTTGAAGCTGTCCACGGCTCTCCAAGTTTCTACATCGCGGAATTGAACTTCCACATTCTTGACCCGAGGCTCGCGGGATGTCTAGTGTCTCCGTAGTACGAAATTCCACTTCCGCAATGTGGAAGGAACGCTACGAGATGTTCGACGCAAACCTGTCCATGCTCTTCACCGAGCTGCCGTTGCTGGAACGCCCGCAAGCCGCGCGCGCCGCCGGGTTCGACGCGGTCGAGATCTGGTGGCCGTTCGCGGACGCCGTACCCGAGACGCGCGAGATCGAGGCGTTCGAGAACGCGATCGTCGACGCGCAGGTGCGCCTGGTCGGCCTGAACTTCTACGCGGGCGACATGCCCGCGGGGGACAGGGGCCTCGCGAGCTGGCCCGGCCGCGAGACGGAGTTCCGCACGAACGTCGAGATCACCGCGGCCATCGCGGCCCGCCTCGGCTGCCGCACGCTCAACGCGCTGCACGGCAACTTCGAGACCACCGCGCAGACCGTCTCCAACTACCGCTTCGCCGCCGACGTCGCGGCGGAGATCGGCGCGCAGGTCGTGATCGAACCGCTGAGCGGCGCGCCGCAGTACCCGATCAAGACCGCCCACCAGGCGTTCGAGCTGATCGACGAGATCGACCGCGGCAACGTGAAGCTGCTCGCGGACCTGTACCACCTCGCCACGAACGGCGACGACCTCGACCTCCTCGCCGACCACGTCGACCGCATCGGTCACGTGCAGATCGCCGACGCTCCCGGACGTGGTGAGCCCGGCACCGGCGAGCTCGACCTCTTCGGGCACCTCGCGAAGCTCCGCGCCAACGGCTACTCCGGCTTCGTCGGCGCCGAGTACAAGCCCGTCACCCACTCCTTCGCTTGGAGGGATCAAGCATGACCCGCATCGGATTCATCGGCCTCGGCATCATGGGCAGCCCGATGGCGGCCCACCTCGTAGCCGCCGGGCACGACGTGACGGGCTTCGACCTCAGTTCGGCCTCGCTCGAGAAGCTGGAAGCCGACGGTGGCAAGGCCGCCGGGTCGGCGCAGGAGGCCGTGAGCGGCGCCGAGGTCGTCATCACGATGCTGCCGAACCACCCGCAGGTCGAGGCCGTGATCGACGAGGTCACCTTCGACGACGGCACGCTGCTGATCGACATGAGCACGATCCGTCCGTCCACCTCGATCGAGATCGCTCGCAGGCTCTCGAACGTGCGGGTGCTCGACGCGCCCGTCTCCGGCGGTCAGACCGGAGCGGTCCAGGCGTCGCTCAGCATCATGGTCGGAGGCGAGGAGCAGGACTTCGCCGCCGCCCGGCCGTTCCTGGAGGTCGTCGGCAAGACGATCGTGCACGTCGGGCCGCACGGCGCGGGCCAGGTCGTGAAGGCCGCGAACCAGCTGATGGTCGGCGGCATCTACGCCCTCGTGGCCGAGTCGATCGTGCTGCTGGAGGCGAGCGGCGTCGACCCGAAGGCGGGCCTCGACGTGCTCGCCGGCGGTCTCGCCGCGAACCGGATCCTGGACCTGAAGCGCGAGTCCATGATCGCGCGCGAGTTCCAGCCGGGCTTCCGGATCGACCTGCACCACAAGGACATGGGCATCGCGCTCGACGCGGCCCGGGCCGCGGACGTCGCGCTGCCGGTCACCAACCAGATCGCCGCCCTGGTCGCGGCGGCACGCGCGCAGGGGTACGGGTCGCTCGACCACTCCGCGCTGCTCAAGGTCATCGAGAACTTCGCGGGAAGGGCCTGATCACATGCCGAAGATCCCAGTCATGCAAGCGGTCGTCGAGGTCCTCAAGTCCGAGGGCATCGACGTCGTGTTCGGCTGCCCCGGCGCCGCGATCCTCCCGCTGTACAAGGCGATGGAGGAAGACGGTGGCATCGAGCACCTGATCGTGCGGCACGAGGAGGGCGCCACGCACATGGCCGACGGCTGGTCGCGCACGACCGGCAACGTCGGCGTCGCGATCGGCACCTCCGGCCCGGCCGGCACGAACATGATCACCGGCCTCTACACCGCGCAGGCCGACTCCGTGCCGATCCTCTGCATCACCGGCCAGGCCGCGGTCTCCAAGCTGCACCAGGAGGCGTTCCAGGCCGTCGACATCGTGTCGATCGCCGCGCCCGTCACGAAGTGGGCGGTGCAGGTCAAGGAAGCCGCGCAGATGCCGTGGATCTTCCGCGAGGCGTTCCGGATCGCCCGCTCCGGTCGTCCTGGCCCCGTCCTGATCGACCTGCCGATCGACGTGCAGAAGCAGGAGATCGAGTGGGACTCGACCATCGACGAGCCGTTGCCGGTGCAGAAGAGCGCGCCGAGTGACGCACGGGTCGAGCGCGCGCTGGAGATGCTGCTGGCCGCCGAACGCCCACTGCTGCTCGCCGGTGGCGGCGTCATCCTCGGCGAGGCGTCCGCCGAGTTGCTGGAGCTGGCCGAGTTCCTGCAGATCCCGGTCCAGGCCACGCTGATGGGCAAGGGCGCGCTCGACGAGGACCACCCGCTCTACGCGGGCATGACCGGCATCCAGACCTCGCAGCGCTACGGCAACGCGTCGTTCCTGGAGTCCGACCTGGTGCTGGCGCTCGGTGCGCGGTTCGGCGACCGGCACACCGGTGACCTCGCCACCTACCGCGGCGACCGCAAGTTCATCCACGTCGACGTCGAGCCGACGCAGATCGGCAAGGTGTTCGGGCCGGACCTCGGCATCGTCGCCGACACCAAGCTCTTCCTGAAGGCCCTGCTGGACAAGGCGAAGCAGCAGGGACCACGTCAGGCCGGGCCGTGGGTCGAGCGGTGCCAGAAGCTCAAGCGCACGCTGCTGCGGCGCGAGGACTTCGACACCGTCCCGGTCAAGGCACCGCGTGTGTTCAAGGAGATCAACGAGTTCTACGGCCCGGACACCTACTTCGTCACGGCCATCGGGCTCTACCAGATCTGGTCCGGCCAGCACCAGAAGGCGCACAGGCCGCGGCACTACCAGGTCTGCGGCCAGGCCGGCCCGCTCGGCTGGGAGATCCCGGCGGCCATCGGGGTCAAGAAGGCCAGGCCGGACGCGGAGGTCGTCGGTGTCGTCGGCGACTACTCGTTCCAGTTCCTCGTGGAGGAGCTCGCGGTCGGCGCCCAGTACGACGTGCCGTTCGTGCTGATCATGCTGAACAACGAGTACCTCGGCCTGATCCGGATGGCCGAGGACCACGGTGGCTACGACATGAAGTACGAGGTCGACATCCACTACGACACCACGGGCTCGGACAACGTGAAGATCATGGAGGCCTACGGGTGCTCCGGCGTCCGGGTCGCCGACCCGGGCGAGATCCGCACGTCGCTGGAGTGGGCGCGCAAGGAGGCCGACCGCACGCGGCGGCCCGTGCTCGTGGAGATCATGATCGAACGCGAGGGCAACACCGCGAACGGCACCTCCATCGCCGCGATGAAGGAATTCGAGCCGCTCCCGTGAGCCACGTCGTCGTCGCGCCGGACAAGTTCAAGGGATCGCTCACCGCCCCGCAGGTCGCCGCCGCCGTCGCGCGCGGCCTGCGGGAGGCGGTCCCGGACGTGGACGTGCGCTGCCTCCCGGTGGCCGACGGCGGCGACGGCACCGTCGACGCCGCCGTCGCCGCCGGGTTCGTGAAGGTGGGGCGCTGGGTCACCGGGCCGGTCGGCAAGCCGGTGCCCGCGTCGTTCGCGGTCCGCGGCACGACCGCCGTCGTCGAGGTGGCCTCGGCGGCCGGGCTCACGCTGCTGGAGCGGCCGGCCCCGCTCGACGCCACCAGCCACGGCGTCGGTGAGCTGCTGAAAGCCGCGCTCGACGTCGGCTGCGCGACGATCGTGCTCGGGCTCGGCGGCAGCGCGTGCACGGACGGCGGCGCGGGCATGCTCGAGGCTCTGGACGGGGCGTCGTTCGACGGCGTCGACCTGGTGCTGGCCTCGGACGTGGACAACCCGCTGCTCGGCCCGTCCGGCGCGGCGGCGGTCTACGGGCCGCAGAAGGGCGCGTCACCCGAACAGGTGGACGTGCTCGAAGACCGGCTCCAGGCCTTCGCGGACCGCGTCGGGCCGGAGTTCGCCACACGGCCGGGCGCCGGAGCCGCCGGCGGGATCGGGTTCGCGGCACTCGCGGTGCTGGGCGCGCGGTTCCGGCCGGGCATCGAGGTCGTGCTCGACCTGGTCGGGTTCGCCGACGCCGTCGCGGACGCGTCGCTGGTGGTCACGGGCGAGGGCTCGCTCGACGCCCAGACGCGGCACGGCAAGGCGCCGTACGGGGTGGTGAAGGCCTCCGGGGACGTGCCGGTGGTCGCCGTGGCGGGGCAGTGCTCGGTCGAACCCGGTGACCTGGGGCTGAAGGCCGCCTACGCGCTGTCGGACGTCGAACCGGACATCACGCGGTGCATGGTCCAGGCCGATTCGCTCCTCACCGTTCTAGGCGGTCGCATCGCCCGCGACTGGGTGTCACAGTGAGGGACATGGACCTCGTCTTCCGCGCCCGCAGGGTCGTGACCCCGCAGGGTGAGATCGCCTGCGACGTCGGTGTCGCCGACGGCCGGATCGTCGCCGTCGAGCCGTTCCTCGACTCGCCGAACGTCGTGCACCTCGCCGACGACGAGGTGCTGCTCCCCGGCCTGGTCGACACGCACGTGCACGTCAACGACCCCGGCCGCAGCGAGTGGGAGGGCTTCGAGACGGCGACCCGCGCAGCGGCGGCCGGCGGCGTCACGACGATCATCGACATGCCGCTCAACAGCATCCCGCCGACGGTCGAGGTCGAGGCGCTGGAGATCAAGCGCAAGGCGGCGGCGACGGTGTCGGTGGACGTCGGGTTCTGGGGCGGGATCGTCCCCGGCAACCTCGACGACCTGAAGCCGTTGCACGAGGCCGGCGTGTTCGGCTTCAAGTGCTTCCTGCTGCATTCGGGCGTGGACGAGTTCCCGGCCGTGACGACGGACGAGCTGGAGGTCGCTCTCAGGCGGTTGGCGACGCTCGACGCGTTGACCATCGTGCACGCCGAGGACGCCCACACGGTTCGTGACTCCGAACCGGACTACCCGGGGTTCCTGGCTTCACGGCCGCGTGAGGCCGAGAACAAAGCCATCAGTGACGTCGTGGAGCTGACACGGAGGACAGGGGCGCGCACGCACATCCTGCACCTCTCGTCGTCGGACGCGCTCTCGATCCTGGAGGCCGCGAAACGCGACCGGCTGCCCATCACGGCCGAGACCTGCCCGCACTACCTCACGTTCACCGCCGAGGAGATCCACGACGGGCAGACGGAGTTCAAGTGCTGCCCGCCGATCCGCGAGGAGGCCAACCGCGAGGCGCTGTGGCAGGGCCTGCGCGACGGCGTGATCGACCTGGTGGTGAGCGACCACTCGCCGAGCACGGTCGAGCTGAAGGAAGGCGACTTCGCGACGGCGTGGGGCGGCATCGCGTCGTTGCAGCTCGGGCTCCCGGCGGTGTGGACGGGCGCGCGGGACCGCGGCTTCCAGCTCACCGACGTCGTCCGCTGGATGGCGACGCACCCGGCGCGTCAGGTCGGGCTGGCGTCCAAGGGCGCCATCGAGGTGGGCAAGGACGCGGACCTGGTGGTGTTCGCACCGGACGAGACCTTCGTGGTGGACAAGGACAAGCTCCACCACCGCAACCCCGTCACGCCGTACCACGGTCGCACGCTGCACGGCGTCGTGCGGCAGACATGGTTGCGCGGCAAGGAGATCGGTCAGACGCAAGGCAAGTTGCTCAGAAGAGGAGAAGCATGACGGAGTGGACCCGGCTGCCCGATCTCGCCTCGCGCGCGGTCGGAGGTGGTGTGGTGTGGTGCAACGACGAGCTGTTCGCCGAGCGGGAGAACCTGATCAAGCCCGCCGAGCCGGTCTACCAGACCTACACCTTCGGCCACAAAGGCCAGGTCTACGACGGCTGGGAGACCCGGCGGCGCCGCGAGGCGGGCGTCGACCAGGCCGTGGTCAGGCTCGGCATGCCCGGCGTGGTGCGCGGGGTCGTCGTCGACACGGCGTTCTTCAAGGGCAACTACCCGCCGTTCTGCTGGGTCGAGGGCGCGCAGGTCGACGGCTACCCGTCCGCCGACGAGATCACCGACTGGTTCCCGCTGGTCGAACGCACGGCCCTGAAGGGCGACGAGAAGCACTTCTTCGACGTCACGGACGGACGCCGTGTCACGCACGTACGGCTGACCATCGACCCCGACGGCGGTGTGGCGCGGTTGCGCGTGCACGGCGAACCGCTCGCGGACCCGCGTCTGCTCGTGGCCGGCGTCGACCTCGCCGCCCTGGAGAACGGCGCCGTCGTCACCGGCTGCAGCAACATGTTCTACAGCTCGCCCAACAACCTCATCGCGCCTGGTCAGGCCACGGTGATGGGGGAGGGCTGGGAGACCGCCCGGCGCCGCGACGACGGCAACGACTGGGTGTCGCTCCGCCTCGCCGCACCGGGCGTCGTGCGGCTCGTCGAGCTCGACACCAGCCACTTCAAGGGCAACGCGCCGGGCTGGGCGTCCGTGCGCGGCTGTGACGAGCGGGTGGACCCGGACGCGTGGTTCGACCTGCTCCCGCGCACCCGGCTGCAGCCCGACACGCGGCACCGGTTCGTCGTAAGCGCGACCGAGGCGACGGCCGTGCGCCTCGACATCTACCCGGACGGCGGCATGGCGCGCCTGCGGGTGCTGGGCACGCTCACCGACGACGGCGTGTCACAGCTTGAGAAGGTCTGGACCACTACGACGCGCTGATGGCAGCGTTTTCTCCCTCGAGATCCGTTGCACAGGGAGGAAATCCATGCGGCTACGCGTTTTCGGCGCCGTGCTGGTGAGCTCGGCGTTGCTGGTGGGGACGGGACAGGCCGTCGCGGCTCCGGAACGGGGAGCCGGCTCGATCGTCTGGCAGCCTTGTGCCGAGGCTCCGGCGATCGAGTGCGGCTTCCTGGAGTTACCGGTCGACCACGCGAGACCGAAGGGCGAGAAGTTCCAGCTCGCCGTGTCCCGGCGCAAGGCGAGCGACCCGTCGAGACGCATCGGGGCGATGATCATCAACCCCGGTGGTCCGGGTGGGTCGGGCGTCGAGTTCTCCTTCGTCGCCGAGGGCATCTTCAGCAAGGAGATCACCGACCGGTTCGACGTCATCGGGTTCGACCCGCGCGGTGTCGCCCGCAGCGCGCCGATCAGGTGCTCGGCGGACGTGCTGGCGCGGCAGCCGTCGCTGTACCCGAAGAGCAGGGCCGAGTTCGACGCGGTGGTCGCGTACAACAGGGAACTGCGCGCGGACTGCCGGAAGAACACCGGTCCGCTCTTCGACCACGTCTCGACGACGGACGTCGCGCACGACATCGACGCCATCCGGCGTGCGCTGGGCGAGCAGAAGATCAACTTTTTCGGCGTCTCGTACGGCACGTTCATGGGCCAGCAGTACGCGGAGCTGTACGGCAGGAACATCCGCGCGATGGTCCAGGACTCCACCGTGGACCACAGCCTCGGTACGTGGAAGTTCATCGAGACGCTGTCGCGCGGCGTGGCCGGCGTCTTCGACGAGTGGGTGAAGTGGAGCGACCGCACGCCGTCGTCGCCGTTCCACGGCAGGGACCTGCGGGCGATCTGGAAGGGCTTGCTCTCGAAGGCCGACCGCGGCGAGCTGAAGGACGCGCAGGGCAACGTCGTCACGGCCGAAGCCCTCGGCGCGACCGTGCAGGGCATGGGCTACCTGCCGGAGTGGCAGTGGTTCGCCGACCACGTCGCCGCTTTGGAGCAGGGCAACCCGGTGGGCGCGTTCGCCAAGACCGAGCTGGTCGAGTTCCCGGCCGTGGCGGTCTTCTGCGACGACTGGAACCTGCGCGTCCGTTCGTGGGGCGAGTACCAGGCCGTGCACGCGATGGACGTCCGCACCTCGCCGGAGACCAGGGGAAACGCGCTCGGCCACACGTTCCTCGTGGCGTGCGCGGGACTGCCGAAGGCCTCGAACCCGCAGCGGCCGTTGAAGATCAGGAACGCGCCGAAGATCCTCATGACCAACTCGAAGTACGACCCCGCGACGGTCTACGAGTGGGCGGTCAACGCCCACCGCCAGTCCCGGGACACCACGGTCTTCGTGACCTACGAGGGCTGGGGCCACGTCGTCTACGAACGCAGCGCGTGCACCAGGAAGATCAACGACGACTACCTGCTGTCACTGAAGCTGCCACGCGACGGCACCCGGTGCGCCGCGGTGGAGCCAATCGTGTCGGCCAAAACGACTAACAGGCCGTGGTTGTCCGACCACGGTCTGATTCGCATCCCTACCTAGGTCGGTTGTCTGCGTCACACGATCGGTGGAAGCGTTCCTCCCGGAAGTTCGGGGATCCAGGGAGGAATTCCATGCAACCGATGGTGCGCGTCTTCGGCGCCGCGATCGCTAGTTCCGCATTGGTGTTGGGTGCGAGTCAGGTCGCGATCGCGGCTCCGGAAGGGCAGCCGGAGTACCGGGTCGGCGCGATCGACTGGAAGCCGTGCGAGGAGAAGCCGACGGTCGACTGCGGCTTCCTCGAGCTGCCCGTCGACTACTCCAAGCCGAACGGGGAGAAGTTCAAGCTGGCCGTGTCGCGCCTCAAGGCGGCGAACCCGTCCCAGCGCATCGGCGCGATGGTGATCAACCCGGGCGGGCCGGGCGGGTCGGGCGTGAACTTCTCGTTCGGCGCCGACGGGTACTTCAGCAAGGAGATCATCGACAAGTTCGACGTCATCGGGTTCGACCCGCGCGGCGTCGCCCGCAGCGCGCCGATCAAGTGCTCGGCGGAGATGCTGCAGAAGCAGCCGTCGGTGTACCCGAAGACCAAGGCCGAGTTCGACGCGCTGGTCACGTACAACAAGGCCCTGCGCGAGGACTGCGCGAAGCAGTCCGGTTCGATCTTCAACTTCGCCTCGACCGCCGAGGTGGCGCAGGACATCGACTCCATCCGTCGTGCCCTGGGTGAGAAGAAGATCAACTACTACGGCATCTCGTACGGCACGATCATGGGCCAGCACTACGCGGAGAAGTTCGGCCGCAACATCCGCGCCATGATCATCGACTCGAACATGGACCACAGCCTCGGCACCAAGGCGTTCCTCGACTCCGAGGCGCGCACGGCCGAGGACTCGTTCAACGAGTGGATCAAGTGGAACGACCGCGACGCGACGTCGCCGTTCCACGGCCAGGACCTCCGCAAGATCTGGAAGGACCTGCTCGCCAAGGCGGAGCGCGGCGAGGTGCCCGCACCGTGGGACCCGAACGTCAAGATGACGCCGGAGGACCTCGGCGGCGGTGTGGTCAGCATGGCCTACGGCCCGGCCTGGAAGGGCTTCGCCGACCAGATCAAGCAGATCATCGACGGCACGCAGGCGCCGAAGTCGGCCTTCTCGGCCTTCGCGGCCGAGGAGACGTTCCCGAACCCGTTCCCCGGCATCTTCTGCAACGACTACAACCTCCGCGTGAGCTCGTGGGGCGAGTACCAGGCGTTGACGAAGTCGGAGTACCGGATCGCGCCGAACACCCGCGGTTCGTCGCTCGGCCACGGCGCCATGATGGGCTGCGTCGGGTTCCCGAAGGCCACGAACCCGCAGCGCACGCTGAAGATCAAGGGTGCGCCGAAGATCCTGCTCACCAACGCCAAGCACGACCCGGCGACGGCCTACGAGTGGGCGGTCAACGCACACCGCCAGTCCCGTGACACCACCGTCTTCGTGACCTACGAGGGCTGGGGCCACGGCGTGTACGACCGCAGCGAGTGCACGTTGAAGATCAACAACGAGTACCTGGTCTCGCTGAAGCTGCCGCGCAACGGCACCTCGTGCGCCGCGGTCGAGCCTTCGGCCGAGCCGTCGGTCATGTCGGTCAAGCCGCGGATCCCGGCGGGTCCGTTCTCCGTCGCGTAACCGCAGTTCGGTGACCACACCCCCGGTGAACAGCCGGGGGTGTGGTGCTGTCCCGGCCACCTCGCGCGGACGACGTCCGGGTCAGGGAGCGGAGGACTGCGGCGATCACAGCGATGCGCATTCGTCCGATCAGCACGCCTCGCCGGCGCGGAACGCGTGATCGCACCAGACGACGTGCCCTGCCACGGAGTTCGGCGCGGGGGCGGTGACCAGCGGCCGGGACCCGGAGTCCCGCGCGAGCACCTTCGTCACCGCCACACCGTCGAGCGTCAGGTCCACCTCGACCTGCCACGTCGCGGTCCGCGTCCCGGCCTGCTCGACCGCGATCTCCTGCCGGAACCCGTCCGCCCCCACCTCCCGCGCGGCCACCCCGGCGTCCACGACCTCGCCCTCACGACCCTCCGCCCGCACCACCGGCGGCCGTCGGTCGTTCACGCAGTGCGCCAGGTGGTGAGGCGCGGGCGGGGCGTCTGCCGTGCTCACGACCCGGACGCGCACCCCGGTGAGAACGACCTTCTGACCGGATTGCGGGACCACCTCGAGCGTCACCGTGCTGCGCCCTGCGTCGAGCACGGTGGGAAGCGCATAACGGCGATATGCCTCCGCACAGTCGGCAGGGCTGCCTTCGTCCCGTGCGGGCCAGGACATCACCACGGTCCACTCGTACTCCGCGCGCGACACGGCCAGTTTGTACGGCGACGGTTCCGGCGGCGTCGTGACGGGTGCCTCCACGGCCTGTCCGCCCGAGCGGTGCGGCGTGATCTTGTACGCGATCACGGTGAGTCCTGCGAGCAACAAACAGGGGATGGCCACCACCACGATCGCGAAGGCCCGCATGCGCCCACGGTAACCAGCCCGCTCCCGTGAGGTGGCCGAATCGAGGTGTTGAACGGCGCGAAACGCGGACGTAACACGTCCAGGTCGACAGTTCACCTCCGCGAAACGTTCTGCGTAAGCGCGTGAAACAGGACATCTCGATGCTCCCTGCAACCGACGTGCAGTGGAGGTCGAAGTGGATACAGGGGACACCGCCTGGGTGCTCACCAGCGCCGCCTTGGTGCTGCTGATGACGCCGGGCCTTGCCTTCTTCTACGGAGGCATGGTCCGTTCGAAGAGCGTGCTCAACATGATGATGATGAGCCTGGGCGCGATGGCCGTGGTCGGTGTCCTGTGGGTGCTGTTCGGGTACTCGACGGCATTCGGCGCGGACGTCGGCGGAGGCCTGCTGGGCAAGCCGTTCGAGTTCTTCGGCCTTGAAGGCCTGCTCGGTGCCGACTCGTTGTTCGGCAAGATCCCCACCACGGCGTTCGTGGCGTTCCAGGCGATGTTCGCGATCATCACGGTCGCGCTGATCTCCGGCGCCATCGCGGACCGCGCGCGCTTCGGCCCGTGGCTGCTGTTCGCCGGCCTGTGGGCGACGATCGTCTACTTCCCGGTCGCGCACTGGGTCTTCGACTTCGCCGACAAGGACAAGGACGGCAACGTCATCGACCCCGGCGGCTGGATCGCCAACAAGCTCCTCGCGATCGACTTCGCCGGTGGCACGGCCGTGCACATCAACGCCGGTGCCGCAGGCCTGGCCCTCGCGATCGTGCTCGGCAAGCGCGTCGGCTGGCCCAAGGAGCCCATGAAGCCGCACAGCCTGCCGCTGGTCGTGCTCGGCGCCGGTCTGCTGTGGTTCGGCTGGTTCGGCTTCAACGCCGGTTCCGCCCTGGGCGCCAACGGCACCGCGGGCGTCACGTTCGTCAACACCATCGTCGCCACCTGCGCCGCGATGCTCGGCTGGCTGCTGACCGAGCGCATCCGCGACGGCAAGGCCACCACCCTCGGTGCCGCGTCGGGCATCATCGCCGGTCTGGTCGCCATCACGCCCGCGTGCTCCTCCGTGACCCCGATCGGCGCGATCGCGATCGGTGCCATCACCGGTGTCCTCTGCGCCCTCGCGGTGTCGCTCAAGTACCGCTTCGGCTTCGACGACTCGCTCGACGTCGTCGGCGTGCACCTCGTCGGTGGTCTGTCCGGCACGATCCTGATCGGCTTCTTCGCCAGCGAGGCCGCCCCGGCCAAGATCAACGGCCTGTTCTACGGCGGTGGCTTCGACCAGCTGTGGCGCCAGGCGGTCGGTGCGTTCGCCGTCCTCGGCTACTCGTTCGTCCTGAGCCTCGCCCTCGGCTACCTGGTGAAGTTCACGGTCGGCTTCCGGGCCACGGAAGAGGCCGAGGTGGCGAGCATCGACGAGGCCGAGCACGCTGAGCGCGCCTACGAGTACGGCAGCCTCACCAGTGCGCGTGGCACCGGCAAGCCGAGCGTGGCCGCGGGCGCCACCGCGGTCCTCGAGGGGAGCAACAAGAAATGAAGCTGGTCACCGCGATCATCAAGCCGTTCACGCTCGACGACGTGAAGAGCGCCCTCGAACAGCTCGGGGTGCTGGGCATGACCGTCAGCGAGGTGCAGGGCTACGGCCGCCAGAAGGGCCACACCGAGGTCTACCGCGGTGCCGAGTACTCGGTGGACTTCGTGCCCAAGATCAAGATCGAGGTCGTCATCGACGACACCGCCGTCGAGAAGGTGCTGGAAGCGGTGGTCGAGGCCGCCCGCACCGGCAAGATCGGCGACGGCAAGGTCTGGGTCACTTCGGTCGACACGGTCGTGCGCGTGCGCACGGGCGAACGTGGATCGGATGCGCTGTAAATAACTAGGAGACGGCCCGTGGAGAACAACGAAACGGCCGTCGTCACGGCTGACGACCTGGTGCGAGCACGCGAACGCCTGCTCGTGCCAGGTCGTCGTCGCTTGACCGCCGAACCTCTGCGCGAAGCACTCGTGGACCTGCACGAGTTCTGGTTGACCAAACATGCGGGGGGAGCGGGGATATCCGGATCGGGTATCGCGCTCGTGGCGGTCGGCGGGCTGGGGCGGCGCGAGCTCGTGCCCTACTCAGACCTGGACCTGGTGCTGGTGCACAACGGCGTCAAGCACGTCGACGAGATCGCCGAGAAGCTCTGGTACCCGTTGTGGAACTCCGGTATCGGGCTGGACCACTCGGTGCGCACCGTGGGGGAGGCGCTCCGGGTCGCCGCCGGTGACCTGCGCACGGCGTTGGGACTGCTGGACATCCGGCACATCGCGGGCGACCCCGAGGTCACCCAGAAGCTCGCCGAGGGGGCGAAGCAGGCCTGGCGCGGCAACGTCCGCAACCGCCTGGACGAGATCGCCGAGTCCGCGCAGAAGCGCTGGGCCCGCAGCGGCGAGATCGCGCACCGCGTCGAACCCGACCTCAAGCACGGCCGCGGCGGGTTGCGCGACATCACCATGCTGGACGCGTTGTCGGTCGCGCAGGTCGTGGACCGACCTTCCGCCGATGTCGACGAAGCACGCCGGTTGTTGTTGGACGTGCGCACGGAACTTCGCCGTGTGGCGCGGAAACCGCGTGATGTGCTGCGTGCGCAGGACGGTGACGAGGTGGCCTCCGCGCTCGGACTGGCCGACCGCTTCGCTCTCGCCCGTTCGCTCTCCTCTGCCGCACGCACTGTCGTCTACGCGTTCGACGTTGCGATGCGCACGGCCCGTGCGGCTGCACCGAAGCGTGGCCTCGGAGCGTTCCTGCGTGGCCAACCGCCGCGCAGGCCGTTGGACGAAGGCGTTGTGCTGCACGGGTCTGAGGTTTCCCTCGCCCGTGACGCGATTCCCAGCCGTGATCCGGCGTTGTTGTTGCGTGTCGCGACGGCGGCTGCACGCAGCAAGCACCCCATCGCGGCGGGAACGTTGAGCAGGCTCGCCGACTCCGCACCGGAACTGCGTCAGCCGTGGCCGCGCGAGGCCCGCGAGGAGCTGCTGGCGTTGCTGGGCAGCGGAAGCGGGCTCGTGGACGTCGTGGAGGCGTTGGACCGCACGGGGTTGTGGGGCCGGCTGTTCCCCGAGTGGGGTGCGGTGCGGGACCTGCCGCCGCGCGACGCCGCGCACATGTGGACCGTGGACCGCCATCTGGTGCAGACGGTCGCGCACGCGGCGAGGCTCGCGACCACGGTTGCGCGGCCCGACCTGCTGCTGCTCGGCGCGTTGATCCACGACATCGGCAAGGGCCGCCAGCAGGACCACTCGGAGGTCGGGGCCGCGCTCGCGACCCAGATCGGCGAGCGGATCGGGCTGTGGCCGCAGGACGTCGAGACGCTGTCGATGATGGTCCGCCACCACCTGCTGCTGCCGCACACCGCGACCAGGCGCGACGTCGAGGACGAGGCGACCGTGCACCGCGTGGTGGAGACGCTCGGCGGTGACGGGGTCCTGCTCGAGCTGCTGCACGCGCTCGCGGAGTCGGACTCCCACGCCACCGGGCCCGGCGTGTGGACGGACTGGAAGGCCGCGTTGATGACCGACCTGGTCGCCCGCTGCCGCACGGCGATGGCGGGGGAGGCGCTGCCCAAGCCGGAACCGCTCGACCCCGTGCACGTGCAGATGGCCGAACGCGTCGCGGCGTCCGGGAAGCCGGACGTGCTTCTGGAGAAGCAGGACCACGCGGCGGTGGTCACCGTGATCGCGCCGGACCGTCCAGGTCTGCTGTCCAAGGCCGCCGGTGTGCTCGCGCTCAACTCTCTTGAGGTGCACGCGGCCACGTTGCACTCGCACGGCGGTGCGACCGTGGACACGTTCACGGTGTCGCCGCGGTTCGGGTCGCTGCCGGACGCCTCTCTGCTGCGAGAGCAGCTCTCGCGAGCGATAGAGGGCTCGTTGCCGTTGGCCGACAAGCTCGCCGCCAAGGAACGCGACTACGGCGGTCCGCCGCTCGACCCGCCACCCGCGCGCGTGCTGTGGTTCGACGACGAGGCGACCGGGGCGGTGGTGCTCGAACTGCGCGCCGCCGACCGGATCGGGCTGCTGCACCGCATCGCGGGCGCGTTGGAGCAGTGCGGTGCCGACGTGCAGTGGGCGCGCGTGTCCACGTTGGGCGCGACGGTCGTCGACTCGTTCAGCATCGCGGGCGCCGACCTCGACCGGCGCCGGATCGAACGGGCGGTGCTCGACGCGGCCAGGTAGAGGTTGAGTAGCTCTACGCACAACCTCTCCGGGTGCTCACGCTCCTGCGCCGTTCCGGGAACCGGCAGTCTTCGTGGTGTCCGGAAAGCGTCCTCGAGGGGTGGATCGCTTCCCGGACGGGCAGAGGCGGTGGTGCGACGTGACGGCGCCGGGGGAGGTACCGGGCACCCGCACCACCGCCGATTCCCTTGTCTGACAACGAGACAGATTGCTGGACAGCGCTCAGCGCGTCCGGGCAGGGTCGAGTTCTCTTGTTCTGACTGGGGAGGAAGAACGTTGAGAATCGCCATGGTGGCCGCCGTCGTCGCGGCCCTGTTCGTTCCCGGCACCGCACACGCGGCACTCGCACTGGAGGACCTCGGCACGTTGCCGGGTGATCTGCGCAGCACCGCCGTCGACGTCAACGACTCCGGTGCGGTCGCCGGCAACTCCTACGGCGCGGGCACCTCGCAGCACGCCGTGCGCTGGGACAAGTTCGAGCAGATCAGGAAGCTCGCCGACCTCGGGTTCGACTCCGGGGCGACCGCCATCAACCGCGACTACGTGGTCGCCGGGTACGCCATCACCGCGGCGGGCCAGTCGCAGGCGGTGAAGTGGAACTCGTCCGGTGCGTTGACCCAGTTGACCG
Organism: Lentzea sp. NPDC003310; assembly: GCF_040610935.1. Taxonomy (NCBI): domain Bacteria; kingdom Bacillati; phylum Actinomycetota; class Actinomycetes; order Pseudonocardiales; family Pseudonocardiaceae; genus Lentzea; species Lentzea sp. NPDC003310. The sequence continues at coordinate 500,486 of NZ_JBEXNC010000002.1, forward strand.
TGCCGGGTGCCACCAGTTCCATCGCCTACGACATCAACGACTCGGGCACGGTCGCGGGATCCGCCACGATCAACGGCGTCACACAAGCCGTGCTGTGGGCCTCGTGGGGTGAGGCCACCGTTCTGGGCGAGGGCAGCGCACAGCACGTGACGACTGGAAACACCGTCATCGGCACGAGCGGCGGCAACGTGGTCCGTTGGAACTCATCGGGCGTGCGCACCGTGCTCGACGCAGGGGTGTTCCTCGGCGCCAACCAACTCGGTGACGCGACCGGAACCGTTGGTGGCAACGGCGTGCTGTGGCTGCGCAACGGCAAGAAGCAACTGGGTAGCGGCGCACGGCCGTTCGACATCACGGACAACGGCGCGGCAGTCGGCGACCTCGCCTCGCAAGCGGTCCGGTGGGACGTGACGACCGGTGCGGTGGAGACGCTGGCCCCGGCGCCGTCGCGGGCGTCCGAGGTCAACAACTCCTGGGTGGTCGCCGGCACCGTCGGCACCTCCGCCGCGACCTGGGACATGAGCGGCACGCAGACCGTCCTGCCGTCGCTGGCCGGTGCCTCGCGCCACTCGGTGGCGGCGCTCAGCGAGGTCGGGCACGTGGCGGGCGTGGCGACGTTCGCCGACGGGACCTACCGCGCGGTCGCCTGGCGGTGAAGCTATGCATTTGGTGTGAAATCGGACCAAACTGAACGAGAGGGATGGTCGGAACGTCTTCTAGGACATGACCGCCGTGTTGAACACGCAGATCGCCACCGTCCGAGTGCAGCCGCGCTCGCTCGTCGTCCTCGCCGGGATCCCCGGCGCGGGCAAGACGACGCTGCTCACGCGCCTGGACGCCGACGAACCGGTCACCGTCCTCGACTCCGACCAGGTGCGTATGTGGCTGGAGCCGCGCGTGCGCCTGCCCTACAAGTATTGGCGCGTGTTCGTGCACCTCACGCACCGTCTGCGCGTCTTCTGGGCGGCACTGTTCTGCGCGGGCCTGCTGGTGGTCCACGAGCCGTCCACGAGGCCCGGCACGCGCTTCATGCTGGTGCTCGCCGGCCTGCTGTCGGGGCGTTCCCGCCACTTCCTGTGGCTGGACGCCTCGGCGGCCCAGGCCCTCGACGGCCAGATCGCCCGTAAGCGCGTCGTGCGCACCCACGCGTTCGAACGGCACGTGCGTCGCGGTTCGTCCATGCGCGCGCGCTTCGAAGCGGGCTGGGTTCCCGCCGGTTTCAGTGGCGTGACGCTCCTCACCCGTGCGGGAACCTCGGGCGGTCTGCGCATCATGGTGTCGTGATCAAGGCTGTCCTCTTCGACTTCGCAGGCACCCTCTTCGGGCGCCCGACCTACGAGTGGCTCTCGCCGCGGCACCTCTCCGTGCTGCGCGCACCGGCGCCGTACGTGGCGCGGATGAACGCGGCCGAGCGAGCGGTGTGGGACGCCCGGGACCTCACCGCGCTCGCGAACCGGTCGGCGCACTGGACCCTGTTCCGCCACGCCGGCCTGCGGTTCGACGACGAGCTGTTCCAGCGCCTGCACAACCCGGCGTTCTGGCTGCCGTACGCCGACACGGCGGCCGCGCTGGAGGCCGCGCGCCCGTTGAAGGTCGGCGTGCTGAGCAACATCTCGTGGGACATCCGGCGGGTGTTCGCGCGCGAGTCGCTGTCCGTGGACGCCTTCCTGCTGTCCTACGAGCTCGGCGTCTCGAAGCCGTCCGCGCGGGCGTTCGACGCGGCCTGCGTGCGGCTCGGGGTCGAGCCCTCGGAGTGCCTGTACGTCGGTGACGACCCGGTCGCGGACGGGGCCGCGGTGGCAGCAGGTCTGCGCTTCCAGCAGATCTCCACTGCTCCGGTCGGACGCCGTGAGCCCGTGCTCCTGGAGGCCCTGGCGAGCCACGGCATCGGGTGAACGTCCGGTTAGCTAGTCTGGAAGGCGTGTTCTCCACGCTTTCCGACCGGCTGACCACTGTCCTCCAGGGCCTTCGCGGCAAGGGCCGGCTCACCGACGCCGACATCGACGCGACCGCCCGCGAGATCAGGGTCGCCCTGCTCGAGGCCGACGTCGCGCTGCCCGTCGTCCGCAACTTCATCGCGAAGGTGAAGGAACGGGCCAAGGGTGCCGAGGTCCACCAGGCGCTGAACCCGGCGCAGCAGGTCGTGAAGATCGTCAACGAGGAGCTCGTCAACGTCCTCGGCGGCGAGACGCGGCGGCTGAACCTCGCCAAGAACCCGCCGTCCGTGATCATGCTCGCGGGTCTGCAGGGTGCCGGTAAGACGACGCTCGCGGGCAAGCTGGCCAAGTGGCTGAAGGGCCAGGGCCACACGCCGCTGCTCGTCGCGGCCGACCTGCAGCGCCCCAACGCGGTGACGCAGCTCCAGGTCGTCGGTGAGCGCGCGGGCGTGCCCGTGTTCGCCCCCGAGCCCGGCAACGGCGTCGGCAACCCGGTCGAGGTCTCGCGCCTCGGCATCGCGGAGGCCAAGGCCAAGCAGCACGACATCGTCCTCGTCGACACGGCCGGCCGGCTCGGTGTCGACGAGGAGATGATGAAGCAGGCCGTCGACATCCGGGCCGCGGTCAACCCGGACGAGGTCCTGTTCGTGGTCGACGCCATGGTCGGTCAGGACGCGATCAACACCGCCACGGCGTTCCGCGACGGCGTCGGCTTCACCGGTGTCGTGCTCACCAAGCTCGACGGCGACGCCCGCGGTGGTGCCGCGCTGTCGGTCCGCGAGGTCACCGGTCAGCCGATCCTCTTCGCGTCCAACGGTGAGAAGCTCGAGGACTTCGACGTCTTCCACCCGGACCGGATGGCGTCGCGCATCCTCGGCATGGGTGACGTCCTCACCCTGATCGAGCAGGCCGAGCAGCACTTCGACCAGGAGCAGGCCGAGAAGGCCGCCGCGAAGCTGCACACCGGCCAGCTGACGCTCGAGGACTTCCTGGAGCAGATGCTCGCCATCCGCAAGATGGGTCCCATCGCGAACCTGCTCGGCATGCTGCCCGGCGCCGGTCAGATGAAGGACCAGCTCGGCATGCTGGACGAGAAGCACCTCGACCGCATCCAGGCGATCATCCGCGGCATGACCCCGGCCGAGCGCGACGACCCGAAGATCATCAACGGCTCCCGCCGGCTGCGCATCGCGAACGGGTCGGGCGTCAAGGTCAGCGACGTCAACGACCTGGTCAACCGCTTCTTCGAGGCCCGCAAGATGATGGCCTCGATGGCCGGCCGGATGGGCTTCGGCGGCGGTGGCGGCAGCAAGTCGCGCAAGGGCAAGAAGGGGAAGAAGGGCAAGGGCGGACGCGGCCCGACGCCTCCCAAGATCAAGGGCGGCTTCCCCGGGATGATGCCCGGCGGCTTCCCCGGCATGCCCCCCGGCGGCGGGATGCCCAACATCCCTGGTCTCGGCGGCGGCATGAACGAGCTCCCGCCCGGCTTCGACCCGTCGAAGTTCAAGTTCGACGGGGACGACAAGAAGAAGTGACCATGCACCTGCGCGGCGTCGTCCTGCCCGATGGCGAACCGCGAGACCTGTGGGTCGTCAACGGCCGTGTGCGCACTCAGCCCGTGCCGAACGCGCAGACCGTGGTCGACGGCGGGTTCCTCGTCCCGGGCCTGGTCGACGCGCACTGCCACGTCGGCCTGGGCCCGCAGGGCGGCGTCGAGCTGCCCGAGGCCGTCGAGCAGGCGATCACGGACCGCGACGCGGGCACGTTGCTGATCCGCGACTGCGGTTCGCCGATCGACACCACGCCGTTGCAGGAGCGCCTCGACCTGCCGCGGATCATCCGCGCGGGCAAGCACATCGCCCGGCCGAAGCGGTACATCCCGGGCATCAGCGTCGAGGTCGAGACCGACCTGGTGTCCGCGGTGGCCGAGCAGGCCGCGCACGGCGACGGCTGGGTGAAGCTCGTCGGCGACTGGATCGACCGCGGCGAGGGCGACCTCGCGCCGTTGTGGACCGACGACGAGCTGGAGCAGGCGATCAAGGTCGCCCACGCCGCCGGCGCCAAGGTGACCGCCCACGTGTTCGGCGAGGACGCGCTGCCGGGCTTGATCAACGCGGGCATCGACTGCATCGAGCACGGCACCGGCCTGACCGACGACACGATCTCGCTGATGGCCTCGCGCGGCACCGCGCTGGTGCCCACGCTGATCAACATCGAGACGTTCCCCGGCATCGCCGAGAAGGCCGGCAAGTACCCGAAGTACGCGGACCACATGCGGAGCCTGCACGCCCGTGTGTCGCGCACGGTGGCGTCAGCGATCGAGGCGGGCATCCCCGTCTACGCGGGCACCGACGCGGGCGGTGGCATCCGGCACGGCCGCATCGTCGACGAGGTCGTCGCGCTGCACGGCGTGGGGATGAGCGCGCAGGACGCCATCGGCGCCGCGTCGTGGAACGCCCGCGAGTGGCTGGGCTTCCCGTCGCTGACCGAGGGCGCGGCCGCGGACATCGTCGTGTACGACGAGGACCCGCGGGAGAACCTGGAGGTCCTCCGGACGCCGCGCATGGTCATGCTCCGGGGCCGCATCCACTAGTCGAACTGCGCCATCGCGCCCACCTGGTACGCACCGCCCTTCTGGCGGGTGATGACGCCCAGCCGGTTCGCGGCGTTGATCAGGCCGACCAGGCAGACGAGGGCGGCGGTCTCCTCGTCGTCGTAGTGCTTGCGGACCGCTGCCCAGGTCTCGTCGCTCACGCCGTCGAGCGTGAGCAGCGTGCCCTCCTCGGTGAGCTTGAGCGCGGCCTGCTCGGCCTCCGTGAACACGGTCGTCTCGCGCCACCCGGCCACCAGGTGCAGCCGCAACGGGTCCTCACCGGCCGCGACGGCGTCCTTGGCGTGCATGTCGAGGCAGAAGCCGCAGCCGTTGAGCTGGCTCGCCCGCATGCTGACCAGCTCGATCACGGTCTTCGACAGCGGCGACTCGTGCAGCACGCCGTGCAGGCCCGCGAACCGCTTGGCGAGCTTGGCGCCGGTCTGGGTGGCGAAGAGGTTGAAGCGGGTTTCCATGGTCGTTCCTCCCTCGTGGACTTGCTTGACGACCACGAGATGCCGCCGCCCCAGACCGTGTGACTGTGATCCAGCCCACTGTCACAGAACACGTTCGGATGGTGTCTTTGTGCTCATGGACGTCGCCACGGACTCGTTCGTCAGCCACCGCAACCTGCTCTTCACGATCGCCTACGAGATGCTCGGCTCCGCCGCCGACGCCGAGGACGTGCTGCAGGAGACCTGGCTGCGCTGGGCGGGCGTCGAGCACGGCACCGTCGACAACCACCGGGCCTACCTGGTCCGCATCGTCACCAGGCAGGCGCTGGGCCGCCTGCGCACACTGGGCCGCCGCAAGGAGTCCTACGTGGGCTCGTGGCTCCCCGAACCGCTGCTGACCACCCCGGACGTCGCCGAGGACGTCGAACTGGCCGACAGCGTCTCGATGGCGATGATGCTGGTCCTCGAAACCCTCACCCCGACCGAACGCGCCGTCTTCGTCCTGCGCGAGGTCTTCGACCTGGACTACGACGAGATCGCCAGGGCCGTCGACAAGAACCCGGCCGCGGTCCGCCAGATCGCCCACCGGGCCCGTTCCAACGTGGCCGCCCGCCGCCCGCGCGAGGTCGTCACGCAGGCCGCCTCCCGCGAGGCCCTGGCCGCCTTCCAGCGCGCCACCGAGACGGGCGACCTCCAGGCGTTGCTCGACCTGCTCGCCCCCGACGTGGTGTTCCTGGGCGACGGCGGCGGCGTGAAGCAGGCCGTCCCGCGCCCGGTCGTGGGCTCGTCGAAGGTCGCGCGGATGCTGCTCGGCGGCCTGCTCAAGGTGTCCGGCTGGACGATGGAACCGGCCCAGGTCAACGGCTACCCCGCGCTGGTCGTGCGGTTCGGCGGCGAGCTCGACACGGTGCTCGCGGCGCGGGTGGAGGACGGGCGGATCAGCGGCCTGTACGCGGTGCGCAACCCGGCCAAGCTCTCGCACATGGCCGAGGAGACCGCGCTGCGGCGGTGATCAGCGGGCGAACGGGCAAGCCCTGGAGTACGCCAGGTTGTCGTGTCCTGCCCAGCCTGCTTCCCATGGCTCGTGATGCTGTGGCGTGCCGAGACGTTAGGCGCCTGGGGTTTAGTCGCAGCGTTTGTACGCCGATCCAACCAGCAGGACTAGGACATCCGGCGGGGACCCGATCTGACCATCTTTTGGCCAGGTGGTTGGCCCGGTTTCCGCCAGTGCCGCACAGTAGCCTCGGGTTCTGGGCCGGCGGCGTCGATCGCGAGGTGGGCTGATCATGAGCGTAGGAGTGCCTGCTGTTTCACCGCTGGTAGCCGCGGCGTGACTAAATTGCAGAGCGTGAGTGAGCCGGAGTCGCTGAAGCCGAAGCAGGGCTTCCTGGAGAGCGTGCGGGACATCAGCCGCAACCCCGAGCCCGAGCGGGTCGGCCAACGCTGGGGCTTCGGAGCGTTCCTCCTGGTGGAGGCCGTCTTCATCCTGAGCGCCGTGTTCATCACGGCCGTGGGCGCGAGCTTCGGCGCGACGCTCGAGTCGTCGCCGACGCTGGTGCTGGTCGGCTCGCTGGTGCCGATCATGCTCGCGGCCGGACTCGCGATCGTGATCACGTACGTGCGCGGCAACGGCCCGGTCGTCGACCTGCGGCTGAGCATGACCAAGGCGGACGTCGTCTTCGGGCTCAAGATCGGTGTCGTCGGCCTGGTCTTCACCTACTTCGCAGCCTGGCTGTGGGGCACGATCGTCGGCAAGGACAACGCCACGAGCGCCATCGGCGAGCTCTTCAGCCAGGCGAACCTCCCGCTGGCCGCGGCCATCACGATGTTCGTCTACATGAGCTTCATCGGGCCGATCTGCGAGGAGATCATCTTCCGCGGCCTGCTCTGGGGCGCCGTCGAGCGGCAGGGCTGGAGCAGGTGGGCCGCCTTCGTGCTGACCACGGTGATCTTCGCGGTCAGCCACCTCGAACCGCAGCGCACGTGGCTGCTGCTCGTGATCGCCATCCCGATCGGCGTGGCCCGGCTGGTCACCCGCAACCTCGGGGCGAGCATGGTGGCGCACGTGCTGAACAACTTCCTGCCCGGCCTATCGCTCCTGCTGCTGTCGGTCGGTGTCATCTGATGGACCTGAACAGCGATCTCGGCGAGGGCTTCGGCATCTGGCGCCTCGGCGACGACACCGCGCTCCTCGACGTCATCACGAGCGCGAACGTCGCGTGCGGCTTCCACGCCGGTGACCCGTCCACGATGCGTCGTGTGTGTGAGGAAGCGGCACGCAACGGTGTGCGGATCGGCGCGCAGGTGAGCTACCGCGACCTGGCCGGTTTCGGTCGCCGGTTCATCGACGCGGACCCCACCGAACTCGCCGACGAGGTGCTCTATCAGATCGGTGCGCTCGATGCGTGCGCACGAGCAGCAGGCACCGAGGTCGTCTACGTGAAGCCGCACGGCGCGTTGTACAACGCGACGGTGCACCACGAGAAGCAGGCGCAGGCGGTCGTGAACGGCGTGAAGGCGTTCAAGGACCTACCGGTCCTCGGCCTGCCGGGCTCCCAGTTGCTGGCAAAGGCCGAGGCAGCCGGCCTGCGACCGGTCCAGGAGGCGTTCGCCGACCGCGGCTACACCCCCGAGGGCACGCTCGTCCCGCGCAGCCAGCCGGGTGCACTGCTGACCGACACGGCACAGATCGTCGAGAGGGCCACACGGCTCGTGCACGGCGAACTGGTCGCGGTCGACGGCACGGTTCTCAAGACGCAGGCAGAGTCGTTGTGCGTGCACGGCGATACGCCCGGTGCGGTAGCGCACGCCCGTGCGGTGCGTGAGGCGCTCGGCACCGTCAAAGCGTTCGTCTAGTGCGCCAGGGCGAACCATCGCCCCTGTTCGACCACCCGCAGTTCGCCACTGGCGGCGAGCTGCTCGCACGGGGCGTTGAGCTCGTCGTCGGTCCAGAGGTGGTCACCCCAGCCGGCGAGGAAGTACCTCACGGCCGTCCTGGTCGGTGATGCGGCATCCCGCTCCGTGGATCGAGTACCCGGCGTCGCCCGCGGCTCCGGACCTCGCGCAGCACCGCGACGTAGCCGCGGACGGCGTCGACGGCCGGCAGGGTGTTCTCGTCCACACCGGCGATTGTGGCCCCGATTCGGATCCACCGGCCCCATCTGGCACAATTGCCCGCTGTCCGTCGTGGTCGGCCCCTCTGCCCGGGCCACGACTGTGCGAACCATCAACACAGAGCTCTAGGAGTACCAGGCCAATGGCCGTCAAGATCAAGCTTCAGCGTCTCGGCAAGATCCGCCAGCCGTACTACCGCATCGTGGTCGCCGACGCGCGCACCCGTCGCGACGGCAAGGCCATCGAGACGATCGGCAAGTACCACCCGAAGGAAGAGCCGTCGTTCATCGCGGTCGACTCCGAGCGCGCGCAGTACTGGCTGGGTGTCGGCGCGCAGCCGACCGAGTCCGTCCAGCGCCTGCTGGAGATCACCGGTGACTGGCAGAAGTTCAAGGGCCTGCCGGGCGCCGAGGGCACGCTGAAGGTCAAGGAGCCGAAGGCTTCCAAGGCCGACCTGTTCGCCGCCGCCCTGGCCGCCGCGAACGAGGAGCCGATGACCGAGGCCACCACGCCGAAGGCGAAGAAGGCCAAGAAGGCCGACGACGCGCCCAAGGCTGACGCCGAGGCGCCCAAGGACGAGGCGTGAGTTTGTTGGCTGACGCCCTCGAACACCTCGTTCGCGGCATCGTCGACCACCCGGACGACGTCCGGGTGAACCTCGTCACGACCCGCCGCGGCCGCACCCTCGAGGTCCACGTCCACCCGGACGACCTCGGCAAGGTGATCGGTCGTGGCGGTCGCACCGCGACGGCCCTGCGCACCGTGATGGCCGGCATCGGCGGTCGTGGCGTGCGGGTCGACGTCGTCGACACCGACCGCTGAGAACGAACTTCAAGGGCAAATGGACGTCGTTGTCGGCCGTGTGGCCAAAGCGCACGGGATCACCGGCGAACTAGCCGTGGACGTGCGCACCGACTCTCCCGAACTGCGTTTCGCGGTCGGGAAGTCGATGCAAGCCAAACTGCGTGACGGCACGTCCCGAAGCCTCACCGTGACAGCCGCCCGGCCTCATGCCGGGCGGCTGCTCGTGCGTTTCGCCGAAGTCGTCACGCGCGACGTCGCGGAGGCGTTGCGCGGCACGTTGTTGCTGGGCAGCACCGACGACCTCCCGCCGACCGACGACCCCGACGAGTTCTACGACCACGAGCTCGAAGGGCTCTCGGCGGAACTGGTCGACGGCACGAAGATCGGCACGGTCAAGGAGGTCCTGCACGGCCCGGGCGGCGAGCTGCTCGTGGTCATCCGTGACCAGGGCGAGGCGCTGATCCCGTTCGTGCGCGAGATCGTGCCCACTGTGGACGTGCGCGGTGGCCGTGTCGTGATCGACCCGCCCGAGGGCCTGCTCGATGCAGATTGACGTCGTCACGATCTTCCCCGAGTACCTCGCGCCGCTGCGCGCGGCGTTGCTCGGGAAGGCCGTCGACAAGGGTCTGATCAGCGTCGGCGTGCACGACCTGCGGGACTGGACCCAGGACGTGCACAAGGCCGTCGACGACAGCCCGTACGGCGGTGGGCCCGGCATGGTCATGAAGGCCGACATCTGGGGTCCTGCCCTCGATGACGTGTGCACGGACGAGACGCGTCTCATCGTGCCGACGCCGGCTGGACGGCCGTTCACGCAGGCACTCGCGCACGAGTACGCGGAAGAGTCGCACCTCGTGTTCGCGTGCGGTCGCTACGAAGGCATTGACCAGCGTGTGGTCGATGACGCCCGACGGCGCGTGCGCGTCGACGAGGTGTCCATCGGCGACTACGTCCTGGTCGGTGGCGAGGTGGCGGTGCTCGCGATCGTGGAAGCGGTTGCACGGCTGCTGCCCGGGGTGCTCGGGAACCCGAAGTCGCACGCCGAGGACTCGTTCCAGGACGGCCTGCTCGAAGGGCCGAGCTACACCCGGCCGCTCGTGTGGCGCGACCTGGCCGTGCCCGACGTGCTGCGGTCGGGCAACCACAAGATGATCGACCGCTGGCGACGTGACCAGTCACTCGCCCGCACCTTCGAAAGGCGTCCCGACCTGCTGGAATCCCTGCCGGCGGACGCGTTCGACAAGCACGACCGGGCCCTGCTCACGCGCCTGCGCGAGGGTGGGGAGTAGCCCGATTTCATTCCGGAGTGCCTGGTCTGGCACACTGGAACAGTTGCCGCAGCCGGTGTGATACCGGCGTGCGCCCACAAGCCGACCCCCATCATGTCGTGCACTGCCATGGAACATGCTCTGGGGAGTTCAAGACACGTGAGGAACACCGATGAACATCCTGGACGCACTCGACGCCCAGTCGCTGCGCTCTGACGTCCCGGCCTTCCGCGCCGGTGACACGCTGAAGGTCCACGTCCGCGTCATCGAGGGCTCGCGCGAGCGCGTCCAGGTGTTCCAGGGCGTCGTGATCCGTCGCCAGGGTGGCGGCATCCGCGAGACCTTCACGGTCCGCAAGGTCTCGTTCGGTGTCGGCGTCGAGCGCACCTTCCCGGTGCACTCCCCGAACATCTCGGAGATCGAGGTCGTCACCCGCGGTGACGTGCGTCGCGCCAAGCTGTACTACCTGCGCGACCTCCGCGGCAAGGCCGCCAAGATCAAGGAGAAGCGCGAGGCCAAGCCGGTCTCCTGATCGGTGGCTTCGAGCCCGCAAGACCCGGAGGACGCCTCCGCACCGGACGAACCGGAGCGGGGGCGTACTCCTGTTTGGAGAGATGTTCTCTACGTCGTGCTGACGGCCGTCGTGCTGACGGTGCTCATCCAGGCGTTCGTGGCGCGGGTCTACGTGATCCCCTCGGCGTCGATGGAGAACACGCTGCATGGGTGCACCGGCTGCGAGAACGACCGGGTGCTGGTCGACAAGGTCACCTACCGCTTCGGCGACGTCGAGCCGGGCGAGGTGGTCGTGTTCCGCGGCCCCGAGGCGTGGACGTCCACGGACTTCCGCAACCCCCGCTCGACGAATCCCGTCGCGGGTTTCGTGCAGAACATCGGCTCGTTGCTGGGCATCGCGCCCGCGAACGAGCGCGACTTCGTGAAGCGCGTCATCGCGCTGCCGGGCCAAACGGTCATGTGTTGCGACGAGCAGCACCGTGTCGTCGTGGACGGAAAACCGCTCGACGAGCCTTACGTGCACTGGCAGCCCGGGAGTTCGCCGGCGGACCACGAACCGTTCGATCCCGTTCGGGTTCCCGAGGGCCGGTTGTTCGTGATGGGGGACAACCGGATGAACTCCACCGACTCGCGCAAACAGGGCGGCGGGGGCGTAGCGGGCACGGTGCCGATCGAGAACGTCATCGGGAAAGCCCGGTACATCGTTTTCCCGAGAGATCGGTGGAGTGTTGTGTCGGATCACAACCCCCAGCCCCTAGGCTGATCACGTGGTCGACGACGCTCCAGAGCAGAACCCGCCCGGTGAAGAGCCCAGTTCGGACGCTTCGGACCAACCCGGTAAGAAAAAGCAGAAGAAAAAGGGCAACTTCTGGAAGGAACTGCCCGTTCTCATCCTGGTCGCGTTCGGTCTCGCGATCGGCATCCAGATCTTCCTCGGCCGCGTCTACATGATCCCGTCCGAGTCGATGGAGACCACCCTGCACGGGTGCACCGACTGCTACGGCGACCGCGTGCTCGTGGACAAGGTCACCTACCGCTTCACCGACCCGGCGCCGGGCGACGTGATCGTGTTCCGCGGGCCGCCGTCGTGGCAGAACGACTTCATCTCGGACGAGCCGAGCAACCCGGTCTCGCAGGGCCTGTCGTGGCTCGGATCGCTGATCGGGCTGCCGTCGGCGAACGAGGAGGACTTCGTCAAGCGCGTGATCGCCGTCGGCGGGCAGACCGTGAAGTGCTGCGACGAGCAGAACCGCGTGACCGTGGACGGCAAGCCGCTCGACGAGCCGTACAAGCACTTCGACGAGGGCACGCCGGCCGAGCAGGAGTCGTTCGAGGAGCTCAAGATCCCGGACGGGATGCTGTTCGTGCTCGGCGACAACCGCAACCACTCGTGCGACTCGCGCTGCCAGGGCCAGGGCGGTCTCAACGGCCTGGTGCCGGTGGACGACGTGATCGGCAAGGCGCGCGTGATCGTGCTGCCGCCGTCGAGGTGGGGCGGGGTGTCCGACCACAACCCGCAGGTCGTCTCGATGGGTGCGCCGGGCTGGCAGGAGAACGTCCCGCTCGGCCTCGGTATCGTCGGCGCGTGGCCGCTTATGCTGCTCGGACGTCGAGTGCGAGACCGATTCCGCCGATGACCATGCTGATGCCGCCCCGCGCGGTGGTGCGGGGCTCGTCGGGGAACTGGGCGTTGCAGAGCACCCTGGAGCGCCGGGGGCTCGGGCCCGTCGCCGGCGTCGACGAGGCCGGACGAGGGCCGTGCGCCGGTCCGTTGGTGATCGCGGCGTGCGTCCTCCGGCCGGGCGACGCCGCGCGGTTCGAGGGCCTGAACGACTCGAAGCTGATGACCGCCGCCGCCCGCGACCGGATGTTCGACCTGGTGCTCAAGCGCGCCCTGGATCACTCGATCGTGGTCGTTCCACCCGCCGACATCGACTGGCTGGGCATCCACGTCATGAACATCGAGGGCATGAGGCGCGCCGTGGCGCAGCTGTCCACGCACCCCGGCTACGTGCTGACGGACGGCTTCAAGGTGCCGGGAATGCCCGCGCCGAGCGTGGCGGTGCTCAAGGGAGACCAGGCCGCGGCGTGCGTAGCGGCGGCATCGGTGCTGGCCAAGGTCACGCGGGACCGGATAATGGCGGAACTTCATGATCGTCATCCCGAGTACGGTTTCTCCGTGCACAAGGGCTACTGCACGCCGGACCACACGGCGGCGTTGATGGAGCACGGCCCGTGTGCGGAGCACCGCTGGTCGTATGTAAATGTGGCATCGGCGGCTGCCAAGCACGGTCTCGCCGCGCCGCACAGGGTGGCGCGCGGCACGACCACGGTGGCCGTGGTCCAGAATGATGCAGCCCCGGCTGACGCCGGGGAGCTCGCGACGAGGGAGGGCGCGGAGCAGATGACCCGCGCGGAGGCGTAATGAGTGCAGAGGATCTCGAGAAGTACGAGACCGAGATGGAACTGTCGCTGTACAAGGAGTACCGCGACATAGTCAGCCAGTTCTCGTTCGTCGTGGAGACCGAACGGCGTTTCTACCTGGCCAACTCGGTGGACGTGCAGGTGCGCAACGCCGACGGCGAGGTGTACTTCGAGGTGCGCATGTCGGACGCGTGGGTGTGGGACATGTACCGCCCCGCGAGGTTCGTCAAGAACGTTCGTGTCATCACGTTCAAGGACGTGAACGTGGAGGAGCTGGACAAGCCGGATCTCCGCCTGCCGGAGAGCGGGCCGTTCCCGTCGTAGGCACCTAGCACACCCCACCGACAATTCCGCCGTTCCAAGATCTACAACGGCCGACCTGTCCACAGCCGCGGAGTTGTCCACAGATTCCCGGCAGCCCGGTCGCCCACCCCGCCCCGCCCTGCAAGGTCGTACCCAACGACCCGCAGGGAGGCGAGGGCAGTGGTGGCACGGGCACTGGTCGAGACCAGGCAGCAGGAGAAGGGGCGTCAGGGCGAGGACCTGGCGTGCAGGTACCTGGAGGGGCAGGGCCTGGTCGTCCTGTCGCGGAACTGGACGTGCCGCGACGGTGAGCTCGACGTCGTGGCCGTGGAGGGCGACCGCCTGGTCGTCTGCGAGGTCAAGACCAGATCCGGCCCGCTCTGGGGCCGCCCGGACGAGGCGGTCGACCAGCGCAAGCTCTCGCGCCTGCGCCGCACGGCCCTGCGCTGGCTGGCGTCGCACGGCGTCGGCTGGTGCAACGTCCGCGTCGACCTGATCTCGGTCACCTGGCCGCCGTCCGGCGAGCCCCGCCTGCAACACCTGCGGGGAGCCTGACATGGGGCTCGCGCAAGCCTGGTCCGTCGCCCTGTACGGGGTCGACGGCCTGGCGGTCGAGATCGAGGCCGACGTGGGCGTGGGCCAGCCCCGCACCCACCTCCTGGGCCTGCCGGACGCGGCGCTGCACGAGTCCAAGGAGCGTGTGAAGGCCGCGGTCCGCAACAGCGCCGAGGAGTGGCCGAAGCAGCGCATCGTCCTGGGCCTGTCCCCGGCGAACCTGCCGAAGGGCGGCAGCAGCTACGACGTCGCCATCGCCTGCGCCACCCTGGCTGCGGCGGGCTCGGTCCCGCCCGACCGCCTGAACACCACGGTCCTGCTCGGCGAACTGGCCCTGGACGGCCGCATCCGCACGGTCCGAGGCGTCCTGCCCGCGCTGCTGGCCGCCAGGCGGGCAGGCCTCACGACGGCGATCGTCCCGGTGGACGCCCTGCCGGAAGCAGCCCTGGTGGACGGCGTGGAGTTGCACGGAGCCCACACCCTCACCGAGGTGCTGGCGTGGCTGCGAGGCGAACCGGTCGACCTGCAGCCACCCGCGGACCCGGCAGACCCACCGCTGCCGGCGGTCCCGGACCTGGCCGACGTGGTGGGCCAGCCGGAAGCCCGCTGGGCACTGGAGGTGGCCGCGGCAGGCGCACACCACCTGCTGCTGACAGGCCCGCCGGGCACGGGCAAGACGATGCTGGCCGAACGCCTCCCCGGCCTGCTGCCACCCCTGACCCGCCAGGAGTCCCTGGCCGTGACAGCGGTCCACTCGGTAGCGGGAGTCCTCTCGCCGGACTACCCGCTGGTCGCCAGCCCACCGTTCGTGAACGTCCACCACACGACGTCCATAGCGGCCCTGATCGGCGGCGGCAGCGGCATGGCGAAGCCAGGCGCCTCCTCCAGAGCACACAAGGGCGTGCTGTTCCTGGACGAGGCCTGCGAGTTCGGCCAGAAGACCATCGACACCCTCCGCACCGCCCTGGAGGAGGGCGAGGTCCGCATCCCGAGGCGAGACGGCATAGCCCGCTACCCGGCCCGCTTCCAGCTGATCCTCGCCACCAACCCCTGCCCCTGCGCCCCGCCGAAAGAGGTCGACTGCATCTGCACGGCCACAGTCCGCCGCCGCTACCAGTCCCGCCTCTCCGGCCCACTGCTGGACCGAGTCGACCTGAGGGTCCGCATGAGGGCCACAACAGCGATGGCCAACGCGGATGCCACACCTCCAGAACCAACAACGGTCGTCAGAGCAAGGGTCCTGAAGGCGCGCCAACGGGCAGCCACCCGCTGGTCGGCACACGGCCATCCCTGGCAGGCGAACGCCCTGGTCCCAGGCCCAGCCCTACGCCGAGAGTTCGCACTGCCAAGACAGACCACCGCACTGCTGGACCGAGCCCTGGCAGTAGGCGCCCTGACGGGCCGAGGAGCAGACCGCTGCCTCCGCGTCGCCTGGACCCTGGCCGACCTGGCAGAAGCAGACAGCCCAACCGAAGACCACGTGGCGGCAGCCCTGCAGTTCCGAGAACGCAGAGCCCCCTAGCAGCCGACGCAGAGCAACCGCCCCGCCTCAGCGCCGGCCAGAGCGGGCGCTCGCCAACACGGGCGCCCGCTCACCCCCAGGCCGCCAGGCCCACAGACAGCCGGGCGCGGAGCCCCACTCCCGCTCCGCGCCCGGCACCCACACCCCGCCCACCCACACCGTTCGGGCGCCTGTCCCAACCCAGCCGCCCGAACCGCCGGACACAAGTCCAGAGCCTCAGCTCGTGTCCGGCGTGAGCGGGTCGCCCGCCTTCCCAACGGGCGACCCGCTCACCACCTGGCCCGCCCCAGTTCCACGCGAGGCCACACCGCGCCCACCGCAGCCTCCAGCCTCCGCCCGTTCTTCTCCTACCCTCCTCGCCTTGCTGCCCGCGCCCTCCCGCCAGCGCCCTCGTGCTTCCCTCTCGCCCGCCGCCGCCCCGGCCCCGGCCCTGCCGCCCCGCCCTGCCCGCCGTCTCGCTCTTGCCTCACCTTCCCGCCCCCGCTCGCCCCTTCCTTCATCCCCCGTCCTGCTCTCCTCTCGCTCCCACAACCTCCCCAAGGAGCCCAGCCATGGCCCTGTCCCTCGTCCCCACCGCAATCCCGCTCCCCACAGCCACCGTGCCCGCCCTGCTCCACCTGCGGTGCACAGTCCGAAGGCGCACCTCCGGCGCCAGCCCACCCACCCCCTGGCACCCCGAACCATGGCAGCGCTGGCTGCCCTGGTGGTGGTTCCGGTGACCACGTCCCAGACCCGCCCCGTCCCCGACAAGGTGCGCCTGGCCAGGGCCTACCTGTCCCGGGTCGCGGAGCCCTACCCAGCGGCGCTCGCCGCGCTCGTCGCCGAGGTCGGGCCTGTCAAGGCAGCGGAACTGGTGCGGTCTGGCGAAGTTTCGCCGTCGGTGGCGAGCCAGACGTCCGCTCGGCGCGCTGAGGAACATGCCCGCGAGGACCTCGCGCTGATCGCTGAGCGTGGTGGGCGGCTGGTCATCCCCGAGGACGAGGAGTGGCCCCGTTGGCCGTTGCTCGCGCTGGAGAACGCGTCCGGGCGGCGGTGCGGAGGTGAGCCGCTCGCGCTTTGGGTACGGGGGCCGCACTTCCTCGCTGACGTGGTGGACAAGGCCGTGGCGGTGGTCGGGTCTCGGGCTGCCAGCAGTTATGGCGAGCACGTCGCCGGCGAGTTCGCGTTCGGGTTGGCGTCCGCGGGGATGGCCGTGGTGTCCGGGGCCGCGTACGGGATCGACGGTGCCGCTCATCGCGGGTGTCTTGCGGCGGACGGGCTGACGATCGCGGTGCTGGCGTGCGGCGCCGACCAGGCCTATCCCGCCGGTCACCAGGGGCTTCTCGCCAGGGTGGCGCGGGACGGGTTGATCGTCAGCGAGTACCCGCCCGGTGTGAGGCCGGCGCGGCATCGGTTCCTCACCCGCAACCGGCTCATCGCCGCGTTGTCCGGAGGGACGGTCGTGGTGGAGGCGGGGCGGCGCAGCGGGGCGAAGAACACCGCTGCCATCACGCTCGCGCTCGGGCGGCCGTTGATGGTGGTGCCCGGGCCTGTCACGTCGGTGAGCTCGGTCGGCTGTCACGAGCTGTTGCGGGACGGGCTGGCCGTGTCGGTGAGCTCGGTGGCCGAGATCGTCGAGTCGGTCGGACGGTTCGGGGACGACCTCGCCACCGAACCCGCCGAGAAGGAGAGCGACCTCGGTGCGCCGCAGGGCGAGGCCATGCGCGTTTACGAGGCTCTGGGCAGGCGGGACGGTGTCAGTGACGAGGCCGTTTCGGTCGAGTCCGGGGTTCCACTGGGGAGGGTGCGCGCGTTGTTGCCCGAGCTGGAACTCGCCGGGCTCGCGGTGAAGGTGGACCAGGGCTGGCAGAAGCTGGAGGTGGGGTGACGTCTGTCCACTGTGGATGATCGGCGGCGACTGACCTGCGTTTTCGGGTCGGGAGGCCACTTTCCCGGTCCCAGGGGCGGCGGTGACGTCGAACAGCTGCGGGCGGGCTTGGTCCATCGGCTGTTCGGGTGGCGCGGCGGGGGGCTCGCATTACTCCGAAAGGTGATCTGAAATTGCCGCCGAACCCCGGCTGGTCACTGGGAGTTGAAACGTTATCGTCTTCCTGATCATGAGAGCGCTCTCAAGTGGCGCGGGGGTGTGGCGATACTTGACCAATCGCCCCGACTGGCGCAGCGTCTTGGCCTATGTCCCCGCCGCCGCATGGTCGGACACGTCGTGTCGATCTCGTTCGCCTGCGCGAAAAACTGCCGGCGACCGTTCAGGACGTGTTGCGGCACTACGAACGGCACCTGATGTTGGAGCGTGATCTGTCGCCGCACACGGTGCGCGCCTACATCGGTGACGCGGTGGCATTGCTCGGACATGTCGCGGGGAATATCCCGGAGAACGCCGACGTCGGGCGCATCGACCTGACGAACCTGCGGTCCTGGCTCGCCGCGCAACGCTCCGCGGGCGCCAGCCGCACGACGATGGCGCGGCGCGCCGCTGCTGCGCGCGCGTTCACGGCGTGGGCTCACCGAGCTGGGCATCTGGCCTCTGATCCCGGGCCTCGGCTCGCTGCTCCGCGGCCGCACCGGACGTTGCCGTCGGTGTTGCGGGAGGACCAAGCGAAGGACGCGATGAGGGCCGTATCCTCTGGCGCGTCCCAGGGCGATCCGGTTGCGCTGCGTGATCAGGCCGTGGTGGAGTTGCTGTACGCCACAGGTATCCGCGTGGCCGAGCTCTGTGGGCTTGATCTCGACGACGTGGACTACTCCCTAAGGGTGATTCGGGTTCTGGGCAAAGGTGGTCGCGAGCGCAGCACGCCGTTCGGTGTGCCGGCCGAGCGCGCACTGCGGCGGTGGGTGGACGAAGGGCGAAACGCCCTGGTAGCACCGGATTCACCGCCGGCGCTGTTCCTCGGTGCTCGTGGCGGCCGGCTGAACCAGCGGGCGGTCCGCGCTCTGGTGCACGAGGTCGTCGCCGTGGTACCGGACGCACCCGACATCGGGCCGCACGGGTTGCGCCACTCCGCTGCGACCCATTTGCTGGAAGGAGGAGCGGACCTGCGCACCGTCCAAGAACTGCTTGGTCACGCTACGCTCGCAACGACTCAGCTTTACACACACGTCACTGTCGAACGGCTGAAGGCGATCCATGACCGAACCCACCCCCGTTCCTGACGCCGCAGGGGGAGGATCGCGTACGGCGACCGTGCCCCCTGAACCCGTCCTGCCCGCACCAGTGTCGAAGCAGGCGAGCAACGGGCACCGTCAGAACGGCGCGCCGCGCACCGAGGCGACCCCCGAGCCCGGTGCCGACACGCACGTCAACGGCACTCCCTCGGCCGCTCCGGCCGCGGTGACGCGCGCGGACGTGCGGTCCGGTGACGACGTCGAGGCCGGCATCGTCGCCCTGTGGCGCAGCTACGGCGAGTCCCGCGACCAGAGCCAGCGCGACCGGCTGGTCCTGCACTACGCGCCGCTGGTCAAGTACGTCGCCGGCCGCGTCGGCACGGGCCTGCCCGCGCACGTGGACGTGGCCGACCTGATCCAGTCCGGCATCTTCGGCCTGGTCGACGCGATCGAGAAGTTCGAGCCGGAACGCGGTCTCAAGTTCGAGACCTACGCCATGCAGCGCATCCGCGGCGCGATCCTCGACGACCTGCGCTCCCAGGACTGGGTGCCGCGCTCGGTCCGCAGCCGGGCCCGTGACGTCGAACGTGCCCTCGAACGCCTCGGCGCGAAGTTGCAGCGCACGCCCACCGACCGCGAGCTCGCCGCAGAGCTCAAGATCGGCCTGGCCGAGCTCCGGGAGCTCTACGGCCAGCTGCAGCTCACCAGCGTCGTCGCCCTCGACGAGCTGATCGCCCCGAACAAGGGCGGCTCCTCCCTCGCGGAGTCGCTGCCCGACGACGCCGCCGAGGATCCGGTGGCGAGCCTCGTCGACCAGGACAGCCGCCGTCAGCTGGCCGACGCCATCGCTCAGCTGGCAGAACGCGACCGTGTGGTCGTAACCCTCTACTACTTCGAGAACCTGACCCTCGCCGAGATCGGCAAGGTCCTCGGCGTGACCGAGTCCAGGGTCTGCCAGCTGCACACCCGCGCCGTCCTGCGCCTGCGCACGAAGCTCAACGAGCAGTCCGAGGCCTGACCGCCCCGATCCACCCAGCGGCCTGGTGATCACCGAGCTGCCGATTTCCCGTACCGGGAAACTTCACGGTCCTCAACAAAATGTCTTTGGATCTCCTTTCCGCCCGTTGCCAGGCCTAATTCACTCGAACGGGTGGCCTTTGGGCTGCTTCCAGCACGCCGTGTGCCCGCTCGGTCATTCGGCCCACCGCACTCACGGCGAGTCGGGCGAGTAGCGGTCGGCTGCGTTCGTGGTTGTGCAGGTACCGCGCTCGATGGAACCAGTGGCGTGCGGATACCGACCGCCTGCGTTCCAACAACCGCAGTTCCCGAGCGATCAGTCGGCCGTGCCCGAGTGAGTGAGCGGCGGTGGCCGGGAAACGGGCGATCGACGGACGCGCCTGGCGGAAGTCGGGCGGAAGTCGGCCAGAACATGCGCCCTCCTGCCGCTGCCGGGGGCGGTCGATGAGGCGGTGTGCGGACCGGTCGTGGAGGCGGTGCGCGCACCGCTCGCGGTGAGGGGGCGGGCGACGGTGGAAGGACGACTCCCGTAGCGAGGGACCCATCGGCCAGTGGCGAACGGCCAGGTGGCGTGCCTGGTTCGCTGGATGCGTGCGCTCTGCCGAGGCGGGTGCTGCGGTAGCGGATTCTTGTGCCGGCCCGGGGTCTGGCGCGGCTGAACCACAGGGCCACGGGAACCACGGGCAGGTAGGCCGGGAGGCGGCGATGTGAGCGGGGCCGCCTCCCGGCGCCTGCGGGCGCTGCGGCGGGACGTCGGGGTGCGCCGCGGTTCCGTCCGCCTGAGGGGTGGCGGGGGCGCCCGTGGGAAGCGCCGGGGCTGTGGCCGCGCGGCGCGTCGGGTCTCGGGCTAGGGCGGGCCGCTCAGCGGGAGCAGCCGCACTCGTGACCTGGTCAGCAGGCGGAGAGGGTCCAGGTACGTGCGGTCTCGGCGGGCGCCCCAGTGCAGGCAGGGGGACTCGCAGTGGCCCGGTTGGAGGTGGCCGATCACCTCGCCCTGGCGGACCGGGGCGCCCGCGGTGACCAACGGTGCGACGGGTTCGTAGGTGGTGCGCAGGCCGTTGCGGTGCTGCAGCGACACCAGGGTCCTGGCTGCCACGGCTCCCGCGTAGACGACCGTGGCATCGGCTGTCGCGAGGACCGGGGTGCCCGCCGGTGCGGCCAGGTCGACGCCCCGGTGGCCGGGGCCGAAGGGCGAGGTCGGGGCTTCGAAGGCGCGCACCACCGCGTGCGGCGGGGGCAACGGCCAGGTGAAGCGGACCGGTGCCGGGGCCAGGAGGGTGGTGAGCAGCAGGGCGGCGGGGAGGAGGGGCATGGGTCAACAGTCCGCTGGGGGAGGCGGGGGGACCAGCGGGTATGTGGGATCTGTGGATTACTCGCCGGTTGTGGACAACTACGCCCTGCGAGACGGGGGCGATTCGAAGTTTGTCGGGGATGGGGAGTAGACTTTTGGGCGCGTCCCGTCTGTGCGCGGGACGACTTCGCGTGCCAACGCAGATCCGACCGGCTGTCCCAGCTGTGTCGAGTCACGACGTCCGACGGTCCCGAGGGTGCAGAGATGCTCCGCGGGTACGGGCGGCGGCGTTCGGCACCAGGGCTGATGGCCGACCCCGGCCGGAGGCGACAACCGGACGACGCGCAAAGGCCAGACCTGGCGCGTCCTACAGATGAGGTGCGAACCGGCCATGGCCGTCGTAACCATGAAGCAGCTGCTCGACAGCGGCGTGCACTTCGGGCACCAGACGCGGCGCTGGAACCCGAAGATGAAGCGCTACATCTTCACCGAGCGCAACGGCATCTACATCATCGACCTGCAGCAGACGCTGACCTACATCGACCGGGCTTACGAGTTCGTCAAGGAGACGGTCGCGCACGGCGGGTCGATCCTGTTCATCGGCACGAAGAAGCAGGCGCAGGAGGCCATCGCCAACGAGGCGCTCCGCGTCGGCATGCCCTACGTGAACCAGCGCTGGCTGGGCGGCATGCTCACCAACTTCTCGACGGTCCACAAGAGGCTCCAGCGCCTCAAGGAGCTCGAGTCGATGGAGCAGACCGGCGGTTTCCAGGGTTTCACCAAGAAGGAAATCCTGATGATGAACCGCGAGAAGGACAAGCTGGAGCGCACGCTCGGCGGTATCCGCGACATGTCCAAGGTGCCCAGCGCCGTGTGGATCGTGGACACCAAGAAGGAGCACATCGCGGTCGGTGAGGCTCGCAAGCTGAACATCCCGATCGTCGCGATCCTCGACACCAACTGCGACCCGGACGAGGTCGACTACCCGATCCCGGGCAACGACGACGCGATCCGTTCCGCGGCCCTGCTGACCAAGGTCGTGGCCGAGGCCGCCGCCGCCGGTCTCATGCAGCGCTCCGGCGCCCGCCGCGACGCCGCCGAGGGCCAGGACAAGCCCGAGGTCGCGACCGACGAGCCGCTGGCGGAGTGGGAGCAGGAGCTCCTCGCCCCCGCCGCCGCCGAGGCCCCGGCCGAGCAGCCCGCCCAGTCCTGATCTCCCCCACGAGGTGCCCGCCGACCAGCGGGCACCTCGTGACCTAAGCGCGTACATCGCAGAAGGAAAACGATGGCGAACTACACCACCGCGGACGTGAAGAAGCTCCGCGAGCTGACCGCCGCCGGCATGATGGACTGCAAGAAGGCCCTGGACGAGGCCGACGGCGACTTCGACAAGGCCGTCGAGATCCTGCGCATCAAGGGCGCCAAGGACGTCGGCAAGCGCGCCGAGCGCACCACGTCCAACGGCCTCGTCGCCGTCAAGGACGGCGCGATGGTCGAGCTGCGCTGCGAGACGGACTTCGTCGCCAAGAACGCCGACTTCATCGCCCTCGCGGACGAGATCGTCGCGATCGCCAAGGCCAACAAGGTCGCGGACGTCGAGGCGCTCAAGGCCATCGAGGTCGACGGCAAGACGGTCGACGCGCTGGTCCAGGAGTTCTCCGCCAAGATCGGCGAGAAGCTCGAGCTGGCGAAGGCCGTCGACTTCGACGGCACCGTCTCGACCTACCTGCACAAGCGTGCCGCGGACCTGCCGCCGGCCGTGGGTGTCCTGGTCGAGTTCACCGGCGACAACGCCGAGGTCGCCAAGGGTGCCGCGATGCAGATCGCCGCGATGCGCCCGAAGTTCGTCACCCGTGACGAGGTTCCCGAGGAGCTCGTCGCCAACGAGCGCCGCATCGCCGAGGAGACCGCTCGCGAGGAGGGCAAGCCCGAGGGCGCGCTCCCCAAGATCGTCGAGGGTCGCGTCAACGGCTTCTTCAAGGATGTCGTGCTCCTCGAGCAGGCTTCCGTGACGGACAGCAAGAAGACGGTCAAGGCTCTCCTGGAGGAGGCCGGCGTGACGGTGACCCGTTTCGCTCGGTTCGAGGTCGGCCAGAGCTGATTCACGTGAGGGCGGGGTTGCGGGTACCAGCGACCCCGCCCTTGGCGTGTCTGAAGAAGTTTCCCGGGGCCAAAGGAGAGGACCTGTGAGCGAAGAAGGTAGCCACGGCTACAGCCGGGTGATGCTCAAGCTCGGTGGCGAGATGTTCGGCGGCGGTGGCGTCGGTGTGGATCCCGATGTCGTGCAGACAGTCGCCCGCCAGATCGCGGCCGTCCACCAGTCCGGCGTGCAGGTGGCCGTCGTGATCGGTGGTGGCAACTTCTTCCGGGGGTCCGAGCTCCAGCAACGCGGCATGGACCGGTCGCGCGCCGACTACATGGGCATGCTCGGCACCGTCATGAACTGCCTGGCGCTGCAGGACTTCCTCGAGCGCGAGCACGGCATCGACACGCGCGTGCAGACCTCCATCCAGATGACGCAGGTCGCCGAGTCCTACATCCCCCGCCGCGCGATGCGCCACCTCGAGAAGAAGCGCGTCGTGATCTTCGGTGGCGGCGCCGGCCTGCCGTACTTCTCCACGGACACCACGGCCGCGCAGCGCGCTCTGGAGATCGGCTGCGAGATCGTCCTGATGGCCAAGGCCGTCGACGGCGTCTACACGGCCGACCCCAAGATCGACCCGGACGCGTTGATGTTCGACAACATCACCCACCGCGAGGTGCTGGAACGCGGCCTCAACGTCGCCGACGCGACCGCCTTCAGCCTGTGCATGGACAACAACATGCCGATCCTCGTCTTCAACCTCCTCACCGAGGGCAACATCGCCCGGGCGGTGCGTGGTGAGAAGATCGGCACCCTGGTCAGCACCCCCGGTGGCCGTCCGGCCTTCTAGACCTGGTGGGATCTCTCCAGGACCGGGAATCAGGCACGAACACGCAGAGCAAGGAGCAGTCGTGATCGACGAGACCCTCCTCGACGCCGAGGAGAAGATGGAAAAGGCGGTTTCGGTCGCGAAGGAGAACCTCTCCTCCGTCCGAACCGGTCGTGCGACTCCCTCGATGTTCAACCGCATCCACATCGACTACTACGGCTCGATGACGCCGCTGAACCAGATGGCCAGCATCACGGTCCCCGAGGCGCGCATGGCGGTCGTGAAGCCGTACGACGCGAGCCAGCTGAACGCCATCGAGAAGGCGATCCGGGACTCGGACCTGGGCGTCAACCCGAGCAACGACGGCTCGATCATCCGCATCGTCATCCCGCAGCTCTCCGAGGAGCGCCGCCGGGACATGGTGAAGGTCGCCAAGCAGAAGGGCGAGGACGCGCGCGTCTCCGTCCGCGGCGTCCGCCGCAAGGCGAAGGAAGAGATCGACAAGCTCGTCAAGGACGGCGAGGTAGGCGAGGACGACGGCGCTCGTGGTGAGAAGGAGCTCGACGCTCTCACGCACAAGTACGTCGCCCAGGTCGACGAGCTCGTGAAGCACAAGGAAGCCGAGCTTCTCGAAGTCTGATTTCCCTGATGGTTCGCCCGGCCGAGTCGCGGCAGGCGTGATGGCCCTGGCCGGGCGGAGGTCGTGATGGGAGCACAGGTGGCAGGCGGTCCCGCGGACGTGCCCGCGTCGAAACCGTCGCGCGCGGGTCGTGACCTGCGGGCGGCGATCCTGGTCGGCGTCGGGCTCGGCGCGGTGATCATCGCGTCGTTGCTGACGGTGAAGGAGACCTTCATCGCCATCGTCGCGGCCGCGGTGGCCGTGTCGACGTGGGAGATCGCGACCGCTTTCAAGAAGGCCGGCATCAACGTGGCCCTGTGGCCGGCGTTGATCGGCGGCCAGGCGATCCTGTGGCTGTCCTGGCCGCTGGAGCGCTCCGGCATGATGACCGCGTTCGTGGTCACTGTGCTGGTGTGCATGATCTGGCGGTTCCGGGGCGGCTCGGACGGCTACCTGCGCGACCTGAGTGCGTCCGTGTTCACCGTGGCGTACGTGCCGTTGTTCGCGGCGTTCGCGGCCATGCTCGTCGTCCCGGACGACGGCGTGGGCCGCGTGTTCGCGTTCATCATCGGTGTCGTGCTCTCGGATGTCGGCGGCTATGCGGCCGGCGTCTTCCTCGGCAAGCACCCGATGGCGCCGACGATCAGCCCGAAGAAGTCCTGGGAGGGCTTCGCCGGCTCGCTGACCGCCGGTGTGGTCGGCGGCGCGATCACGGTGACGACGCTGCTCGACGGCCAGTGGTGGCAGGGCGCGCTGTTCGGTGCCGCACTCGTCGTCACCGCCACCGCGGGCGACCTGGTCGAGTCGCTGATCAAGCGGGATCTCGGCATCAAGGACATGGGCACGTTGCTGCCCGGCCACGGCGGCCTGATGGACCGGATGGACTCGCTCCTCCCGTCCGCCGTCGCCTCCTGGCTGCTGCTGCACCTCTTCGTGCAGTAGGCCCGCTGTGACGGTTTCCGCGCGACTCGGCAACTAGTGGTCGTGAGAGACCATGAGGTACTGGCGGCGTTCGAGCGGATCTACCGCGCCGACGTCGGCGCGATCACCCGGTTCTTCTCACGCAGGTGCACGGAACCGCAGCTGGTCGCGGACCTGACCGCGGACACGTTCGTCCGCGCGATGACGTCGTTCCACACCTTCGACCCCGGCAAGGGCACGGCGACGAGCTGGCTCTACGGCATCGCCCGGCACACGTACGCGGCCCATCTCGAACGCTCCTCCCGCTCCCGCGACCTGGAGCTCAAGGCAGGCGGCCGCCGTGAGCTCGACCGCGACGAACTGGCCGAGCTCGAAGCCCGCATCGACGCCGAAAAGCCCGGCCGCGCGTTGCTGGAACACCTCGCCGAACTCCCCGCGCTGGAACGGGAAGCCGTCGAGCTCGTGCACCTCTGCGGTTTCGCCCCCAGGGAGGCGGCGGAAGCGCTCGGCGTGCCCAAGGGAGCGATGCGGACCCGGCTGTACCGCGCCATGGCACGTCTTCGCGGAGCCGTCGAGGTGGAGGCGTCATGAGCAAGTTCGAGGACAATCTGTGGCTTCAGCTGGAACGCGACCACGGCCCCGAGCTGACGAAGAACTCCCTGGCGAAACGGCGGAGCAACGCGGCCCGATGGCTCAGCGCGGCGGCCGCGGCGGTGGTGGTGATCACCGGCGCGGTGGTCGCGCCCGCCCACTTCGGCGGCACCCCACCCGCGGACTCCCTGCCCGGCGTCGAACCGGACTCCGTGACGCTGACCCTCAAGGACCTCGGAAAGTACGAGCAGGTCAACGCAATGTTGCGGGAGCAGGGGATTGCGGCGGTCATGGTCCCGCTGCGCCAGGACTGCACGGACACCGTGCCGCAGCTCGACGGAGGCCCGACCGGGACCATCCCGTGGGGTGGTGGCTCTGACATCACGAGGCTCGTCATCGTGCCCAGCCGCATCCAGCCGGGAGCCACGCTGGTGTTCGCGACGAGCCCGAACGACTTCGGATCACTGGTCAGCGGGTTCTACGCGCCCGACCGGTTGCCCACCTGCCTGCGCTTCCCCTGACCGGTGCCGACGCGCTAGTCGTCGAACGGGTCGTCCACCTCGGTGCGCGGCTCGGCCTCGATCACGCGGGACGGGTCGATCACGGAGAACGCCATCCCCGCGTGGTCCTCGACCACGGTGATGCGCCCGAACGGCGTGTCGTAGGGCTCGACCGTCACCCGGCCGCCGAGCTCCAGCACCCGGTACGCCACCGAGTCCGTGCCGATCTCCGGCGCGGCGTTGAAGTACACCATCCAGTGGGAGCGCTCTCCGTACGGGAACTCGCGTCCCATCTTCTGCCGCCCGATCACCTCGGTGCCCTCGACCGACCAGGACGCGTAGTCCAGCCGGTGCCCGTCGCCGATCTGCGTGATGTCGAAGTGGCACAGCTCGCCGAAGAACTCGTCGGCCGCCGCGCCGTCCCGCGTGTTCAGCTCGGCCCACGCGTACGAACCGTGGCCGCCCATGCCGAACCGCCAGTCCGGCGGCACGTGCCGGAACCCAACGACCGCGCCCGTCGGGTCGGCGATGACCGTGCTCTGCGTGTGGTCGGCGGCGTCCTCGGGATTGCGCAGCACCGACCCACCGAGGTGGAAAGCCTTCTCCGCCGTGGCCCGCGCGTGGGGTGTGACCAGGTACAACCGCCAGGGATCCGGATCACCCTGCGGCAGTCCGGCGACGGGGATGCCGTCCACCATCGCCACGGTGTAGCCGGCGTCGTCGGCGTAGTGCCAGCCGAAGAGGCCGGTGTAGAACTCGATCGCGCCCCTGAGGTCGTCGACGGTTCTCTCGACCCAGCACGGACTTCCGGACAGCAACGGCGCGAGCTTGGGCGTGTTGGGCGCGATCGACACTGCCGCCTCCTGCAGGGAAAGAGATGCCATCACGCTACGCCGTGATTGGACGAATTCGTACGGTCGCGGAGAAATGGAGGCCCTACAGTGGCTTCGTGAGGGGATTCGTGCGGGCGGCGTTGAACGCGGTGCGTCCGGCAGAAGTCGTGCCAAGTCCGAACATCTGGCACTGGCCCGACGTGTACGAGGTCGAGAACCGCGCGCAGGACGTCCACGGGGCGATTTGGTCGGCGATAAGCGAAGAATGTCCGTTTGACAACCAGGACGTCGTGGACGTGGGCTGCGGTGATGGTTTCCACCTGCCGCTGTTCGCGCGGACCGCGAAGTCCGTCACGGGGGTCGAGCCGCACCCGCCTTTGGTCGCCCGTGCGAAGCACCGAATTGCTTCGCTGACCAATGCACGTGTCGTTTCCGGCCCGGCACAAGGATTGCCGCTCGATGATGCTTCGGTGGATGTCGTGCACGCCCGGACGGCCTATTTCTTCGGTCCCGGATGTGAACCGGGACTGCGCGAGGCGGACCGGGTGCTGCGGCCTGGTGGTGCGTTGGTGATCGTCGACTTGGACGGGTTGGCTGATCCGTACGGGCCGTGGTTGCGGGCAGACGAGCCGCGCTACGACCCGGTTGTGGTGGAGAAGTTCTTCGCGGACAACGGGTTCTCGCTGCGGCGGGTGACGGCCGAGTGGCGGTTCGAGACGCGTGAGGACCTGGAGGCGGTGTTGCGCATCGAGTTCTCCGCGAAGGTGGCGGAGCGGGCGATCGCCTCGGTGAACGGGTTGAGCTTCCCAGTCGGCTACCGCCTGCACGTGCGGCGGAAGCCGAAGGGCTTGATCGTCTGATCGTGGTTAGGCTCAGCCCTGTGGAGAAGCGAAACGCAGGCAGGTTGAAGCGCCAGGTCGGCGTCGTCGGGCTGGGCTGCTGGCAGCTCGGCGCCGACTGGGGCGAGGTGGACGAGAGCGACGCCCTCGCGTTGCTGCACGCCGCCGCCGACACGGGTGTCGACTTCTTCGACACCGCCGACGTGTACGGCGACGGTCGCAGTGAGACGCTCGTCGGGCGGTTCCTGAAGGAGCGCAAGAACGACGGGATCTTCGTCGCCACCAAGATGGGGCGGCGGCTGCCGGCGCAGACCACCGAGGGGTACAGCCGGGAGAACTTCCTCGCGTGGAACGACCGGAGCCGCCGCAATCTCGGTGTCGACACGTTGGACCTCGTGCAGTTGCACTGTCCGCCCACCGCGGTGTTCAGCCGTGACGAGGTGTACGACACCTTGGACGAAATGGTTGAGCAGCAACGGATTGCCGCTTATGGCGTGTCTGTGGAGAAGGTCGAGGAGGCGCTGGAGGCGATCAAGCGCCCGAACGTCGCCAGCGTGCAGATCATCCTGAACGCATTCCGGCTCAAGCCCCTCGAGGAAGTGCTCCCCAAGGCGGCGGAGGCAGGGGTGGCGATCATCGCGCGCGTGCCGCTCGCTTCCGGGCTGCTGAGCGGGAAGTACGACACGGCGACCACGTTCGGTGCGGACGACCACCGCAACTACAACCGCAACGGTGAGGCCTTCGACGTCGGCGAGACGTTCTCCGGGGTGCCCTACGAGGTGGGGCTGGAGGCCGTGGAACGGCTTCGGCCGCTGGTGCCGGAAGGTGCCACGATGGCGCAGTTCGCGCTTCGGTGGATCGTGGACCAGTCCGGCGTCACGGTGGTGATTCCCGGTGCTCGCAACGTGGAGCAGGCTCGGGCCAACGCGCAGGCCGCCTCGCTCGAACCGGTGGACGGCAAGGCCGTCGCGGAGGTGTACGACGAGTTGATCCGGCCGCACGTGCACGACCGGTGGTAGGTCACTCCTCGGCGAGGATGGCGTAGAGCTTGCGCCGCAGCTCGTTGTAGAGCTCGACCGCTCGGGTCTTCTGCTCGGGCGTGCCCGCGTGGGAGATCTGCTCCATCGCGGCGCCTAGCAGGCGGACCGCGGTGCGCAGTTCGCCGTCGACCGGGTCGAGCTGGATGTCGATGTCGTGCCAGGGCGGGGCCGTGTGCTCCGTCCTGCCGCGGTCGGTCAGGTCGAACAGCTTCTTGCCTCCCTCTTCCGCCGCGGAGACGAAGCCCTCGTCGGCGAGCATCTGCAACGTCGGGTAGACCGAGCCGGGGCTCGGGCTCCACACGCCGCCGGTGCGCCGGGCGATCTCCTGGATGATCTCGTAGCCGTGCATCGGCCGTTCTGCCAGCAAGGACAGAACCGCCGCCCGGACGTTGCCGCGCCTCTGGCGGCCGCCCCTGCCGCCGCCCCCGAAGGGACCGCGGCGATGCCTGTGGTGGTGCTCTCTGTGGTGTGGTTTCATCATCATGTCGTTAACGATATATCGGAAGCTATCGCGATGCAACGGTCTTTGTGTGGCGGAGTTCGTGGGACACTGGTTGTGCTATGACCTCGCTTCCCCTTGTCTTCGACGCGCCCAAGCGCGGCCTGCCGCCGCGCCACCTGGTCGACCTCTCGCCCGCCCAACGCGCGGAAGCCGTTGCGGCACTGGGGGAGAAGCCGTTCCGGGCCAAGCAGCTGTCGAACCACTACTTCAGCCGCCTGACCGTCGACCCGGCCGAGATGACCGACATCCCGGCGGCCACGCGCGACAAGCTCGTGGCCGACCTGATGCCGCCGTTGTTCACGGTCGTGCGCAAAGTCACCACCGACGAGGGCACGACGGCGAAGACCCTGCTGCGCGCCCACGACGGCACGCTCATCGAGTCCGTGCTCATGCGCTACCCGGACCGCGCGACGCTGTGCATCTCGTCGCAGGCCGGTTGCGGCATGGCGTGCCCGTTCTGCGCGACGGGCCAGGGAGGGCTGCAGCGCAACCTGTCGACCGCGGAGATCGTGGATCAGGTGCGCCTCGGTGCCGCCGCCATGCGGGACGGCGACCTGCCCGGTGGTCCCGGCCGGCTGTCGAACATCGTCTTCATGGGCATGGGCGAGCCGCTCGCGAACTACAAGCGCATCCTCGAGGCCGTCCACCGCATCTGCGACCCCGCGCCGGACGGCCTGGGCATCTCGCAGCGCCACGTGACGGTGTCGACGGTCGGGCTGGTGCCGGCGATCAAGAAGCTCACCGAGGAGAACCTGCAGGTCAGGCTCGCGGTGTCGCTGCACACGCCGGACGACGAGCTGCGCGACACGCTCGTGCCGGTCAACACGAGGTGGAACGTCGCGGAGGTCCTCGAGGCCGCCAACGGCTACGCCGAGAAGACCGGTCGCCGGGTCTCGATCGAGTACGCGCTGATCCGCGACATCAACGACCAGGGCTGGCGTGCCGACCTGCTCGGCAAGAAGCTGCGCAAGCACCTCGGGCAGCTCGTGCACGTGAACCTCATCCCGCTGAACCCGACGCCGGGCAGCAAGTGGGACGCGTCGCCGAAGCCGGTGGAGCGGGAGTTCGTGCGCCGCGTGCGGGAGCAGGGCGTCGAGTGCACCGTGCGGGACACGCGCGGGCAGGAGATCGCCGCCGCCTGCGGTCAGCTCGCCGCCGAGGGCTGAAATCGGTCGCACGACCGCCTGCCGGTCTCTACCGTTCCTCCACGATGAAACTTCAGGGGGAACGCTGGCGCACGCTCGTCAGCACGGTGCGGCTGGGCCGCGACGAGTACCGGGTGGTGCAACCCGCCCGGCCGGTCGCGCACGCCTCCATGCACCTCGCGTTGTGCGGCGTGAGCGTCACGGTGAACAAGCCCGCGGCGCGCGAACTGGCGATGGCGTGGGCGTTCGCGATGCGGTCGCCCCGGACGCTGGTGTACCTGCCGCTGCGGCAGAGCGGCTGCGAGTGCCGGATGTACGCGGAGGATGGCGACATCCCGGTCGACCTCGTGCTGTTGCACCACAGCCTGGGCTTCGCCGCGTCACGGTGGAAGGAAGTGCGCGCGAAGCTCCGGGGCGGGCGGCCGCACACCGTCGTGTGCCGCGGGCTGCCGCGCGACGTGCCGGGTCGCAGGGAGAGTCTGCGCCGCGACTTCCGGGACGACCTCCGCTACCACTTCGCGGCGGACACGGCCTTCTTCACCGGAAGCCGCACGGCGTTCGCGCTCTCCGGCGAGAACCTGCTGGAGATGGTCGAGGACTGGCCGCGGCGAATGCACGAGAAGCAGCGGGACGGGTTCTGCACCGAGATCTACGCCAAGGGGATGGGCGACCGCGAACAGCTCCACGTCCAGTACTGCGACCGGCATCGGGTGAGCACGCGCCGATGAAGCTCGTGGGGGAGCGTTGGCGCACGCTCGTCAGCACGGTGCGGCTAGGGCGCGACGAGTACCGGGTCGTGCAACCCGCACGGCCGTTGCGCCACGCGCCGTTGTACGAGGGGTACATGGGCATCGAGGCGTGCGTCGACAAGTCGTCCGCGCTCGACATAGCCATGGCGTGGGCGTTCGCGATGCGTTCGCCTCGGACGCTGGTGTACCTGCCGTTGCGGCGCAGCGACTGCGACTGTCGCAGCACCGACGGGCCGGCGATGGACCTCGTGCTGCTGCACCGCAGCCTCGGCTTTCGCCTGTCGAAGTGGCGGGACGTGCGGGGCAAGCTCCGGGGTGGGCGGCCGCACACCGTTGTCTGCCGAGGGATGCCCGAGGAACGACCGGTGCCGCGGTGGCGTTGGGAGCCGCCGCGTGCCGAGATCGTCGAGGGCACCGTGTTCTTCGTCGGGGACCGGTCGAGGTTCGAGGCCGGCGGGGACGCGTTCCGGCAGTTGGTCGAGGACTGTCCGCGGCACATGCACGAGGCACCGGGCACGCACCGCTGCGCCGAGGTCGCTGCGAAGGACCGGCACCGCGGCTGGCTGCACGTCGTGTACTGCGACCGGCACCGGGTGAGCACGCGCCGATGAAGCTCGAGGGTTCGCGGTGGCGCACGCTCGTCAGCACGGTGCGGCTGAGGCACGACGAGTACGGCTCGCACAGCCATTGACGCACGTGCCGCTGTACGAAGGCGCTGAAGGCGTCGAGTCCTGTGTGGACAAGACCGCCGCGCGCACTCTCGCGATGGCGTGGGCGTTCGCGATGCGTTCGCCGCGCACGATCGTGTACCTGCCGCTGAGGCGAAGCGAGCACACACGGAGTGCACCCGGAGCGACGGGCCGTTCTTCGACCTGGTGCTGATGCACCACAGTCCACGATCACTGCTGTGCGGAGATCACCGAGAACCGGTGGCACCACAGGTGGTTGCACGTGCTCTACTGCGACGAACACCGCGTGCACGCCTAGGGCTTGACCTCGGTCAGGACACCGGTCGCCACGTCGAACACGAAGCCGCGCACCGAGTCCTTCACCGGCACGAACGGGTTGCCGGTGATCCGGGTGATCGACTGGCGCACGTCCTCCTCCAGGTCGCCGAACGCCTCGGCCGACCAGGCGGGCTTCACGCCCACCTCGTCCTGGATCGAGCGCTTGAAATCGTCGTCGGTGAAAGTCAGCATGCCGCAGTCGGTGTGGTGAATCAGGATGATCTCGCGGGTGCCGAGCAGGCGCTGGCTGATGGCGAGCGAGCGGATCTCGTCGTCGGTCACGACGCCGCCGGCGTTGCGGATGACGTGCGCCTCGCCCTCTTGGAGGCCCAGCACGCGGTACACGTCGATGCGGGCGTCCATGCACGCCACGACGGCCACGTGCTTGGCGGGCGGCAGGGGGAGCGGGCCCGTGAACTGGGCGGCGTAGGTGGCGTTGTTGGCGAGCAGTTCGTCCGTGACCGACATTGTGCGAGTCCTCTCACCTGGGATGTATAGGTGAGCAAACTGTCGTATGCGCATGCGTGCAACAGCGCCCGCAACGTGGGAATGGCCCCCACTCAGACATGAGCGGGGGCCGACACATCTACAGCTGCCAGTTCTGGTTCGCGGCGCCCGTGCACGTCCAGAGCCGCAGTCTGGTGCCGTCCGCGGACGAGCCGCTGGCGGCGTCCAGGCACTTGCCGGACTGCGGGTTGCGCAACGTGTTGCCCACGCGCGACCACACTTGTGCGCCCGTGTTGTTGCACGTCCAGAGGTGCACCACCGTGCCGTCAGCGGTGCCAGAACCGTTGACGTCCATGCACTTCCCGAGTGCGCGCAGTGTGTCGCCGACGCGGGACCACTGCTGGGCGGCCGTGCCGTTGCAGCCCCACAGCTGGATGACGGTGCCATCGGCGGTGCCGGAGTTGCTGACGTCGACGCACTTCCCGCCGATGCCCAGGATCGTGCCGGAGCCCGAGGACGTCAGGAACTGGCTGCGCGCCACGTTCCAGTGCGTCGCCAGGTACGAGCCGGCGGCCGGGTTGGTGTGGAAGTAGTCGTTGCCGCCGCAGTCGATCTGGTTCTCCGGGGCGCCGGGGCAGACCTTCACCAAGCCGCCGGGCGGGTTCGGGATGCCGCCGTCGTCGTAGCACATGATGTCCTCGTCGTCCCAGCAGTGGCCGAACGCCGTGGAGTTCGGCGCGGACCGCTGCACGGCGCCCAGCGTGTGCAGCAGTTCGTGGGCACTGGCCTGCCAGGTCCAGCAGCCGGTGCCGACGGCGGCGTAGGACGGGCCGGAGTTGTAGCCGTTGTCGGCGCCGGGACGGTCGTCGCCCGGCGCGCCCCAGGCCACGCCGCAGCCGCCGGAGTCGTGCCAGAACAGGTACTTGCGGTCCGTGCGGTTGTAGCCGCGTGCGGCCAGTTGATCGGCGACGGCCGAGGGGGAGGACATCGCCGACTGCGGGACGACAACGTTGTCCACCTTTGCGCGGCAGTCGGGTTGCGTCACGAAGCGCACGTGCCGGACGCCGCCGCCCAGGCGTGAGGCCGCCTCGACGAACGTGGTGTCGATCTGGTCGGCGAACGTCTGGAACTGGCCCACGAGCTGTGCGTACCGGTCGGGTGACTGGTCGCCGCGCACGTACACGGCCTGGACGCGCTTGCCGCTCACGCCGTCGCCGTCGCACACGACGGACTGCGCGGACAGGGCGGGCGAGGGCTGCCGGAACTCGTCCGGCAGGTCGTCCACGATCGGGCTGAACAGGGTCAAAGCCGCTAACAACACGCCGAAAGACATGAGCTGACCGCCTTTGAACGCGATGACAGGGAAGCGGTCCAGACCACCTCGAACGGTAGCGAACCTGGCACGCACTGTCAGCGGACAGAACAGGACAGGAAACCGGCCACAACGGGCGTGCGGCTACCATGCCGCGACGTGGGGGATGAAACAAGGCTGGTCGCGGGCAGATACGCGATGCTCAGAGAGCTCGGCCGGGGCGGCATGGGGGTCGTCTGGCTCGCCGAGGACAGGGTGATCGGACGGCAGGTCGCGCTCAAGGAGCTGCGCACCACCGAGTCCGAGCGGGTGCTCCGCGAAGCACGCACGGCGGGGCGTCTGAACAGCCCGAACGTCGTCGGCATCTACGACGTGATCGTCGAGCACGGCGCCACGTACCTGGTCATGGAGCTCGTCGAGGCGCCCACGCTCTCCGAGGTCATGACCCGCAGGCAGCTCACCGCGGACGAGGTCGCGGACATCGGTCTGCAGACCCTCAACGCGCTGGAGGCGGCGCACGCGGCGGGGATCGTGCACCGCGACGTCAAGCCCAGCAACATCATGGTGCTGCCGGACGGACGCGTGAAGCTCGCCGACTTCGGCATCGCCCGCGCGATGGACGACCCCGGACTGACGGCGACCGGCGGCATCATGGGCTCGCCCGGTTACATGGCGCCGGAGCTGTTCGCGGGCAAGCAGCCGTCGCCGGCGAGCGACCTGTGGGCGTTGGGCGCCACCATGTTCCACGCCGTCGAGGGCCGTTCGCCGTTCCAGCGCGACACGACCGCGGCCACCATGCACGCGATCATGTACGAGGAGCCGGTCCTGCAGCGCACGCGCGGACCGCTCGCCGACACGATCATGGCGTTGCTCATCCAGGACGACGGCCGCCGGCTCACGGCGGCCCAGCTGCGGCAACGGCTGCAGGGTGCCTCGGTCGAGCCGCTGACGCCGTCCGAGCAGACCGTCGTGATCGAACCGGTCACGAGCTACGTCGCGCCGAACTCGCTGACGCACGCGGACTGGGACGACAAACCCAAGTCCCGCAGGAAGATCGGCATCTTCGCCGGTGCCGCGGCACTGCTCGTCGTGATCGCGCTCACCGCGGTGTTCCTGCTGAAACCCGATGCGCAGCAAGGAGTTGCGGTCGCCCAGCAGAACGTGGGTGCGACGACGACCACCACGGCCGGGTCGTCGAGCGCGCCGGCGAGCAGCAGTTCCGCCGCGCCGAGCAGCAGCCAGGTGTCGTCCAGCCAGGCCACGTCGTCGAGCGCGCCGAAGTCGAGTCAGCAGGCCCCGCCGCCGCAGCAGACCACGCAGCCGAAGCCGCCGCGGCAGACGCTCGCGATCACGCGCTACATCAAGCAGGGCACGCCGTTCCACTACAGCGGCGTGCCGGGCAAGGGTCCGCCCGCGGGCTTCACCGCCGAGCAGACCGGCGGCCTCGGCAGGCTGCTCGCGAACCCGGAGCCGGGCACCAAGATGCTGATCGCGTGCCGGGTGAAGGGCTCCGGCGACCACATGACGTCGCCGTGGGCGGACTGCGAGGGCCAGGAGAAGCTCTGGGACCTCGGCTACGTCTTCAACGACAAGCCCGCGGACGTGCCCGCGATGCAGCTCTACCGGTGCATCTTCGAGGGTGCCCACTTCGACTCGCTCGACCCGAAGTGCGAGGGGCAGCGGACCGAGTGGTCGTACGGCTGGGTCGTCACCGGCTAGTCGCGGGCTCCAGGCCGACCGGTTCGGAGCTGTCGAACGTCTCGCGCGCCGCTGCCACGGTCTCGTAGTTCTTCTGCGCCCACAGTCGCAGCGAGGCCAGTGGCTCGGTGACGCTGTGCCCGAGTTCGGTCAGTTCGTACTCGACGCGCAACGGCACCGAGGGGTAGACCGTGCGCGTGACGAGCCCATCGCGCTCGAGTGTGCGCAACGTCTGCGTGAGCATCTTCTGGCTGATGCCCTCCAAACGGCGCTTAAGCTCACCGAACCGCTTGGGCCCGTCCTCCAGGTCGCCGACGACCAACGCCGTCCACTTCGACGCGACCATGTCCAGCAGGTCGCGGCACGGGCACATCTTGAGGTAAACGTCCCTGATCACGCCATGGTTTCTACCAGGTACCTAGTGCACAAGATAGTGCCTAATTGCGGAAAGTGACCTGCTCTCTCAAGCTGGTACACATGCGAGCGATCATCCAGAACGAGTTCGGCGGCCCCATCACCCTCACCGACGTCCCGAAGCCCACGCCCCTGCCGACGGAGGTGCTGGTCCGGGTGCACGCGGCCGGCGTCAACCCCGTCGACTGGAAGACGCGCACGGGCAGTGGCATGGCCGGGCTGCAGAGCTTCCCGTTCATCAACGGCTGGGACGTCTCCGGCGTGGTCGAGGAGGTCGGCTTCGGCGTCACGACCCTCAAGGCCGGCGACGAGGTCTACGGCATGCCGTGGTTCCCGCGCGCCGCGAGCGCCTACGCCGAGTACGTCACGGCCCCGTCCCGCCACTTCGCGAAGAAGCCGCAGAGCCTCACCCACGTCGAGGCCGCCGCGCTGCCGCTGGCCGCGCTCACCGCGCACCAGATCCTCATCGACACCGCTGACCTGCAGAAGGGGCAGAAGGTGCTGATCTCCGCGGCGGCCGGTGGCGTCGGCCACCTCGCGGTGCAGATCGCGAAGGCGCACGGCGCGTACGTCATCGGTACGGCGCGTGAGGCCAAGCACGCGTTCCTCAAGGACCTCGGCGCCGACGAGGTGGTCGACTACACGAAGGGCGACTACGAGGGCACCGACATCGACGTCTACGTCGACCTGGTCGGTGGTGCCTCACCGGCTCCGGTGCGGCCCGGTGGGCTGTTCGTCGGCGTGCCGTCCGGAGTGGACCGGCAGGTGCGCGACGACATCAGGACCAGCCCGATCCTGGTCGAACCCGAGCGCGCGGGCCTGGAGGCCATCGCGGCGCTGGTGGAGTCGGGCGAGCTCAGGGTGCACGTCGACGCGACGTTCCCGCTGGCCGACGCCGGAAAAGCGCATGCCCTGGGCGAGACGGGTCGCACCCAGGGCAAGATCGTGCTCGAAGTCGCCTAGCGGCGCCACGGCTTCTTGCGGCGCGCGGCGTCCCACAGCAGCAGCGCGATGATCGAGACACCGGAAGCCACCAGCCAGATGTTCTCGGTCTGGCCGTGGTGGTTGCCGATCAGCATCAGGAAGCAGAAGATCGCGGAGAGCCAGCCGGCGATGCGCGTGCCCTTGGGCAGCTGACCGTGCCAGCCCCACTCGTGCGACGGCTCCTCGTGCGGGTCGACGGCAGGACGCTTGTCCAGTTCCGAGGACGTGGCCACGGTTTCCTCCACTGCTCATCCGGATTACGAGGTCATCGTCGCACATGTGAGTGAGCACGGATGTGTGAGGTCGCGCGCGCACGACTTACGAGCCAGGTCGTGCGGCGTCTACGCTCAGCGCGGCCCACCCGTCCGAGCTTCGAAGGCGCCGCAGACTTGACCGGCTTCTCCCCCGCCGAGGGCTCCACCCCGGACACGTTCGCCCCCGTCGAGATCGGTCTCCACGGGGTGCGCAAGAGCTTCTCCGACCAGGTGGCGGTCGACGGCGTCTCGCTCGACGTCCACGAGGGCGAGTTCTTCTCGGTGCTCGGCCCGTCGGGCTGCGGCAAGACCACCGTCCTGCGCATGATCGCCGGGTTCGTCGACCCCGACGAGGGCCGCATCGAGCTCGACGGCAACGACATGGTGGGGGTCCCTCCGTACCGCAGGGACGTCAACACCGTGTTCCAGTCGTACGCGTTGTTCCCGCACATGACCGTGTGGGACAACGTCGCGTACGGCCTCAAGCGCAAGAAGGTGCGTGGCGACGAGCTGAAGAAGCGCGTCGGCGAGCACCTCGAACTGGTGCGGCTCTCGCAGTTCGCCAAGCGCAGGCCCGCGCAGCTCTCCGGTGGTCAGCAGCAGCGCGTGGCCATCGCCCGTGCGCTCGCGGCCGGTCCGCAGCTGCTCCTGCTCGACGAACCGCTCGGCGCGCTCGACGCCAAGCTCCGCAAGGAGCTGCAGATCGAGCTGATGCGCATCCAGCGCGAGGTCGGCACCACGTTCCTCTACGTCACGCACGACCAGGAGGAGGCGCTCGTCCTCTCGCACCGCATCGCGGTGATGAACGCCGGCAAGATCGAGCAGGTCGGCTACCCCGAGGACGTCTACGAGCGGCCCGCGACGCGGTTCGTCGCCGGCTTCATCGGCACGTCGAACATCCTCGACGCCGAGGTGTCCGGTGTGGACGGTAGGCTGGTCTCGCTGACCGCTCCCGGTGCCACGAACCTGCGCGCCAAGTTCTCCGGCAGCGTCGCTCACGGCAAGAAGGTCGCCGCGACCGTGCGGCCCGAGAAGGTGCATTTGTTCAACGAGTCCGCTGAGCCGCCCACGGGCTGGTGCGTGCTCACGGGCGTGGTGCAGGACGTCGTCTACACGGGCGTGTCCACCCAGTTCGTCGTCGACACCCCTGGTGGCGTGCTGTCCGCGTTTGTGCAGAACGCCCAGCGCATCGACGACGCGGGCGCGCCCGGCCAGTCCGTGCGGCTGGCCTGGGACCCGGAGTTCACCGTGCTGCTGGAGTCGGAGGATGGCTGAGCACGTCCGGATCGCCCGGCTGTGGGACGTCGACAGCCCGCGGGTGACGCGGCGCACGATGCTGGGCTCGATGGCGTTCTTCGCCCTGGCCGCCTGCGCGGTTGGCCCGGCACCCACGGACTCCGGTGGCGCGAGCGCGGCGAAGGCAGCGAACCTGACCGACGAGCCCAAGCTCAACTTCTACAACTGGACCGACTACATCGCGCCGGAGACGTTGCCCGGCTTCACGTCCGTGACCGGCATCGAGGTCACCTACGACAACTTCTCGACCAACGACGAGATGGAAGCCAAGATCGCGTCCGGCCAGGCGGGCTACGACCTGGTCGTGCCGAGCGACAACTTCCTGCGCCGGTTCCTGCGCTCGGGCCTGCTGCAGCCGCTCGACCACGACGCGATCCCGAACCTGCGCAACCTGGAACAGCGGTTCGTCGAGGCCGAGTACGACCCCGGCAACCGGTTCTCCGTGCCGTGGGCCTGGGGCACGACGGGTCTCGCCTACTCGAAGTCGCAGATCGGCGGCGACGTCACCGGGTTCGACGCCTTCGACCTTCCGAACGCGCTGGGCCGCAGCTCGATCCTCGACGAGGCCCGCGACGGCATGGCGATCGGCCTGCTCAAGCTGGGCCACGACCCGAACACCACGGACCCGAAGCAGATCGACGACGCGGCGAACTTCCTGCTGTCGTTGAAGAAGAAGCTCGGCCAGATCACCTCCGACGTGATCGAACCGCTGACCTCGGGCCAGGTGCGGCTCGCGCAGGCGTACTCGGGCGACGCGTTCCAGGCGAGCGACACCAACGACGACATCGGGTACGCCATCCCGGCCGAGGGCGGACTGTCCTACGTGGACCTGCTCGTCATCCCGAAGGACGCGCCGCACGCCGCCAACGCGCACCGGTTCATCGACTTCGTCCTCGGTGCGGAGGCGGGCGCGGCGCTGTCCAACGCCGTCCGGTACGGCAGCCCCAACGCCGCCGCGAAGCCGTTGATCGACAAGGAGCTGCTGAACGACCCGGTGGTCTACCCGCCGGACGACCAGCTCGCGAAGCTCCCGTTCACCAAGGACCTCGGCGGCGACGCCGAAGCGCTATACGCGGACGCCTGGACGAAGGTCAAGACCGGCTGACGGGGAACGACCTCATCCCCCTGATCACCACCGCGTCGCGGTACACGACGTCCCCGGCCTGCCTCAGCTCCGGCATCCGGCGGGCCAGCGCGCGGAACGCGACGGCGCCTTCCATCCGCGCGAGCGTCGCGCCCAGGCAGTAGTGGATGCCGCTGGAGAACGCGAGGTGCTCCGGCTTGTGCACGCGCATCACGTCGAACTTGTGCGGCTCGGGGTAGACCCCGGGGTCGCGGTTCGCGGCGGCGATCATCAGCATGACCATCTCGTCCCGGCCGATCCCGTCGGCATCCTCGTGCGCGATCCGGCTGGTCATCTGCACCGGCGGCGCCCACCGCAGCGTCTCCTCGACGACCGCGGGCGCGAGCTCCGGGTTGGCCTGGAAGAGCTTCCACTGCGACGGGTGGTCGAGCAGCGCGCGGGTGCCGTTGCCGATCAGGTTCACGGTCGTCTCGAAGCCCGCGACCAGCAGCAGCACCAGCGTGCCGAGCATCTCCTGCGCGGTCAGCCGCTGCTCGGCCTCGGCGGCGACCAGCGAGCTGATCACGTCGTCTCCCGGGGTGCGGCGGCGTTGGTCGATGAGGCGGTCGAACAGCGCGAGCACCTTGTCGTTCGCGTTGGCCATCTCCGCCGTGACACCGGTGTCGAACGAGGCCGCGACGAGCGCGCCGTAGTCCGCGAACTCGGCGGTGTCGGCGTCCGGGATGCCGAGCAGGTCGCTGATCACCGAGATCGGCAGGGGCGCCGCGAAGTCCGCGATCAGGTCGAACTCGTCTTTGTCCAACAAAGAGTCCGCGACCTTCTCCACGCGCGTCCGGTACTCGTCGATCTTCTTCGGGCTGAACGCCGGCGTGGCGATCCGGCGCAGCCTGGTGTGGTCCGGCGGGTCCGTCTCCAGGAACGACTCGGGCAGCAGCCCGGCGTTGCCCGGATAGCTGCCGTCGGTGTACCTGACGCCGAACCGGCGGTCGCGCAGGATCTTGTTGGCCAGCGGGTGACTCGTGGTCACCCACATGCCGTTGTCACGCGTCAGCGGGCCGTGCGCGCGTAGCCGTTCATAGATCGGATGCGGGTCTTCATGTCCTCTGAGCTGCTCCAGCACTTGCTACCCCCTCGAACACCGTGGTGAGCACGAACCGGGGAGCGTCCAACGGCGCGAGACGGCCGTAGTTGATCGCTTCCCAGGCGTTGAAGAGCCCGGCGTAGAGGGTGTGCAGGATCCACCACGCGGGCAGGTCGCGGCGCAGCCTGGTGCCCTGCAGCCGGGTGATCAGGTCGAGCACGGGGCGGTCCATCGCCTCGATGCGGGTCCGCAGCTCCGCGTCGCGTTCGAGGCCGGGGAAGCGGAGCAGGAACTCCACCCGCGGGCCGAGCGCGACCAGGCGCGTGATCAGGTCCTCGATCGCGTCGTCGCGGTCGAAGTCGACCTGGCAGGCCACCGAGTCGATCAGGTCGAGCGCGTCGTTCGCGACCGCGCGGACCAGGTCGGCGCGGGTCGGGAAGCGCTTGTGGAGTGTGGTCCTGCCGACACCCGCCGCCTTCGCGACGTCGCCCAGGGACGCGGTCGGGTCCTTGAGCAGCACCGACGTGGCCGTCTGGAGCAGGTGAACACTCATGTTCACAACGGTACACGGATGTTCACCTCCTAGGATGTGCGCTCGTGCTCCGACGCTGGCTGAAGGCCAACGCCCTGCTCGCCCCGACCGGGGTCTGGCTGGGGTTCTTCCTGATCGCACCGCTCGTCGTGGTCGTCGAGTTCAGCTTCGCGACCCGCCACACCGGTGTCGCCCGCGCCGTGCTGCCGTGGACCTTCCAGGCGTACCGGACGGCGCTGGACCCGGCGTTCCTGCCGATCTTCGGGCGGACGCTGCTGTACGCCGGCGCGACGACGCTCGCGTGCCTGCTGCTCGGGTTCCCGCTGGCGTGGTTCATCGCGCGGTACGGCGGCCGTTACCGGACGGCGTTGCTCGCGGCGGTGCTGATCCCGTTC
Organism: Lentzea sp. NPDC003310; assembly: GCF_040610935.1. NCBI lineage: Bacteria > Bacillati > Actinomycetota > Actinomycetes > Pseudonocardiales > Pseudonocardiaceae > Lentzea > Lentzea sp. NPDC003310. The sequence goes on from NZ_JBEXNC010000002.1 coordinate 542,536, forward strand.
TGGTCGAGCTACCTCGCGCGGATCTACGCGTGGAAGGCGTTGCTGGACGGCGAGGGCCTCGTGAACACCGTGCTCGGGTGGGTCGGTTTGGACCGTGACGGTGGTTTCCTGCTCACACACGGAGCGGTGGTCCTCGGGCTGACGTACGGCTTCTTGCCGTTCATGGTGTTGCCGCTCTACGTGGCGTGCGAACGGTTCGACGTGCGGTTGATGGAGGCGTCATACGACCTCGGGCACGGCCGGGTGTCGACGTTCTTCCGCGTGGTGCTGCCAGGGGTGACGAGCGGTGTGCTGGCCGGGTCGTTGCTGGTGCTGGTGCCCGCGGCCGGTGACTTCGTGACGCCGAAGCTGCTCGGGGGCGTGGACCAGTCGACGTTCGGGTCGGTGATCGACGACCAGTTCCGCGGGGGCAACAACTGGCCGCTGGGGTCGGCGATGGCGGTGCTGCTGCTCGTGCTGGTGGTGTTCGTGCTGGTGCTGCGCGGACGGCGTGGGGAGGACGTGCTGTGAACCGTCGTCCGTGGGTGCTCGGCGCTGTTGTGGCGCTGGTGTTCTTGTTCTTGTACGCACCGATCGCGTGGCTCGCCATCGCGTCGTTCAACTCCTCGCGGTCGTTGTCGCGCATCAGCGGTTTCTCGTTGCAGTGGTACGCGGAGCTTGCGGACGACACGCGCGTGTTCGCTTCTCTGCAGCTGACGTTGCAACTGGCGTTGGCGTCGGCGGCGATCTCGACGGTCATCGGGACGTTGGCCGCCTTCGGGCTGAGGCGCGCGTTTCCCGGCCGTGGGCTGTGGACCGTCCTGCTGTCGTTGCCGCTCGTTGTGCCCGAGGTCGTCATGGGTGTGGCGATGCTGGGGTTCTTCGTGAAGCTGGCCGGCGTGCCGCTGGGGTTCGGGGCGCTGCTGTTCGCGCACGTGGCGTTCTCGCTGAGCTTCGTCGTCGTGGTGGTGCGGTCGCGGGTGTCCGGGATGGACGCCCGGATGGAGGAGGCCGCGGCCGATCTCGGGGCGTCGCCGTTCGTGGCGTTCCGGACCGTGACGCTGCCGCTGGTGGCGCCCGCGGTGGTGGCGGGCGCGGCGTTCGCGTTCCTGCTGTCGTTCGACGACGTGGTGATCTCGTCGTACCTGACCGGTGTCGGGTCGACGACGCTGCCGGTGTTCGTCTACGCGCAGGCGTCGAAGCGCGGGATCTCGCCGGAGATCGTGGCGCTGTCGACGTTGATGGTGACGGCGACGGCACTGCTGCTGATCCTCGGTGTGGTGATCGCGTCGTGGCGGGCGCGCCGGGCGGGATCAACCGCGAAGCTGGCCGGGTAGTCAACTTTCGTCGCTGGTTTCCGATACTCCAGCGTGCCGCGCGGAGACGGGACGTCTCGTAGCTTGGGCAGCGTGATTACTGCTGTGCGGACCAGGGCTGAGGCGGCCGCCGCCGACACCCTGGCCCGGTTCCGGGCGCTGACGCCGGTGCGGCTCGTGGGCGACCTGCTCGTCATGGTCGCCGCGATCCTGCTGGACCTGTGGCCGGGGCCGTGGGGCGAGGTGAAGGCGTCCGGCTGGACGCTCGTCGCCTACGTCGCCGCCTACGTGGTGCTGATGCCGTTGCGGCACGTGTTCCCGGCGGTGGTGCTGGTCGGGGCCGCGGCGATCCCGTTCGGCGGGCCCGCGCTGATGGTGCTGGTGAGCTACACGGCCGGTCGCCGGATCGAGTCGTGGGTCAAGGCCGTCGTGACGATGGCGTTCACGTTCGTCGTCGTGGTGCTGCTGTGGGACTGGGACCAGCGGCCGCTCGACATCGAGCCCGTCTACGGGATGCTCATCCTGGTCACGATCTTCGGCGTCGGCGTGGCGCTGCCGTTCCTGGTCGGGCGGTACCTGGCGCAGCGCGAGGCGCTGGTGCGGGCCATGCAGGACCGCGAGGAGCGGATGCGAGGCGAGCACAAGCTGTTGTCGCGGCAGGTCCGGCTGCGCGAACGCAGCCGCATCGCCCAGGACATGCACGACAGCCTCGGCCACCGGCTGTCGCTGATCTCCGTGCACGCCGGAGCGCTGGCACTGGACCCGACGCTGGGGGAGAAGCAGCGCGAGGCCATCGGTGTGCTGCGCACGGCGGCGTTGACCGGCATGGGCGAGTTGCGCGCCATCATCGGCGTGCTGCGCGCAGAGGACGGCCCCGACGACGATCCCGCCACGCGCACAGCGGAGTCCATCGACTCGTTGGTGAGCGACGCGCGCAAGGCCGGTGTTCTGGTCAGTCTCGTGCGAGGCGGCCAATCGCACCCGTTGCCGTCCCGTGTCTCTCACGCGGCCTATCGCGTCGCACAGGAGGGCCTCACCAACGCCGCGAAGCACGCACCGGGCGCGGCTGTGCAGGTGACCGTGAAGTACGAACCGGACGCCCTGGTCGTCGAGGTGCGCAACAACCCGTGCCGCAACGGTTCGCCGGAAGGCGCACCGGGCGTCGGCCTGATCGGTCTCACCGAACGGGTGCGCGTGGCGGGCGGCATCCTGCACGTGGGCGCGTTGCCCTCGGGAGGCTTCCGCATCGCCGCCGTGCTGCCGTACGAGGAGACCCCGCTCCCGGACGAGCCCGAGGACGAGGACGAGCCCGAGTCGCCGCGCGGCATCCGCAAGTGGGCGGGCGTCGGCTCGATCGCGGGCGCGTCCCTCGTGCTGACCGTGATCATCGGCGGCTTCACCTACCTCGGCGCGCAACCCGTGACCGAGGTCGTGTCGCAGGAGAACCTCGACCGGATCCAGGTGGGCCAGTCCGAGTCCGACGTGCTCGCGCTGCTCCCGTCCGGCGACGAACCCCTGGTGGCCGACGGCGAACGCCGGTCCCAGGCCTCACCCGAGCCCGAAGGCGCGCGCTGCGTCTACCACATCACCGACGAGCAGTCGTACCTCGCGAAGGGCACCAGGGTGGTGCGTTTCTGCTTCCGGGACGGCAAGCTGGTCGAGAAGAAGATCCACGTGCAGAGGACAGGTTCATGATCCGGGTGCTCATCGCCGACGACGAGCCGTTGATGCGTGCGGGCATCAAGGCCATCCTCGGCACCGCCGACGACATCGAGCTCGTGGCGGAGGCCGGCGACGGCCGCGAGGCGGTGCAGATCGTGCGCGAACGCCGGGTCGACGTGGCGGTGCTCGACATCCGCATGCCGCGCATGGACGGCCTCGCGTGCGCCAAGGAGCTTCGTGTGGTCGCGCCGTCCGTGCGGGTCGTCATGCTGACGACGTTCGGTGAGGACGACAACATCGTGCGCGCGCTCTCGGACGGTGCGGCGGGATTCCTGCTGAAGGACTCCGCGCCCGAGGAACTGCTACGGGCCGTGCGCGCGGTGCACAACGGTGAGGCGTATCTGTCGCCGATGGTGACGTCTCGCGTCGTGGGGATGGTGGCGACGTCCGGGCAGCCGAAGCGGCAGGAGGCGCAGAAGGCCGTCGAGGGGCTGACCGACCGCGAGGTGGAGGTGCTCGCGCTGCTCGGGCAGGGGATGTCGAACGCCGATGTGGGCGCGAAGCTGCACATGTCGGAGGCGACGGTGAAGACGTACGTGTCGCGGCTGCTCGCGAAGCTGGGGCTGACGAACCGGGTGCAGGCGGCTCTACTGGCGCGGGACGCGGGCATCGCGAACTGAAAACGAAGAACGGCCGTCCGGGTGTCACCCGGACGGCCGTCAACATCTCGCGCGGCTAAGCGTGGGTTCGCCGACCGGTCACCAGGCGGTAGATGCCCAGCAGGATCAACGATCCGAGGATGGCCAGCAGCCACGTCCGGAGATCGAAGAACGAGCCGAGGTCGGTCGCGAAGACGGCGGATCCGATGAAACCGCCCAGGATCGCGCCAACGATGCCGATCAGCATCGTGATGATGATTCCACCCGGGTCTTTGCCCGGCATGATCGCCTTGGCGATTGCTCCGGCCAGGAGGCCGAGCACGATCCATCCGAGGATGCCCACGGAGAGTCTCCTTCCAACGACTTGACGACGCAGGAATGCCCTCGATCTGGCGACTTCACACCTCCAAAACCACTCCGTTATCAAAGTAACGGGCTGTGCCGAGGCTCTCAGGCACTCTCCGGAACAATGAGGGGCGATGAGTACTCCACGCACTGTCCTGATCCTGGGGTCGACCGGCTCGGTGGGCACCCAGGCGCTCGACGTCATCCGGCGGAACCGCGACCGCTTCCAGGTGGTCGGGCTCGGCGCCGGCGGACGTCAGCTCGACCTGCTGGCAGAGCAGGCCGCCGAGTTCGGCGTGACCACCGTCGCCGTGGCCAACGGGGCCGAGGTGCCCGGCGTCAGGACGCTGACCAGCATGGTCGACCTGATCGAGGCGTGTCCGGCGGACGTCGTCCTCAACGGCATGGACGGGTCCAGGGGACTGGAGCCGTCGCTCAAGGCGCTCGAGACCGGGGCGACGCTGGCGCTCGCTAACAAGGAGTCGCTCATCGCGGGCGGGCCGCTCGTGCTGGGGGCGGCGAAGCCCGGTCAGATCGTGTCGGTCGACTCCGAGCACTCGGCGCTCGCGCAGTGTCTGCGCGGCGGCACCGAGAACGAAGTGCACAAACTGGTCATCACGGCATCAGGTGGCCCATTCAGGGGCAAAGTTCGCGAAGACCTCGAATCGGTCACCGTGCAGGAGGCGATGGCGCACCCGACCTGGTCCATGGGGCAGGTCGTCACCATCAACTCGGCCAACCTGGTCAACAAGGGCCTCGAGGTGATCGAGGCGCACCTGTTGTTCGGGGTCCCGTACGACCGCATCGACGTCGTGGTGCACCCTCAGTCCATCATTCACTCGATGGTCACCTTCACGGACGGCTCGACGCTCGCGCAGGCGTCGCCTCCGGACATGCGCCTGCCGATCTCGCTCGGCCTCAGCTGGCCCGAGCGCGTACCCGGCGCCGCGCCCGCCTGTACCTTTGACACCGCCACCTCGTGGACGTTCGAGCCGCTCGACAGCGTCACGTTCCCGGCGGTCGAGCTCGCGCGGCAGGCGGGCACCGCGGGCGGATGCCTTCCTGCGATCTACAACGCCGTGAACGAGGAGGCGCTCGCCTCCTTCGTCGCCGGCCACACGTCGTTCCTGTCGATCGTGGACACCATCGGCCAGGTTCTCGGCGAGGCGAACCAATGGCAGAACGACCCCGCGGACGTCGCGGAGGTCCTGGCCGCCGAGGACTGGGCACGCGCACGTGCCCGCGAGCTGGTTGGAAGGAACTGAACTTCTCGTGAACACATTCATCAACATCCTCGGGGTGCTGTTGTTCGCGTTCGGCATCGCGGTCTCGATCGCGCTGCACGAGTTCGGGCACCTGCTGACCGCGAAGGCCTTCGGCATGAAGGTCACCCGCTACTTCATCGGCTTCGGCCCGAAGCTCTTCTCGTTCCGCAAGGGCGAGACCGAGTACGGCCTGAAGGCGATCCCGGCCGGCGGTTTCTGCGAGATCACCGGCATGACCGCGCTCGAGGACGTGCACCCGGACGACCGCAAGCGCGCCTTCTACAACCAGAAGGTGTGGAAGCGCGTCGTCGTGCTCGCCGCGGGCTCGATCACGCACTTCATCGTCGGCTTCATCATCCTGTTGTTCCTCGCGATGTCGCTCGGCCTGCCGAACAACAAGGACCTGCCGGTCCTCGCCGAGATCACCCCGTGCGTGCAGGACCACACCGTCGGCCTCACCGCGCCGTGCCAGCCCGGCGCCCCGGCCCCGGCCAAGGACGCGGGCCTGCAGCCCGGCGACGAGGTCACGGCCATCGCGGGCAAGCCGATCTCGACGTGGTCCGAGATGCTCAAGATCACCCGTGACCTGAGCGGCCCGACCGAGTTCAAGGTCAAGCGCGGCGGCGAGGAGCTCGCGCTCACGGTGAACGTGCCGCAGGTCACCCGCGAGGTGCTCGACGGCAAGGGCGGCCGCGAGGTCAAGGAGGTCGGCGCCATCGGCGTCACCTGGCAGCAGAACTTCGAGTACAGCCCGCTCGCCGCGGTCCCGGCGTCCATCGCGTTCACCGGCGACATGTTCGTGAACACCTGGAAGGGCCTCATGCGCTTCCCGGAGCGCATCCCGGCCGTCGTGAAGGCCATCGGCGGCGGAGAGCGAGACCTGGACACGCCCATCTCGGTGGTGGGTGCGTCACGGCTGGGTGGTGACGCGGCCGAACGCGGCCTGTGGGCGTTCTTCATCCTTATGCTGGCGGGCCTGAACTTCTTCGTCGGTGTGTTCAACCTCCTGCCCCTGCTACCGCTTGACGGTGGTCACATCGCCGTCAACCTCTACGAACGGGTGCGAGACTGGTTGAGGAAGCTGCGCGGCAAGCCCGCCGGCGCCCCGGTCAACTACATGCGCCTGTTGCCGCTCACCTACGTGGTCATCTTCATCGGCGGCGCCATCACGCTGCTGACCGTGACCGCAGACATCGTCAACCCGATCAGGTTGCAATAGTGATCCACGGAAAGGTGCACAACCCATGAGTGACGGCGTGATGCTCGGAATGCCGGCACTGCCGCCGCCGGTGCTGTCGGAGCGACGCAAGACCAGGCAGCTGATGGTCGGCAACGTCGGTGTCGGCAGCGAGTTCCCCGTCTCCGTCCAGTCGATGACGACGACGCTCACGTCGGACGTCAACGCGACGTTGCAGCAGATCGCGGAGCTCACCGCGTCCGGCTGCGACATCGTCCGGGTCGCCTGCCCCTCGCAGGACGACGCGGACGCGCTGCCGGCGATCGCCAAGAAGTCCCAGATCCCGGTGATCGCCGACATCCACTTCCAGCCGAAGTACGTCTTCGCCGCCATCGAGGCCGGTTGTGCCGCTGTCCGGGTCAACCCGGGCAACATCCGCAAGTTCGACGACCAGGTGAAGGAGATCGCGGCCGCCGCCAAGGACCACGGCACCCCGATCCGGATCGGCGTCAACGCCGGTTCGCTCGACCCGCGCCTGCTCGCCAAGTACGGCAAGGCCACGCCCGAGGCGCTGGCCGAGTCGGCGATGTGGGAGGCCTCGCTCTTCGCGGAGCACGACTTCCACGACATCAAGATCTCCGTCAAGCACAACGACCCCGTGGTCATGGTGCGCGCGTACGAGCTGCTGGCCGAGCAGTGCGACTACCCGCTGCACCTGGGCGTCACGGAGGCCGGCCCCGCCTTCCAGGGCACCATCAAGTCGGCCGTCGCGTTCGGCGCGCTGCTGCGCCAGGGCATCGGCGACACCATCCGGGTGTCGCTGTCCGCCCCGCCGGTCGAGGAGATCAAGGTCGGCCACCAGATCCTCCAGTCGCTCAACCTGCGCCCGCGCAAGCTGGAGATCGTCTCCTGCCCGTCGTGCGGCCGCGCCCAGGTCGACGTGTACACGCTCGCCGAGCAGGTCACGGCCGGTCTGGAGGGCATGGAGGTGCCGCTGCGCGTCGCCGTCATGGGCTGCGTCGTGAACGGCCCCGGCGAGGCCCGCGAGGCCGACCTGGGTGTCGCGTCCGGCAACGGCAAGGGCCAGATCTTCGTCAAGGGCAAGGTCATCAAGACCGTGCCCGAGCACGCGATCGTGGAGACCCTCATCGAGGAGGCCATGCGCCTCGCCGAGGAGATGGAACCGGTCGAGGGCGAGTCCCCGGCCGTCACGGTCGGCTAGTCATCACACCGCGTGAGGGGTCTGTCTCGAAACGAGACGGGCCCCTCACTGCGTGTCCAGGCACAGAGCACTGTTGGCTGATGTTCTCCACACGGTCCATCTGGCACGCTAGGTGACGTGCTGAGGCTGGCCGGAGCGCGCGTTCTCGACGAGCGCGACCTGATCGACGTGCGCGGGGTGTTCGACGCCGACCCCGTGGCCGCGTGCATGGTCGCGGCAAGGGTGGAGGTCGCCGGTCTCGACCCGTGGCGCCTGGGCGGCGAGATGTGGGGCTCCGACTCCAAGCCGATCCGGGGCAGGGTCGAGGGGCTCTGCTTCTCCGGGCCGAACCTGATCCCGCTCAAGGGCAGCGCGGCGGCCATGCGCATGTTCGCCGACCGCGCCCGCCGCCGGGGCCGCATGTGCTCGAGCCTCGTCGGCCCCGCCGAGCAGGTCCTGACGCTGTGGGACGAGCTGCAGCCCGACTGGGGACCCGCCCGCGAGGTGCGCGGCGACCAGCCGCTGATGGCCATCTCGACGGCCCCGAAGATCACGCCGGACCCGCAGGTCCGCCAGGTCCGCCCCAGCGAGCTGGGCCGTTACCTGCCCGCCGCCATCTCGATGTTCATCGAGGAGGTCGGCATCGACCCGTGCGCCGAGGACGGCGGCGCGGGCTACCGGGCGCGGGTGTCCGAGCTGATCGCCGCGGGCCGGGCGTTCGCGCGGTTCGAGAACGGCGAGGTCGTCTTCAAGGCCGAGATCGGCGCGATGTCGAGCAAGGTCGGCCAGATCCAGGGCGTCTGGGTCCGCCCGGACCGGCGCGGCGAGGGCATCGGCACGGCGGGCACGGCCGCGGTCGCCGACCGCCTGACCAGGGTGCTCAACCGCACGGCGAGCCTCTACGTCAACGGCTACAACCACGTGGCGCAGGCCGCCTACCGCCGGATCGGATTCGAACAAGTCGGGCAATACGCCACCGTCCTCTTCTGAGTTGGCATACTCGCGCGGGTGCGCCTTCTCGCGACGATCACGGTGGTCCTGCTGACGGTGAGCGGCTGTGGGCTGTTCGAGTCGGAACCGGGGGCTCCGGAGATCACCAACGACTTCCTGGCCAAGCTCGCGTCCGGTGACGTGCAGGGCGCGGCCGGGATGACCGACAACCCGGCCGACGCCAAGGAGACCCTGGACAAGTTCCGCGGCGCGCTCAAGCCGGAGGGGCTGAGCACCAAGGTCGACCAGATCCGCAAGAACGGGGAGCTGGCGTCCGAGGCGTCCGTCACGTTCGACTGGAACCTCGGCAAGAACCGCCACTGGACCTACCCGACGAAGTTCGACGTGCGCCAGGAGGGCGACACCTGGAAGGTGCACTGGGCACCGTCCGTGGCGCATCCGAAGCTCACGCCGCAGCAGTCGGTGAAGCTCACCGAGCTCACCCCGGACCCGGCACCGGTGCTCGACCGCGACGGCACCCCGTTGCTCGCCCCTGAGCGCGTCGTCTCCGTCCTGCTGGTCGCGAAGGAGGCCGGTGACCTCGGAGCCGTCACCAAGGCCCTCGCGGACGCGCTGAACCCGTTCGACAAGAACATCACCCAGCAGTCCATCACCGATGGCGCGGGCAAGACCCCGGAGGGCCAGGCCTACCAGGTCGCGGCGCTGCGGGACGCGGACTACCAGTCGGCGAAGCCGCTGATCTACGAGCTGCCGGGCGTGCGGTTCAGCTCGCAGACGTCGCTGCTCGCCCCGAGCCGCAACTTCGGCTCGCAGGTGCTGCCCGCCGTGCGCAAGCTCATGGAGAACGAGATCGCGGGCAACGCGGGCTTCCGCGTCAGCACGGTCGACGCCCAGGGCACCGAGGTCGAGGAACTGCACTCGAAGGCCCCCGAGCCCGCCAAGGCCGTGAACGTCGCGCTGTCCCGCGCGGTCCAGGCCGCCGCCGAGGACGCCGTCGAACCGGTCGCGCAGCCCACGATCCTCGTCGCGATCCAGCCCTCGACCGGCGACATCCTGGCCGTCGCGCAGAACGACCCGGCCGACGCCCAGGGCGCGCTGGCCCTGACCGGCCGCTTCCCGCCGGGCTCCACGATGAAGGCGGTCTCGGCGCTGGCCGCGATCCAGTCGGGCAAGGTCACCGCCGAGACGCCGCTGCCGTGCCCCGGCAAGACGACCATCGACGGCCGGCGGATCGTGCCGAACTCCAGCGAGTTCGACAAGGGCACCATCCCGCTGCGGTCGGCGTTCGCGTTCTCCTGCAACACGACGTTCGCGCAGCTCGCCGTCGACATGCCGGCCGACCTGCTGACGAACTCCGCGCTGTCGCTGGGCCTCGGCGTCGACTTCGACATCCCCGGCCTGACCACGATCACCGGCTCCGTGCCCGCCGCGACCGACGTGGTGGAGCGGGCCGAGGACTCGTTCGGCCAGGGCAAGGTCCTCGCCTCGCCGTTCGGCATGGCGCTCGTGTCGGCGTCCATCGCGAAGGGCACGATGCCGGTGCCGCAACTGGTGCGCGGCAAGGAGACCAAAGCGGACAAACAGCCCGCCGGACCTCCCGCGGCCGCCCTCGACCCGGTGCGCCAGATGATGCGCGAGGTCGTCGACTACGGCACTGCACCGCAACTCAAGCCGTACGGAGACGTGCGCGGCAAGACTGGTACCGCACAGTTCGGTGACGGCGTGCACTCACACGGGTGGTTCATGGGCTACCGGGGCGATCTCGCGTTCGCGACCCTGGTGCTCAGCGGAGAAACTTCGACTCCAGCCGTGGATGTGGCGGTGAGGTTCCTCAAGGCGGTGCCGTGATGAGCAAGACAAAAGACCTGACGACGCGTGAGCGCCTGATCCGTGCGGGCATCTTGTTACCCGCACCGCGCGTGCCCGAGCCTCGTGCCGAGGACCGCGTTCAGAGCGTGGAACGCGCGCAAGGCTAATCTGGGGAGCATGGCTGTTCGTGCTCCGCTGCAACCCGGTGTGCAATCTCCGCGGCGTCAGGTGCCCTCGCGCATCGTGCGCCCCGAGTACGTCGACAAGCCCGCGCCGCAGCGCGGCACCGACCCGTGGGTGCAGACGCCGGAGATCATCGAGGCCATGCGGATCGCGGGCCGCCTGGCTGCCCAAGCTCTGCAGGAGGCGGGCAAGGTCGTCGTGCCCGGCGTGACGACGGACGAGATCGACGCGGTGGCGCACGAGTTCCTGTGCGACAACGGCGCATACCCGTCGACGCTCGGCTACCGAGGCTTCCCGAAGTCGTGCTGCACCTCGCTGAACGAGGTCATCTGCCACGGCATCCCGGACAGCACGGTCGTCGAGGACGGCGACATCGTGAACATCGACGTGACGGCGTTCATCGGCGGCGTGCACGGCGACACCAACGCGACCTTCCTCGCGGGCAACGTCTCCGAGGAGGCCAAGCTCCTCGTAGAGCGCACCCACGAGGCCACGATGCGCGCCATCAAGGCCGTGAAGCCAGGCCGCGAACTCAACGTGGTAGGCCGAGTCATCGAGGCGTACGCGAACAGGTTCAACTACGGCGTGGTGCGCGACTTCACGGGCCACGGCATCGGCCGCACGTTCCACAGCGGACTGGTCGTCCTGCACTACGACGAGCCGTCGGTGAAGACCGTCCTCGAACCGGGCATGACGTTCACGATCGAGCCGATGATCACGCTCGGAAACTTCGAGGGCGAGATGTGGGACGACGGCTGGACCGTCACCACGAAGGACAAGAGCTGGACCGCTCAGTTCGAGCACACGATCGTAGTGACGGACACGGGCTCGGAGATCCTCACGGTCTGCTGACCACGATGCAGGCCCGGCGCGCGGTGCCAACCGCACCCGCCCTCGCGCGGCAACCACGACGCAAGCCCGGCGCGCGGTGCCAACCGCACTCGCCCACGCACGCCAACCACGACGCAAGCCCGGCGCGCGGTGCCAGCCGGACAGCCGACGACGAAGGCCAACTACGCACGCAGCCCGGTGTGGCGATGCGAAGCGAGCCGTCTGAACCTCGACGCGCTGCGAGGCGATAAGCCCACTCGCTGGCGATCGGGGCTTGACTTTGGGTGCGAGGTGCTATCCCTCGCGGATCGGCCGGGCGCTTTTCAGCCCGGCTTTAAAAGGCCGACCAGCGCCTCGCAAGGGCCCCGAAGTCAAGCCCCGATCGCAACCCACTACATCGTCCCGACCCGCGTGACCACCCTCGCAAGGTGACGGGAACCAACCCAACGCAACCCACCCCGCTGGAACGCAACGGGACGCACGCAACCGCACCCGCACGCCGTCACAACCGCCCGATCACCGACCGAAGCGCCCCCGCCACCGCCGAAGGCGAAGTAGCGGCCGCCAGATGATGCGACTCCACCCGCTCAACCGGCCACCCCAACCCCTCCGCCGCCACCGCCGCCTCCTCATAAACAGGCGACAACAGCACATACCCACAAGCCCCAGCCCACTCCACACTGGGCCGCTGCTCCTTCATGAACTCCCAAGGCACCTCAGGCGCCTCATCCCGCATCTCCTCCCGCAACCCAGCTGGCACAAGCCGCAACGGATCCGACTCAAACCACCGATCCCACCGAGGCAACCGCCCATCCCGCACCGACGCCTTCACCGACCGCACCAACGCCGGATCGACGGTGTCGCGCCACGCCTTCCCCGGCGTGGGCAGATCCGAGTCGAGGAACACGAGCCCGGCGACCTCGAGCTCCAACGCGTCGGCGAACGCAGGGAGCAACGGCCCCGCCCCGCTGTGCCCCACGAGCACCAGCGGGCCGGCGACACCGGAGTCCTCCAGGGCGTCGGCGAACGCGCCGATCAGCCGCTGGTGCACCGGGGCCTCGTTGACCGTCATCTGCAGGTCGACGAGCAGGACGGCCACCCCGTCCGAGGCCAGTTCGTCGGCGAGCGGGCGCATGCTCGACGGGCCGAGGAACGGGCTGTGCATGAGCACGACGGAGACCATGGGGGTGATGATGGCAGCATTGGCGTCCATGCGGGGCGCGATGTTGATCTGTGGGACGACCTCCGACGCGGGCAAGAGCGTCCTGGTAGCCGGGCTGTGCCGCTTTCTGGCACGCCAGGGGGTCGACGTCGTGCCGTTCAAGGCCCAGAACATGTCGAACAACTCGTTCGTCACGCTCGACGGCGGCGAGATCGGGCGGGCGCAGGCGCTGCAGGCGCGGGCGGCGTTCCAGGAGCCCAGCGTCCGGTTCAACCCCGTGCTGCTCAAGCCCGGCAGTGATCGCACCTCCCAGGTCGTCGTGCTCGGGCAGGCGGTCGGTGAGGTGTCCGCGCTGAGCTACCGCGAGCGCAAGCAGCAGCTGCTCGGCACCGTGCTGTCCACTTTGGAGGAACTGCGGCGCGACCACGAGGTCGTGATCTGCGAGGGTGCGGGCTCGCCGGCCGAGATCAACCTGCGGGCGAACGACATCGCGAACATGGGGCTCGCGACGAAGGCGAACCTGCCGGTGCTCGTGGTCGGCGACATCGACCGCGGTGGGGTGTTCGCGCACCTCTTCGGCACGGTCGCGGTGCTGGACGCGGCGGACCAGGCGTTGATCGCGGGCTTCGTCGTGAACAAGTTCCGCGGTGACGAACGACTCCTCGAACCGGGGCTGAACCAGCTCAGGGCGTTGACCGGACGGCCGGTGCTCGGCGTGCTGCCGTGGCGCGAGGAACTGTGGCTCGACGCCGAGGACTCGTTGTCCTACAACGCCGACGGCGTGATCGGCCGCCCGCAGCCTCCGCAACGCGACTGGCTGCGGGTCGCCGTGATCCGGTTGCCGCGCATCTCGAACGCCACGGACGTCGAGGCGCTGGCGTGCGAACCCGGTGTGTCCGTGCGGTTCGTGACCGAGCCGTCCCGGCTGGAGGACGCGGACCTGGTCGTGCTGCCCGGCTCCAAGGCCACCGTGTCCGACCTCGCCTGGCTGCGGGAAACCGGTCTGGCGCAGGCGATCCAGCGCTTCGACGGGCCGGTGCTCGGCATCTGCGGCGGCTTCCAGATGCTGTCGCGCCGCATCGAGGACGACGTGGAATCGGGCAGCGGCACGGTCGACGGCCTCGGCCTCCTCAACGTCGACATCCGCTTCCAACCAAAGAAAACCCTCGCCACCCCGTCGGACGTCGCGTGGGACGAGCCCGTCACCGGCTACGAGATCCATCACGGCCAGGTTGTGCGCAACGCTGAACGGCCGCTCGTCGGCGACGAGGGCGCACAGACCGATCGCGTGCTCGGCACGCACTGGCACGGTCTGCTGGAGAACGACGCGTTCCGGCGGAAGTTCCTGCTCTGGGCCGCCGATCGCGCGGGCCGCGACTTCGAGCCGGGTGAGGTGAGCTTCCAGGCCGCCCGCGAGGCCCAGCTGGACCTGCTGGGCGACCTGGTCGCCGATCACCTCGACACCAAGGCCGTCATCGACCTGCTGGAACGAGGGGCTCCGGCAGGACTTCCGTTCGTGCCGCCCGGCGCCCCAGCAACTGCGGGATAGCGAGGCCCGCCAGCACCAGGCCGCCGGCCGCGAGCTGCACCGCGGAGAGGTCCTCACCGAGGAACGCCCAGGCCGAGAAGATCCCGAACACCGGCACCAGCAACGAGTACGGCGCCACGACCGACGACTCGTACTGGCGCAGCAGGAACCCCCAGATGCCGAAGCCGAGCAGGGTCGAGATCCACGCGACGTACCCGACCGAGGCGGCACCGGACCAGTCGAGGCGGCCGAGCGCGCTCATGTCCTCGGTCAGCGCCGACAGCCCGAACAGCGGCAGCACGGCGACCGCGCTCACCCAGACCATGAACCGCAGCGTGTCGGTCGGCCGCGCGTAGCGCATGAGCACGTTCGACACGCCCCAGCACGCCGCCGCGATGACCACCAGCGCGAATCCGAGCAACGGCGACGAGATCCCGTAGTCCCACGCGATCAGCCCGATCCCGCCGATCGCCAGCGCGATGCCGGTGACCTGCACGGGCCTGGGGCGCTCGTGCAGCACGACGGCCGCGAACGCGGTCGTGAAGATCACCTGGCTCTGCAGCACCAGCGAGCCCAGCCCGGCGGGCATGCCCACCTTGAGACCGACGAACAGGAAGCTGAACTTCGCGACGCCGAGCACCAGCCCGACCGCGATGATCCAGCGCCAGGCGACCGACGGCCGTCCGACGAAGAAGATCGCGGGCACGGCCGCCGCGAGGAACCGCAGCGCGGAGAACAGGATCGGCGGGAACTCGTCCAGGCCGACCTTGAGCACCACGAAGTTGAAGCCCCAGATGGCGGCGACCAGGACGGCGAGCAGGACGTGACGGGGACTCATGCGACCAAGCTTGCGCCGTGCGAACTATTTAGCACCAGTTCCGCTTTCTAACCTGATGGGTTTAGCATCGCTACATGCTTGATCTCGGCAGGCTGAAGGCCCTGCACGCCATCGCGACCCACGGCACGGTCGGCGCCGCCGCGGACGTGCTCGGCTACACACCGTCCGCGGTGTCGCAGCAGATCGCCAAGCTCGAACGCGAGACCCGCACCACGCTGCTGGAACGCGCCGGCCGGGGCGTCCGCCTGACCGACGCCGCCCGCCTGCTCGCCGAGACCGCCGGCCAGGTGCTGAAGCTCGTCGAGGAAGCCGAGGTGGCGCTGGAGGAGCAACGCGGCGCCGCGATCGGCCGGTTGTGCATCGGCGCGTTCGCCACGGCCTCCCGCGGCCTGCTGCCGGACGTCCTGGTGCGCCTCGCCGACCAGCACCCGGGGCTCGACGTGCGGCTCACCGAGATCGACCCGCCCTACGCCACCGAGGCCGTCGCCCGCGGCGAACTCGACCTCGCGATCGTGCACGACTGGGCCAACACGCCGTTGCCCGTGCCGGAGTCGCTGTCCCGCGAGTTCATCGGCGAGGACGTCGCCGAGGTGCTGGTGCCGGACTCGAACCCGTTGTCGCGCAAGGAGTTCCTCGAACCGGTCGACCTCGCGGGTGAGCGGTGGATCTGCCAGGTCGAGGGGTCGATCTGCTTCGACTGGCTGGAGCGGACGTTCCACGGCGCGGGCATCGAACCGGTGGTGGCGTACCGGATCAGCGAGTACCACACGCAGATGGCGTTGCTGGCCAAGGGGATCGGCGTCGCGCTCATCCCGCGGCTCGGCAGGGGAGAAGTGCCGGACAACGTCAAGATCGTGCCGCTGCGCCCCACGCCCACGCGCCGGCTGTACGCGGTGTGGCGGACCCAGGCCTCGCGCAGGCCCGCCATCACCGCGACGCTCGACGTGATCAGGGAGATCGCCTAGGGCGCGGCGACCACGTGGACCTTCTTGGGCGCCATCACCTTGAGCACCGCCTTGGCCTCGCGGATCACCCCGGCCAGGTCCTTCTTGAACGTCTTGGAGTACGGCTCGATCGTGAGCGTCGCGGTGTCCTTGGTCTCCACGACGTTCCAGGTGCCGCGCAGGAACCCGTCCACGAGGAACGTCGGCGGGAACACGCCGTTGCGCACCGCCCCCCACCGCGACCGCGCGTCCTCGCTCATGATCCGCTGCCGGTCGGCGTGCCCGAGCAGCACGTTGTCGAACGCGGGCAGCAGCCGCGCGGGTGCCGGGACGTCCTCGGGCACGATCACGCCGTCCGGCACGTCCAGCAGCACCTTCCCGGCCTCGTTCTTGTACTCGACCAGGTCCAGGTCGGCCGCGTGCGCCTTCAGCCCGATCAGCCGGGACCAGGCCTGCATGTCCGCGAGCGTCGCCGGCCCGAACGCGCGCAGGTACCGCTGGATCAGCTCCGGCACGGCCGCCTTCTCCGGAAGCTCCCGGCCGAGCCACGACGCCATCGCGACGTTCTGCGGGATGCCGCCCACGCCCCAGATCCCGCGCGGCGGCACCTGGATCATCGGCACCAGCATCTGCGCCTGCGTGGACATCTCGCGCGCCTTGGCCTCGGGGAAGTGCTCCTCGAGGTGCGCGCCGATCTCCGCGACCGTGCGCGGTTCGGCGTCGATGTACTCGCGGGTGATCCGCGCGAGCTTCTCCAGGTCGATCTCGACGCGGGTGGCGGGCGGCATCACGATCTTCGCCCACTTGTTCAGCTCGGGCTGCAACGCCGTGCGCATCAGGTAGACGTCGTTCGCGCTGATCAGGTGCAAGGTGCCGCGCCACAACGTCATCCGGACCAACGAGCGGTCGATGATGAGCTTGCTCAGCGCGTCGACCTTGTACGGCTTGAGGCGGGCCCACAGTGCGAGGTAGGGCGGGATCGGGGCCTGGGCCTGGAGGCCGCCGAGGTGCTCGACGGCGTCCACGATCGGCATGGACGTGCGCTCCAGCAACAGCTGCCGCGCGAGCAGCGTGCGGTTGAGGGTGCGGTTCGAAAGTGTTGTGCTCACAGCGATCCGAAGAACTTCCTGATGTCTTGGACCAACAGGTCCGGCTCCTCCATCGCGGCGAAGTGGCCGCCGCGGTCGAACTCCGTCCAGTGCACGATCGACGGGATCGTCTTCTCCGCGAGCGAGCGCACCGGCAGGCTGAGGTCGTGCGGGAAGACCGCGACCCCGGTCGGCACGGTCGACGGCTGCTGGTTGCCCCAGGACGCCGACTGCTCCTTGTACAGCGCCGCCGACGAGCCCGCCGTGCCGGTGAACCAGTAGATCGACACGTTGGTCAGCATCTGGTCGCGGTCCACCGCGTCCTCGGGCGCGCCCTCGTTGTCGGTCCAGTCGTGGAACTTCTCCGCGATCCACGCGAGCTGCCCGACCGGGGAGTCCGTCAGCGCGTACGACAGCGTGCGCGGCCGGCTGCGCTGCAGGTGCATGTAGCCGGAGAGCTCCTTCTGGTAGTGGTCGAGGGACTCCAGCGCGCGCAGTTCCTCGGCGCTCAGGTCGTTGACGCCCTGCGGCCGGAAGGTCTGCAGCATGTTCACGTGCACGCCGATGACCTGCTCGGGGAACACGCGGCCGATCTCCTGCGCGATGCCGGAACCCCAGTCGCCGCCCTGCGTGCCGTAGCGGTCGTAGCCGAGCCCCTCCATCAGCTTCGCGAACGCCCACGAGACGCGCAGGACGTTCCAGCCCGGCTTCTTCACCGTGCCGGAGAAGCCGAACCCGGGGATCGACGGGATGACGAGGTGGAAGTCCTGCGAGAGCGGCTCGATGACGTCGAGGAACTCGACGACCGAGCCGGGCCAGCCGTGGATCAGCAGCAGCGGGGTGGCGTCCGGGTTGGCCGAGCGGACGTGCAGGAAGTGGATGCGCTGCCCGCTGACCTCCGTCGTGAACTGCGGGTAGGAGTTCAGCCGTTCTTCCTGCGCGCGCCAGTCGAACCCGTCGCGCCAGTACTCGGCGAGCGGGCGGAGGTAGCTCAGCGGGATGCCGTACGACCAGCCGACGCCTGGGAGGTCCTCCTCCGGCCAGCGGGTGTTCGCGAGCCGTGCCCGGAGGTCGTCGACCTCGGCCTGAGGGATCTCGATGCGGAACGGCGTGATCTCCATGGCCCCCACGCTATGAGCTCGTGCGGACAGCCTTTGTCCGCGTTTCAGCAGAACTTCTCGATCAGCTCCTCGAAGAACCCGCCTGCCTCGATCGCCGCCTTTTCCTGGTCACCGTCGCGGACCGCGTGCAGCAGCCCGGTGTGCGACACCTGGTCCCGACCAGGCTGGCTGGTGTCGACAGAAGCCGCCACCGAAGCTTTGACCGCCTCGGTCAAGCCCTGGTAGAGCTCGGCTAGAAGCGTGTTGTGGGAGCACTGGACGAGCAGCACGTGGAACGCGGTGTCGTGCTCGATCACCTCGGCCCACTGCTCGGCCTCCATCGCCGCGTCGCGCTTGCTCAGCAACTCGGTGAGGCGAGCCAGTTCGGCGTCCGTGCGGTGCTTCGCGGCCAGGCGCGCGCCCTCCATCTCGAGGGTGCGGCGGACCTGGAGCACCTCCTTCAGCTCGGTCCCGCACATGCGGCGGACCGCGCCGGAGATCTCGCTGGTCGCGCGGACGAACGTGCCGTCGCCCTGCCGCACCTCCAGCAAACCGGCGTGGGAGAGCGCGCGCACGGCCTCGCGGACCGTGTTCCGCCCCACCCCGAGCGCGGTGACGAGCTCGGGCTCGGGCGGGATGCGCTGCCCGACGGGCCATTCACCAGTCGTGATCGCGCCGCGCATCTGCTCGATCACCTGGTCGACGAGACCCGCCCGCCGGGTAGTGGCCAACGGCACAGCGTCATCCTTTCATCCGAACATCCTACGTCTGCGATAGTGGTGCGCGTGACGATGAAGCAGACGACTCTTGCCGCACAGACTGCCACCGATCCAGGTCGCAGGGTGACGGTCGTCATCAATCGTCACGTTCCGCTGGTCGGGTCCACGGTGCTCGCGATCGGGGTCGCCCTCGCTGCCGCGAATCTCCGTCCGGCGGTGACCAGTCTGGCCTCGGTGCTCGGGGATGTCCGCGCCGCCCTGGGGGTTTCGGCCGCTTGGACCAGCGCGCTGACGGCCGTTCCGGCTCTTTGTTTCGGCTTCGCGGCGTTCGCGGCCCCCTGGCTGGGTCGCCGCCTCGGCATGGCTCGCGCGATCGGATTGTCACTGGGGGTGCTCACGCTCGGCCTCGTGCTGCGCGTGATCGACGGTCCGTGGGTCGTGCTGGGCGGCACCTTCATCGCGTGCGCGGGCATCGCGGTGTCCAACGTGCTGATCCCGGTGGTGGTGAAAGCTTCCTTCCCGACGAAGGTCGGCCTGATCACCGGTGTGTACACGGGCGCTCTGGCCGCGGGCGCGGCCCTGGCCGCCGCGCTGACGCCCCGGCTGGAGGACTGGCTCGGGTCGTGGCGCCTCGCTGTCGGCGCGTGGGCGTTGCTGTCGCTGGGTGCCCTCGTCGTGTGGTTCGCCGGGGCGCGGCACGGTGAGGCCGCCTCCGTGGTGCGCTCGGCCGCTCCCGCCGAGAAGCGCTCGCTGCTGCGCAGCCCGCTGGCGTGGGTGATCACGGTGTTCTTCGGGCTCCAGTCGCTGTTCGCCTACACCGTCATGGGCTGGCTGCCCGCGATGCTCGTCGACTCGGGCGTCGACCGGAACACCGCCGGCATGCTGCTCGCGGTCTCGATGCTGCTGAGCGTGCCGGTCAGCCTCTTCGTGCCGCCGATCGCGGCCCGGTTCTCGAGCCAGGCGCCGATGGTGCTGGCGCTGGGCGTGCTGTCGTTCGCGGGCATGCTCGGGATGCTGGTGGCGCCCGCCGCGGCGCCGGGGCTGTGGGTGGTGCTGATCGGGTTCGGCATGGGCATGTTCCCGCTGGCGCTGCTGGTGATGTCGCTGCGCACCAAGTCCACTTCGGACACCGCCCGGCTCTCGGCGATGGCGCAGAGCCTCGGCTACCTGATCGCCGCGTCCGGGCCGTTCGCGTTCGGCGTGCTGCGCGAGGCCACCGGCACCTGGACCGTGTCGCTCACGCTGCAGCTCGTGCTGCTGGCCGCGCTGACCGCGCTCGGCATGATCGCCGGGCGTCCCCGCTACGTGTAGTCCCGGCAGTCGGTCAGGAATCGAGAAGCGACGCGTTCGCGCCGGTCCTAGCGTTGCCGGCATGGACATCACCATTCACGCCACGTTCCTGCCGCACACCGACCCCGACGCCTCGCTCGCGTTCTACCGCGACCTGCTCGGCTGGGAGGTCCGCGCCGACGTCGGCCAAGGCTCGATGCGCTGGATCACCGTCGCGCCCGCCGGTGCGGCGTCGTCCGTGGTGCTGGAGCCGCCGGCCATGGCCGAGGGGCTGAGCGAGTCGCAGCGCACCGCCATCACCGAGATGATCGAGAACGGGTCGTACGCGTTCATCAACCTCGCCACGCCCGATCTCGACGGCGCGTTCGACAAGCTGCAGGCGGGTGGAGCGGACGTCGTGCAGGAGCCGACCGACCAGCCGTGGGGCGCGCGGGACTGCGTGTTCCGCGACCCGGCGGGCAACACCGTGCGGATCCAGCAGGCCTAGTTCGACGCGAAACCGCGGTGCAGCACCGTGAGCTGGTCGGCGAGGTAGCGGGCCCAGGCCTTGGCGCGGTCCCAGTCCGGTGCCGCGCCGCCGAAGCTGACCGGCCCGATGGCACCGAGCCGGCGGACCATGCGCGTGACGTCGTTCGGCACGGGTGGTGTGCCGCGGTGGAACAGCCACATCGGTGTGTGTTTCAGGGAAAGCCTGTGCCGCTTCACGAACCGGTGCGCGTCACGGGCCGCCGCGTCCCCCATGATCACGGCACCGAACCCGTGCAGCGACTCGGCCGCGGCGACCGGGAGCACGGAGACTCTCAGTCCGCAGCCGGCGAGCTCGGTGCCGATGATCTCGGCGATCTCATCCGTGGCGGCGATTTTCGACGTGTACGCGACGAGGACTCTGTCAGTCATCGCTGCATCGTGGTCGCCGCCGCCGGATTCTGGCAGCGGCGGAAGACCCTGTCGTTCGGGGGCTTCAGTCCAGCGGAAGGTTCAGAAGCGCGTTTTCCAGCAGTTCGGGCATGGCCGGGTGGATCCAGTACTGCCCACGTGCCATGGACTTCGCGTCCAGGCCGAAGCTCATCGCCTGGATCAGCGGCTGGATCACCGTCGACGCCTGCGGGCCGATGATGTGCGCGCCGAGCAGCTGCCCGGTGGCCGGGTCCGCGATCAGCTTCGCGAAGCCGGTCGTGTCCTCCATCGCCCAGCCGTACGCGATGGACGCGTAGGCCTGGCTCGCGGTGACGTACCGGATTCCCTTCTCCTTGGCCTGTTCCTCGGTCAGGCCGACGCTCGCGATCTGCGGGCTGGAGAACACGGCGGCCGGCACGAACCGGTGGTCGGACTTGATCTGGTCGTCGGGGTTCAGCAGGTTGTGCTGCACGACCTTCGACTCGTGGTTCGCGACGTGCTTGAGCTGGTAGTCGGAGCTGATGTCGCCCAGCGCGAGGATGTGCGGCTGGCTCGTGCGCTGGTACTCGTCGACCTTGACCCGGCCGTCGGCGTGCGTCTCGACACCGGCGTTGCCGACCTGGAGGAGGTCGGTGTTGGGCCGGCGGCCGACCGCGACGAGGAGCTGTTGCGCCTCAACGGTTTCCTCGCCGTTCGGACCCTCGAGGTGCAGTCGCACGCCCGTGTCGGTCTTCTCGGCGCGCGTCGTCTTGCTGTTGAGGCGGACGTCCCACTTGGTCTTCGCGACCTCGGTGAAGCGCTCGGCGATCTCCAGGTCCTCGTGGCGCAGCAGGAGGTTCGAGCGAGCGATCACGGTGACCTTGACACCGAAGCTGCTGAAGACGTGCGCGAACTCGGAGGCGATGAAGCCGCTGCCGACGATGATCAGGCTCTCGGGCAGCTCGTCGAGCCGCATGATCGTGTCGCTGGTGTGGTAGCCCGTAGTGTCCAGGTCCGCGATGTCGGGGACGGTCGGACGGCTGCCGGCTGCGATCACGATGCGGTCGGCGGTGATCTGCTCGCCGGTGCCGGTGTCGATCGTGTGCGCGTCGATGAAGTGGGCCGTGCCCTCGTAGACCGTGACGTTCGCGTTCTCGTTGGCGCGCCAGTTGCGGCCGCCCTCGGCGATCGGGTCGATGCGGTTGAAGATGCGGTCGCGGATTTCTGGCCAGTGGACTGCGTCCGTGTGGGCGTCCACGCCGAGTTTTTTGGCGTTGGCCGGGGCTGCGGCCTGGTCCGCGGTGTGGACGAACATCTTGGTGGGGATGCAGCCCACGTTCAGGCAGGTGCCGCCGAAGGTGCCCTTTTCCAGGATGGCGATCTGCCAGCCTGCCATGGCTTCCGTCGGGATGCTGTTGCCGGAGCCGGTGCCGATGATGACCAGGTCGAAGTGCCTCACGTGTGGATCCAACCATTTCTCGTGGGGTGGTGTTCCCTGGTCTCTTCTTACGTGGGGGTTACGGGCGTCGCCTCGCCGATCTTGTCGGGGTGGCTGAGTAGGTTGTGTTGCGAGGGGGTCTTCTTGCGAGGGGACGCCTGCGTGAGCGTTCGTGACGCGCCGGTTCCGTCTTGTCGACCTTTGCGTTGGCGGGCGCCTGTTGCGTGCTTCCCCTGGGGCTCTGCCCCAGACCCCGGCAATCTGATCAGGGGGTCCGCGCTGTGGGCGGGCTGATGGCACGCCTGTTGCGTAGAGCGGCTGCCCGTTGCTTAGAAGGTTGCGTTGGCGGTGGGGTCCCATCACGAGCCGAGCCAAGAGCGGGCCACA